>JBGSJL010000294.1:0-83220 GCA_041741955.1 Pirellulaceae bacterium | reverse complement strand
GGCCGCGAAGAACCAGTCTGCCAAGCGAAACGCGACCGGCTAGGCAGAGGGCTCGAACTCACTTCTTTTCCAAAACACGAACTAGAAATTTGTCAGATGATAGTTAGAAGTTTACCTCTGATCTTGTTGGCGATTACCATTTTCCACGCACGCCCGCTTTGGGCCCAGACTGCCGAGCGAGTCTGGCGCGATGCCAGCGGGCTCTATGAAGTTACAGCCAGCCTGGTGACTTCGGACGAAAAGCTGATCGTGCTTAAGGATATTGCTGGCGAACTCGTCATACTGCGACGCGACCAGTTATCGGAGGCTGACCAAGAGCACTTGGCTGCCGGAGACGAATCCAAGGCGTCCAAAACGGCCGCAGATCCTTCCGAGCCTGCGGCAACGGAGCTCGACGTCGTAGCCGCCAAGACTGCAGCGGCCGCCAAAATCTCGCGGTGGGAGCTACGTCAGGGAGGTGAAATTGGCGGAACACTAATCGGTTTCGGGAGCCAAACCTTTGCAGTTCAACGTCGCCAAGGTGCGATCTTTATTAACGATGTTGAACTCGCCAAACTGCCAGCAGCCTACGAGCTCATACTGCCCAAAATCATTTCCACCATCGACAAACGACCTGTTAAGAGCCTCAGTCAACTTGAAAAGCATCTGGCAGAGGCCGGTGGTGGTCCATTCAATTATATAGCCAACGGCGTTCAACTAGGGCTCGACGCAGGTGGTTCCGTAACCGTGCCACTGGAAATGCTGACGCAGCGCGAAGCTGAGCTGGTTGCACCGGGATTCGCACGATGGCAAGCGGCTCGGTTGGACGGAGTCTCGGAGGAGGATCGGTACGCGACAGATAGCCGCGAACGCTTGATTCTGGACAGCTACGATAGGTTGCGAGGCCCAAGTGCCGCCGGACCGCTGAAGCTGAAGCAGCTGGAGCTGGGGCTGCTATCCGTCAATGCTGGGATCACGGAAGTCTGGGAAGTGACTCTGCTACCTCACAATCCGTACGGCTACGCACGGACTGTGGTCGTACCCGGCCGCGACAGTGCGACAGCCCAAGCGCTAGCGTTACAGAAGTTCCCAGGCTGGCAACCCGGCCCTACTCGCAAATTAAGCGACTGATGGTGCGTGGCTTAAGTAGTCCGCAGGACGAGAGAACCCTAGACGGTGGCGTGAGCCACCGATACTCCTTAGGCAAACCAGCAGCCGTCCGACTTCCTTCCGAGGCCTGACGACCTCGGTAGGAGTTGTTTCGGCCCCAGCTAGCATCTGAGGTTCAATAGGAAACAAAAACATGCAGAACGTTCGGAGTTCTGCGCTAGACGCGCTTTGCTAAGTAGATGATCAACAGAATGACCAGAATCGTACCAAATATTCCGCCACCGATATACATCTTGTGCTCCTCGTTAGATTGCTGATTCGAATTGGTTCTACACACTACTTCACAGAAGCACAATTCGTGCCGTGACTAGACAGCAATGGATGTTCTGTACCGAGGGGCCCAAAAAAAATTAGTAGCCTGCCCGCTAGGCTGGTTTGGGTTCGCGATCACGCAGTGTGCGCGATTTGATGTCAGCTTGGTCGTTCGTGACTCAAATGGCAGGCCAGTGCTTCGTACTCAGTTCGCAGGACGGTACTTCCATCTTCTACTTGTAGTCGGGGCATTTCGAGTACGAGTACCGTTTCACAGACACACTGCGGCGAATCCCACGGCTAGCGCCTGAGGTTCAAACAAGAGCAGACTATTGCGACAAGCGGCAGAAGAGTTTTTTAAGTTGCTCGACATCGACTGGCTTGACGATGTGTTCGTCGAAGCCGGTCTCAAGTGCTTTTTCTCGATCCGAGGCTTGACCGTAGCCGGTCATGGCAACGAAATAAACGGAGGCTAGTTCTTTTAAAGCTCGCAGGCGTGTGACCAGTTCATAACCAGTCATACCGGGCATCGAAATGTCGGAGAAGATAATTTCTGGCGTGAATACGCTCAGCTTGGTCAAGGCTTCTTGGCCGCTTTCGGCCGTCTCGACCTCGTGCCCCATCTTTTGTAAAAGGCGTGTTAAGACGACGCGCAGGGCGCGTTGATCCTCAACGATCAAGATTCGAAATGCGCGCGTCGGCTCTGTCAATACCACCCCTGGCGCAGCCGTGCTCTCTAGAGCTCGGTCCGTGAGGGGCAATCGAACTGTGAACTGGCTACCCAGACCTTTGCCTGCGCTCTCTGCGGCTACCGTTCCGCCGTGAAGCTCGACGAGCGTTTTGACGAGCGTCAGGCCGATACCCAAGCCAGCAGAGCCACGTTCGAGCGAATCGTTGACTTGGGAGAACATTTGAAAAATATCCTCCAGCCGATCCGAATCGATACCGATGCCATTGTCGCATACGCGAATGACCGCATGGGAATCTTCTCGAGAGACGCTCAGGTCGATCTGGCAACCGGCGCTGCTGTACTTGGCGGAGTTATTCAGCAAATTGCAAGTGATTTGCGTGATACGGGCGGGGTCCGCGTAAATCAAGACAGGTTCTTCGGGGCAATGAACTGTCAGCCTCTGTCCGCTCTCTGAAATAAACGTCGACGAGGCTTCTACGGCAGCAGCGACAATCGAGGCCACATCCACGACTTCTCTACGCAGCGTGATCTTGCCGCGACTGATCCGCGAAACGTCCAATAAGTCGTCGATTAGATGCACCAATTGTTCGACTTGGCGCGCCATCGTCTGACGCAAATCTTCGGTATCTCCATCCAGTTCGGTCATCGCCATCAACTGGACGGCATTCTTAATGGGAGCTAAGGGGTTGCGCAGTTCGTGCGCCAACGTCGCCAGGAATTCGTTCTTCCGACGGTCAGCTTCGGACAAATCGGCTGCCATTTTGCGCAGGGCATCTTCCCTCATCCGTCGCTGCGTTACATCGGCCACAGTGCCATCGAAGCTCACCAGCTTTCGCACTCCGGCCACTTCTTGAAAATGTGCCGCCCCTTTGGCGTCAACCCAGTGGATCGATAAATCCGGGTGGACGACACGATACTCGATGCTGTAGGGCGCTGGGTTGTCCGGATTGGTCGCGGCGGCGATTCTGGCGCGCACCTGTTCTCGGTCATCGGGATGCACGATGGAAAATGCACGCTGGTAGTCGATTTCCTCATCGGTCACACCGAAAATAGCTCGAAATCGCGCGTCCGTGATTAACTCGTTATCAACTGGGTCAATATTCCAGGCTCCCATTTCCGCAGCGTCCAGCGCAAGTCGCAAACGCTCTTCCGTAGTGCGTAGCTGGGCGACGGTTGCGTCCAATTCTTCCATGGCCTTCTTGCGGTCCGTTAGGTCTCGCATGATCTTACTAAAGCCAACTAGCTCGCCTTGGTCGTTGTGAATCGCGTTGCTAATTCCCGATGCCCAGAAACGTACGCCGCCTTTCCGCATCATCCAACGATCGTCGTTGGCCTCGCCCGTGCGGGCTGCGATCGCAAATTCTTCCGCGGCGGAGCCACTGGCGATCGCTTCGGGCGTAAATATTAGCTGACGGATGTCTTGGCCAATAAATTCATCTTCTTCGTAGCCTAGGACTTGTTTGACGCCTTGATTCCAACTGCTGGCTCGGCACTGCCGGTCCATCGTAAAGATGGCATAGTCTGAAATTTGTTCCAGGAACCAACGGGTGTGCAGGTCCAATCGAGTATGCTTCTCTTGCAGTGCACGTTCGTCGCTTAAGTCGCTGATGACCAACAGAACCGACCCACGTTGCTCCAGGTGCGGATCGAATCGCGTCATTTCTAGTCGCAATACTCGCTTTGATCCATCGGGCAAGCTTTGTTCGACTACCAGTCGCTGCGTTGGAGCTTCGTCAGTCAGCGTGGCGGCCAGCAACTCTTGCACGTCAGCTCTAGCGAAGGTCTCCGCGTTTAGTCGATCGATCGAAATTCCTAGCGCTGTTGCGTCCATTGCGCCAAACGCTTCACCGGCAGATCGGTTCATGGCTAGAATTCTGGTCCGGCGATCGAGCACGATCACCATTTCGCTAAGTGCATCGATGATGCTCCGCGTGAATGAAGCTGCATTCGACAATCGCCGCTCTTCCTCGCGGCGCTGCGAAACATCGCGAAACACCAGCACTGCACCGGTAATCTGGCCTGCGGAATCGCGGATCGGTGCCGCGCTATCGTCCACGGGCGTCTCGGTTCCATTCTTACCGATCAAAAGAATGTGCTGGGCCGATCCAACAATCGCTCCTTCACGCAAAGAGCGCACGGCAGGATTGTCTACCGTCTGATGTGTTTCCTCGTTGACAATCTTGAAAATGGTTTCTAGTCGTTGTCCCTTGGCTTCAGCAGTAGTCCAACCCGTCAATGCTGCAGAAACTGGATTTAGATAGGTTACGCAACCCTGAGCGTCGGTCGAGATCATGCCATCGCCGATACTCTCCAGCGTCACACGCAGTTGTTCTCGCTCTGTGAAAATCGCCAATGCATGTTGCTCGGCGCGGCGGCGATTGCGTTGTAGCAAGTAGACCATTCCGCCGACCAGTGCCAGGCCGATAAACGAAGACAGTATTGCAGTCGCCATGCCGTTGCGGTAGGACTGCTGAGCCGCCAATTGCCGCGTTGCTAGGACTTCATTCTCGAGCTTGCGCATATCGCCCAGGTGAGCACGGATTTTTTCCATCGTACGCATGCCGAGGTCCGAATCGACCGCCGCCCTGGCCGCATCAAAGCCAGCCTGGCTACGGGTGGTGATCGTGAATTCTAGTTCTCCGAGTTTCTTGGCAATATTTGTTTGAACAAGCAGCATGTTGGCCTGCTGGTCTCGATTGTCGGACGTCAATTGCCCCAGCTCGTTGGCAGCGATTGCAATTCGAGTCTCAGCGCCACGGTAGGGCTCCAAATAATCCTCGCGCCCCGTGATCAAATAGCCACGTTGTCCTGTTTCCGCATCGATCAAGGCGATAAGGGTCGCATCGATTTTTTGCAGAACTTCGAAAGAGTTCCAAACCATTATCCGATTGGACTGCAGGCGGCGGAAATCCTGGAAAGTTAGGATTGCGATAACCACCATTGCAGTGATCACGGTGGAAACAGTCAGCGGTTCGATAAATTTCAGCCAAGCTGGGCTGGGACTGGTTTGTGAAGTGGGTTTTGCCATTCAGTCGAACAAGTTCAGATTGGGGCTGAGCGAATCCGTGGACGCATCCGACGTACACAGGTCAGCGAATACGCTGGCGAAAGAATTGTAGCCCAAGCATCAGGGTTCGAACAGCAATTGCTAATTGTCGGTTTAACGAGCAAGTTGCTCGCTAAACCGTCAATAGGTAGGTCCGCACCGCGTTTCTTCTGATCGCGTACATACCTAATCGGACATTGTCGGATAAGCGGCACGCCAATTGCGTTTACGCTTCACATAGGTTGTCACTGGCGCACAGAATAACCAAACCCACTAGCTGGCGCTGCGAGCTAGTATCTCACGGGCATCCACTTCGAAACTTCCCAAATTTGAAAAAAGAAAGTACTCATTTATGCATGTTGCTTATGCCAGACTCGCCGCAGTTTCGGTTTTGACGCTTGTGTTCGCGCTGAGCCTAACTGGCTGTGAGCAGAAAGAAAAGGTGCTGGACATCGAAGGGCCAAACGGAAAGCTCGAGATCGAGCGTTCGACGCAAACCGGCAAGATCGACATAGAGATCGATCGCGATAAGTAAAGGAAAGCTCATTTGAACGTTGTTCCTTCGAATGCAGAAAAAAATCGTCCGGCACCACAGTCGCTGCAGATTCGCTTCGGTCTGTGGCTGATCATCGGCTTGGTTGTCCTGGCCGCCCTTGGCATCGGCGCTGTCGGTGCCTGGCAATTAAGCGCCGTGTCGCTAGCAGCTAAGGGAACCAGCGCGCGGTCCTTCGTGGTGGATGCCGACTTTGACAAGTTCCGGAAGATCATGGTCCGAAAAAATGCGACGGCAGCGATTATTGCTCACTCAGGCATGGAGTTGATCGTCGAACACATGCAGGAAGTTGCAATTGACGCGTCGGCAGACCGACGTCCCATCCTAAATGCGTTGAAGGGCAAGTCGCAAGCCGATTTGACGGCGACGAAGCAAATCGTCGTAAGTCTGGACGATCCGGCGCTCGATGCCGACCAACTATCGCTGACTCAGCAGGCGAGTATCCAGCCAGATCGCCTACATGTGCGAACGGTAGCCAATCAAGCCGCCGGTAACCTGGAAGCCTATGAGACGACACTTATCGCAGAGCCGCAGGCAGATAAAACGAAAGTCACGCTCACGATCGAGCAAGTTGTGCGCGTGAACGTTCCGAAGTTGTTCTTGTCGCGAGCCGAAAGTCGCGTCCAAGAGGCAGCGGACGAGGCCACTGGTGAGCAAGAGCGAGCGATCACACAGTTCGTTGCGAAATACGCCAACCAAGCCATCGTCCTACCCGAACTGGGCGCGAACCGCGAATGAGTTCACCGCTTGCTAAGGAAGCGCCCCTACCGCGACTTACCACCCTGCGACAAGACCTTTTTGCCTTGGTGGTGGTTTTCCTAGTGGCCTTACCGCTGTGTATGGGTGTCGCAATCGCTTCCGGCGTGCCGGTAGCGGCGGGACTATTCACGGGTATCGTTGGCGGTCTAGTGGTAGGCGCCCTGGCGGGTTCACCGTTGCAGGTCAGCGGACCGGCTGCGGGTTTAGCGGTAATTGTTCTGGACATTGTCCAGCGCTTCGGGGTGGAGCGACTCGGGATCGTCGTATTGATTGCCGGATTGCTTCAGGTACTCGCGGGCACTCTCAGAATTGGTATATGGTTTCGCGCCGTTTCGCCGGCTGTAATCAAGGGCATGCTGGCCGGAATCGGTGTCATCATCTTCTCCAGTCAGTTTCACGTCATGCTCGATGACAAACCCAGCGGCAATGTACTACGAGATTTGATTTCAATACCTAAAGGAATCGCCAAGGCGTTCACTTTGAACGACTACGTCTCTTCGGATAAGCGGAAATTTCGCTCGAAGCATCTCGAATTGATGACGGCCCTTCGCCGCGAGCAAGCGGAGATTGCCGAACAAGTCCGCAAGCTGCTGCCCAATCCTGCGTCCGAACCAGAGGCGTTAGCGAAGGAGCTCGAGGTGCAAATCGAGTCTAAACCTGAGGGTTGGGACGAGCTAGTCGAGCATCAAGCGAAAATCGCTGAAAAAGTGACTGCCATAAACGCCGTCGTTCGAGATTTCGAAGCCGACCATGACTGATGCAGGCAGGCTTGGTCGTCGCAGCCGTGGGAAGTGCCGAAACGCTATTGTGCGCGACGGCGACAGATCAACTTCACCGCGGTGCGCGGACCAAATACAATCAGGAGTTATTTGCGCAGGGAGTTGGCAACACCCTATGTGGTTTGCTCGGAGCCCTGCCGTTAACGGGTGTTATCGTACGTAGCTCAGCGAATATCGAAGCGGGTGGACAAACGCGACTCTCTTCCGTGCTGCACGGTGCTTGGCTGTTGCTATTTATTGCAGCTTTCGCGTGGATGTTAAATGCGATTCCCACATCCGCACTGGCCGCAATCTTGGTCTACACGGGTTATAAACTCATGGACCCGCAGTCCGTCCGGGAGCTGTCCAAGTTCGGTCGCTCAGAAGTGGCTATCTTTGCGGCCACCGTCATCACGATTGTCGTATTTGGTTTGCTGGCGGGTGTGATCACGGGCTTCGCGTTGGCGATTGCAAAACTACTCCATAGTCTCTCGCGTCTGAACGCTGTGCTAAAGCTTATGCCGACTTCCGATTCGGCGCATTTGGTGCTCTCGGGTTCTGCCACTTTCCTAGGCCTGCCGCGTTTAGCCGCAAAACTAGAGGAGGTGCCGCCTGGAGCCAAACTTCGCGTTCACTTTCGTGCGTTAGATTACATCGATCACGCTTGCGTGGACCTGCTCCAGAATTGGGCAGACCAGCACAAATCGACCGGCGGGGAAATGCACATCGACTGGGCTTCGCTACAAGCCAAGCACGACCAAGAGCTACCCACCGAAGAAGACGCGGTGCGGAAGACTGTCGAGAACGTCAAGAAAGCAGTATGACCCATTATGAAGCTGGCTAAAATGTTTGCCAACAACGAACGTTGGGCAGCCGAGAAAAGGTCTGTAGACGATCGTTACTTCGAAAAGTTGGCTCGGGGGCAGAATCCCGATGTGTTATACATTGGGTGTTCAGACAGTCGCGTGACGGCCGAAGATATGTCAGGTGCCGAGCCTGGCGATTTGTTCGTGCATCGGAACATTGCCAACGTCGTTCCAAATACCGACATCAATGCCATGTCGGTAATCCACTATGCGGTCGTACATCTCCAAGTCAAACATATTGTTGTGTGTGGGCATTACGGTTGTGGTGGCGTGAAGGCCGCAATGCAAGCCGATGATCTTGGCGTGTTGAACCCCTGGCTCGGCCACATTCGTGACGTCTATCGCCTACACAAACGCGAACTCGATAGAATCGAAACGGACGATAGACGTTACGATCGTTTGGTCGAATTGAACGCTCAGGAACAATGCATCAACGTGCTGAAGACGGCGGAAGTTCAGGCAGCCTACCGCGAAGGGAAGTTGGATATCCATGCGTGGGTCTTCGATATTCGCACGGGACGGCTGATCGACTTGGAAATCGACCTAGCCAGCGTGATCGATAAGCTCAGCGACATTTACCGCGTTGACTAATTGGTACCGGAGGGCTCAAATTCAACTGTGTCGGCTACGGTCTTGACTAGCGGTATCTCGACCTCTTCGGACATGGCCGCTGGAGCAACGCGGTCGACAAAGCGACTGACGATGACGGTGATGTTGTCCTTGCCGCCAGCCTCGTTTGCCGCCGCGATCAATTGTGCACAAATGGCGTCGGTGGCAATTTCTTGCGAAGTAATTTCTCGCAACTGCTTTCGCGAGAGCAATCCAGACAGTCCATCCGAACACAGCAGCAGAGTATCACCGATTCGAAGTTCCACCGCTTGGGCATCGGGATGAGGTGCTTTACCGGTTCCTCCACCGATCGCATTCCACAAGACGTGCGCCAGCGGACGACTGGCTGGTTTCGCATCTTCCGCTTCGTCGTCAACTGCTTGAGGCCCTTTGGTAGTGTACACTGCGGAAGCTAAGTCAGCCAGCGTGTGGTCGCGTGTGAGCTGCTCAAGGACACCATCGCGAAGCAGGTAGCAACGCGTATCTCCGACGTGAACCAAGAAAAGTTTAGGCCAGACGATGTAAGCCATAGTCAAAGTTGATCCCATGCCTTGGCGCTGCGGCGCGGCAGCGATTTCACGGTCGATGCGGTCCTGACAACTTATTAGTGCGCGTTTTAACTGCTCTTCAAAGTCGGCTGCGGTGTGGCAGGAATCTGCCATGAACCAGCTTAGGCGGTTGAGGACGTAATCGACCACACCGTCGGTGGCAAGTTGGCTGGCCCGTTCCCCCGCCTCATGTCCACCCATGCCATCCGCCACCACCAATATTTTGCCCTGCGTGTTGCCGAAAAGACGCGTCTGATGGTCGAGCGCAAGACTGGTTTGATGAACCCGCATCGATTTGCTGACATCGGCAATCAAAAATTGATCCTCGTTGCTGGTCCGTATCCGACCGATGTCGGTCATCCCACAACAATCCATAAATCCGCTCATGGTGAGGTTTCCTAGAATTAAAAAATACATAGTCCGCGAAGCGTAGTGTTTGATGTCAGGTATTAACGCGTTGGCTTGGAGGCTCCGCCTCGCGAGCGCCCAAGCGGCTAGGCCCATCTACCTATGCGGCGAGCTAGGGATGGAGATCAGGGCTTGGCAACCGCGTCTTCAATTCGCTCTCCGGCCTCACTGAAAACCTCTTTGGTGTTTTCCACGACCTCCGCAGTATCTTCCTTAATTTTATCGGTGCGAATTTCCAGGGAAGCCGAGTCCCCACTGTTGCTGACCACTAGCCAACCAGCAAAAAACATAACTGCCAGGATCACTGCCAGGATTATTAGCGCGCGCATGTGAATGAACTCCGTTGCTCGAATTGTTTTGTAAGTTTAACGCAAAAATCACCGCAAGCGAACATGCTGGCGGCGACTTGAATTGGAAGTTGCTCGATTGGACTGACAGCGGCTATTTCTTGTCGAGTTCCCGCTTCAGATCCACGTCGACTCCGTCGCGATTGACATTGACGTTCAGCCGAGTATCTCGGTCGAGCGTCCGATCGATGCCGTAACGTTTATCCAGCTCCATCGTCATTTTCTTATCAGCAAAGTCTGGCCAATGATCTTCATCGAAGCCCATCGCGCCTTCTAGAGATTGCTGGGTAACGTTGAGGACTAGCACGTGGTTTTGCTTGTCGTTCGGATCAACCTTGCACTGGAAAGCCTCGAATGGGACGGCGAACATTTTGTTGCCGATGCCCAGGAAGCCTCCGTAGGTTACCGCAGCGTAGCGCACCTTGCCCGTATTCGCATCGAGCACTACATCATTAATTGCGCCGACGCTTTCACCAGCGGAATTCTGAATATTCATGCCCATAAGTTTGCTAGCTCGGATGTTGGCACCCCTGGTCTTACCATCCATCGCACCAGCCCGGGCTCTCGAGGTATCGCCCGCCTTTGTTCGAGTTGGCGTTTCAGTGTTTTGAGCCAACGCGGAGGATGCTATCAAGCAACCGGCCAAGAGCAGTGGGATACCCAATCTTAGATTCATATTAATTTTCCTAATTGATTTTTGTAGTGGATTGCCGAACTCAGAAAGGTGATATCGGCTTAATTTTGGTTGTGAGAAAACGCTTTAACGAGCGTTTTCAGTGTCTAGCAGTTGCACGACTTCTCAAATTCCTTGACTTGCTTCTCTGCTTCTTCTTTGGCGATGCCATAGCGCTCTTGGACTCGACCTACGAGCTCTGCGCGCTTGCCATCGATGACGGTGAAATCATCGTCGGTGAGCTTACCCCATTGCTGTTGGGCTTGCCCAGAGACCTGCTTCCACTTGCCTTTGATCTGATCCCAATTCATCTCCACTCTCCTACTAGAAAAGACTGCCGTAAATACGGCCAACGCTAAATGTCCGGCCCACGTGGATCGGACTTATACTCGCTGACTACGATGTCATTAATGATGCGTTCGACTCCTGCAACCTTAGCTGCAATCGTTTGCGCGACTTGTTTCAAATAATACGTCTCGGTAGTGCCAGTAAGCGTCACTGTAGATCCTTCATCTTTGCAGATGAGCACTGCTAACTGTCGGAAACCGACCTGCTGCATAGCCTCGCTAACTCGTCGGGCAAGCAACTGGTTTGTCGTCGTGCCCTGATCCAATCGATGCATGATCTCCCAACCTCACGTAAAAAGACCTGGTTGCATAATTACGGTGGGTTAAAGTTCGTCGCGGCTCATCCGATGGCAATCGTCGAGCCACAATGTGTTATTTCGACGCGTGCTTGAGCATGTCGCGGCACGCTTGCTCGCACTTACGACACTCTTCGGCGCACGCCTTCATATGTGTATCGTCGGAAAACTTCATGCACTCCTTGGCACAGCTCGCACACACGTCCGCACAAGCTGCGCAGACGACGGCTGCGTAGGGTCCGCCCCGCGCTACGATGCTGGCTGCTGCGCTACAGAAATCTGCGCAGTCTAGGCAGCTCGCCAGACTCAACGCGTGTTCCTTCTTTCCCGCGGCAAGTTGGTGCGCGCAGTGGCTACTGCACGAATCGCATTCGCGTTGGCACGCACCGCAGGCTTCTGCGCAGGCTGCATGGGCCGCGCTGAGGTGGTCTGCGTGCTTCGTCTGGCCAGGCTTCGGTTGGTCTTGGGCTTTGCCGGTTTTCTGCAGCAGTGTAGCTGCGGTGGCTGCTGTTCCCATCAAAGCAAATTCGCGTCGTCCCAACATAGTCACACTCCTCGTTAACGTACTTTTGAGATTGCTAGTAGCACACAAATCGTCTCAGCCACGAAGCTATGCACAAACCGTGCCATGCTCCGGCCCAAATCTTGTTTGGTGACGATGAAAGTGTGGGGAAATATCTGGAGAAAATTCGATGGCGCTTCGATGGCGCCACGTAGCTGGCAACCATAATCCGAGGCAACCATAATCCGAAGCGTGGGATCCGAAGCATGGGCGAGGGACCGAGGTGGGTCGAATCCCTCGCTTACGCCGCGGGTTGTGAAACTCGCCGTCCGTACAGCGAATGATTGTGAGAGTTCTTGTGCCTGGTCGCATTCTTTCGGAGCGGGTTGCGCGTTGAACTGCCAGCGCGTGGTCGGGGGGAGATACCTTGCTGCGTTTGTGCCTATTGGCACGCTGATTGCAATTGATGAATTATCCGGTTCAGCAAGGTTTCTTGCGTGATGAGGCTGACAAACCACACCAGGGTGGTCGTCGCTAGTTGCGGCCGCCGAACTGCCAGCCGTTAGGAGCCGACCCAACCATGATGTACCACCTCCGAGGCGCTTTGCCGTTCACCAAAGTCGGTAGACATCCAAGCTCTGCACTGCTCAACTTGGCTCTGGGTGCAGCATGGTTTTATGCCTGCACCCAGACAGCGCTGGGTCAAGACTCAGTGCTTAAAACGGTTATCCAGGACACCTCGGAGTCGATTCCAGTACCGGATGCAGAGTCGCTATTTCAGGCGCGGGTTCGGATTCCAAAAGCCTTGATTGTGGAAGCCATTGACCGCGACTACGAGCACACTGCGGCGGTAGATCGCGTGGTGTTAGGAACTCGCTCGCGCGGCACGGCAGTTTGCCGAGGCACTGTAACGGGCGAACTTGTCGAGAACTCGCATGGTGTAGAAATACTGTGTCGAGTCAACGGAACCGTCCATTCACGGACATGTGGAACCAACGGTCCAGCGGTGATCCACTCGCGTGCAACGACAGCATACAGTGCGGTGAAGCCTATTTTGTTTAACGGACACTATTTCACAGCGCGGCCCGCCACGCTTGGCATAACCACACGGCTTGATATCGACTGCATCGAAAGTATCCTGCCTGGTTTGCGAGGAAAGATTGTGCGGAGGGTTGCCAGCCGACGCGCTGACGAGAGCATGGCGGCAGCCGAAGCGGTGACGAAGATGTTGACGCAGCAGGAATTGCAGCAGCGGATAGACGCCGAATTCGATCAACGCATCGCCGCGTTGAATATCAAGTTGGCAAACCGATTGTCCGTGCTGGATCGGTTTGTAGCCGCAGGAAAACCGTTGCAGATCGGTAGTTTTGAGGACTGCATCGAAATCCGGCTCGGAGGCGGCGAGGCCCGATCGATTTCGGATGAAGTTGGCAAGCAGGCAATCGATACTGTCGAGCTATGGTTGTATCTACCGCAAAGCGACTTCTCGGTCCCATCACTGGATGCCCTGACGCCGTATCTTCCGACATGGTTGAACGCGTATCTCGGCGCTTATTCGAAGCCCAAAACAGTTTCGAGCAGGAAGCTTGAATTCGAAAATCGCTCGCAATGGATTGTTTTAAAGCTACAAGACTGATTTCCACTGGATGTCTACGTGCGACCGGTCCACCATTTGCTTACTTCCTTAGTTGCCGACACACCGGCGCGAGTTTCTGGACAACCTTACTTCAAGTTCTTTAGCACAGGAAATTATGATGGCAGACTCCGAATTACTTACTCACAAGCGCATCGCCTTCTTAGCGACCGATGGTTTTGAACAAAGCGAATTGACGCAACCTTGGCACGAGATCCGAGCGGCCGGTGCCACAGTGCATCTGGTATCCCCCGCAGCCGGTAAGATTCAGGGGATGCATCATGACAAGGTGGGAGACAAGTTTCAGGTCGACAAGACGATTGATCAAGTGAGCGCAGACGATTATGACGGCCTCGTGCTACCTGGTGGGGTCGCTAACCCTGACGCATTGCGGGTAAACAAGGACTGTGTTCGGTTTGTTCGGGACTTCTTCAAATCGGCAAAGCCTGTGGCTGCTATCTGTCATGGACCTTGGATGTTAATCGAAGCTGATGTGGTCCACGATCGAACGGTCACGTCGTGGCCTAACCTCAGGACTGACTTGGAAAATGCGGGAGCGACCTGGGTCGACGAAGCCTGCGTGTGCGATCAAGGTTTGGTGACGAGCCGCAATCCAGACGACCTGCCAGCCTTTTGCGCTAAGGCCATCGAAGAATTTGCTGAAGGCACACATGTCGGTCAGACTGTTTAGACAACATTTAGAATGTAGAGGATCCGACCATGAAACTGCTCAACCCAGAGCTTGAAAGCCAAATCGATAGCTTGGCCGAAGTGTGCTGTAAGACCCTGAACAGGACAATAGCGGATAGCGTCGCGGAGGCCGAGCCGTTGATCGAGGCTCTTGTGCGTGGCGGTTATGCGCGGCTGTCCGACATGAATTTACAACATCGCGTCGAGTTGGGAGCCGTAGCTAAATGTCCCGAGGTGGCTATTCACCGCCGTGGAGAACTGGCCGCGATTACTCGCGAAATGCAGCAAGCATTCGATCTGCTGGTGACGAGGAACACCCGGACGCCAGCGAATACTAGCACTCTCGCCACAGATGCGTGAGCAGGCGTTTTTCCAGCGCAACCGCCCTGTCAGGGATAGTCACTCGAATCAGCTCGGTAGTTAGGCCCGTCGCGATAACCGAAAAACTAATTTGGCACGCTTCGCGGTCAAACAGACTAATTTGGCGTCGAACCGTAAATGCAGCATCGACACTATTTCCCAGCGTGAACGTGGTGTTGTCCAGCCAATCCCGTCTATAAAATCGGTCGGCTGGGGATTAGGATGGGGGATTAGGATGGGTCAAAACAGTCGCCCACTGTGCGGGCGGCAATTCGCGAAATTTAGGAACGTAGCTAATGAGTAGTGCTCCCAGGCTCGAAGGGATTTCAGTTGCCGACTATTTGGCGGGAGAGGAAGCATCCACGACGAAGTACGAATACGTCGATGGTCGTGTGTATGCAATGGCGGGTGCCCGCAACCTCCATAATCGGATCGCTTCGCGTGTCTTGGGTAGCCTCTACACTCAATTAAGTCTCTCGGGCTGCGAGGCGTACAACTCAGACACCAAAGTTCGAATTCGTCGGCACAAACAAACGTACTTTTATTATCCCGACGCAATGGTGGTTTGTGAATCCAATGCTGACGACGACACATTCCAGGACTGCCCTGTATTGATCGTGGAAGTAGTTTCGGAGAGCACACGTCGCATTGATGAGGGTGAAAAGCGCGAGCACTATTGCTCCATCGACACTCTGCAGGCCTATGTGCTGCTAGAGCAAGAACGCATGGCTGCCCGCGCCTATGTGAGGAACGAGACTAAACAGTTTATTGAATCCATTTACGATGGTCCCGAGGCGGTGATCCATTTTCCGACTTTAAACCTAGTATTGGCATTGTCGAAACTCTACGCTGCGACCGACGAACCTGGCTTGAATTGATTGCTCAAGCGGTCGATACGGCAACAGGTTGATTTGTGGTAGTGGTGTTGTTTCCGCTACATGCATTTGCCCACACATTTTTTTCGAGCAAGACTGCGTTGCCGGTTAAAGTTGCAAAGGAGACATCGGCTGCGTCGAGACCAGTGCCAATCCGAACTAGACCAGCCACGGCGGCCAATTGGGTCGGATCGAACAGATACCAAGTCCCTTGAAGATAGGCTTCCATAAATCCGTGGAAGTCTGGGGGCTGTAAGTCCACTGCGTAGCCCGCGACGTATCTGGCTGGGATGCCAACACCTCGGCACAGCGAGATTGCCAAGTGTGCGAAGTCGCGGCAAACACCGGTCCTTTGCACCAAAACATCGCGAGCTGTCGTGCTCGAGTTGGTACTGCCCGAAACATATTCTAAATGGCCATGGACCCAGTCGCAGATTGCTTGCACGCGCCCATATCCTCGCTGCATCTGGCCAAATTCCTGAAACGCGAATCGTCCTAGTAGGTCGCTCTCGCAATAGCGGCTGGGATTTAGGAACTTCAACACATCGACGGGCAACTGCGAAGCATTCCACTCATCGAGCTGCTCTGGACGATCGACTTCTGGAGAAAGCCCGACAGTTGCTTGATAGGAAACTTGCAACTGGCACGGGTCGACGACCATCCGTTGCATTTGGTGGATGTCCTCTCCGACCTGACAGTTCTCGATAGTAACTTGTGGGTTAGTGTACAAATTGCTGGTAAGGACTTGTTGATGTTGCGTGCGTGCAGCCTCGATCTGAAACAGAAAGACGGTTTGCACGGGAACTTGATAAATCAACTCACAGCCGACTTCGATCTGAGTCATAAAATTTTTTCTTGGGTTCTAATTGGAATGGAAAAATTGTGACGCTGAACGCTTGTCATACTTAGACTTCTAACTGCTGATTGTCGTGCGCGGGAGGAGGCTACTGGTCCAGTCCATGGGCATCGCCGCCAGTGCCTCTGACAGAGTTTGGTCCCACCACTGCGTTACCAGCGAAATTTCATTCTGCGAGTATCGGTGAAAGGTGACTTGCCGTACGTCGCTCGGGATGACGGCCATATCAATAGGGCAATCGACATCGGTGACGCTCATGCGTGTGGCATCGAATGCCAAGAGAGCTAGGGCCATAGCCTGTCGAATCGAAGTCTCGTAGGTCAACAGTCGATCGAGAATCGGTTTGCCATAAGTCGTTCGCCCGGCAATAAAGTACGGTGAGTCGGTGGCCGCCTCGACCCAGTTGCCTTCGGGATACACGTAGAACAGTTGCGGTTCGCGGTCTCCCGCAAGGCACCCACCGATGATCGCGTGGGTGTTGAATGACAAATTGCTATTGGCTAGAGCAACCCCGTCCTCGGCGCGGACTCTGCGAAGCTGCTCGCCGAACATATTGACGATGCGAAAAACGCGGTCGCAAGGAACCGCTTGACTTTCTAGAGCTTCGTCCAAGTAGGTCAATGTCTTATCGCGTACCGACCTCAGGCCGCTGGTCATTGCGAACAGTGGCTGCTGCTCCATGTCCAGTGCAGCCAGCTTCTGTTTACTGACGCGTTCGCTGCCGCGTACGATTTGGGTATCGGCCAGGGCTACGATTCCCTCGCGGACTTTAATGCCTACACAAAATGTCATTAGGTTCAAACTCAGTTCGATAACGACGGCCTTCTAGGTCTCAAAACCAACGTTCTGGCTGGAGCCAACTAAAAGCATGTGATGTACCAAGCTCGATTCGTTCGTGATCGAGCCGACAACATGCTCGATTGGCGGCTAGACTGATAGAGGATCAACCAATCCATGCGTGAACTGGTCGTGCAACGAGCAGGTATCTTTCAAAAGGGAGGCGGTTGGCCTCGGGGAGGTGGTTGGGCCGGAAGGTAATCCAAATAGGCAACATAGCTCAAACGCTGGGACTATGTGGGCGTTTTGCAAAATGGCCCACGAATTGCTTTGCGGTTTGAGCGTCCCCAATTTAATGGGCAGTGCGTTTCAACTAATGACTTCCGGAGGCGAAAAATGAATAAGCGAGATGGTCGTGGCGGCAAGATAAAGTACGGTCTAATCGCTTGGCTCATCGGCTTACCGCTGCCGATCGTGATCATCTTGCTATTCGTGCGGGGCTGCGATTTTTGATGCTACGAAGCGTGGATTGGACAGCGGCAATTGGCGCCGAATCGCGGGTTTTCATTGACTCAACGCGTCAGCGAGCATTCTTTACACAACCCGACGCGTCAGCGAAGGATTGGGCCTAACTCGGTCCCTTGCTGACGCGTGGGGTTGTGATTGCCAGCTAGTTGGCGGTGGCTTGGGCCGACTGCATCTTGCCGGTTTGAACTGACTGGCTTAAGCTCTCAGCCATGAAGATTCAAGAATTATCCGCTGTTGAAATCGGTCGCCAGATCGCAGCCAGGGAGCTGTCCAGCCGACAAGTGACCGAGTATTTTCTGGACCAGATCGAGGCCAAGGATCAGCTCGCAGACCAACCGCTCAATGCCTTCGTGCACGTAGATCGCGAAGCGGCGCTGAATTCAGCCAGTCGGACCGACGAGCGGATCGCGGCTGGTGAGTTTTCGTCGCCCCTAGCGGGAGTCCCCGTCGCAATCAAGGACGTGTTGTGTCAGCAAGGTGTGCCGACGACTTGTGGCTCGCGGATGCTGGAGACCTTCCGTCCGCCGTACACGGCAACGGCAGTGCAGCGATTGCAGGACGCCGGTCTGGTCCCGCTGGGCAGGACGAACATGGATGAGTTTGCCATGGGCGGCAGCACGGAAACGAGCGTCCATGGCGTAACTCGCAATCCCTGGGACATCAAACGCACGCCCGGGGGCTCCAGCGGCGGGGCGGCGGCGGCGTTGGCGGCTGGGCTGACACCGCTCTCAATCGGCTCGGACACCGGCGGTTCCGTTCGGCAACCGGCGGCGTTTTGCGGAGTGTGCGGGCTCAAACCGACTTACGGTCGCGTAAGCCGCTATGGCTTGGTCGCTTTCGCAAGCAGCTTGGATCAAGTTGGACCGCTGGCGCATCGCGTCGAGGACTTGGCTGCTGCGTTGCAATTATTGGCTGGCCACGATCCGCGCGACTCCACTTCGCTCGTGGCGGATGTACCCGACTACACGGCCACGCTCGGCGATCGGCTTAGTGGTATGAAGGTCGGCGTGATTCGCGAGCACATCGAAAGTCGCGCGCTGGATCCGGATATTCGATCTGCGGTCGAGCGAGCCCAAAAATTGCTTCAGCAGCTAGGCGCGGAGCTGGTCGATATCCACTTGCCTCATACGCAATATTCGGTGGCAACCTACTATCTAGTGGCACCCTGTGAGGCGAGTGGCAATCTGTCGCGCTATGATGGGGTCCATTATGGATTTCGCGAATTGGGACAGGTTGGTGCGGACAGTCCGCTCGACGCGATGATCGCACGCAGTCGCAGTGCGGGTTTTGGTGCCGAAGTAAAACGCAGGATTATGCTCGGGACGTTCGCACTCAGCGCGGGCTATTATGATGCTTATTACAAAAAAGCACTTCAAGTTCGCAGGCTGATCGCCAACGATTATCATCGTGCTTTTGAGCAGGTGGATATATTGCTGGGACCCGTCACGCCGACGCCGGCGTTTGGTGTTGGCGAGAAAGTAAACGATCCCGTGACAATGTATCTGGAAGATTTGTTTACGGTGGGCGCGAACTTGGCCGGTGTGCCTGGGCTGTCGCTGCCGGCGGGTTTTAATCAGACTGGGTTGCCGCTGGCGATCCAATTGCAAGCGCCCGTGTTAGGCGAGGCGCGACTGCTGAATACCGCCTACCAGTTGCAGCAGGCGGATTTTTTTACGCCCTGTATTGCCGGTAGTCAGCCCTTGGCGGATGGCCAATCAAGCGGGGTGGGTCGATGACACAAGCTCCCTACACAACGGTCATTGGACTCGAAGTTCACGTTCAACTAAGTACGTCGTCGAAGCTCTTCTGTAGCTGTTCGACCGCGTTCGGCGGGCCGGCAAATACGCAAGTATGTCCGGTTTGCTTAGGCCATCCCGGATCGCTGCCTGTACTGAACGAGCGGGCAGTGGAATTGTCGATCCGAACCGGACTGGCATTGAATTGTCAGATTGCAAGCGAAACCAAATGGGATCGCAAGAACTATTTTTATCCGGATCTTCCCAAGGGCTATCAGATCAGTCAATTCGATCAGCCCATTTGTGGCCCAGGCTACTTGGAGTTTCCCGATCCAGACCGCGAAGGCGAGACGCTGCGCGTGCGTTTGGTGCGAGCTCACTTGGAAGAGGACGCGGGCAAAAGTATGCACGATGAGGCGGCGGGCAAGGCGGATAGTCGTATCGACCTCAATCGTACGGGTACGCCGCTACTGGAGATCGTCACCGAGCCGGACCTGCGTTCGTCGCAAGCGGCTAAAGCATTTTTGACCGAGCTGAAATTGTTGCTCACCTACCTAGATGTCTCAGACTGCAACATGCAGGAGGGTAGCCTGCGCGTGGATGCCAATGTGAATTTGCATATCCAGCGCGAAGGGCGTACGGTGGCGACTCCTATTGTTGAAGTGAAGAACCTCAATAGCTTTCGAGCGGTCGAACGCGCCTTGCAATACGAATGCCAGCGTCAGTACGACGCTTGGCAGAAAACTGGAAAGGAAATCGGACAGTCGCCAAAGCAAACTCGCGGCTGGGATGATGTGTCAGGTACGACGGTACCCCAGCGCGAAAAGGAAGAATCGAGCGACTACCGCTACTTTCCCGATCCCGATCTAGTGCCTGTGCGAATTTCCGCTGGGCAACTGCAGGAATCCCGCAATTTGTTGGGGGAATTGCCGGCAAAGTTGCGCTCGAAATTGGAGACGGAGTACGGCTTGAAACCGTACGATGCGGATGTGATCGTTTCTCAGGGGCGAGAGTTGGTCCAATATTTTTGCCAGGCGGTTGGGGCGGGCGCACCGGCCAAGCGGGTCAGTAGCTGGATTCAGCAGGACGTTCTGCGAACGCTTAATGAAAACAATTGGACTATTGCCGAATTTCCCGTTTCACCTGACCAGTTATCGGAATTGTTGTTAGCCGTTGAGGGCGGCGAAGTGGACACCGCGCGCGGCAGAGACGTTTTACAGTATTGGCTGGCTCACCCCGGCAGCGACTTGGCCATTGCAAAAGGCGCATTGGGAATCGAGTCGGTCGACCTGGACGCGTTGGATTCGCTGTGTAGAGAGCTGTTGGCTGAGAATCCCAAGGTCGTCGAGCAGGTGCAGGCAGGCAATTTGAAAGGGCTGGGAGCCCTGATAGGAGCGGCCAAGAAGAAGAACCCAAACGCGGATCCGAAGCTGGTTCGCGAGATGTGCCAACAAATTATCTTTGCGAATAATGGCCTGTGAGCGCAAAAACTTTAGGGAGTGTTGTTACAATTCGGGTCAAAGTGTCAGGCGGCGCAGCAACCAGGATCGCACCGTCGCCTCGGGGTTTGTCAGGAGGATTGGCTTTGGCCGACGGAACATGTTTGGTAGCCAAGAGACGACAGCAGTGTCAGGAAACCTCTCCGGAAAAGTCGTTGAAATCGACGACTCGGGCAATCTAATAACCGATATTCTCGGCGCTCGACTGATCGATGTGCCTCGGGATGCTTCGTTGCGTGTGGTCGTCGACGAACATGAAACGTTCGGACTATTTCCCGTGGATCACAGCCAACCGGCGATGACGTTGGTAGCGGTGGTGGCTGCGGATGGCCCGCTGAAAATTGTCCTGGTTGGCGATAGCGCCAGTGCCATGCTCGGTGTGCGTGCCAACGCGCCGGTCGAAATGCATTGGTAGTGGACGAAGCTCTGGACGATTTGCGGAGCTGGGATCGCCAGCATTATTGGCATGCGTTCACTCAGATGTCCGAGTATGAACCACTAATCGTGGATCGAGCCGAAGGGGTTTGGTTGTTCGATCAAACCGGACGGCGTCTGCTGGACGGAGTCAGTAGCCTGTGGTGCAATCTGCATGGTCATCGGCATCCTAAAATCGATGCGGCTATTCGCCAGCAACTAGATCAGGTCGCACACGTCACATCGCTGGGAATGAGTAACTCGACCACGATTAGGCTAGCCAAACGACTGGTCGATGTGTCGCCGCCAGGGCTGGAATGTGTGTTCTTCAGCAGCGATGGTTCGAGTGCTGTCGAAGTAGCGCTCAAGATGGCGTTTCAATATTGGCGACAGCGTGAACTGCCGGAGCCGAAGCGGGATTTGTTTCTCGCCGTGGGAAACGCATACCATGGCGACACGTTGGGCAGCGTGAGCGTAGGGGGTGTCAGTCGATTCCATGCTATGTTCGATCCGCTGTTGTTCGACGTCGTGCGTGGACCATGCCCGGATGGCTATCGATTGCCCTCGGGTGTGGCTTTCGAGCAGGCCGCTGAATACTACTTGGCCGAATATGCGAAGTTGTTTTCACGATACTCCAGTCGCATTTCTGCCGTTATCGTCGAGCCGCTCGTGCAGGGTGCGGCGGGCATCGTCGTTCATCCCAGTGGATTTTTACGCGGCTTGCGCGAGTTGGCCAGTGAGCACGATGTGTTCTTGATTGCTGATGAAATCGCGGTTGGAATGGGTCGGACGGGCAAGTTGTGGGGCTGTGAATGGGAACAGGTCGCACCGGATTTTCTATGTATTGGGAAGGGCCTCAGCGGCGGCTACTTGCCTCTGGCGGCCACGCTGACCACGCGGCGCGTGTGGGATGCCTTTTTAGGGCCGTATCATGCATCGCGATCTTTTTTCCACGGGCACACGTTTGGTGGAAATCCGCTGGGTTGCGCCGCCGCGCTAGCTACGCTGGAGCTTTTCGACGAAGAGGCTGTGCTGGACAATGTAATTCAGCAAGGCGAATATCTCGAGCAGAGGCTAACGAGGCTGCTGCGCTATCCGGCGGTTGGAAGTATTCGGCGACAAGGACTGATAGCGGCGGTCGAGTTGGTGTCGGACCGCGCGCAGCAAACTGCCTTCCCTTGGTCGGAACGCCGAGGGCATTTGGTATGTCAAGCCGCTATGCAGCGCGAAGTTTGGTTGCGGCCCTTGGGTAACGTCATTCCGATCATTCCGCCGCTGTGTGTTCGGCCTGAACACGTCGAACAAATTGTCGACGCGATCGAGCACGGCATACAACAAACATTCGGCGGTATCACTTCGGATTAAAAGGGGCCAACTTGACAGGCTCGGGTACGTTAGGAACCTGCTGTAATGTCGAAGGTTCTGCGGGAGCTGTTTGATTGTAGGCCCTGTTTTTAACGTTGGCTGCGCTAGACCGCTGTGTCGAGGACGAGTTGGCAGCCGTGGCGAAATCTGGGCGGGGGCCCGTCAGTAGGACTTCCCATGGCTTGGGGTAATAATACGACTTATAGACCGGTGGGCAGTCCTTGCCGTTGTAGTTGCCAGCTTGCAGATTTTCGTACCAGACCATAGCTTCCTGGCTGGTGGGCGCAATTTGTGCTGCAATCCAGCCGGGTACCATGCGCGGGCGATTGTATTCGCGGCGATATTCGGTATGTGCGTAGTACAGCGGATGCGCGAGAATGTCTGGACGTGGGTCGCGCGTCTTATTCATCGTTGGCCGCTCGGCTGCGATGGCGAGGTTCAAGCTCCCAGCGCACAGCAAAGCTAAACTTGAAAGTGTTGCGAAAGGCTTTTTGATCAACATGGCGAATCCATCCGCTCGGGTTGAGGTACATTGACTGGGCAACGAGAATGGGGCCCGATCGGCTAGTTCCCCTACCAGCCCAATGCACCCCGGCAAGTTGTTTACTCGGCACTCCGAGCAGCGTAAACTTAGTCGGCAAGCTATTGTTTCGCGTGTGACGTTTGTGTGGCTTGTGGTGTGAACAACTTGCGGGTTACTCCAAACATAGGGCGCAGGGTTCGGTTTGGCACTACAAATGTTGGTCTTACGCACGGGGTAAACTCAAACGTGCGGCTAAGATGTAGGGGTCAAATGACCGCTGATCTTCTGGCAATCGCTGATGGTTGGGTCAGTCAACACTAGGAATGGGGGAATAGCTATGCGCTTCGGACCATTGTTATATCTAGCGATGGGGCTAGGCCTAGCGCTACCCTGCCGAACAGGAAATGGACAAGCTGGATTGCCACCTTTTATGGATTACAGCCAAGCCCGAGAGCAACTAATCCGCGAGGTTCTAGTGCCTGGCGGCGTGACCGACGAACGCATTGTCGAGTCTGTCCGCAATACGCCGCGGCATGAGTTTGTGCCGCTCAACGTGCGCAATCAAGCCTATTACGATCGAGCGCTGCCAATTGGTTCGTCGCAGACCATTAGCAGCCCGTTCATTGTAGCCATTATGACCCAAGAACTGGAAACACTACCCGAGCACAAAGTATTGGAAATTGGAACTGGCAGCGGTTACCAAGCGGCGGTACTGAGTCCCTTGGTCAAAGAGGTCTATTCGATCGAAATTGTTCCGGAACTGGGTAACCAGGCCAAGAAAGTGCTCGATTCCTTGGACTACAAAAACGTATTCACCAAGATTGGCGATGGCTATTTGGGCTGGGAGGAACATGCTCCGTTTGATCGGATCATTGTGACCTGTAGTCCCGAAAATGTGCCGCAACCGTTGGTCGACCAACTGGTGGAGGACGGTTTGATGATCATTCCGGTCGGAGAGCGCTACCAGCAAACTTTGTATTTGATGCGAAAAAAGGATGGGAAGCTCGAGCGCGAGTCGTTGCGACCGACCTTGTTTGTGCCCATGACGGGCGCGGCCGAAGAGCGGCGAAAGGTACATGCCGACCCCGCCAAACCGGCTCTGGTCAATGGTGGTTTTGAGGAACCACCGCCAGCGACCGGCGTCATGCCCGGCTGGTATTATGAGCGAGGTGCGAGTTGGCATTCGGCCAACGATTCGCCAGAAGGACGTCACTTCGTCAGTTTTAGCAATGAATCCCAAGGTAGCCCAACCAATTTGCTACAGGGTGTTGCTTTGGATGGTCGCCAAGTCCGGCGGATACGGCTCTCCGCCTCCGTCAAATTGACCGACGTCAAACCGGGAAGTGACCGCGATGAGCTACCTGCGGTAACGCTGCGATTTTATGATGAGCAGCGTAGTTTGCTGTCTACACAGTGGCTGGGCACGTTTCGAGGTACTCGAGACTGGAAGGCGGAAAGCAAGGTCTTTCGCGTGCCTGTCGAATGCCGTGAAGCCATCGTTTCCATCGGACTATTCGGTGCAACTGGAGAAGCCGGATTCGACGATATTCAGCTCGAAGCCGTCGGTCTGTAAGTCATAGATGCTCGAGATAAGTACGTAGTTTGGCTAGACTTTGTCACTGCGTAAGCTACGCTACTGTAGCAGCTTTCCAGCTTTGGTTATTCGGCAAATACTACCCAACCTCCTTGATTGCAACCCCTCTTCGGGTATGCTGTACGCAGGGCCGGAACTGCAATTGGTCCGGGAACATTCCGCTCAGGTTATGGAGTATCTACACACATGAAGTTCAATCTAGTTGGTTCGGTTGCTGGGCTGCTGCTCGGCACAGTTGTCACGTTTAGTTCCAGCGATCTACAAGCCGGTTGGGGAGTCCTCCACGGTGGCGGCAGCAGCGGTGGCGGCAGCTACGGCAGTAGCCCCGTGGGTGCCAGTAGTGGCGGTTATGCCGTAGGTGCCAGCAGTGGCGGTTATGCTGCGGCCTACAGCTCGGTAGGTGGTTCCTCGGGCGGCAGTAGCGGTGGCCCAGGCCTGTTGCAGCGAATGTCAAGTCGCATTCACGATCACATGGCAGCCAAGCATGCTCGACACGCAGCCCGACGTGCTGCGTACGGCAGCAGCGGTAGCTACGCTAGCTCGGGTGGCTCAACAGGTTATTACGGTTACGCTTCCAGCGGTGGCGGATCCAGCGGCGGCTATGCAACTGGTTACAGCGCTTACTCGGGTGGTAGCTCCGGTGGCGTAAGCTACGGAAGTACAGGCTATAGCTCCGGAGTAAACTACGGCAGCACAGGAACATCCATGGGCTACGGCAGCACTGGAACATCCATGGGCTATGGCAGCACGGGCAGCTCGTTCTACGGAGCTTCGACAGAGTCTGGTTTTGGTGCTGCGAGTATGGTTTCGAACGTCGAGGCCAGTGGCGATGCTGTCTACCTCACCGTTGCCGTGCCCGCGGATGCCAAGGTGTTCGTCAACGGCAACGCAACGTCCAGCACCGGTGCGGTTCGCAAGTTCGTGAGCCATGGCCTAAAGTCTGGCAAGGACTACAAGTTCCAAGTGCGCGCCGAAATGACAGGCTCTGACGGACAGGTCCTGTCTGACGAAAAGACGCTTGTCGTGTCTGCGGGAGCCCAGGAACAGGTCCAATTTGCTTTTGAGAATAGCCAGAGCACAGTGGAGACTGCCGTAACCTTGAATCTACCTGAGGGTGCGAAAGTCTTGCTGGCTGGAAATGAGACGAAGGCGACAGGCCTGACGCGTACGTTCCGTACTAGCCGACTGAAGCCAGGTCAGCAGTGGGACGACTATGAAATCGAAGTGGAATACGAAGGACAGGTCAAACGACAAAACGTTCGTCTGATCGGCGGAGACCGATTGCAATTGACGTTCGATTTCGCAAGCTCAACCGACGTGATCGCCGCTCGCTAGTTTGCTGCCAGCGTGGCTCAGTGGTCTCCACTGAGAAATGCTTGCTTACTTTGAAGTGCTAAGAATCTCACAAAAGACCCTTGTCGCGCACATCCGGCAAGGGTCTTTTTCTATTTGTGGAGGAGTCATCCATGGAGGAGTCAACCATGGACTTGCGACTCGGCTGCAAAAGACCGTCATGGCAGACAGTCTTAGCTCGCGTTGCGGGTTGAAGGTACCCTGATATTCCATGGGCCGCCCCGCTAGAATGCGACTTTCTAGGGCCGTGGCGGAAATAAATTTAACCGTAGCTGGAGTCACCAGACTTGGGTTCCTGCGGATTGAAGTCTGGTGACTCCAGCTACGACGGTGTAGGAACTGAATTGCCAGTCGCCTTGGGTTCGAGCGGAAAATAAGTGGGATAGGCTTCCAGCCTGTCATAGCGGAATCGACAGGCTGGAAGCCAATGCCACGCCAGAGAATCCATACTAGTTATCCGTTTGATCCTCAGCGAAGAAAGGTGTTCGATCGAGCGTGGCGCAAAAACCAACTTCGAAAGTTGCAACGGACAAACGGCTGGCTCCAGCATTGAAGATTGCCATCAGTTGTGTGCTGCTGATTCATCTACTGGCAATTACTGCCGAGCCCTTTCGCTTTTTCACGCGGAGCGCTCGAGGTACTTCGCCAGCCTCCGATCCAGCCCGCCTAGCACTGGCACCGTACATTGAATTCGCATACTTCAATCACGGCTACTTTTTCTTTGCACCTGAGCCCCTGTCAAGTCACTTGATGGAATGCCAGTTGGAGCTACCCGACGGTCGCCGACAATCCTTGGTTTTTCCAGACAAGCGCCAACAGTGGCCGCGGCTGCTCTACCACCGACACTTTATGTTGGCGGAGTTTCTACACCAGCTGCATGTGCCGCCGTTTCAAGCCGAGTTGGCTGAGGGCGATCCGCGTTTAGCCCGCGATTGGCGGGCGGAGCGGCAGCTCTACGAATCGGTCCGAGATTCGATGTCCGCACATGTTTCCGAGAAATACGGAGCCACGGCCGTCCGTATCGAGCGATTGGAACATCGCTTGCCCAGCGATACCGAAGTTTTTCTACAGAAACTGCCATTGGATTCTCCCACACTCTACCTGACACTTCCCGATGCCCCATTTGGCCCAGTCGTGAAACCTCCGCTGGAAATTCGCAAGCCAGCCGGCAGAGCTGAGGAGGTACGACCGTGAAGGAACGAGTGTACGAAGTGGCCAACTGGTTCCGCGAGTTGGCTATAGGTTGGGATTGGTTTTGGTTCAGTCCGCGAGAGCCACAGACGTTGGCGGTCATACGCATCGCCTGTGGCGCCATGCTGGCTTACGTCCACATTGTTTGGGCAAGTCTCGCCAGTGATTTCATGGGACCCAGCGCCTGGCTGACTGGGCCGCTGATTCAACAATTGCACCGAGGCGATTGGGCCTGGAGTTGGCTATGGGCTATCGACAACCCAACTGTGTTGCTGTTGCATCAGGCGATTGCCATCCTGGCCAGCCTGCTGATGATGGTCGGGCTATGCACGCGCTGGATGGTGCCACTAGCCTGGTGGATGACATTGATGGTCTGCCACCGCATGACAGGCGCACTGTTTGGGCTGGATCAAATCGTGGTCATGCTCTCGATGTACTTAATCATCTCATCCTGTGGCAGCGTGTACAGTGTGGACGCTTGGCTCCGGCGCAAGAAGGGTATTAGTTGGATGCGGCCGGAGTGCCGCGGGACCGTTGGGAACAATATCGCGACGCGTCTAATCCAGTTGCATCTGTGTGTCATCTATCTGTTTGGCGGACTGAGCAAGATGCGAGGCGAGATGTGGTACGACGGTAGCGCGATGTGGTATACGGCGGTCAATTACGAATACCAATCGCTGGACATCACGTGGCTTGGACATTGGCGATTTGCGATTGCCGCGCTCACTGCAGTTACTATTTTTTGGGAAACGTTTTACTGCGCTCTCGTTTGGCCCAGGATGACTCGGCCAATCGCACTCGCTATGGCCGTGTTAGTACATGGCGGTATCGCTGTCGCGCTGGGGATGATGACGTTTGGATGCATCATGATCGTCGCGAATTTTTCGTTTATCGAGCCGGCTACGGTGGCAGGATGGATAGGCCGCTATGCCCCGAACTTACCCATTCGGCCTGCGTTGGAAAGGGCCAACAGCATCAAGTATTGAGCTTCGAACTGCCCCAGTCCGCCGGTGATGGCTTGTGTTTCGCCGAAGGATGTGTGCGGATCGGGGCGGCAGCAATCCGAGACCAGCAGGGTGGGCACAGGATGCCAACTATGACTCTTCAAATAGGCAGGAGTCGAATGATCGCCGGTCACGATGAGTACGTCCGGCCCCAGCGCGACGATGGCGGGCAAGCAGCCGTCGAGGGCTTCGGTCTGATTTACTTTTTCTTGGAAGTTGCCGTCTTCGCCCGTGCTGTCCGTATACTTAAAGTGAATAAAGAAAAAGTCGTACTTGTCCCAGTTTTCTTTCAGTACTTGCATCTGCTGGTCGAGAGTCGTCGCGGTGCCGACGATATCCATGCCGACCAAACTAGCCAAACCTTTGTACATTGGATATACGGCAATCGCCGCAGCGCGTAATCCGTAGACTTCTTGGTAGCTTGGCATATCGGGCCGACAGGCAAAGCCGCGCATGGTGTGGAAGTTGGCTTTCTTTTGGTCTTTCAGAATGGCTTTGGCTTGTCTGAGGAACTCCTTGGCAACGTCGGCTGTCTTCTGGCTGGGTTTGTCTTCGGCGATCGGTTCCAGTGGCGGCACTCCGGTGGCCTGCGGATCGGTGTCCTTCACGTTGTCACCCAAGCCAGCTCCGCGGAAGACGACGACAAAGCGATGCTCTTTGACGGGCTCTACAAAAATTTCGATTCCGGCAATGGTTATTTGTCGCAGCGAGATAGCGATCGGTGCGCTTTCTTCCGATGCGATGCGCCCTGCACGGCGATCGCTAATGTTGCCGTCCGCATCGAGCGTGCAAAAGTTGCAGCGGATGGCGACATCGCCCGGCTGCAACTTGAACCCGATGCCTGTCGCTTCCAGCGCGCCACGACCGATCTGGTACTTGAGCGGGTCGTAACCGAACAACCCCAAGTGTCCGGGTCCAGAGCCAGGTGCGATGCCGGGCTTGACGGGAATAGAAAGCCCCTGGACCCCTCGGGTCGCCAATGCGTCCAGGTTGGGTGTGCGCGCGGTTTCCAGTTCGGTCTTGCCACCCGGTGCCAGCGGTAGCCCGCCCAACCCGTCGCCCACCAACATGACGATTTTGGTTTGGTTCTTTACTTGCAAGTCGCGTGTCAGCGTATGCATGTCCATCGATGGGGTCTCGCAAAGTTGAGTTGTGGCCGCTTCGAAAAGGACAAATTATCTCCATTCCATTCGATCTAGCCAGCCCCAACGTTGTCCCGCTGCCACACGTCGTTTTCTTCGCAGGGCCATAACGGACCCAGCGATCAAGCCGGTGAGTGCTAGGCCGCTGGGTTCTGGTACTGCGGCCACCGCTGTACCAGGCCCCGTAGTTGAGTTGAAGCGGAAGCCATCCCAAGACGAGTTGACCAATTGTCGGTCACTGATTCCAACGCCCGACTCGGTCCAAGCGCCAGCGGGATAGTTCTCGCCCGTTGCGAACCAGAATCCCCAAGATTCAGTGAAGCTGGTATTCGTCTCCCGATAAGAATCGGCGGGATCCGTGGCGGTCGCGCCGTTGCGGGCTCCGCTCAGCAGGAACCCACTTGCGCCAAAATTCGAGCCGCTGGAGATCGAGAAGCCAGCGCTATTGCGGTCATAGCCCAGACCGTGGATGAACTGGCCAAAGCCAAACTGTTCTACTTTCGCATACAGTCTGGAGTCGGCTTCCACGACGGCTCGCACCAGATCTGCGGACTTGGCGGTATCGAATCGATAGCCCCATACCAGGGCATCTTGGCCGTCTGCCCAGTCGATGACCAGGGCGGCGCGATTGGCACCACTGCCCGTCCAGTTGGTGATGTCGGCGAAGCTATTGACGACGCCAGCCAGGGCCGCAGGTGTGGCCAAGCCGGCAACTATTGCCAGCACCAAGCAACTGCTTAGTGTTAATCGTGGCCATGTGGAAAACCGATTTGACAGACTAAGGAATCGCATGAAAGACAACTTTCTACATCGACTGCTAGTTGGGAAACTGGAAAACTTCGTGTCCTGCTTTGGTGAGCAGGGCGTTGAGTACGATTTGATCGATGTGCTCGCTGAGCGACTGCGCATGACCATCGGCAAAGGCCGTGTTTACGCCGGAGGGATGGTCGCTGAATAGTTCGTTGTTTTGCGATCGATTGATCGGATTATCGAATCTTTGGTCGAAGAGGTTGTAGCCATCGGCCCATTCGCTTTGGGCCGCTTCGTCGCGGCCCGTGCATTCCCCAATGACTGCCGTGTTGGACGTGCCGTCGGTGATATCGCGAAACTCAACGCGCACGTCGTAGAGCATGGCTCCTTCGTGCTGGGGCAAGTACGGACCGTTGTGCGACACGCCATATAAGCCGCCGTAGTCGGTCCAAGCGAGATCCTCGCCGGATTCCCACGTGCCATTGCGGTTCAAGTCGCCACTGGTCATTCCAGTTCGAGCCGTCGTCGCGGTACTGGGGCATAAGAAGACGGGCAAAACAGTGCTGGCTGGCGTGCGATTGACAGCGTCTCTAAAGGAAGCTCCAAAATCGAACTGAGCATGAAGATTACCCTGTTCCAATTGTGGGAGTATTAGGAGATTCCATGAATTCTGCACGAACTTGAAGCTGGCTGGGGCGGGATATTTCGGTGCTCGGCAGCCGACGCAGCCGACGGGCAAGCAGCGATGTGCGGATTCGTAATTGTGAAGCGCGAGCGCAATCTGCTTCAGATTATTGAAGCACTGGATGCGCCGTGCGGCCTCGCGAGCCGCTTGCACCGCGGGCAGCAGGAGACCGATGAGCACACCGATCACGGCGATCACCACCAACAACTAGACCAGCGTAAAGGCAGAATTTAGGCGCATGGAGGCAGCCTGTCTTCCGAGAAATGTGACATGTACTTCAGAGACACGCATCGGCGCGGCACTGACGTCGGTCCTGTTACCGGAGGACAATTAACGTTGTTGCTTGGGGTAGGTCTTCTGACTTGTCACCCTCAAGACCTTACAGCCTTCTCATCTGGTCGCGGGCACATAGCCGAGCGGCAGACAATGGCACTTCTAAGAAGAAGGTCTTGGTGCATCGCAGAACAAGCATTAACAAGCGTAGTGCTTTCGGCGATACTGGCGACTTACAGCGGCCGGTCCGTCCCGGATTTTCACCGGAGTTCCCTGTTCGCGAGCCAACACATGTGCTTGACTCGCCACCACAAGCTGCGTCAAAGAATACCAGTCGGCTGCCGAGTGTCAAGTAGCAGCCTCGGGGCCCAGATTGTGCCCCGCTGCCCTATGAAAGACCAGCTTTGCCACTAACACTCCAGTTCGATTCCTCAGCCGCATGTCTAGCGCACGATAGCTGGCCAGCAGCCATTTTGCCCAAGTGGTCTGTCCAGGCCGTCTCGCAGGCAGAGGTCTGCACGCTGCCAGCTCGGCAATTGGGCGAGTACGTGTCGGACCGCCAAACGAGCGAATTGGCCCGTGTGCTGGCGACCACGAAAAAAATGATGGCCGAGGTCGACCGAGTCGTGATACTCGGCAGTCAACTTTTACAAGCCGGTCCAAGAGCGCTCTTTGAATCGTGTTGCCAACCCTACTTCAACGAGCTTTCGCGCGGTGCGCGCGGCAGTCGCCCACGAATCTATTTTGCAGAGAACCATTGCGACAACGATGCCATCCAGGGGTTGCTGCAACTGTTGGGCGCACATCGCACGTTGGCGGCTAGCAATGTCTCCGAAAGTTGGGCGCTAGTCTTGCTCGACGAGTCCAGTGAAGCGTCCGAGAATGAGTCCAACGAAGTGGCCAGTGCAACCCAAGCGCATCTGCGCGTGTTTTCACAGGCACTGCTGACCAGTTGCGGACACGATCAGGAATTGTTTCGCAGCCGATGTGTGTGTGTGGCACGCGAGGCGAGTCAGGTCCGACAGCAAGCGACAGAATTCGGTTGCCAAATGTTTTTCAGTTTACCAGCCGGTTTGGAACCAAGTTTTTCAGTGCTGTCGGTGGCGGGCTTGGTACCCGCAGCGCTGATGGGTATCAACGTGATGAAACTGCTCGAAGGTGCCGCGTCGATCAGCGAGCATTTTAACTTAAGTTCGCTAGTAGAGAATAATATCGTGCTTCAGTTCGCGACCATCAATCACATGCTGGAGCGTCATGCGGGTGTCAAGTGCCGCGTGCTGAGTGTCGATGGCCGGTCGCTGAAGGCTACAGCAGACTGGTATCGCTGGGTCGTAGCAGCCTGCCTCGGCAAGTCGCTTGAGATCGACTGGCCGCCATTGGCTCGCAGCGCAAGTCAGCTTTACGCGAATAAATTGGTCCATTGCATTACGAGTCAAGCGACGCGTTTTGATGCCCTGTATGTCGACTGTACGCAGAACGACGCTTCACCGGTCGAGATTGGGCAAAAAGTTTTTACTCGCGTGAATATGTCACACGTCGAAACCTACTTGCAATATCATGCCAAATGTGTGGAGCGGACTCGTAGTATTTTTCGTGATACGGGTATTCGATTGACGCACACTACCATTCCCTGCATCGACGAAACGTGCATGGGGCAGTATTTACAATGGATGATGTTGACCGTCGCAATGGAAAGCCAGGTTCGGTAGATGACTACAGCCAACGATCTTCCGCTGTTTCCCGATGAACCGGTAGGGCCAGAGTTTTTGACTGTCGCGCAGGTAGGAGAGATTGTCGAAGGGCAGGGCAGGGCCTTTGCCGTTGGCAATTGTATGGTGGCAGTGTTCTTGCATCAGGGACGGTACTTTGCAATCGACGACTTTTGTCCCCATCAAGGCGCCTCGCTGGCAGAGGGTTACATCGATGGCTGCGCTGTGGCCTGCCCATGGCACCACTGGCGGTTTTCAATCGAGGATGGCACGTGGCTCGACAATCCGAAAATAGGAGTTAGTAAGCACAACGTGCGTCTTGTGGGGCAGGCAATTCAAGTGGAAGTGCCTCAATAGTGGCTCCGGCCGGACGCACTGCGGTTCTGCCGTATCGGATTATCCGGCCTGCACAGTCGCCAGAAAAATGATTTGCCAAGAAAAAATTGCCGCATGTGGCGAGCAAACGAGACGCATCGGGCTCGCGTTCATCGAGAAATACTCAGCCTTTTGCTAGGCCACTGTCGTTCGGTGGCCGCTTGCCCAGTCAAAGTCTGTCGGCAGTTGGAGTTTGACGGGTATTTCCGAAGTATCTATCCTAAACAGTACAAACTATCTCCGGCTGTCCGACGAGCAGCTGAAAAAAAATTAACCGTAGCAGGAGTCGCCAGACTTCGGTTCTTGCAGACTGAAGTCTAACGCCTCTAGCTACGATGGGCATTGATTCAATCGCCCGTCGCCTAGCAACTCGATTTTTAGGATCGTGCGGAAAATTACTGTCTGATACTGAACGTGGGATAGGCTTCCAGCCTGTCGATTCCCGCATGACAGGCTGGAAGCCTATCCCACTTATTCTCCGCTTGATCCCTAGCAACTTTTCGATCTTCCTTGTCAACCTCCGTCCGGCGTCCGTTTAATGCATGCGTCTTCCAAGCCTGGATCGACTAGCCAGCCGAGCGATAGCCTCTTGCCATCTCCGAAGGCTGAGGTCTCGACGACGGCTGAGGTCTCGGCGAAGGCTGAGGTCTCTCCGAAGGCTGGGGTCTCGACTTCGTCTGGGACCGTCGACTTTGTGCATCGTGTTGCCAGCACTGGCGACGAAGATCCATCGAGCGATCGAGCGATCAACGATGGGGATCAGACAGTCATTAGCCAGCGACCGGTTGCGGCACCCGAAGAGTTCTATCGCACGATGCCGTTGTCCGAGTTGGCTGCGATGCTCGAAGGCCGACAGTTGGACCATTTCGCGGTCGATCAAATGATCGGTGGTGGCGGCATGGGAGCGGTCTTTCGCGGTCGCGATTTGCGACTGGATCGGATCGTAGCCATCAAAGTGATTCCGGCAGCCAAGCGCGACCCTGAGACACTGCGGCGTTTTCGACTCGAAGCCCAGGCGGCCGCCAAGTTGGATCATCCCAATATTGCCCGTGTCTACTATGTGGGCGAAGCGGAACAGTGGAACTATATCGTATTCGAGTTTATCGATGGCGTGAACATCCGCGATTTGGTCGAGATGGAAGGTCCGCTGAGCGTCGATGACGCGGTCTACTATACGCGACAGGTCGCAGAGGCTCTGCAACATGCTCATGAACGCGACGTTGTGCATCGCGACGTCAAGCCATCTAACATACTAGTGACTGCCAATGGTGCGGCCAAAGTCGTTGACATGGGACTGGCACGCAACACGGCCTTGGACAAATCAACCGCCGATGCAACGGCCAGCGGCGTAACGCTGGGAACGTTCGACTACATTTCACCGGAACAGGCGCGCAACCCGCGCGATGCGGATGTGCGCAGCGATTTGTATTCTCTAGGATGCACGCTGTTTTTTGTGCTGACCGGCAACCCACCTTTTCCCGAGGGGACGGCTTTACAGAAGTTGCTCAGCCATGGCAGCCAACCGCCGCCCGACCCGCGCGGATGGCGCGACGACCTGAGCGATGAGCTCTATGAAATCACGATGAAGTTGATGGCCAAGCGGCCCAGCGATCGCTACCAGAAACCATCGGAGCTTATTAGCGATTTGGTGATGTTGGCCGAAGTCGAAGACTTGCCGCGCAGCCAGTCGCCCGGAACATTGTTGTTTACGCCCAATATTGCGCAGGGTTCGTTGTTGGAAACGAATTTGCCGTGGTTGGTCGCGCTGGCGTTCTTACTCGTTAGTACGTTGTGGTTGCAAAGCGTGCAGTCGTTGTCGAATGATTATGCAATTTCTGAATTGGAATTCAAAGCTCGCGAAGCTACCGCAGTCGAATTGGATACGTCCAGCAGTGGATCGGCTACGGAAGTCCCAAATCTGCCTCCACGACCGGCGGTGCTTGGTCCGATTCCAATCAATGCCGGGCTCCAGAATGTTAGTACTCAGGCTCCTACCGACAATCCGCAGTCGAATGTCGGTAGACTGCCGCAAATAGACGCGATTTCCACGAACGATACCTCAAAGCCCGTTGTGCCAACGAGCTACATCGGTGCGATTGTGGTGAGTCCAGATCTGCCGGTGGATGTACCACCGGAGGCCTGGGAAAACAATCTGACTGACGCGCTCCGCCGAGTTGCCCAGGCCGATTTACACGAGATACAGATCCGTGGCCGCATTCGCATCAGCCGATCTTTGGATATCCGGGGATTGGACTTGAGGATATCGGGCAGTCCCAATTCGCAAGCAATCTTGGAAGTCGACGAAGAGCTCGTCCGTTCAGCCGCCGAAGCCTCGGCGGTGTTCCAAATCGAAAGTGCGAAGTTGAGACTTCGGGGGCTGGTCATCGAAGTGAACGTAGCGGACTCTGCTATCGCGCGCCAGGGGCTATTTGGTTTGGGCAGTGATACGCAGCTTGAGCTAGACAACTGCCATGTGACAGTTCGCGACCAGCCAGACGCCAATCGCTTCTATGTAATCTCTTACAATGACCAACCAGAATCGGGTGTTTCTAAGCGTTCGCGTCTGGCAAACCTGACGGAACCGCCGGCCGCCAGCGACTCGATTTTGATTCGAACTACGAACAGCTTTATTCGCGGCGAAGGAACCTACCTGAGACTCAATGTCACTGAAGATAACTTAAATAAACGCATCGACATGAGTCTGAGCAATACGCTGCTGGCGCTTTCCGGTTCCGTGCTGGAAATTAAGAGTCCAACTGGCGACGTTCAGTCACAACGATTTGTGCGCATGCTGTGCGATCAGTCGACGTTTGTGACCCAAGATGCTTTTGCCAAGCTCGACTACACTGGGAGTTTGGCTCCGCTCCTTGGTTTAATTCGCACCAGCCAAAGTTGTGTTTACTGGTCCAATCTCGATACTCCCCATGTGCGAATTAAGGGTGCGAGGCGACAGAGCCTACTTGGTAATTTTAACTTGCTCCTCCTACAGGGCATGAACAACTCATACGATGAGAATATTCAAGATCTCTGCCAAGCCTACCTAGGCCCTGAACGCATCGCTACCTTCGGATTTACCGAAGCGTCGACCAGTGGTGGCTGGCTTGGTGAACGGGGCAATGAATCGCGTGTTCGCTGGGGAAATACGGGCGTCCCACGGCTTCCACTGCACAGTACCCAACCCGCCGACTTCGCCGTGGCCGATGTATTATTTTCACCAGGAGTCTCGCCCGCCAACTTGCCCTCTGCCAATTTGTAGCGCCAAATTCAGCCAACCTGGCATGATCATCCGTCGATTAAAATTTCAAGTCGCACGGAATCAACCCTTGATTTTGTAACCCGAACCGCGCACACTTGCTGTGCCAACTTTGAAAGAGTCGCCCCAGAGTGGGGTGCGACCTTAGAGAGTAACTTGGGAGTATTTCCGAATGAAGAAGATGTTTTTGGTTGTCGTGGCTGCTTGGCTGATGTTGTCGACCGTTACACCAGCCTTAGCTTTCAAGCAATTGTCCGATGCTTGGAAAGTACAATACGCTGGAGAAAAGGCGGACGCCGAGTTCCTGAAACTGGTCGGCGAAGCGAAGTGCAATGTGTGCCACATTGATAAAGAGGACAAGAAAAAGGTTCGCAATCCCTACGGAACCACCGTACACGACCTGTTCGAAAAGAGCGGATTTTCCTTCAAGGATTTCAAGAAAGAACCGGAAAAGTATGCAGACCAAGTGAAGGACCTTTTCAAAAAGGTTGAAGAAGAAAAGAGCGGCGACGAGACGCATAAGACGTTTAAAGCCCGCATGGATGCCAAGCTTCTGCCCGGCGGTAACGTCCAAGGTAAGAAGGAATAGAGCTTCCCAGTTGGCTGGACGAGCATCTCAACTGCGTAGAGCAAGCGGAAGAGATAAATCTATCGTAGCCGGAATCGCCAGATTTCGGCTCTTGCGGGCTGGAATCTGGCGACTCCAGCTACGACGAGTATAAATTCAATCGCCGGTCGGCTAACCCTAGGTCTTGGCTTGATCGTGTTGCAAAATCGAGCCAAGTGTCGGCTTCTCTGGCACTTGGCTTTTTTCTTAATGCTCAGTTCAGCCACAATCCGGCAGGGCTGGCGAAGTTGCAAAATCTTGCGACAATCCGGCCTTCCCGGCAGGCGAAGTGCATCCCTAGTGCGTAATAGTGGGAGCTCATTCGTTGGACGCGCTGACTCCAAAATCGTCAAAAGCTCAGCAGTCTCATTGGCTCGCATCGGTTCGGATCATTTCATGTCGACGCGGATTCTCACCGCCACGCGGTTATGCGGGTCAATAGTGGCCAAGCATCAGCGGGTTTTGCCGATCGCGATCGTCTGGTTGTACTTGATGCTGGGCCAACTTGTTTTCGGTATTAACGGACCGGTCGCAAACGCACAAACCGAAACACAGCCAGCCGCGCAAATCTCCGACTCGACGCCAGACGAACTTCGTGTTCGTTTTGGACTCGGCAACGCTTGGAAGCTGGGACAGCTTTGTCCTGTGCAGGTTGCAATGCCAGGTTCCCTGAGATCTGAAGCGAAGTTCATCGAAGTTCAAACCGTGGATGGCGACGGTGTGGCGGTGGTCTACCGCCAAGCTGTCGCGTCGGAGGCTCTCAGCCAAGATGGGACGTGCTGGATACCGGTCCGCATAGGTCGTGCCGATTCGAGTATTGTCGTACGTGTGCTGGGTGAGCAAGGCCTGTTGCAGGAGCAGCTGTTTGCGAGCGATTCGACGGGCCAGCGTTTGACTTCGTCCCAACCGCTGATTGTGGCGATAGGTTCGTCCATGGGCGTTGAAATGCTAAGTCGTTCCAGCGCAGACGGGACGAGCTCGACTTTTTCAACTGTCACACTCAAAACCGCTAGCCAACTGCCGTGGCACTGGAGCGATTACTCCGCCTGCGACCTGATCGTGCTGTCCTGTGCAGACACGCAATTGCTAAAGGCCATTTCAGTTGAGCAGTGGACTGCCATTGATGTCTGGATTCGTCGAGGAGGTGGTTGTGTAGTTTCGCTCGGCAGTCAGGCCGAATCGCTCACTGATCTGAAGCCGTTGGTTGAGTTATTGCCGGGTGAGATTTTGGGCGTTGGGCAGATCGACAATCCAGGTTCGCTGGAATCATTGATTGCTACCGATCAGCCCTTGCAGGGTTTTCCGTGCAGCCGCATTCGACCGGTGCGCGGAAAAACAGAATTGACTTTGACCGACTCTTTGTCTCGCGAGGTTCCATGGTGGTTAAGCTATGCCCATGGCCACGGCACATTAAGATTCATTGCCAGCGACTTAGACCACGAGTCCTTTGCCGCTTGGAAAGACCTCAAGCGACTATGGCAGCGACTGCTGGCACCCTATCTCGATCGCGGAGCCATAGAAACCAGCGAAGGACAGCTCGCTACCGATTCCTCCTACTTGGGATATAGCGATCTGGTTGGTCAGTTGCGCGCCACGCTGGACGTGTTCCCAGGAGTCAGTGTGATTTCTTTTGGACAAGTCGCGGCCATGCTCGTGGGTGTGCTGCTATTGATTGGGCCTGTCGATTATTTCATTAGCGTGAAGTGGCTCAAGCGCCCAGACTTGAGCTGGACCATCGCTGGGACGATGCTGCTGGCCGTAGCTGCGGGGCTGACATGGATGGTAACTGCAATTCGTCCGCAAAATGTACATGTCAACACGGCCCAGATCATCGACTTGGACGCCGCCACGGGCAACGTGAATGGGTGGTTGTGGAGTCACATTTATAGTGGTGCGGCGCGACAACTGGATGTCGATGTGCAGTCGCAAGTCTCCGACGCACCGATTCGCTTAGATTGGCAGGGCCTACCCGGACGCGGCCTGGGCGGATTGCTTTCTCAGTTGAGTACCGATCGCGGCATGCCTGAGTATCAGATTGAGCTGGAGTCCAATCGCAAGTCCCAAATTGTCGGTGTCGGCATCCCAGCGGCTGGCACTAAATGCCTTTCAGCAGTTTGGGCGGATACGACAAGAATCGTGGCCACGTCGAGTTTAAGAGAAATCCCCGGCGTAGACCAACTGGAAGGTCAACTGGCCAATCCATTGAGCGTCGATTTGCTCGATCCGGTCCTGTATTATCACAACTGGTACTACGGCCTAAATAGTCGCATCCCCGCGGGCCAGTCGGTGACGATTTCGTTTGATACCATCCCCAAAGATATCGGCCGCCGACTCAATGGTCGAAAGACCGTTGATAGCCAAGAAACAACGACCAAATGGGATCCAGGCGATCGCGGTTCCCTGGATCGCTTGCTCGAATTGATGATGCTGCACAAGTCGGCGGCGGGGTCTACCTATACGTCGCTCACGCATCGCTTCCAGCCGCAACTGGACCATTCCAATTTACTGGAAACAGATCAGGCGATTTTGTTAGGACGGCTTGAACAACCTTGGGCACGCGTCCAAGTGACGATGGACTCTGTGCCAATGGACTCTGTGACGGTGGACACTGTGCCAATGGACTCTGTGACGGTGGACTCGAACCGACCCGTCACTTCGGATGTCGTTCAAGACGTAGATCGCACTTGGTGCCGGATAGCAATTCCCGTAATACAAAACAAGAAGAAATAAGTCCGAAATGAAAAGGCCATTGCGACGTGATTAAGACTACAAATCTGACCAAAAAATATGGAGACATGTACGCCATCCGTGGTATCGATTTGGAATTGCAGCAGGGGGATCTGTTTGGTTTCATCGGTCCCAACGGAGCTGGTAAGACGACGACGATGCGGATCATTGCCACGCTGCTAACGCCGACCTATGGCGAAGCTTACGTGTGTGGCAACTCCATCTATACAGCCCCTGAAGAGATTCGCCGTTTAGTCGGCTACATGCCCGACTTTTTCGGCGTCTATGATGACATGACGGTCATCGAGTACCTGGAGTTTTTTGCGGCCGCCTATCGCATTTATGGTGCTGCCCGTCGCGCGCGTTGCGACGAAATGCTCGACATCGTCGACTTAGATTTCAAACGCGATGCCTACGCAAACACGCTTTCACGCGGGCAGACTCAGCGTCTGGGACTTGCCCGCGTATTGCTGCATGACCCCCAGGTGCTGTTACTCGACGAACCGCTCAGCGGCTTGGATCCGCGCGCGCGGATCGAGATGCGCAACTTACTTCGCAAGCTCGGGCAGATGGGGAAGACGATTATCGTTAGTAGTCACATCCTGCCCGAACTGGCTGACATCTGCAATAAAGTTGGTATTATCAATCGTGGGGAAATGGGTTTCAATAATTCCATTGAAGAGCTGATCAAAACCGTGCGGCCGCAGACCGTACTGCAAATCCAATTGGCGCAGGTCGAGCGGAACGCCGAGGCCCAGAGTTTTCTTGCTTCACAGCCGCTGGTCGAGAGCATCGAGAACCTCAGCACGTTGCTCGAAGTGACCCTTCAAGAGGGATTGCACGACTACAGTGTGCTGGCAACCGCATTGGCAACAGCAGGTTTTGGCTTCAAGCGATTTTCCGAGAAGGAAACCAATCTCGAATCGGCGTTTATGGCACTCACCAAAGGTTCCGGTACCAAGATCTAAGCGTCAAAGTCGAATTCAAACTGCCGATGTGAATCTGTCGTTTGTCGTGACCAAGATAGATCTCGACCAATCAATAATTCCGTCATCTTGGCGTGGTGCGTGTTTTTCATGGCGACCAATTCTACCGAAAATCTTGACTGGTTTGCCAATTCTCGAACGCCTAGTGCATCATCGTAGGTCATCAGGAAATCGCCCTTCAACCCCGCAGTTAGTTCGAAAAGTGCGGCATGATCTAAGTCGCAATGACGATAGAGTCGCGAACCGGCCTTTTTGCCTGACGCGGTGTAGGGGGGGTCAATAAAAAAGATTGCGTTGGATGCATCTTTGTGCGCGTCGAGGGCAGCAATCGCGTCGCCTTCGATCACGGAGAATCGGTGACGAATTTCACCGATGGCTGCAATACGATCCGCGAGTGTTTTCGCATACCAACGCGATTTCAGTCCTTTTCCGTTCTCGCCAGATTTCATCAGACTTGCTCCAGGCGCAAGTATGCCGCCGTGAAACATGCGATTCTTGATAATCGTGCGAAAGGCGACTTCTTCGACGCACAACGATTCGTTCGCGAGTGTTTGACGGACATTCTGTTCTGTCACGTCGAATGCTAGAATTCTTTCGCTGAGATTCGAATGCAAGTCAGAACAAATGCATTTCCAAACGGCAACAACATCGGGATCCTTTTCAACGAGAATTACATGATCGACAAAGCCTTCAAACGCTGCCGTGAGTCCAATGATTGCTCCACCAGCAAATGGTTCGATTAGCAACTCTGGCCTCGTATTAAGGCTCTTCCACCATTTTCTGGCGATCGGGACAAGCCAAGTTTTCCCACCTGGATAACGGAACGGGCTTCTTTTTGGAACAGACGCAACGTTTACAATCTTTCCCGTCGGCATGGATGCTATTCCTCTATAAGCTCATCGAGAGTTGGCGCATCGGGAGGATTATTGTCCTCTAGCTTTTCGTCAAGCTTGTCCTGCAGAACTACTATGAATTCCTTAATGTTCCCGGGCACAGATTTTGTCAACGTGGTGAGAGCAGATTCAAAACTCGTATAGACAGTCCGCGTCCGATGTAGGCGGTACGTGTTGGTAGACTGATCGAGTGCCAAGTCGTAGATCAGCCATGCAATTTCGGCTTTGTTGACTGGAACTTCTTTTAGTATGGGAAGAGTATCGAAGAAATGAGAATCAAGTGCAACGGCCGACTTTTTTCCCCACGCATGAATTATGCCACCCTTGTAAAGCAGTTGTGGCGCTAATCGCTTGCGTGAAGACGAAAGGAAATCTGGGTGAGGATAGTTCACCTCGGATCGCCAATTCATGTGCGCGTTCGTTTCCGGCGACTCCATGAACCGCTCGAACGGACGTCTCACGTTGCCGGAAATATAAACTGCTTGCACTTCCAAAGCCCCGAAGTCCGTTATTTTTCCCCGGTCATCATATGCTACCAAAACAACGTCTATGTTGCCGGCTGACCCGTCGTGCTTGTCTCGTAATCTTACTTCGGTGAGTGAAGTCCATTTCGCATTCGGTTTAAAAAAGAATTCCGCAGCGTCGGTAGCGATCGCCCATTCTTGCCTAAAACGAATGGGGCAGGTGATCGCAGTTTTCCCGTCATGGAATACCGAGCAGGTTCCAAGCGGGTCATTTGCCTTGTCTTTGGTGCAGTTTGGTACTCTATTGTTAAATGGGCAAAGTCGGTTCAATCGATGCCGTGTAGCGATCTCGGAGTGATTGTCGCACGGAAAACCAAACACCTCGGCGAGAGGATGGAGCGGCGGAGTGGGAGGTTGCCTCGTACTGTTTTTCTGTTCCTTTTTAGCCATATACACAAGTGTACCAAATTGCTCTGCGCCGAATTGGAAGTAACTTAAGAGGCGCCACGGTAACCGGAACCGTCGTAGGTGGGGTTGCCAGACTTCAGTGCGTAGGACCCGAAGTCTAGCGACTCCGACTCCGGCAAGCACCGAAGTCTGACTCGGTCTACGGTAGGTGTTTTGGCGATATCGCTAGTAGCGGGCGAGATCGTCTTTGGCAGTGAGTCCTAGCGCATCGACGATCTCGCGACAGCGACCGGACAACATGCCTAGATCGCTGGAGACAGCTACGAACTGCATGCCTTGGCCGATACGGTGGTGCGCTTGCTCGGCATTCAGGACGTGGATGCCGATAGGTGTTCGTGCATCGCGACCAATATTGATGATCCGCTGAATCGCCTGCTCGAGTTCCTCGGCGGTGGGGAAAGCCCCATCGGCTTGACGCATTTGAAACTTAAGATCGTTGGGGCCGATTAAGATCGCATCGCAGCCGGGCAGGGCGTAGATGGCCAGCGCGTTCTCGATTCCCAGCGGACTCTCGGTCTGCAACACCATCAGGATTTGATCGTTGGCACCCTCAAAATACTCTTCGACACTGCAGTCAAAATTCAGGTTGTGCATGCCACCGCCCGCGCTGCGATTGCCCAGCGGCGGATACTTGGCAGCCGCAATCGCAAGCTGAGCCTGCTCGACGGTTTCGACCATGGGCACGACGATACCATACGCGCCAGCATCCAGAGCCCGTTTGATCCAAGTGTGAGAGCCATCGGGCACGCGGATCAATGGCACGCAACCCGCATCGGCGATGGCGGCCACAACGGCTGCGGTTTCGCGCCAATCGTAAGGCGCGTGCTCGACATCCAGCGCTAGCCAATCGAAACCAGAGCGTGCTAGTACGCGAGCGGTGTGGAGATGGCCGGTGGTAAGCCAGGTACCGATCGTGGGCTGGCCGCGTTTGAGCTTCTGCTTGACTCGGTTGGTTCGCATCGTATTCGCTTTAGGTTTGCTTGGCCATTCGCTGTAGTATTTCAATTCCGCGATGCAGCACATCGTTGGGGGCGGCGTAGGATATTCTAAAGTGAGTGTCGCGCGAGCTGAATATGTTGCCGGGGATTATTAATAATTCGTGCTCGATGGCTTTCTTGACGAACTCGGTTCCGGATCCCCAAGGTGTTTTGGGGTAGAGATAAAATGCACCGCTGGGCGTCGAGAACTCGTAGGCATCCTTGAGTCCGTCAACTAACAAATCGCGTTTTTGTCGATAGTCCGCGCAGTGGCTCGACATATCCAGATCCAGCGCCGCTAGGCTGGCCCACTGAGCCGGTTGGGGTGCGCAAACAAATGAATACTGCTGGAGCTTGATCATCGTTTCGATAATCTGAGCGGGACCATGCACCCAGCCTACGCGCCAACCGGTCATGGCATGGCTCTTGGAAAACCCATCGATGACGATGGTGTTGGGATTGTGATCCGCCGGCGTCAGCAGCGGTCCGTCGTAAACAAATTGGCTGTAGATTTCGTCGGAGATCAAGGCCACGTTGTGTTTGGCAGCCAAGGCGGCGATTCCGACCACTTCTTCGCGCGTCGGCGTAACTCCCGTGGGATTGCTGGGCGTGTTGAACAGGATGAGCTTGGTGCGGTGGGTGATGGCCGCTTCGACTTTGTCGAGGTCAATCCGAAAGTCGGGATGCGTATCGACCAGTACGGGGTGACCGCCAACGAGCTGCACCAAGGGTGGGTACATGACAAAATACGGATCAAAAATAATAACTTCGTCGCCTGGGTCTACTAGACTCATCATGGCCATGACCAGTCCGCCACTGGTACCCGAGCTGATGAACACGTCGCGGTCCGCATGGCCGTAGCGCGCGTCGATAAGCGACTTGAGCTTCGCGCGTAGCGGTGCAATACCCTGGGACGGGGTGTAGGCGTTCTTGCCTTGTTGGATTGCCTCGATGCAAGCCGCCTTGACGGTGTCGGGCACATCGAAGTCAGGTTGGCCGATACTCAAATTCACAGGATTCTTGAGCTTGGCTGCTAGCTCGAAGACCTTTCGAATACCACTACTGTCAAAAGCTTTGCTGCGTGCGGCGATCCAACTGGCCGGAGTGTCTGACATAAATGATGCATTTAGTTCGGAGAATGTTGGCAAGCTCTGCAAAGCCAGCTAGCTTAACAGCAATTGCGGCGCTCGGCTATTGTGCCGAACTACGGCTGCCACGCGGCGAAGCGCCGATACTGACGCCGCTGGGCAGTGGTCGGGCGGCGGAGAGAAAACCCTGTTCGAACAGTTTCACTTTAAGCTGGCGGAACAATTCAAAAGACTCGGGGTAGGTCCAAACCGTGACGACCGTTTCGGCCGGATCTCGACTGGCCAATTCCATCCTCAAGCGTCCCGACAACGAGAAGGCTTCATCCAGTGTTTCCGATTCAGCGCCTTGAACCGCTTCGAGCTCGAAACGGTCCAGTTCGAAGCCACCGGGAACCGAGATCATCCGGTATTTCATCAACCAACCCCCGACAGGTCCTAGCGTGTCGTCGAGCGTGGTCCGCGAGGCATTGCGGCGAGCGGCCAGCGGAACCTGCTGCTTGAGCATGTCGATCAGTCGATCCCAGGGGATGACGGTGACGCGTCCGCGATCAAGCTTGATATGCATCTCGCGATTAAAAACGGTCCGAGCCATCGGGGTAGGCAAGTGTTGGAGCACAATGGGTGGACGCTTCACTTCTTCGGCGGCACCCATCTGCTCGTTGACTTCCTTGAGCTGGGTTTCCAATTGTTCAAGTTTCTGCTGCTGCTGGATGCTTGCCAGTCGGTCTTTGTCGAGTCCCTCGAGCTGCGCTTCGGTGGCGGAGCGCGCGACGGACAATTGAGCCAGTAGTGTGTCGCGTTCTAGCTTCCGGTATCGTGTCTCCAGAGCATATTCCTGTTGTTTCATTGCCAGTCCTGCCAGTGAGGCTTGCAGCGCCATCGCTTGGCGAGCCGGTTCCTCGAACTGGCCCGTTGGCTCGCGTGCCGCCAGCTCGCGCCCATACGCCTCGGCATCGATCTTGGTCTTCGAGCCGATAATGACCACCAGGATGATCAGAATGCCGACCAGGTTGGCGGTGGTATCGAGAAAGGAGTCTTCGCCAACGGAGACTTCTTCGGCGTGGCGTCTAGGCATGTTGATCGATCACTTTCTTTGCACTTCTAGTCCACTGCCTTCGAGCAGTTGCCGCAATTGGTCGAAACGCCAGGCGGCGTCGGGCGCGACTTCGACGCTGAGCGTTGGCTTCCAGTAGCCGCCGGCCAATGCCAAGCCCCATCCATCAACTCGCTGAGCGACTATTTTGGCGAGTTTTTCAGCCCGCAACTGCGGAGCATCATCGAACGAGATAGTAGTACTGCCGCCAGCACTTGTTCCCGAGTCGGGCAATACGATCCAGCGATCGCTGAGGCACTGTAGGCGAATCGATCTTGCAACAGCAGTTTGGCTGGGCGGTCCCTGTGTCCAAGCCCAGCCACGGCCACGACGCTGCGCCACGGGTGTCGTCGACTCGTTCGCTTTTTTTCCGCCAGCGGTCGCATCCAGCGAAAGCGAGCTTGGCCCAGCCTCCGCCTGTTGACTCGTAGAGCTTTGCCCCGACTGGCCACTGCTACTTCCCTGACTACCTGATGCCTGACTACCAGAAGTCTGACTACCTGACGACTGACTACCTGACGACTGGCCCGAAGGTGAACCGCCGGGAATCGCCATCGGACTTCCGGACATATTCATGGCTTGACCGCCCCCCGAACCAGCGCTACCACTGGTCCCAGCGCTGCCACTGGTGTCAGCGCTACCACTGGTGCCTGCGCTACCACTGGTGCCTGCGGCTATATTGCTTCGGTCGTTACGGGTAATGCTCGATGAACCCGATCCGCCGGTGGTTGAGTTGCCTGTAGAGCTCAGACCCGTCACATCGAATTCAGAGGCGGGGCCACCCACGACCGAGCTGAAGAAGCTCTCGCCGACTGCACTCTGACCCATCGCACTGCTGTTCATGTCTTGACTCGAAGCTGCATTACCTTGGGCGGCACTAAAGTCCAACGCCGGATCCAGTCCTTCCCCGAAACCCATGCTGGTTTGCGAGTCGCTTCCGTAGCCGGACTGAGGCGAACCGCTGCGATTTCCAGCGCCATCATCCAGCGCGAGGCTCGATCCCAGGTCAGCGAAGCCACCGCGACCGCCACCTGTTTCGCTAGAGCCGTTATAGCCCGAATCCCCACGTGCTTCGCCGTAGGCGCCTCCGGCAGAACCCATGGAACCTGTTCCGCCACTTCCGCCGCTGAGCGAATCGCGATCGGCAAATTGGCGATACTTTTGCGGCATGGCTAGGATCAGAGCGGCCTGGCGCTGGCGAGCAAGTTCTAAGGACTGCACGATTTTTGACTTCAGCCCGGGCTCACCTTCGGGAAACGTCAATTCCAATTCCTCGCCGATCAATTCATATCCGAACTGATCATCCCAACCACTCATCGCAGCGCGGGCCATGGCATAAGTGCGAATTCCAGACGGACGTACGACTAGCAGCGGGTACGCCGTGCTGGTTACGGCTTGGTTGGCAGGCACGTACTGCGCGCGTATTGTCCGCAGGGCAGCATCGAGCGGATTGCCTGGGCCATACGGTGGCTCCAGGTCCTCGAGCTTCAGCAGCACGCCTTCGGGTTGGATGCGAATGCCTGCCGAAGTGCATTCCAAGTAAATGGGACGCCGATGCGTGCCGTTGGGTCCGTCATAAGGAATGATTGCAAAAATGGGCTTGTCACCCTTGGGCTTATCCAATTTTTGTTTGAGTTTTTCGCTGGCTTCGAGCAACTGTTTTTCTAATTTACTGAGCGCTGTGGCCTGCGCCTCTTTGGATTTTTCGTCGGTTTGTGCATCGGTCGCGGCGAGTTCTGCGGTTCGCTCGAGTTGTTCCATCTCGGCCAGCAGCTCTTGGATGTGATTCTCCAAGTGCTGCAATGCGAGCCGCTTCTTTTCGAGCTCGATGCGGCCGGCAATGAGCTGCTTTTGAAAACCGCGGCCGGCCAGTTCAAGCTGGCTTTCGATTTCCTCGGCATTCTGCTGAGTCTGTTCGGCGATCTGCTTGGCCGACGCATGCGCTCCGGCTACGATGAGCATCAAAATCAGCACGAGCGCACCCATGGTACACAGCAAGACTGCTAAGAATGGGAACAGCGAGGGGGCAATGGAGTCACGCTGACGATGCGCGCGGCTCATGCGGCTTTCCTTCGTTGCGAGTCGAACGGAATGATGGGCTGGGATGTCTCGGCGGCTTCCACAGCGGTGGATTCGGTGTCACTAGAGTTCGTATCGGTAGTGTGCACAGCCGCGTCTGCCAATTCGCCATGGGTATCGAGTGCGGTGGACTGTTTAGTAATACGAGGTTTAAGTGGTGTCCCGCGAATCACACCTGCGCGCTCGAGGCAGGTGGCCAGCACAGCCACAGCTTCGCCGACACAATTGGTGGCTTGCTCGATGCGATTCACATTTTCCAGTCGGCTCAGGCTATCCTGAATTGTATCTTCCAGCTTACGCAGCTCGGTGGTTGAATCGACCAGTCTCTGCAGCGATTCGCTTTGCTTGATCATCTCTTTTTGCTGACCTTGAATGGTACGCGCTTGATCGCTGAGCGTGGTCTGCCATTGCTGCCATCGCAGATCTTGATTGCGCCCACCGTCATCCTGCAATTGCGCGAGGTCGGCCACGTGTTTGTCGAGCGCATGGCTAATGCGCTCGCCGAACTGGGATTCAATTTGTTGGAAACTTTGCTCGGACCACTGAGTCCACTGCCGCTGCGTTTCTTGCAGCGACTGCGCCCAAACCGTGGACTGCTGGGTGACCAGGTACTCGACACCTTCGACCAGACTTTCCATGACTTCGCGAACCGGCGTCAGCAGCGAATGCTCGGCATCGTGCGGATCTGCGGACAAAAATTGGATTAGACAATCGCTGGATTCCGAGTCGATTTCGCTCAATATGTTTTGTTCAAGTCGACTCACGGCGAATTGTACGAACATGGATACAACCGTGAGTATGAGCGCAATCGCGGTGGTATCGAAGGCTACGTACAGGCCAGCGGTGAGTTGATTCATCGCGTCCTGCTGCTGGGTCGCCAACATTTTGGTGTCGAGTTGGCCCAACGTCTGCGAGATGCCAAGCACGGTTCCCAAGAAGCCCAGCATGGGCATTGCCCAGTTGATGATTCGTAGCAGGCTGTAGCTATCGTGCTGGCGATCGGCGTCTTGATCGGCCAGCGATTTCAGATCCGATTCGAGCAAGTTCCTCCGCCCGCGGCTCACCTGCAATTCGAGCACACGCGCCAGGCGAATTCCAAACCAACTGTTCTGAAGTTTGACCGACTGTAGTTCCCATTCGGAAATCAACCATTCTGCCCGCTTGTTGGGTTGTATATCCTCGCCCGCAGCGACCAACTCGCGCAGGGCGTCCGACGCAGGTTCGGTCGCCCTCGATTGAGTCCGCGCCGATTGCCACTTGAGTGTAAGACCCACGATACCCACGAAGAATAAACAGACTGAGGCTACGGCCACTGGGTGGCTGAGGCAGTAGCGCCGCAAGATAGCGAAGTCCAAAGGTCCGGCAAGAATTAGGCCAAAGAAGGCCGCTGATAAAATTGCCCCGATAAGAAGCACGGGTGGCAAAGGTAACGCACAGCTTTGCGCATGTTTGCGACTGCTCTTTTTCATCGGTCATCACCTTCCATGGAGACGGCTACGCTGGAGATTGGATTGCAACGAAAGTCAGACATCCTGCCCGCTTGCGAAGACTCCTTCGCAACGTATCTATTCAACGACTCTATTCAACGAGAGCCACCGAGCGGATTGTGCTAAACCAGCACGTCCACGTCCAGGTTAGTTTTAGCGGGCAAGTTTCTAATGCTTGCACTGTTTAGAAGGGCTTGGGTAGCAGCGATAGCTGACGCACTCGACTGGACTTGAGCGTCCCTCATTCGCTACAGTTTGAACGTGGGATAGGCTTCCAGCCTGTCGATTCCTGCATGACAGGCTGGAAGCCTATCCCACTTATTATCCGCTTGATCCTAAACACAAAAGATGAGCTCTTACTACCTTCTCACCCGGTACTCCGGGGGGAGAAGGGTTGCGGATGCGGGGGCTTGGCGAAGGGCGAAGCAAGTATTTTGAAGTGTGAAAGGTCGATCGTGCCACAAAAATTTAGGGTAATCCAGATGCAGGCTTGGCTCGGTAGGATGGGATTTGTAGCGTTCACCGGCACACTGATTTGGTTGGCGACGCAATCGACGGGTATCGTGCATAGCCAAACCGCGACGGGTGGCGGAGTTTACGCAGAGGGCCTGCAAATTCGCTCGACGGTCCTAGCGACTGGTATCGAGCAAGTGACGGTGGTTGACTCGCAACTACGCTCGATGGCGGTCTACCACATCGACCCCGCCAACGGAAAAATTCAGCTTAAGAGTGTGCGCAGTCTGGCATTGGACCTGCAAATGGAGCACTTTAACGGTCAAAGCCCGCTGCCAAGTGAACTGCGTCAAGTCCAACCCAAATAGCGGCTGCGGCCCGCGAATTTGCGGAGATTCTTGCAGCGAACGATCACCGTCCCTGTAGACCCCTCGATTGGTGTGCTCGGTAGATTCAGCGCGATCGGTCCAGCGGTTTCCAATTTTACGCTCTAAGGGTTTCGTTTTTCGCGAGCCTTTAGTTAGTATAGGGAATATCGGGAGACTGTTTCTACTTGTCGCATTGTCGTATCCGGCTCAGGAGTTCGCGCCAGCATGTCCAATTTCGTATCGCTTGAAGAAGCTGCTAAGAAGCTTGGAGTCAGTGCAGATGAGCTGGTCGAAATGCTCTCGCGAGGTGAGATATTTGGTTATCGCGACGGCGCAAGCTGGAAATTCAAGCCAGCGGAGATCGAACGGGTTGGTTCGGAAATGCTCGGCGATGCCCTGGACGAAGACCCCGCAGGGTCCTCGATCTTAGTCAGCGAATCCGACTTGGGCTCGTCCAGTTCCCATGGCAGCACCATCGGCAGCGACGTGCTTTCGTCCGACGACAAAGATGCAGACAGCGATGTGGCTCTGGTCGCTGATCCGAGCAGTGGCAGCGACGTCCGCTTGGTAGCCAACAAGACTCCTGGAAAATCCAAGCCGGATTCATCGCTGGGTAGCGATTTGGAATTGGCTGGCGAGAAGGACTTAAGAGACGACGACTTAAGAATTGCTGCCAGCGATGACGACGACGATGAACTTTCGTTGATGTCCGAGGACGGCGACGATCTAGTGGCCAATGCGTCGGGGCTAGGTTCGGGCGTCAGCAGCGACGTCGACTTGACTGGCTCAGACCTAGTACTGGGCGGGAGCGCGCTGGGCAGCGATGTTGTCCTTTCCGACTCCGATCGACTCGACCTGTCGGGTGAAGCGTCTAACGTGCTCGGCGATTCGGACATTAGTTTGTCCGCAGGCAGCGAACTAATAAAGGGTGATTCGGATCCTGCTATCGACTCGTCGGGCCTAGGGCTGGGTGGCAGCGACTTGGAATTGACCGATGATGGCGATTTGGTTTTGGGCGGTAGCGATTTGGCGCTCGGAACAGACAGTGGAATCAATCTTATGAGCCCAGCCGACAGCGGCATCTCGCTCGAAGACGAGCCGCTCGATTTGGCGGCCAGTGGTATTTCGGGCTTGGATCTAGCCTCCGAGGGTTCGGATGCCGGTTCGGGAGTTGGCTCGGCGGTCGATTTTCAGCAGGACGAAGAGTTCCAGTTATCTCCATCGGGTGCTTTGGAAACCGACGAAGATAGTGGCTCGCAGGTAATCGAGCTGGAGGATTCGTCGGAGTTTGGAGATGCTGCCGTGGCGTTGCCATCGGCGGACGGCTTTGATGCCTTTGCCGACGTGGATTCGGGCGTGGATGGCGGGTTTGGCGATGCGGCTCCGGCGGGTGCAGCCGTGGCAATGAGCTATCCCGAAGTTCCATATAGTTTGCCACAGGTGCTCTGCCTGCTCGGCATTTTGTTGCTGATGTGCATGTCGGGTATTTTAGTAACCGACGTCGTGCGCAACATGTGGGCCTGGTCCGAAAATGGAAATGCCCTGACAAGTGGTTTTACCGAGACAATTCTTAGTGCGTTCGGCATGAAGAACTAGCTGAACGTGGGATAGGCTTCCAGCCTGTCGATCCTAAACGTGGCACAGGCTTCCAGCCTGTCGATTGCCGCATGACAGGCTGGAAGCCTATCCCACGTTTAGCTTGATCCTAAACGATTCACGCGAGCGTTCCGGTGGTATTCGCCTAGGCAGAATCGCTCTACCCATCGGGGCAGAATCCTGGTAGCGTGCCTGCGTGTGAGTATTGAATCATCGGAGACCGCAGGCAAGGAATCTGTGGCGTGAGCCATAATCAGCCTTTTTATAACGTCAAATCGGCCCGATCCTATATTTTGGGTGGGCTAGGTCTCACGGTACTTTTACTGGCGGGTAGCGGTTGCAATTCTTTCGGCAATTCAAGGTTAGTCAAAGAGTTGCAGAGCGAGAATGACCGTTTGCTAGCAGAGTTTCGCGCGCAGCGGACTCGCTCGGAAGAGCTCGAAAAGTCCAATCAACTGCAGGCTCAACGCCTGGCCGAAAGCGAGAAACTGCTGGCCCGTTTATCCCAAGGCGGCGGGCCGGGCCGAGTATCGAGCTTGCCCACCAATCTTCCGTCTAGTACCAGCCAATTTGGCTTTGGCAGTTCACCGGCAGGTAGCTCGCCAACTGGCAGTTTTCCCAGCGGCAGTTCTTCCGCCGGAGAATCCGCTGGCGCCTACGAAAACAGTCTCGCGGACCCTTCTTCGCTCAAGTGGCAACCCCGCGTCGGCAAACCCTAAGCCAGGGCAGTTAAAAATTTGGGGTTGTGAGGAATAACGGCTTGCGCAGGTTTTATCCCGATAGGGATTCGAGAAACAGTTGCGCCGAGAGCACACCGACCCTGAAAGGGTCGCAGAATCTGCTAAACGTGGGATAGGCTTCCAGCCTGTCGATTCCTGCCTGACAGGCTGGAAGCCTATCCCACTTATTTTCCGCTTGATCCTCGCAGCGACCCCAGCTAATTGCTTGAATCCCTACCGGGATAAAAGACACTGGATGCGGTATCAAATTTGTACCAATGGAAATCCCGAAAAGGGCGCGCCAACCCCAAATTTTTAACAGCCCACGCTAAGCCTGCGCCGGAACCATGGAAATCTTGCTCCCTTCTACCTCGGTACTCCCTTCTCGATGGGTACTCGGAGAAGGGTTGGGGATGAGGGGCAAGTCTTGCGAAAACTTGGACTCTGATCGCGACTGCTTCCAAGAACCGTTACAATCGGCGCTGAGACAAATGTAGCTGGAGTTGCCAGACTTCGGTTCCTAGAAACTGAAGTCTGGCAACTCCGGCTACGAAAGGTAGAGAATGAATCGCCGATCACCCAATAGGAGTAAGCGATGAAGTTGAAAATGTTGATGACAGTTGCTCTGTTGGCGATGGTAACAACTCGTGCAGTGGCTCAAGAGGTCGAACCAGCTCCTCCGCCCGCAGTACTTGCTCCAGCAGAAGTTCGTGGCTTACCTATGATTCAAATTAGGGCCGCGGAGGTGAACATTCAAGGCGGAGGGTTCCTGAGGGTGCCAGCCCCAGCGCTGGGTCTAAATCAATTGGTACCGATGAAGATCGACATTAGGGGCGACGCACCGCAATTGATCATGATGATCGAAGGTTATCGATCCGAAGAGCGTGAAGTCACCGTCATGCGTGTCCGCCAAGAAAAACGAACGCGGATCGTGGTTCTGCCAAGTGGCAAGGAAGAAGAGCAGGTGTATACCGTCTCGGTGCCTTTCACTGAAACGGTCCAGCAACCCGTGCCGGTTCCGATTGGCGCTAAGCCCAAGGCGCTGCCGCTGAGCCAATTCCGGTTCTTCGATCTGAATTCCAAAGAAATTTCGGCCGAAGACGCTGCCAAGATTCTTTCGTCGCTCAAACCCGCTTTTCTACTGGAACAGCTTGAGGGCGAGCCGCCTCCGCTAGCCAAGTACCAGCGGCAAGTATTTAAGGAGGATGTGCTGGTCGTAACTACGAAAGAGGTTGTGCAGGCCGCTGGACAACAAGCCTATCTGCCCGCACCCGCCCTACAAATGCCAGCAGTACCACGCTAGCCATCTCAATCAGGCCTGCGGCTTTTTGACCAATTCGCAGTGCTTTGGAGCGTTTGTTAAGTCCAAAAACGCGATTCGTTCGCTAAGCGAGTAGACTCTCTAATCTCCAGAGTCCGATCGATTCCCGCCATCCCAAACCCGCCCCAGTCACATAGAATAGTACTGACACAATATTTTGTCTGCTATTCCTCCCATCAGACCTGTCAGCAAAACGAAGTATGCCAACCGTTTATCGAAGTATTTCCCACGCACCCCCCACTCCAGTCCGCATTTGCAAGCAAGTGAAGCTCTGGACGGTTCTGGCAGTCGTGCTTGGGTTGTTGCAAGTTGGCTGTTCCGAGGATACGGCCATCCGCCAGTATCGCGTTGCCAAACGCGATTCGGCTCGATCCACTGGAGCTGGAACCGTTCCCAATCAGACTTCTGGAAGTCAAACGTCCGGCAAAGAGCAATTGATGCTCGGGGCTATCGTGCCCAATAAGGATATCGCCTGGTTCTTCAAGCTCACGGGCGATCCAAAAGTTGTCGACGAAGTTAACGATGACTTTCGGAACATCGTCAAATCAGTGCGATTTGATGGCGACGGCGAGCCTACTTGGAAACTGTCTACCGGCTGGCAACAACAAATCACACCGCAAGATATTACGTACGGTAGGCTGACGCAGGGCAAGGATGGTCTGACCGCCACAGTGACACGCTTGCTCTACGAAGGTGAGCCGACAGAGGGTGGCTGGCAAGATTACACGGTTCAAAACATCAATCGCTGGCGTCGGCAGTTGTCGCTCGATGATCAGCGGAGTTGGGAACAGATCGCGGGTGATTTGGAAGAGTTTCCCGAGTTGTCGCAGGGGCCCGCCAAGGCTTATTTCGTGAGCTTGACCGGCCGCGGATCCGGCGGAATGGGTATGCTACCAATGGGTGGTATGTCTGGAGCAGGTCCAGCTTTCGGCGGACCTGCAGCGCCTGGCGCGGCAGGGACTCCGCAGCCACCGCCACCATCTTCGACGCCCCTGTCAACGACGCCCCTGTCAACAACGCCGGGGCCCGTCGACTCGGACAAAACGCCTGCCGACGATGGACCAGCCTCTAAACTAAAGTACGAAGTGCCTGAGGGTTGGAGTGAATTGACCGCGACGGGTATGCGACTGGCCGCCTTTAATATCGAGGCCGAGGGTGCCAAGGCGGAAGTAACAGTGATTGCCGCTGGTGGGGACATCGACGCCAACATAGGAATATGGTTGGGACAAGTTGGCGTCGAGGCTACCGCCGAATCCAAACAGACCGTACTCGGACAAGCAGAGCCGATCCAGGTCAACTCGGTCACCGCCAATCTCTACACGATCGAAGGCAAGTTGGACGACGCCGCGTCTGCGATCCTGATCGTTGATATTCCTTGGCAAGCAGGCCAATCGCTATTTGTGAAATTTAAAGGAGCCCCGGAGCTAGCCACTAGCCAACGCGAGCCGTTTGTCGCGTTTGTAAAATCGATTCAGTGGTAGCTCTTCGAGCCCGAAATTCCATCGCTATCGTTCAACTCTTGGATTAGGAAGACGGATATGTCCGCAAGCAGCACCACACAACTGGCTTCGCGCGCTCGCACGGCAGGTACGACGTCGCTGCCTTATGCCATTCTAAAGGTCATGGGCTCGCTGAAGATCACCGTGACCATGTTCGCGCTGGGCATCTTCATCATTCTGTTTGGGACGCTGGCCCAAGATGAGATGGATCTGGCGGAAGTCAAGCGCGAGTTCTTCAACTGCTGGCTGGCGCGGATACCGCTGGATGTGCTCTTTCCTACCACGCTGTTTCCCCACGACTTACCTTACTTGGGCGGCTTTGGAGTTTATTTTCCGGGTGGCGCTACCATCGGCCTGGTGCTGCTGATCAATTTGATCGCCGCCAAGACGACTCGTTTCTCATTGCGGGCCAAGGGAGCCACGCTCTGGGGTGGCTTGTTGGTCTCAGTCATCGGCGCCGCACTGCTGGTGGCTGTGATCGTGGCGGGGCATGCGGCGGATGGACTGCAGGGCGCGCCTCCGATTGCCTACGAAACATTGTGGGGGCTGCTCAAGTCGGGCTTCGCGGTGCTGACCGTGGTCTTGCTGGGCTATGCCATTTTCGCCAAGCTGCCGATGCTGGCCCGCATCCTAGTTGGCATGGCTGGGTTGGTTTCGTTTTGGGTGGCAGCGCTGTTATTGCTCGGTGGCGAATCGGTTCGATTGGATGATCCCGGCCTGCGTATTGTCTGGCAACTGCTGCAAGCTTCGATTGCATCTTGCGTGGCGCTGGCCGGGTTGTGGCTGCTGTTTGGTCGTCGCGGAGGGAACGTGCTGATTCATGCGGGTGTGGGCCTGTTGATGGTGGGCCAGTTCGTGTTTGGCGATCGGCAGGTCGAGCAGCGTATCGGTCTGGCAGAGGGGTCGACCACTAACCTTGCCGTGATCGAAGACGAAATCGAAATTGTGCTCGTCGATACCAGCGATGAAAAAGAAGACATCGTGTATGCCTTGCCCGAAGCTTTATTGCGGCGCGCGGCGCGCACGGATGAAGTGATCGATGATCCCGCGTTACCCGCCAAGTTGCGGATCTTGCAGTGGATGAAGAACAGCAAGCTGTCGGTGCTCGAAGCGAATGAAAAGGCGAAAGCGGCCAACCCGGCTACCACGGGCAATGGGCTTCAATTAGTTGCCAACCCGCTCAAGCCATTGGGCGCCGCCGTGATGGATGATCGCAATATTGCCTCGGCCTACGTGCAAGTTATCGACAGGAAAACCGACCAACCGATCGACACGGTGATGCTCAGCCAGCAGATCAACGATGTGGCTCAGTTGACGGTTTCCATGCAAAGCGACGAGTATGAAAAAGTTACCATCGATGGCAAACCGTATGAGTTGGCGATTCGCTTTCGCCAGCAGCGCAAGCCCTTCGACGTTTTTCTAAAGGACGTCGAGCGGATGAACTACAGCGGCACGGAGACCGCCCGCGACTATTCCTCGCGGATTGTAATCACCGATCGCGAGAGTGGCGAAGCCCAAGAAGGCAAGACCTGGATGAACAATCCCATTCGCTATAAAGGCGAAACCTTCTATCAAAGTCGCTATAACAAAATCCCCTTGCCTCAGGGCGGGAGTGTCGAAACAACGGGGCTCCAAGTCGTCGAGAACATGGGCTGGGTCATCCCCTATGTGTCTTGCATGATGGTCTTTTGGGGCATGTTCGCGCACTTCGGCGGAACCTTCACCACGTTCGCCAATCGCTACGCGCGGGGTGCAATTCCGAAGTCCAGCCGTCAAGCTGCGGAGCCAGTCAGTTGGATGAATCGCATCGCGGTGGCAGCTATTGGACTGGGATTGTGTGCCCTGGTGGCTGGCTATTTCGCCAAGCCCGAAACGTTTAATCGCGCGGAGATCAACTACGCAGCGGTGGGAAAAATTCCAGTGCAGCATGAGGGGCGTATCAAGCCCTTTGACTCCGTGGCTCGCAACATGCTGCAATTCATTAGCAAACCAGTTTTCGGCAGTATGCCGTACGTCACTGACAAAGACGGTGGCAAGCACGCGCCGAGCGCATGGCTATTGGGCGTGATGTCGGGACAGGATTGGGTCAAAGATACCCAGGTGTTCCGTATCTACCCCACGGAAGTTCGCGATGTGTTTGAGCTCAAGCCACGCAAGGGTTTTCGCTACACGTACAACGAGCTCGAACCGAATATGGCCAAGTTCCGGGCCGAGATTGACAAACTGCGAACCAAGAATTCCGATGCATTCGATTTTCGCGAACAGAAGCTGGCGGCCATGCACCAGCAACTTAACATGTATGACTTGGTGACCTACGCCTACCAAATGCCGCCGATTCCCGATCCAGGCGAAAACCCCAGCGAAGAGTCCAGGCAGAAATTCGTAAGTGAGGTCATGGAAGTCTTCGAGATGATGCAGCGACTCGAAGCCGGCGGTCCTCCATCGATCATTCCACCGCAAGGGGAAGCCACCGCCGAGAACTTAGCCAACGCTAAGTGGCAGGCCTATGGTCCTGCGGTGTTCGCGACGTTTATCGGTCAGCGCATGGGTATGTCCAAAACGGGTCCCAATCCTGCCATCCTCTCATTCACCGACGTGATCGATGCCGTGCGGTCCAACGACGCGCCGGCTGCTAATAAAGCGATCGAAGAATACCGAGAGCTATTAACCGAAACGCCACTGGCCGCCGTGGGCTTGGATAAAGCCGCCGCCGAAAGTTGGCTTAATAAATTCAATCCTACCGCGCAAGGCGTCGTGGTCTATTTGATGGCGATTCTACTCGGTTTTGTGAGCTTCATGGTTCCGTCGGACGCACTGCGTCGCGCGACATTTTGGATCTTAGTCGGCGTGTTTGTCATCCACACAGTCGCGATCGTATCGCGGATCTATATTTCAGGTCGTGCACCCGTGATCAACTTATATTCATCCGCCGTGTTCATTGGCTGGGCCTGTGTGCTGATAGGACTGATGCTGGAAGTGATCTATCCGATCGGCATCGCCAATTTGGTGTGTGGCTTCATCGGTATCAGCACGCTGAGTGTGGCGAGATTCTTGGATACGCGCGATACGCTACACGTCCTCGAAGCCGTACTCGACACTCAATTCTGGTTGTCGACCCACGTGATTTCGGTCACCTTGGGATACGCAGTAACATTCTTAGCGGGCTTCTTAGGGATCTGCGCGCTGGTCCATCGCATTGCCACGGGCTACGACGCATTGCCAGCGGCGCGTGTACCACAACAGTCCAAAGAGTTTCAGGACATACTTTATCGCATGACCTATGGCGTTATTTGCTTTGCGATCTTCTTCAGCTTTATTGGCACTGTGTTGGGTGGCTTGTGGGCCGACGACAGTTGGGGCCGCTTTTGGGGGTGGGATCCTAAAGAAAATGGGGCCATGATGATTGTGCTTTGGAATGCGATTCTGCTGCATGCGCGCTGGGACAAACAAGTGGGGCCACGCGGCTTCGCCATGCTCGCCGTGCTGGGCAATATTGTCACGGCCTGGTCTTGGTTCGGTACCAACCAGCTTGGAATTGGCTTGCACAGCTATGGATTTACCAGCGGTGCTTTATATACGCTCGTAGGCTTCGTTACGCTCAACCTGTTGTTTGTGGTGGTCAGTTTAATTGTCACGCGCTCGGCCAGCGCGGGAGCTCGCAATTCGAGTCTGTAAGAGAACGCTGCACTTTGAATGAACCGCATGCAGCCTGGACGGGCCGCCTAATGATTATGCTGGCCGCCGTGCTGTGGAGCACCAGTGGCTTTTTTGCCAAAGCGCCCTGGTTCGATGCTTGGCCCGAGGAGGTGCGTGGCTTGATGCTCGCCTTTTGGCGGAGTTTCTTCGCGATGCTGGTGCTCCTGCCGCTGATTCGTAAGCCCGCTTGGCAGTGGCCGATGTTGCCGATGCTGATTTGTTTTCCATTGATGGTGTGGTCGTTCATGTCGGCCATGGTGCATGGGCCAGCCGCGAACGCTATTTGGCTGCAATATTTGGCACCCGTCTGGGTATTGATTGGCGGAGTGGGTCTGCTCAAAGAGCGGGTGACCAGCGCGGACCTGCGGATGTTCGCCTGCTGCTTGGGTGGAGTGCTGCTCATCCTGCTGATGGAAATGTGGAGTGGCAGCGCGCTGTACGCCACATTGATGGGCATCCTATCGGGAGTAGCCTTTGCAGGTGTTGTGATCTCGATGCGCGCCATGCGCGATGCGGATCCAGTTTGGTTGATTACGCTCAACCATGCGGCGACAGCGTTGGTACTTGCGCCTTGGGTTTGGCAGCGCACTGAAACGATCGCTGCGGGCAGCTATTTGGCTTTGGCCTTGTTCGGCGTTTTTCAAATGTCCGTACCCTACATCATCTTTGCACGCGGGTTGCGGACCACTTCAAGTCCGGAAGCTGCCGTGCTCGCATTGCTCGAACCTATCCTCGTGCCAGTGTGGGTGTATCTGGCTTGGCATCATCATCCAAGTTATGAAGCGCCACAGTGGTGGACGTGGGCCGGTGGCGGCCTAATTCTAGTGGGTCTACTGAGTCGCTATCTGCCATTTCTGTGGTCCAGGAGAAGCAGTCGGCTCGGTTTACGTAACAAAACACAACTACCGCCAGACGTCGGGTAGTAGGAAGGCTTCAGTCGCCATGCCAACTTGCTACATTGACAGCGTAGCAAGTCATTTTCCTCCTAGGAGCCAGCCGTGGAACGACGTAAATTTATTCGCGGTGGGGTCGTTACTTCGGCGGCTGTGTCTTTAGCAGCAACGCGGTCTTTAGCGGCAACGCAAGTCGTGACCGATGGCCGAGTCGCTGAAGCTAAACAGAAAGCTGTTCAGCCAGATGGTGTTAGTCCCAACGCGCGGGTGCGCGTCGGACTGATCGGTTGCGGCGGACGGGGTATGTACGTGGCCACGCACATGCGCAACGTGCCCAACGTCGAGTTTGTCGCTGTTTGCGATGTCCATCAAACGAGCTTGCTGCGAGCTCAGGCTTGGGCGGGTGCTGGCTGCGATGCTTATCGAGATTTCCGGCAGGTCTTGGACCGCAACGATATCGATGCTGTTCTTATTGCCACGCCCGATCACTGGCATGCGATCATTACGATTCTAGCCTGCCAGGCCGGCAAGGATGTCTATGTAGAAAAACCGCTGGGGCTGACAATTCACGATGGCCGAGCGATGGTCCAGGCAGCCCGCGACCATGCGTGCATCGTTCAAACTGGGATGCAGCAGCGATCTGCGGCCCACATTGAAACGATGCGCGACATCATTCGCGATGGTCGGCTGGGAAATGTCCGCTTCGTGCGCATCTGGAACTATCAAAACACATCGCCCGGTCGCTTGCCGCAAAATCTTCCCAGCTCGCCGCCGCAGGAATTGGATTGGGACTTTTTTCTGGGGCCCGCTCCGAAGGTTGCCTACGACCCAAATCGCTACTCCAATTTTCGGCGCTATTGGGACTATTCCGGCGGCCTGGTAACGGACTATGGCACGCATCGTTTCGATAGCATGCGACAAGCCATGTCGTTAGACTCTTTGCCGCTCGAAGATTCAGTTCCTATGACAGTGTCGGCTACGGGAGGTCGCTACGAAGTTCACGATGGGAGCGAAGACCCCGACATGATCCAAGTGACTTACCAATTTAAGAACTTCGTACTCAGTTATGAAGCGAGCTTGATGAATGCGTTCGGGTCGGGCTACCGTACTCCTGGCCGCCCTTACTATCGCATGTTGGGAACTCATGATCGACCTCATGGTATGGCGTTTTACGGCACCGAAGGCACTATCTTTGCTGATCGGCTTGGCTTCGAGCTCTATCCAGAATTGAAGCCTGGTCGACGAGCCGACAAGTTGAAGCCGGAAGATGTCACAGCCGACTTGTTTCGCACAGCCTCCGCGAGTGGTCGCTCGGAAGATTCGACCTATTTGCACGCGCAAAATTTTATTGAATGTATCCGCAGCCGAAAGTCACCGTCGGCGGACGTGGCCATTGGGCACGCTTCCTCGCTTTTGCCGCACTTGGGGAATATAGCCTATCGCACTGGCGAGAAAATTATCTGGGATGCTGCCAACGAGACCATTTCCAATAGCGAGGCGGGCACTAAAATGCTTCGTCGAGATGCCCGCAAGCCTTGGGATCTCGTTTGACCGAGATCCGTGATCTTAGCATTTTGAAAACCAAAGGGCCGGGCAGGCAATGAATACGAACGCAGCAATTCCCGATCCCACAAAAAAGGCACCGCGTCCCTTTGATCTCGAAGTCAAAGACGCGCAGCTGATTTTCAATTCGGTTTGGAATGAGCTTGAGAGCGAAGTAGGTGAGCTAAACCTGCGATTTCCCAAAGAGTTGATTTTGCTGGGCGGTGCGCCGGGTGCAGGTAAAGGCACCAACACAGACTTTATTCGTAAAGTACGCGACATCGCTGAAGAGCCGATTGTGGTCAGCGAGCTTCTCAATAGTCCGGAATCCAACGCCATCAAAGCGCGGGGTGGTATGGTCGGAGATCGCGATGTCGTCCGCATTGTGTTTCGCAAGTTGCTCGAACCGCAGTTTCGTAGTGGTGCAGTCTTAGACGGCTTCCCGCGTACCAAGGTGCAGGTCGAGTGCTTAAAAATGCTCTACGACAAGATGATCGCCCTCAGACGCGAGTATGCGGACTCCGCCGAGTTGGTCCATTTCAAGCAGCCCGTCTTCCACATCATGGTGCTGTTTGTCGAAGAGTCCGAGAGTGTCGCGCGCCAGTTAAAACGCGGACGCCAAACGATTGCCCATAACGAAGGTGTTGCATTGGGCGGGTCGGGCCAGCGCTGGGAAGAACGGCCAACCGACTTCAGCGAGGAATTGGCTCGAAATCGATATCGTGTGTTTAAGGAACAGACTTACGACGCGCTGGTCTCGCTGAAACAGATTTTTCATTATCACTTCATCAACGCTCAGGCTCCGCTGGAAGACGTGCAAGAGAACATTCTGCGCGAGCTCGAGTACCAAAGTTCGCTGGAGTTGGATCCGCACACCTTCCATGCGCTGCGCAAAATACCGCTGGCCAGCGACATTGTCAGCCACGCCCGCCGCGACTTAGTCCGGCGACTGGATGAGTACGAGAGCGCCCACACCGAGCTCTTTCATGCGGTGGTCGATTTTGTCGAAGTAAAGATCATGCCCATCATTGTACGGCATGCGATTTCCGGTCACGCCAATATCAACTCGGAGGACCCGCTGTGGGAGGACAACCTAGCGCTGGCGATGCTCATCGATGTATTCAGCGAGCGTGGTTTCCGAGCCAGCGTGGACATATCGCGTCACAATGTGCCAACTCGATTCGATCTAAAAACCGGCGAAATCGAGTACCATTTAAAGAAGGTCTACCATATCTCCATCCGCTTCAAAGGCTCTGAGATCCGCCGCGGATAGTGTTAGCACACCTAACTACTTGGGCGAGACAGCTCTAGGCTGACTTCTAGTAAAGAATGAAAGGTCCAGTCGTGTAGTCATCTTTCGCTGGAAACGACATACTTGCGTGACATGTCGCAGAAACAAAGAAATAGCGACACGTTCTCTTGACCTGTCGTTGTCAGCGACATAAGCCTGGACTGCCAAAAGTTTTGGGGTTGACGCGCGCATTTGGGGATTTGCATTGGTTCAGTTTCGCGTACATAGTCTTCTATCCCGATAGGGATGACAGCCATTAGCCGGTAGTCGCGCAGCGCACCACCGGAACAGGGCGATACCCACGATTCGATCCCGAAGGGATCGCAGACGGACGCGCTGTCATCCCTCTGGGATGAACGCAATGCGGGCGGTCATCCGGTGGTGGCGCTGCGCTTACCACCGGCTAATAGCTTAAATCCCTATCGGGATAAAAAAACTGCGCAGGCCGTTACTCAGCACAACCGCAAAATTTGAGCAGTCCAACGTAAGCCCCCAACATGCCAAAAATGCAAAACCATGGAAAGGTAAAGGAGTTGGATGGCGAGCCGACTCCCAAAAGTCGGCCAAACTCCGTCACTCGATTACGCACAGCGTTACGATTGGCGGCTAAAGTGGCTGTCGCTAGGGTGTCTTAATTCTAAGTGCTTCGTCGAAGAACGCGCGAACGCGATCAAGCTGCGCGGGCTCGCGGAAGGGACCGTGGCCGCCACCGAGCACGATGACAAGTTCCGATGGGACGTTGGCACTGAGCAGCGCGTCGTGCAACATGCGGCTCTGCATGTCTGGGACCAGAGGGTCTTGGTCGCCATGGACGATTAGGAAGCGAGAGTCGCGACTGTCGATATAGGTCAAAGGGCTGGCCGTGCGGGCTGCTTCGACCATTTCCTGCAATACGCCACCAAGCAGTTTGGATTCGGGCGAGTCGGGTGCATCGTGGTCCATTTTACTGTCGGCACCCGATTGCGCGGCCATCTTTAGCAAGTCGGTGGGACCAAAATAGTCAACGACCGCCTGGACAGCACTTGATGCATTCGTTTCCCCAAGTTCGCCTTCGAGCTCGGGCGCATTGCCTGAGGTGCCCAGCAGCGCGACTAAGTGTCCGCCAGCGCTGGACCCCCAAACGCCAAACCGATCCGGGTCAACGCCGTATTTGGACGCATGTTTGCGGAGGAAGCGAATGGCCGCCTTGCAGTCATGAATCTGGGCGGGAAACGTCGCTGCGTCCGTCAAGCGATAGCTCAGACTGGCCACGGCATAACCATGTTGCGTTAAGAACAACGCCGGACATGGAAAGCGATCTCCATTCCGCCAGCCTCCGCCGTGCACCCAAATGATCAGCGGTAAAGGCTGCTCCGCGCCTCGCTCGCGCGGCAGGTAGAGATCCAGCTTCTGCCGTTCATGGCCATCGGTGACATAGGCGATGTCGCGCAGCGGTTCCACGCTTTGGGGAATCCTATTGCGACCGTTGGCTGGTTGCACCGCGGCTGGCGCTGCCGCCCGCGGCGATTGGCAAAACGCTGGCGCTGGCGTAAGCAAAAAAAACGACCAACAAACCAGTGCGGTTGTCTGGCGCGCGTGCAGTATTCGGTTTTTGAACATGGACACACCCTCGTATTCCAGTTTCGTCCTGTTAGAGGCCCACACGGTGAGTGCCTACGACGTGTTACAACCAGCCGCGAGCCACTAAGCTGTAGCGGACCACAATACTTGCTACGACAACGCTCACGATGCTCATCAGCTTAATCAAAATATTCAAGCTCGGGCCGCTGGTGTCTTTGAATGGATCGCCAACCGTATCGCCGACGACGGCCGCTTTATGAGCCGGAGAGCCTTTGCCGCCCAGTTTGCCGCTTTCGATATATTTCTTGGCGTTATCCCACGACCCACCGGAATTGGACATGAAAACAGCCACGCAAAAGCCGCTCGACAGCGAACCGGCTAGCAAGCCCATGACGCCGCCGACGCCGAGCAGCAAACCCGTGGCGATGGGTGTCACCAACCCCAGCATCGCAGGCAGGATCATTTCCATCTGCGCCGCTTTGGTGCTGATCAAAATGGGGCGCGCATAATCTGGCTTGCATTCGCCAGTCAAAATGCCAGGCACCTCGCGCAACTGGCGGCGAACTTCTTCTACCATGCCTTGGGCAGCGCGGCCTACGGCGCTCATGGTTAGCGAACAGAAGACAAACGTAGTCATCGCGCCTAGAAATAATCCGATCAGCACTCGTGGATTCATGATCGTGGCTTCATAGTACTCCGTAAAATCGACCAGGGTGGCGATACGCAAGTTGACCAGTTCCACACCGCTGGGCAGAAACGTAGCCAAGCTGCCATGTTCGCCGACGCTCGAAGCTATCAGCTCATCGGAAATCCGCCCTGGCCGCTCCGTAAATTGCAAGGCATCCCAGCTCGCCTGAATTCGATGATCGCGACGAGTGGCGGGCATCGCTAGAAACGATTCAACCTCGGCGCCACGTTTTAGAACCACCAATCCCGGCGATAGCTTGTAGAAGCCGTCATCGCCCAGTGTGGGCGCGGCCTGGGTGGCCCAACGTTCAAAGCCGATGCGCACCTCTTCGACATAAGCGGCCAGCAGCGCCAGAGCAGTCAACGCGGCAGAGCCAATGGCGAAACCCTTGCCGGTAGCGGCTGTCGTATTGCCCAGGGAATCCAAAGCGTCGGTGCGCTGCCGCACTTCTTTCTCGAGCTCCGCCATCTCGGCATTGCCGCCCGCGTTGTCAGCGATCGGACCGTAAGCATCCGTGGCCAACGTGATACCCAGCGTGCTGAGCATGCCCACGGCGCTGATGCCCACACCATAAAGTCCCAAGGCAAAGTATTGAGGTTCATTTAAATTCCAACCATTGGCGAAACCGAACGCCAGCAGCATCGCGATACAAACAATTATCACCGGTGCCCACACGCTGCCCATGCCGCCAGCTATACCACCGATAATGATGGTGGCTGGACCCGTTTCGGCTTGGGCGGCAAGCCTTTGAGTTGGACCGAAGTGATCGCTGGTTGCGTATTCGGTGTACTTGCCGATCAGCCAGCCGGCGGCCAAACCCACGATCACGCTGACTGCGACGCCCGGTAGAAAACCCAGAAACAATGCAGCGGGCACATGGGGCATCAGTAGCCAAGTCAATCCAACGGTCGCAATACACATCATGCCCGCCGAGAAATTAATCCCTCGGGCCAGGGCTTCGAGCAAATTTTTCTGGTTGGCATCCTCCTTGGTGCGGACCAAGTAGATTCCCGCGATCGACAGCAGGATACCCACTCCGGCCAGAATCATGGGCAATAAGATGACGGCGAGTTGATTTGCCTGACGCTGCTCTGTGCTCAAACCGGCGACCAAAGTTGGACTGGCGAACGCGGCAACTCCCAGGGCGGCTGTGGCTAGGATCGAACCGCAATACGATTCGTACAAGTCGGCCCCCATGCCCGCTACGTCGCCCACGTTATCGCCCACGTTGTCGGCAATCGTGGCCGGATTGCGTGGCGAGTCCTCAGCCAGGCTCTGCTCGACTTTGCCGACTAGGTCCGCACCGACGTCAGCCGCTTTGGTGAAAATTCCGCCTCCTACCCGAGCGAACAATGCCTGAGCGCTAGCACCCATGGCAAAGCACAGCATTGCCACGGTAATTGCTTCCAACGTCATCCTGTGCTCGACGCCCGCCACCATGGGCCAAACCCAATATAGCAGTGCGAACCAGATCGTGATGTAGGCAAGCCCTAGCCCAACCACGGTCAGTCCTAAAACCGCCCCGCTGCGGAAGGCAACTCGAAGCCCTTGATTCAGAGATGTCCTAGCTGCGTGCGCCGTGCGCGAGCTGGCTTGAGTGGCCGTCTTCATGCCTAACCAACCGCTCAATCCAGAAAAAAAGCCGCCTGTCAAAAAAGCAAACGGTACGAACTTGCTCTGCAAATTGAATCCGTAGGCAGCCACAGCCAGCAATCCTGCGATGGCAAGAAAGACAACGAATACAACGCGGTACTGCTGACGCAGATAAGCATTGGCACCATCGCGAACTGCGGCGGCAATCGCTTGCATCTCCAAAGTGCCTTCGTCGCACCGCATCATCCAGCAGTAGAAAACGTAGGCTTGCACCAGCGCGGCCAGCGAACAGGCAAAAGCAAAAAACCAAATAGCGATTTCCATGTTGTTAGCCTTCCTTCATCAAGTTGCAAAATCGAACGACTACCCAGTCGGCAGCCGCAGCGGCTGGCTGAAGTATATCGCTTGCTGCGTTAGCCTGTGAGTCCGTAAGGTAATTTATATTACTCAAACATTGATTAATGCAGCCTTCGGTTCCGTTGGTGTGGCTTTCAGTGTGGCACGTAAATTGTGGCACGCTGGTCTCCAACGTAAAATTCCAGTGGGGACCTCGGGGCCACTCTCCCAATACGTGCTATCCGCCGAGTGGTTTGCAAACGAACTTCGGCAGGGGCGATCGGTTCTTCAATAAATGTTCTGCGGCGCGAAAGCCGCTCAAGACGGCACCTTCCATCGTAGCGGGCCAACCCGTGTTGGTCCAATCGCCAGCCAGCGCAACGCGTTCGGACAAATTCACGTCTGGACGCAAGCTGCTAGATTCTGGCGAGACCGAAAACACAGCGCGTGGATCGGTAACGATTTTTAGTCGCAAGAGTTTGGCTGTGCCAACTTCCGGAAAAACCTGTGCAAGGTCTTCGTGAATTTGCTTTGCCACGTCAACAGGATCCATGTCGTGGAGCGACCGCGATGCGCTGATCACGATCTGACAATAATAGTCCTGAGCCTGCTGATTCGGTACGGAATTGGTAGCATTGTGCGCGGACTGATGTGGAAAAACCCACTGGCACAAACGCCCTACAATGGCCGCATGGGGTAGGCTCAACCAAGCGCGATCCCACCAAGTGTGAACGCCGCTGATCGGTGAGCACGAAAGTTGATCTGCCTGCGTGGCAATGCGAGCGAGTCCCAGCCGACGATCGACATCCTCTACCTTCGAGATTTGATACCAAGGCAATGCGAGCACGAGCCCATCTGCGTTGAAACTGCCGCGCTTCGTAGTCACTGTCACGCGCGAGTCGTCGTGCGTGGCGACAGTTTCGAGCGCACTTTGCACATGGATTTCGACGCCAGCCTGCTGTAGTTTTGCTTGCGAGCGATGTCCAAAGAGTTCGCTGAGCGGCATGGCGGGCACCAGCAAGTGGAATGCACTGCGGTGATTTAGAAATCCATCCTGCATGACTTTGCCCAGCGCTGCTAAGTGGACTCGGCCGAGTTCTTCACCCAAAGCGCTAACGACGATCGTCTTCCAAAAATGGTCGATAGCGCGGGCTGTTTGGCCTCGAGCAAGCAGCCAATCCAGCGCGGATTGCTGCGAGGCAGCCATGTCCAGTTTTACTTTGCGAATGGACAGCATGCCACGCGCGACGCTAATGCGATCGCCCAGTTGCAGACCCGGCCATCTGGCTAACCAGGCAGCTAAATGGTAAGGAGCCGGTAGCAGTGGTAGCGCGGACAGCTTTTGGTAGCGGCCATCGGGTCCGAAGAAGTGAAGCTGCTCGTGTGTCTTCCAATCGTGAACTTGATCGAGCCAGCCAATGAGCTGTTTAAGATTGGTGCAGCAGCCCATGCCGACATGCTGGCAGTAGTCGATCGACTCGAGCTCCTGCCGCTGCGCGTTCAAGACGGGGAACGAGCCCGCGCGCCCGCCAAGTCGACTCTTGGATTCCAGCAATGTCACCTGCACACCATGTCGCGCCAGTGCTAAAGCCGCAGAGATTCCCGCCAGTCCACCGCCGGCCACAATCGCCGAATGCAGCGGCTTCTGAGCCCCTTTAGTCTGCACGTCTGTCCCGTGCGAGTTGTCGCTCATGGCGCAGGGAGTCGTAAATAGACAGGCGAAATAAAATGAGAGGTGAACAAACTCAAACGCTGGCGTTTTCGCAACCGGATCTTGCGACCTACCCAAAGTTGATCTTTTTGAGCTACCACTTGTTCCAGCAAGCCACGATAGCTGCGCCACATCAGCGAAAACATACGCTGGCTTTGTGGCGTTAGGGAATGGATCGTAGGCCACCCCGAAGTGTAAAGCTGTTGAGCTCGCTGAGCTGTGTGCTCGAGCAATCCCCGCCAATTTCCATTGGGCCTGCCACACAACCATTGCGCTGGATCGATTTCAAACTGCTCCAACGCCTCCAGCGGCAAATAGATGCGTCCCATGCGCGCATCCTCCGCGATGTCGCGAAGTATATTCGTCAATTGAAACGCGATCCCGCAGTCGATGGCGCCTTCTCGTGGAATGTCTTGTGGTGGACTACTGCCTGGCACGCTCCAGATGTGCGTACAGGCCAGCCCGACGGCTGAGGCCACGTGGTAGCAATACTTATCCAGCTCGTCCCAGGTTTGCATGTGTCGATAATCGATATCCATGGCAACGCCGTCGATGATGGCATTTAGGAGTTCGATGGGAATCTGGAATCGGAGTACGCTACCAACCAGCGCTGGCCATAGGAGCTCATTTTCACTAAGCAACGCACAACGTTGAGTGTCGACTAGTTGCACCGGAGTCGAGGGCTCTTTCATAGCCGAATGAACTTGTGAAAAAAGTTCGCTGCGCCAATTCTGCAGGTTGGCTCGCCGAACATCTGCGGGCTCAGTGCTGTCGCCGATGTCGTCGGTGACCCGCGCGAACGCATACAGCGCGCACATGGCGGTCCGTCGCGGTGCATCGAGCAGTGCAAACGAGGCAAAGAAACTACTCTTGCTGCGGCGGCACATGCGCTCGCACCAACGATCGCTCTGTTTGAGCTGACCCGAGTCAGACATGCGCGTCGCTCCCCACGCTGGGAACTGCAGCATGACTGGTCAGTGGCGGCCTAGATGGTCCGAGCCAACGTCTGAGCCATGTCGTGGTCAGCAGACGCATCTGTTGCAATTTGGATACCTTGGGCCGATGCGTCCAAACATCGTAATCGGCAGTTTCGATTTGTGCCAGGATTGCCAGTCCTCCTCGCACGAACAGTTCAACGTCGGTGCGCAGCCAGACCGGCACTTGCTCCACCAACGGCCAGCCTTCGCAGAGGTACTCTCGAGCTGTGCCAACCCATTCGGCCAGCAGCGAGCGCAATGGTTCGGTGATCCTTCGATCGAGTAGCATTTGTTCCGTCACGTGGTGGCGATCCCACAGCGCTCGCGGGGCGTAAATACGATCGATTTGGGCATCACGAGACATGTCTTGACAGAAGTTCGCCAACTGGAGTCCGGTACAAATCTTGTCGCTTAATTGGAACGACTCGTCGTCCACTACTTTGGCCATCCTCAATACAATTCGACCCACTGGATTTGCAGATCGCCGACAGTAGTCTACTAACTGCTCCGAGTCTTTGTAGCGATTTACGGTTTGATCTTGACGGAAAGCACTCAGCAGATCGGCGAATGGCTCGCTGGGCAGTGCGTGCAGACGGATGGTCTGCTGGAGCGCCACCATAACCGGATGCAGCGGGCTGCCCGCGTAGCATATTTCAAGCTGCCGCTGCCACCAATGCAGCAGTTCCAAGCTTCTGTGTGAATCGGCAATTTCGTCCGCCAGATCGTCAGACCAGCGGCAATAGGCGTAGACATTGTAAAAGTCCTGGCGAAGGGGCTTGGGCAGCAGACAGGAAGCCACCACAAAGTTTTCGTAGCGGGAAGTCGCCAATTTCCTACAATAGGACTGGGCCGCTGGCAGTGAAGCTGGCGTGGCCTGATCTGGACCAAAACGGGCCAATTCACGCTCGAAAACAAGCGTGTTTGAGGTAGTGTTCGAAACGGATTGAGACATAATCAACGGCATCGCTGGGTTAATTGCAACACTCTAGAAGTCTTCGAGTTGAATCATGGAAATTATTTTGGCCGCGCCGCGGGGATTTTGCGCGGGTGTCAATATGGCTGTCACCAGCTTGGAATTGGCGATCAACCAGTTTGGTACGCCGATCTACGTCTATCACGAAATCGTACACAATCAGTACGTCGTCAAGATGTTCGAAGGAAAAGGAGCCATTTTTGTCAACGAATTGGATGAAATTCCTCCTGGTTCGACCGTATTGTTTTCCGCTCATGGAGTTTCCCCCGCGATCCGCCAAGCCGCACAGCGATTGAAACTGTTCGCCATTGACGCGACCTGTCCGTTGGTGACCAAGGTGCATTTGGAGGCCATAAAATACGCCAAAGCGGGCTATACCATTATCTTAATCGGTCACGAGGGCCACGACGAAGTCATCGGCACGATGGGCGAAGCACCCCAAGCGATTGTCTTGGTTGAGGACGCATCGGGTGTCGATCGACTGAATTTCAGTTCGGATACCAAGCTGGCCTATTTGACGCAAACGACCCTCAGCGTAGACGATGCCAACCGGATCATTCAGCGGCTGCGAGATCGCTTTCCATGGATCGCGAGTCCTCCCAAAGACGATATCTGCTACGCGACGCAAAATCGCCAAGAAGCAGTCCGCTTGCTCAACGAACAAGCCGATGTGGTTCTGGTGCTCGGAAGCCAAAACAGTAGCAACAGTCAACGCTTGCGCGAGTTGGGTGCCGAGCAAGGCAAGCGTGCCTACCTAGTCGACGGAATCCAAGACATTCGTCCCGAGTGGTTTAATGCCAGCGACCGCATCCTAGTGACTGCCGGCGCTAGCGCCCCCGAGTCGGTGGTGCAGTCCACGGTAGGTTGGCTCATTGAAAACTTTGGGGCGACCGTCCGCGAGGAGACCGTGCGCCGGGAGGAAGTTCACTTTCCGCTTCCCAAGTTACTGCGAGATCTGGCCAAAGCGAAAAATGCTTAGATTCAGACAGAAGAGACTAGGCAAACCAGTATGTTTGCCCAAAAAAAGAGAAATTGATTTGACTTTCATGGGCGGTTGATTCGATACCTCTAGAACCACGGATTGGGAGTGGAGTTAAGGCTTGCCTTGGCTCTCACGAAAATAATGGTCATGGTGTGACGATGGAGCGGCATACCCTGACCATTTTTTTTTCAGGAAATTCTACCGGCTGAACAATTTTGTGCTCACGTAGCATCCAAGCACTCTTTTAGCTTGCGAATGGCTCTGGACAGTAGCACGCGCGTGGCGACATCGGATTTACCGAGCTGGGTAGCGACTTGCTGGCTTGGTAAATTCTCAAGATAGCGCAAGCGAATGGCGAGTTGCATTTCGCTGGAAAGTTTGTCAAGTGCACTGTAAACGCGCACCAGACGCATATCGCGCGACAGTCCAGCGCTCGGTGTTGTCATGCTGGCGACCAGCAAATCGGCCAAACACCTGCGCTGCGAGGCTTGGGCATCGACGACTCGATCTGCAGAGACTTCGCGCCCCGCCGCCCGCTTTTGCGCCTCAAAGTGGAAGCGATGCAAGTCGACAATTTGTCGGTCCATAACCTGATAGAACCAGCCGATGGGATCGCAGGTCTCGAAGTCGATCGATGGCAGATCCTTGATCGCCCGAGCAGCGGATTCCTGGAGAATGTCTTCCAGTTCCAGCTTGCTGCGCAGGCCGGCCCCGACTTTACGCTCCAATGCAGCTAGCAATCGCGGCTTCTGAAGCGTGATCCACTGGGCCAAAGCAGCCACATCGGCTGCCCGAATTTTATCTTCCAGCTCGCTGAGTTCTGAGTTCGACATTTCGGCCCCCGCTGACTGCCTGCCACCCAACCGCCGCAAAGTGCTGGACCAATTCTATCCTTTTCGATGCCGCATTGCACTGCGCAAATTTGGGACAAGTCGGCTGTCCACGTGGGTGCACTCAGCCAGCTCGGCAAATGAAGCACTTCAGATATTCGGTCTCGGGGCAACTGGTATCGATGGGGTGGTCAATGTCTGCACCGTGGCTCTCGACGATTTGCAGGGGACGACCTGCTCGGCGGGCAACCGAGGCCAACATACCAACAAAATCGCTGCGCTCCACACGCCCAGAACAGCTACAGGTAACCAGCGTACCGCCGGGCTCGAGCAGATTCATCGCGGAAAGGTTCAAACGATAGTAGGCTCGTAGCGCGGCCGGAAGCTGGCTGCGGTTGCTGGCCATGCGTGGTGGATCCAATATGACCGTCTGAAACTTCTTTTTAAGCGAGCACAATTCCTCTAGGTAGTCAAAACAATCCGCCTGTATGAATTCAATGTTCGTAAACTCGTTCTTGCGTGCGTTCTCCGCCGCTTGCTCCAGGGCACGAGCGCTGGAGTCGACCGCCGTAATGGACTCGGGATTGGCCCACTTGGCGGCCGTCAGCGAAAAGCCACCCAGGTAACAGCAAACATCGAGCAAGGGCCCGCTGCCAACCCATTTGGCGGCCCGCAAACGGTTCGCCCGTTGATCCAAATAATAGCCCGTTTTCTGACTGCTGAGCAAATCGATGTTCAGTCGCACCTCGTGTTCGACGATTTCAATGGGCCCCGACGGCGACTCACCGTACAGAACTTCTTCGCGGGCTTCCATACCCTCACTGCCTGCCGTGCGTGGGTCCATGCGCAACAAAATGCCTTTGGGGCGGAGATTCTCGGCCAACCAAGCGGCAATCGGTTCGAGCCACGTCAGCATCGCCAAAGCCGTAACTTGGACGACCAAATATTCGCCAAATTGATCGATCACCAAGCCGCTCAGGCCATCGCCTTCGCTGTTGACCAGCCGCACGCAATCGACCGACCGATTATGGGCCATCCAATTTTTGCGCAACTCGACGGCTCGGCTAAGCAATCTGAGGCACCAAGCGGTATCGAGTTCCTGCGATTGATCCCATTGATACAGGCGCACTCGAATGCGACTGGCTGGGTTGTAGACGCCGCGACCGATCCAGCGGCCATCGGGAAACAGCAATTCAACGATTTGCCCTGGCTCCATGGCAGCGGAAGGTGCAATGACCGAACGATCCATGATCCAAGGGTGATAGCCTCTGAAATTCCTAGCTTTTTTTACGTTGAGAAACAGTTGGGGATAACGCACTAGAGCATCCAGACAGCTTGAACTTACGAACCGTGACTTCGTAGGGCAGTCTAGTTGCTCTGAGACAAATGACCAGTGGTAGAATGGACAAACTGTGGCGTCAAAACGACTCCACGGTTCACCCGAATAGCTGAGGAATCACTCGTCCGTCGCGGACGAGCGTAATCGGGCGACCGGTTTCGGTGTGGTATTCCTTCGACGGATCGATGCCCAAGCTGCTGTAAAACGAGGCCGCCACATCGTCGGGTTTGATGGCTTCGTGTAGTGGGCCTGCGGCTGTCTCGTCGCTTTCGCCAATCACTTGACCGCCCAGCATGCCGCCGCCAGCCATCAGCATAAACATACAGCGAGGATAGTGATCGCGGCCTCCCTCGGCCGAACGCGCATTGATTTTCGGAGTTCGGCCAAATTCGCCAGTGGCCATGACCGAAGTAGATTCCAACAGCCCGCGCTGCTCCAGACCATTCAACAGCGCAGACAAGCCCGCGTCCAATTCGGGTAGCAGTTTATCTTTAAGTTTGCTGAAATTGTCGGTGTGTGTATCCCAGCCGCCCAGCGAGAGAGAGACGAAGCGCACTCCAGCTTCTACCAAGCGAATGGCCAACAGGCAGCTCTGCGAGAATCCATCTTCGGCGAATTGAGTTGTAAAACTGGTGGGCTCGCGCGAGATGTCGAATGCCTCGCGGGCTTGTGGACTGGTGATCATATCAAAGGCCTTTTGGTGGAAGCGATCCAAGCCGACGAGCAACTGCTCGCGATCTTCGACCGCACGAAAGGTTTGATCTAAATCGCTCAACAGTCCCTTGCGACGCTCGATCTGCTCGACCGTAATGCCATCGCTCAACGAAATACCGCGCACGCTAAACGGTCGACCAGCGGTCGGTGTTTTTCCGGTATTCATGGGCGCATATTGAATCCCTAAGAAGCCAGCGCGTTGATTTCCCCGAGGGATCGCCACGAAGGGCGGCAACTGAGGTGCCACCGGCATTTCTTTGGTGATCACCGCACCGAAGCCCGGATACTCGAGCGATGCCAGCGGCCGGCTGCCCGTGTTAACATACTCCGCCCCTAAGCGGTGGGCTGCCAAGGTATGGCTAACACCCCGCAGCACGGCAAACTTGTCTGCACAGTTTGCCAATTTGGGAAGGTGTTCGCTAAATTGGATGCCAGGAATCTTCGTGGCGATCGTTTTGAATGTGCCACGAATCTCGTCGGGGGCCTGCGGCTTAGGATCGAACGTGTCGAGGTGGGAGGGACCGCCGGGCAGGTCGATAAAAATAGCCGCCTTGCCCCTGGCTGGTCCAACTTGACCGGCTTCCGCCATCTTCAGGTAATTCGCGAGCGTGAAGCCCGCAGCCGAAAGCGAACCCACGCGCAAAAAATCTCGGCGAAAAGCACCATCACAGGTTCGATGTCGTGTCATCTTTTTATCCCAACATAAAATAGGCGCGTTTGCTTGTAACCATTCACTCTTAAACTCTAACTTGCACTTGCACTTGCACTTGCACTTGCACTTAGGCTCCTTCCCAGGCTCCTGCCTGGCAACGCACTGTCTCAAAGGCTCAACCCGGGCTGTGCATCCAACAGCAACCCGGGAATTTCCTTTTCATGCGCGTTTTGTCCTGGTCTTGTGTCTTCAGTCGCTCGGGACGTGCGGAAAATTACTGTCTGATTCTGAACGTGGGATAGGCTTCCAGCCTGTCGATTCCCGCATGACAGGCTGGAAGCCAATCCCACGTATTCTCCGCTCGTCCCCCGCGACTAAAAACAAAACCAGTCTTCAAATCGTTCTGTAACAAAAAAAATTAAGTTGGAGTTTAAGTTCACGTTCTACTTCTAATGATTCAAAACGAATTCTTTGGTATTGATCAAGCCCCACATCAGTCCCTGCACGGCAGCCACGGGTGATACTTCGGACTTCAAATATTCGATCGAGGTAGCTAGCTCCTGCGAGTTCGGCTTGCGGCTCAGCGTTCGCAGGTACGCATTTTCTGCAATCCAAAGAGCTTGCTCCTCGTTCACGTACTGCTCCGAAACGTCGCTTGGATCGGCTGATGGCAGGTCGGTCGGAGCAGTTTGCTGGCCCTGCAGGAGCTGCGTCCAAGCATCGGCTAAACCATTCTTCTTAGCCACGATATTGGCTTGGCGCAACAAGGCTTTCTGCTGAACTTCGAGAGCTTCCACTTGTTTTTTCTTGCCACTAGCGCGCGCTAACTCTAGGCGTTCTTCTAGGGCTTCGCGGCGCGCAGTAAACGTTTCGGCCATGCGCGCGAACTGATCTGATTTGTTCGTCGATTTGTCGTTAGCGTTATCACTGGGTACATCCCAATCATATTTTTTGGCTACGGCGGCAGCCCAGCTTGTTTTCGGATCGCTCAACCAATTTTGCACGGCCGAATCGTTGACGAGGAAGACGGTTTGCAGCAAGCTCGGTTCGCTGGAGCGATCGCAATCGCAATTCGATTCGCGGACGCTACGGCCGAAGACTGTCAGCGCGTAACTCATGTCGTCGTTACCCACAATACGCGCGCTGCCTCCGGGTTTGGTAATGGCTCGCGGTGTTTGGAGCTGCTCTGCTTTTTCGAACATCGTATCATTGACGACAGCCATGCGAACAGCGTCGTAGGTAGCTTCGGCGGGTAGACGACGAAGTTGACTATGGCTGAAATTGTGGCGATCGAGCGCGTTGGTTTCATTGGCAATCCAACTTCGCTGATAAGCGTCCGAGTTGACAATTTCGCGATGGACCCATTTTAAGTCAAAACCGCTACGGATGAAGCCTGTTGCCAGGTGGTCCAGCAGCGGTCCATTGCTGGGCGCGTTGGCCAAATTTAAATCATCGGCTGGATTTACAATCCCTGCACCGAAATATTGTGCCCAAATGCGGTTCACGATGGCCTTGGCGAAGTAGGGGTTCTCGGGCTCTCTGAGCCAATCCATCAACTTGCCACGCACGTCTGCTTCATCCATCGCGACCCATTCACCGCCGAGTAGTTTCGCTTTGGAGAAAGTGGGCGGAGCACTCTTGTCCTTGGCCTTCTTATTTTTGGCATTGGCAGCAGGTCCGCGGACAGTGAGTTCCGGCAGGGGAACAGTTTTTCCTTGCTTGAGCAATTCATCGAACTCTTTACGCAACTGATTTCCCTTGAGCGATTTATCGACATCCAGGCTGGAAATCATTTTCGCATATTCGGCTTTTGCGTCTGGGGCGATCGTGTTCTGGTTGGCTTGAACTGCAGTAAACAGACGTTCGAAATTTTCGAAATCCGATTTGGACCACTGGTCGAACGGGTGTTTGTGGCATTGAGCACATTGGATGCGAACGGCTAAGAAAGAATACGCAAAACCGATGGCTCGCTCTTCGGATGTCTTGAAGTTATTGCGGGCCCAATAATGCACCAAGCCTGGTCGCTCAGCAAATTTTTCGCCACTACTATCCTGGCAAATCTCGCTCATCGCTTGGCAATAGTCGCCATACGACTCTTCTGGCAACCGACTGGTCGCGGTGACAATGCCTTCCACCAGTTGGTCGTAGGGCAGGTTAACTTTGACGCGCTGGTAGATCCACTGATACCACTGGTTCTCGGGGCGGATGGACTGAGGCAAAAAGTTACGAAGTTGGTCTTCGTTATTGCCCGTCATATCGCACAGGAATGTAGTCCACTGGGCCGCATACCCGGGGCGCTCGAGCAGTTCTTCCATCTTGGCGGCCCGCTTTTGCGGCGAGCCATCGGCGCAAAAAGCGAGTACCTCATCAACGGTTGGCAGGGTGCCGGTCACGTCGAGCGACGCCCGTCGCAAGAACTCTTCGTCCGTGCAAATCTCCGACGGCACAATACCTATCTTCTGGAGCTTTTGCAGAACGAGCCGATCGACCTCGGTGTGGGCTGCAATGGGTGGATAGGCATCGCCGAAACGGTCGGACAGCGGGCGGTACGATAGTATGGGAACTACGGCATTGTCATAAGACACCACGACATGCGTGTCGCCATCCTCGCCACTGGTTACCAAACCAGTGGTAGAAATACGGGCGATGGCATCATCGTTGGACTGAAAGCGGCAGAGGCAGGTTACATCCTCGCGGGTGCCGTCCTCCCAGTGGGCGATCGCGGTCAACTGGCGAGACTCATCCGCTTTCGTAAAACTGATTTCGCTCGGAGTAACATCTAACTTTACGAGCTTCTGGACTCGGCTCGCTTCGAAGGGAGCCTCCCGCTCGATCCATCTCCGCAGCACCCAATACTCCCAACCACCTTGTTCGTATCGCTTGCCGCCTTCGTGCTCATCGTCATCCACGGGTTTAGTCAGTATCAGACTCGCCAACTTGTCCTTTAGATCCACGCGGCCAGATCCTTCCTCCAGCAGGGCTTTGTGATCGGCCTCAAAGTCATAACCAAACAACGAAAGCTGAAAACCACCTTGTCCTTGAAAAGAACCGTGGCATGCGCGACCGTTGCACCCCAAGCGGCCGATGAGTGGTGAAACGTGTCGTTGAAAGTCCGGCACTTCCTTGGTTTCGAGCAACTTTTCGGCATTCGGCGCGAATCGTTCGTAGAGCGGCGCTTGCACTGGCGACAAGCCGGACTCTTGGGCACGAGCCGACTGCATCGAAAAGCCAAAAGTTAGACTTACGAATAGCCCCACGCAGATGATTTGCAAACACGGGAACGACGGTCGAATTGGCATATGTTGCTACTCCCAGTTTTCTCAATGACTCGACTTAATAATTGCTTAATTGCCGCTTGTTTTTTCGCGAGCTTGCTTTGAGATGCGATTTAGCCACAGCTTCATCGTTTTCTCGACGTGTTCGGGATGTGAATCTGACAACGATTTGATTTGACTATTCAGTCTATCCAGCTCTTTTTCAGTGCGGACCTTAAGCAGCTGCAATCGTACCAGCTCCTGAGCTGCCTCCTGCTGGATCAGTTCAGCGAGCTGCCGCTGGCGTGCTGCGGAAGCTGCGTCAGACTTGCTGACAGACATCTCTGCGGCCAATAGTCTTAATTCCGAGCGAAGCTGCCAGAGTTGCAATTCGACGGCATATAATTCTTGATCTCGTTTGGCAAGGCTCTCTAAACGCAATTGCGCGCGCGACATTTCCTTGAGGGCCTGGGTATACTGGACCGGCTGTTGCCTGCGGAGAAATTCCAGCAACGTCAACAATTTCGGCTGATGCACTTCGACAAACTTCAGCATTCGCTGTTCGCTATCTTCGACCGCTGACGTGTCGCTTGACTTGCGCAGCTCCTGCTGCACATTCTTCGAAGCCTGGCGTTCACTCACATCTAGTTGCGCCAAAGTACGGCTGCGTTTAGCATTTTCATCGTCTGCCTGGAGCGTTGCGGCCCAAACCGTAAACACGCAAATCGCGCAAACACACATCGTAACGCCCCAGCGGGTGTTAAGATTCAGAAACGGAATTGCCGATTTGGTCCTCATGTTCGCTCCTTAGATGTCTGCCGAATGGATATCGGATGACCGGTAAAATTCGGTCGCCGCCTGCAGCATCCAGTCATCATCGTCAGAGCTCGCCGCCGAATTCTGTTCGCTGGGTTCGATGTGTTCACTGGGCTCGTAATATCCGCTGGGAACAACCTGTTCGACCGTCTCGGGCAATTCTTGCGACGCCCAGTGGTACGAGCTCTCTTCCATGGCCAGCCAACCCAAGGCCACATCCGCGATCCGTGGAGTGTTGGCCGGCGGGTTCATACCGCGGGGTATTACTTGTCCGGCCAGTGGCGTGTTGGATGAAGTGGGCCAGTTGCCGTCCCAGCGAACGAGCAATAAAACACACGCCGCCAAGCCCAGGCCAAGCGCTAGCCAGAGTTGCGCTGCTGTCTTGCTTGCTGTCCATGATACGGCTGGAGCTGCGACCACAACGCTGCTGGGCTGCTGCGTGCGAGGCACCGCGCGGCATGCGCATGCGATCAACTGCAAACGCTCGACACAATCTGCCACGGCCAGCGCAAGCTCGATGTTTCCTGCCATCTGAACTTCGAACGCATCGCGATCTAGCGAGTTATCGTCGAGCACGTAACGCTCGATGTCCCAAAGTTGCTGGGTGGTAAGTGAATCGCGATTCATGGCTTCAATCTTTGTCTGAGTTTTTGGAGTGCTAGTCGCATGCGCGATAGCACCGTTCCCAGCGGCAGTTGCATCGTATAGGCGATTTCGGCAAAAGTCTTTTCGTCGCGCAAACGCATCAGCACCACGCGTTGCTGCGACTCGGGTAGTTCATCAATCGCGGCCCGCAATCGGGATTGTTCGTCAGTAGCTTCAACGGTTCGTTTTTCATCGCGGTACTCGCTTTCGGGCTGGCGAACCAAACCACCCGCTAACAACTGGCCAGCGACTTGGTTGGCCCGCCGCTGCTTGCGACGAATATTCTTTGCTTGAAATTGGACCGTATTAACCAGCCAACCACGACGGTTTTCGGTTGGGATATCCGCTATTTTCTTAGCCAGCAGTGCGAAGGCTTCCTGGACGGCATCTGCGGCCAGCGGCCAATCGCGGAGAATTGCCCATGCAATCCGCTCCAACGAAGCGGCCAGCTCATCGAACAGGAGCTCGATGGCCTCAGCCTCTTCGCGGTTGGATTCTTCCGGCACCGGATTGGACGCGAAATTCACCCCAAAACGACCTCTGCTAGGTAGCTCACCATAGATCTATGTGCTCTCGCGGCTGGATTATTCACCGGATTTAGTAGGTTCGCGTCAACTCGCCCGAAAATCCCGATTTTTTCATAATCCGAAGCCTCAGCGAGAAATTCTTTTCATAACCCGAAGCGTTAGCCAGGGATTCGGACTAACTCGGTCCCTGGCTGAGGCTTCGGGTTGTGAATGCCAGTTAGTGCGAGCTGCCAAACGAAAACTTTGAAGATTTTCTTGCGGATATTTTCAGCGCCCGAGCCGCGATGGTGCTATTTGCCGCGTTGTTCGATCGCATCCAAGCGACGCTTGAGGTCTTGAACCTCGCCAAATAGATGCAGGACAGCCTGCTTCATTTCTTGCTCGCTCATCTGCTGGACCATCTTTTCGGCATCTGCGCGATCGACCACCAGCGCCCGCGCGATGGGACCTGGCTCGCGCGATAAAGCCAGCAACTCGGCTTGTAGCTCCGATATCCGCTGCTGCGTCAATTTTAGATGCGGGTGATTTTCCCCCATGCGATCGAACAAATCGCGTAGGCGGCGGAGTTCGAATTCGATCTTCACTTCTCGGTCGGAGGTGGCGGGCAAGGCTACGACTTGCTCTTGACCAGACGACTGCATAGCCAACTTGGCAACCGCAGCAGAACCCAGTAAGCACAGCACAAGGAAACTCGCGACTCGAATATTCATTTGCTAGATCCTAAAACAAACGTCTAAATCTGCCCAATATCTTTGGCTTGGACAATAACATAACACATTGGCCGCTTTGGTCCGTGCGCGCCGGTTTCCAGGTTAGGACTATTAGGTCACAATGGCCGCATTCATCGGCAGCAATCACCGACCAAACTTGGCATTTTCGTAACTTATGCAACAGGAAGACCGCAAGTGACAACCGAAGAGAAAGGCAAGTACTGGATTGGATTCGATCTGGGCGGGACCAAGATGCAGTGCTCGCTATTCGATGCTTCGCTGAAGATAGTCGACTCGCGTCGAAAACGCACTAAGGGAGAACTGGGTGCGGTAGGCGGTCTGGAGCGCATCGAAGGCATGATCACCAAGTTGCTCGAAGATACGCAAATATCCCCAGCGCAATTGGCGGGGATTGGAATCGGTTGCCCCGGTCCCGTCGAGTGGGGAAAAGGAATTGTACGTATTGCCGTGAATTTGGGTTGGGACAATGTACCCGTTGGCAAATACCTGAGCGACAAATTTTTGTGCCCAGTAGCGGTGCTCAATGACGTCGATGCCGGCGTGTACGGCGAATACATCGCTGGAGCGGCCAAAGGCGCACGAACGGCCGTTGGCATTTTCCCTGGAACTGGTATCGGGGGGGGCTGCGTTTACGACGGACAAATCCTGCGTGGCAAACTCTTGAGCTGTATGGAGATTGGTCACATCAAGATTTGCAGCTCGCCGCGGATGGGAGCCTCTGGTATGACTGGTACGTTGGAAACAGAGGCCAGCCGACTTTCGATCGCTGGCGAACTGGCCAAACTAGCCTATCGCGGCGAAGCACCCAATCTACTTAAGATTGCCGGTACTGAGCTGGGGGAAATACGCAGCAAGACCATCGCCGAAGCCATCGACAAAGGCGACAAATCCGTACTTCGCGTGGTCGAAGAGGCCTGTGAGATCATTGGTCATGCGGTGGCCAATATCGTACTGCTGATGTGTCCCGACTGCATCGTACTGGGCGGCGGATTGGTCGAAGCGATGCCCGACCTCTTTGTCAAAGAGGTCAGCAAAGTCGCCAAGAGAAGCGTGTTTGAATGCTACCGAGACCAATTTGAGATCCGCGTAGCCATGCTGGGTGATGATGCTGGCACCGTCGGCGCGGCGGCTTGGGTCAAAAAGCAATTCAGTGACTCTCAAACGGGAAATGGTACAACGCCTGCAAGCAGTCCCGAAACGGCCGACTCACACGGAGCGGACGTCATTCAAGCTGACAGCCGCATTGCCGCCAACGACCCCAGTGAAAATGCACAGGGATTCACTTTGACGTAACCGTTCACGGCCTTTGGCCGTGAACGGTTATTTGAATTCACATGCCGGCAGCCAGATGTAGGGTGGGTCGAGCGTGCCGATAGGCCGCGATGACCCACCAATTTTATGGGATTGCAGTATCGGTGGGTCTTCATCGCTATCGCAATTTGAACCACCCTACAAAAAAATCTACAAAAAATCACAACCGTTCACGGTTACTTGAATTCACAGGCCAGCAGCCAGTTGGCGAGCTTGGCTCAAGTACTTCATGGTGAGCGATTCGTTGGGATAGAGTTTGTCCGCCTGCTCGAAGCATTCCAACGCAAAGGCATACTCCGACAAGGCCAAATGGGTGCGTCCTAGCAAATAATAGGCGTAGGCGTTCTGCGGCTCGCGGAGCAATACGAACAACAATTGCGGTTTGGCCCGTTCATACAGTTCGCTCTCCACCAGCAACTCGCCCAACGGCAGGTAGGCTCTGGCATACTCGGGTGCATCCTCTTGCAGTAGCTCGTACTGGGCCAAGGCGGCCTGCGGGTCTCCGATATTTTTCAAGCAATCGGCCAGCACAAACCGACTCTCCGGATCGCGTGGTAAGAGTTCCAGCGCGTCGCTTGCACGCGGAGCCGCCTCTTCGAATTTGCCCGACCAATGCAGCACTTTGGCCAAGTTGCGCAGCGCGACACCGTGCGCGCTAACGTCGATGCGACCTTCCACGGTGCGTATGACTCTTTGCACTTGCACCGCGTAGTCCGCATCCTGCAGGCTCTGCCCTGAAGCTAGTCCAGCCTGCTGCAAAGCATCGATAAGCCAGATCGCCAAATCGCGATGCGTATCGATGTCGGGGTGTACGTGATCTAAAAAGTATTCTTTCCCTAGGCAACGATGGCCCAACTCGACTTGGCATTTCTCGCGGAGCAGCGATTGGAAGTCGACCAAGGGTATGGAATGAGATTCGGAAATCTCGTGGATCGCAGCGGTGAT
>JBGSJL010000293.1:0-16024 GCA_041741955.1 Pirellulaceae bacterium | reverse complement strand
CGCTCCGACTGGAGCTTTCTGCCCAATGGCATGTCGAGCGACCTTGAAGCAGCCTGCGAGATCTACGAGCAACAAATTGCCGCAGCGGGAGGCATCGACTTACAATTGCTGGGCATTGGGACGGATGGCCACATTGCTTTCAACGAGCCCGGAAGCTCGCTGGCCAGCCGCACACGCGTCAAAGCCCTGACCGAGCAGACGCGACGGGACAACGCGCGCTTTTTCGCTTCGATCGAGCAGGTTCCCAAGCTGGCGCTAACAATGGGGGTCGGCAGCATACTCGACACTCGTCACGCGCTGTTGATCGCTACGGGCAGCAATAAAGCGGCGGCCGTTCGCGCGTTCATCGAAGGACCAGTGACCGCGCAAGTTCCCGCTTCGGCTCTGCAACTCCATCGCCGAGTAACCGTAGTACTCGACCAGGAGGCGGCGAGTTGGTTAGCGCGCACCAACTATTACAACGAGGTCGAGAGAATTCAACTTGCATTGGATTGTGCAAGAGTCGAGACATCGTGAACGTTGTGAACCCTATTGGTGCAATCTTCGATTACAATTGCAATCTGGACGAGCTCATCGCAGAACAGAACTGATCGCAAAACGTACTCACTAGAGAATCGACCCCGCTATGAAACTGTTGTTGCTACCGATTGTCTCTGTGGGCCTCGTGTTCTCTTATATGGGCGAAATGGATGTCGCCGCCAAAAGTCCGAATTTCGTGTTTGTGTTGGTGGACGATTTGGGTAGGCAAGATCTAAGTTGCGAAGGCAGTACGTTCTACGAAACGCCAAACATCGATGCCTTGGCGGCTCGCTCGCTGCGTTTCGAGAATGGCTACTCTGCATGCCAAGTATGCAGTCCATCACGGGCAGCGCTGCAAACGGGAAAAACGCCCGCCCGCGTCCACATCACGGACTACATCAGCCCCGATGGCCGCACGCAACCGGAACTGTGGAATCGCAATACAAAATTGCTACCTGCAAATTTCGACCTGCAATTGGCATTGGAAGAGCAAACGATCGCCGAAGCTCTCAAGCCGCTGGGCTACCATACCTATTTCGCAGGCAAGTGGCATCTAGGTGGCGATGGTTTTTTACCTACGGATCAAGGATACGATATTAATATCGGCGGCCACGAATATGGAACGCCTCCCGGCGGTTTCTTCGCGCCGCATCGTAACAAAGCGCTGGTCGATGGGCCGCCTGGCGAGCAGTTGCCGCTCCGTTTAGCCCAAGAAACGGCAGATTACATCAAGAGTCGGCAGGCCCAGAACGCACCGTTCTTTGCGATGCTTTCTTTTTACTCGGTACATGCACCCATACAAACGACCGACGCGCTGTGGAGCAAATATCAGCAGAAGGCCGAAACAATGAAGCTGACCGGCGCGAGGAAGCGCTTCATTTTCGACCGCACGCAAGAAGTGCGTCAAACCCAAGACAATCCGCTTTACGCAGGTATGATGGAATCGATGGATACCGCCGTCGGTATGGTATTGACAGCACTCGAAGAAAGTGGCCAAGCTGACAACACAGTCGTGATCTTCACCTCCGACAATGGCGGAGTCTCTTCAGGCGATGGATATGCGACCGCCGCGCTACCCCTACGCGGTGGCAAGGGCCGGCAGTGGGAAGGTGGTATTCGCCAACCCTTTTATATTCACGTTCCCGGTAAAACAGATGGCTCGACGACCGATGCTTTGGCCAATGGTGTCGATTGGTTCCCAACGATTGTCGAGCTCGCCGGTGGCTCTGTAACGGCGAGCCAGATAGATGGGCAGAGTTTAGTTCCCGTATTGTTGGGTAAGTCAGCCGAACCGCGTGCTCTGTATTGGCATTATCCACATTATGGCAACCAAGGCGGAGAACCGTCCGCGATAATTCGCGAAGGCGATTGGAAGTTGATTCTTTACTTCGAAGACCAGCGAAAAGAGCTCTACAACTTGGCCGATGATATCGGTGAACAACACGACTTAGCAGGACAGGAAGCCGAACGAGTTGCACAGTTGTCTGGGAAACTCAATGCTTGGCTCGATCGGGTCGGAGCACGTTTGCCCACAGCAAATCCCAAGTATGATGAGGCGGCTCACGAAGCTTCGATAAAGCAAGCGATCAATGTGCGCATGCAAAAGCGAGAAGAAGAACATGCCGACTTTTTGAAGAAAGATTTTGTGCCGCAAGGCGGTTGGTGGCAGTATCGGGGTGTCAAGAAATAGTCGACACAGATCAGTTCACGAGATGTAGGTCAGCCGCCGAATATAATCTTTGAATTGCAACATGGTATCGGGCGCATCGGGACCTATAATCATGGCGCCGTCTTCAGGGGCGGGGCGAAGGCCGTGACTGCCGCACACCAAATTTGGCTCTAGAGGAATTACATCCATGCGATAGCGTAGGCCAAGCTTTTTCTGCATCACACGCGCAGCCGCTCGAAGCGCAGAAGTCATGAAAAGTTCGCAGGGGTCGTAGCCCGGTTTGCGATGGATGTCGACAGTTCGAGCAAAGTCCGGTGCACGACGATCATCGATCCAATAGTAATACACAAACCAAGCATCGGCCTCGGCCAAGACGATCAACTCGCCACTGCGTGGGTGATCCAGCTCGATCTCGGCGGGTTCTACGACTTGGGATACGCCCTCGAGAGCTTCAACGATTCGGCGAACCTCGTTGACGACGGACGGATCATTGATGTAGAGGTGCGCCAGTTGGTGGTCCACGACGGCGAATGCCCGCGAATCCATGGGCATTAGCATCTCGCCGTAGGGTCCATCGCGAACGACCAGCAAGCCTGCCTCTCGAAGTGCTCGATTGATCATGACCGGCCGCGAGACGGGTACCAGTCCATATTCGGAAACCACGATCACTTCTGCACCGATTTCGGCGGCTGCATCGATGACCAAGCCCGCGCATCGGTCGACTTCGTGTACACGCTGCGGATCGTGTACGGGTAATCTCTGAAAGTCGTAGTCGAGGTGGGGTAGGTAGCACAGTGTCAGCTGAGGTCGATTGATGCGCATCACGTGGGCTGTGGCGCGGGCAATCCAATCCGAGCTCGGCAAGCCCGCTTTGGGGCCCCAGAAACTGAAGAATGGAAATTCGCCCAGATGCTTGGTCAGTTCGCACTCGGTCTCGTCTAGAATTCCAAACTGTTTCGAGCCGTCGCATCCATAATGCGGTTTTGGCGTCGCGAACCATTTGACTCCTGACCCTTGATTAAACCACCAGAACATTTTGGCAGTTTCAATATCTTCGTAGAGTTTTTGCCCCTGAATTAGCCGATTGGATTGCTGCCAAAAACGGACTTCGCCCGTCTCGCGAAAATACCATCCATTGCCGACAATGCCGTGCTCGCGAGGCGTAAGGCCGGTAAGCATCGTTGCCTGCGATGTGCAGGTTACCGCCGGGTAGGGAGTTGACCATGGCCTGGCGGGTCCGAGTTCCTGCAAGCGCGGCGCGTGTGCCATTAGAGCTGGCGTTAGGCCGACCACGTTGATTACGCATACAGGTCTCATTGGCTTACAATCTCTCGGATTCATGCAGACGGACACAGCACGTTCAGGAACAAAGTATGAGGATAGTCGAAAATCCAGCGGAAGCCTATGAGCAGATTTCTCAATGGAAGCACAGCGGAAAAAGCGTGGGGCTCGTGCCGACGATGGGCGCCCTGCATGCCGGGCATCTGGCACTTGTGCAGCGGAGTCGCGACGAGTGCGACTTCACTGCCGCCACGATATTTGTGAATCCAACCCAGTTTGGACCTCAAGAAGACCTGTCGCGCTATCCCCGCACGCTCGACGCAGATCTGAAGGGCTTGTCGGAGCTGCGAACAGACCTGGTGTTTCTTCCCACCTCGGAACAGCTGTATCCTCGCGGCTACTCGACCTACATCCAGCCACCGCAGGTGGCACTGCCGCTCGAAGGTGTGCATCGTCCCGAGCACTTTCGAGGTGTTGCGACCATCGTGCTCAAACTATTTCAGATTTTACCAGCGTCGGTGGGCTACTTCGGTCTCAAAGACTACCAGCAATGGATGGTCATCAAGCGGATGGTCGAGGACTTGAATGTTTCCATCCGCATTGAAGGCTGCGAAACAGTTCGCGATCCGGATGGACTCGCGATGAGCAGCCGCAATCGCTATCTGAATCCAACTGAGCGACAAACCGCCTTGAGCCTATCGAGGGCTTTGAGACAGGCACGCAAGCGCGTAGCCCATGGTAACTGCAACATTTCGGAACTAGAGTTGGCTATGGAAGAACAGCTCAAATCTGCCGGCATGGACCGAATTGACTATGCGCGCGTTGTTTGCCGCGAAACTCTGGGCACGTTGGATGTGTTAGACCGCCCAGCAGTTGCGCTCATTGCGGCCTACGTCGGTACGACGCGCTTGATCGACAATGTTTTATTGGATCATCAAGATGCAGCTGGCTGACTGATTTCCTGTTTTACAAAGTCAAATTCTTGACGGTGGCTTGCCCAGTAGTACAAAACTCCGATCCCGGTAATGGCCAGCGTTATCAGCCGAAAAACGGTAGCAACTAGGAGACCTGAAAAATTGTCCGGTGGATCTGGCAATTGTTTGAAGAGCGCGGCCAGTGCGCCTTCTTGAACGCCAATGCCACCTGGAGCCAGCGGCAGCGTGCCAGCAGCCATCCCAGGCGGCACGACCATTAGGTGCTGTTCCAAAGTTGGGTGTTCGGGATAGACCCCGCACGAAATGAAGTAAACCGAGATGGCCAACAGCGCATGCACGCACAGCGAAAGCAGGCTGAGGTAGGCCACCGTCGTGGGCTGGCGGCGCAGCAGTCGCACGGCACGGGCCATACGGGCCAGCGTTTCACCGCCCCAGGAAAGCTGGGCCGCTCGGTCGATACAGCGGTCGAACCAAGCTCCGGCAAAAAAAGCGGAGGCTAGGCCCACGATACCTAAGCAGGACATTGTGGCTGCGCCGTTGCGGACCGTAGCGAGTGCTGGGGACAAACTTCGCCCGCCGAAAATTACCAGGCTCAACCAAGCCAGCACCACGAGTCCCAATAAGCCGAATGCGCGATCGAGCAGCACCGATGCGACCGCTTCGGGACGTTTCTCGGGTTTGTTGCGGGCCACCAAGATCGCCTTGAAGAGATCTCCGCCGACACTGCCGAAGGAGATGAAGTTGAGCAGATAACCTAGGAAGCCAAGTCGCAGGGCCTCTGGGACCGAAAAGGGAATGGAAAACGCGCGTACCAACAGACGCCATCTCAGGAAACTGACCACAATCGCCAACAACGCGATCGTTTGCGCTGCGGCAAGTAGATCCCAGCGCTTGGGCTGATTCCAAAACGCACGGTAGTCTTCTGCAGGTACGCTCCATAAAAGGTAGGCAAACAGGGCCGCAGGCAGGCCCAGCTTGAGGATCACCAGCACCCACTTCTTCAGCGGCCTCACTTATCAAATATCTTCTTGATCGCGTGGATCGTCGTCTGTCGACCAGCGCGACCGATCGAACGCGTCAGCGGAATAGACTTCGGACATACGGCCACGCAATTTTGAGCGTTGCCACAGGCCTGAATACCGCCTGGCGCGATGAGTGCATCCAATCGCTCGTCGCGGATGTTTTTACCTGTAGGATTAGCATTAAAGAGCATGGCTTGGCTGATGGCTGCGGCGCCTAGGAAGCCTTCTCCATAAGCTGTCTGCTTTCGCTGCTCGAACTGTTCGTCGGTCTCGCCGGGGCGGCGGTGGACTTCTATTTTTAGATACTGCGGACAGGCCTCCACGCAGCAACCACAGGTCATGCACTCGCTCAGCGGGTAGCTATCCTCCTGCTCGGCACGCGACTGTTTGGGCCCTGCACCCATGTCGTAGTAACTATCGACAGGCACCCACGCTTTAACGCGGGCAAGTGCGCTAAACATCCGCGATCGATCGATCATCAAATCGCGAATGACCGGAAATTTGGTCATCGGGCGCAACTCAATTTCCTCGGCGTTGTCCTCCAGCAGTCGATCGACGAGCGCTGAACAGCTCTGGCGGACTCGGCCATTTATGACCATCGTGCAGGATCCACACACTTCCTCTAAGCAGCCACAGTCCCAGGCTACAGGCGAGATCTTTTCGCCTTCGACGGTTGTTGCCTGAGCTGCGATTTTTTGGAGAACACTGATGACGTTCATGTTCTCTTCGTACTCGACTTGGTGTCTTTCCCAGTACGAAGGTTGGCCGGGACCGTCCTGCCGCAACACGCGGACATTCACCCTTTGAGGATGGCGCGAAGAATCAGGTGACGAATTCACAGCGGTACTCGAATCAGATGCGTGCATATACTTTATTTCCAGAGAACGCTTTTTCTAGGAAAAAATCTCAAGTCTTTTTGGATGCCAATCGTTGTTTCCACACGTCTTCAATGACTTCAGCACCCACCAAGCCGTACAAGCGGGGACGCGGTGGTATTCCCGACGTGTCGACGTCTTCGTAGGTAACCTCAGGGTGATCCCCCTTGAGAGTTGCAATCGAGGACTTAAGGAATTTGGCGTTGTTGGCTTCGAATCGGTCGCACCATTGTTCTGCCTCGCGACGCCGAGCGGCGGGTTCCTGCTCTTTCAAACTGGGCATTTCAAATTCGGGCTTGAAGTGTGCGCCACGGCACTCGTCGCGCTGGCGTGCGCCTTTCACGATTGCTTTGGCAATCGGGAACATGTCTTGAAGTGCTTTTGTGAAGATCACGTTTTGGTTCGTCCAGCTACCCGCATCGCTTAGTGAACAATTCTTAGATCGCTGGTGAAGTTCATCGATTTTGATATAAGCCTCGTCCAACTGTACGTTATTGCGAACGACGGTTGCAGCGCGTGTCAACGTATCGCCCAATTCTTGGTGGATGAGATAGGGGTTTTCGCCACCGCTACCGTTCAACAGTTTCGTATGCCGCATTTCGTGCTTGGCAATGGCCGCTTGAAATAGCGATTCGGGCATCTCCGCAGCTGCTGATTTGAGCGAGTTCAAATAGGTTTCAATACATGGCCCGACGAACAGTCCGCTAAAAATGCAGCTCAACAGCGAATTGGCTCCCAAGCGATTGGCTCCATGATACTGATAGTCGCATTCGCCCAGAGCGTAGAGTCCTGGCACGCTGGTCATTTGATTGGCGGGATTGGCAGGAGCCAGCCCGCCGTCGCCATTTTTCGCGTAGCCGGCCCAAAGTCCGCCCATCGAATAGTGAACCGCTGGGAAGATTTTCATCGGAACTTCGCGAGGGTCTACGCCTTGGAATTTTTCGTAGATCTCTAGAATTCCGCCGAGCTTCCGGTCCAGTTCACTGCGCTCGATATGCGTCAAATCGAGATAGACGCACATGCGACCCGCTTCAACGCTTAAGCCCTCGTTCACGCATATATTAAAAATCTCTCGCGTGGCGATGTCGCGAGGTACCAGGTTGCCGTACTTGGGATAACGTTCCTCTAAGAAATAGTAGCGATCGGCTTCGGGCACGGATTTGGCCGGTCGCGGATCCTGGGCCTTGCGCGGCACCCAGACTCGACCGCCTTCTCCCCGCGCCGACTCGCTCATCAGCCGTAACTTGTCAGCACCGGGAATGGCAGTCGGGTGAACTTGAATGAATTCTGCATTGCCGTACTTCGCACCGGCTTGCATGCAGCGACTGGCCGCGCTACCGTTGCAAAAAACCGACATGGTCGAACGACCATAGATCAGACCGCAACCACCCGAAGCCACGATGGTGGCGTCGCCTGGGAAGGCACGAATTTGCATCGAAACCATATCCTGAGCGACGACACCCAAGCAACGTCCGCTGTCATCGGTGATGGGTCCGAGAAAATCCCAAAATTCGAACTTCCGAACTAGGCCATCCGACTCCCAGCGACGTACCTGTTCGTCCAACGCATAGAGCAACTGTTGCCCAGTGGTCGCGCCCGCAAACGCTGTACGTTTGTAAAGAGTGCCTCCGAATCGTCGTCGGTCGATAAAACCCTCTGGAGTGCGATTGAAGGTGACGCCCAGTCGATCCATCAAGTCGATCACCTTCGGAGCCCAATAGGACATTTCCTTGACCGGTGGCTGGTGCTGTAGAAAGTCGCCTCCATAAACTGTGTCGTCGAAGTGTTTCCATTCGGAATCCCCGAGCTGCCGCGTCTGGTCGTTGCAACTGTTGATGCCACCCTGAGCACAGACGCTGTGCGAGCGTTTGACCGGGGTCAAGCTGATTAGGTCCACGGGAATGCCTAATTCGCAAAGCTTCATTGTGGCTGCCAAGCCCGCCAGTCCGCCACCCACTACTACCACACGTTGCTTGGTCATCGATGCGTTACTTCCAAACTTCTTCGAAGTGCTAAAAAAATATTGTCAAAATAAAGCGGATCAATCGCCCTGTCTCATTCACTCGGGAACTTCAATATTCTCGGTATTTATTTCTTCCACAACTACATCAGGCGAACGCTTGTGTGAATTCGGTGTGATCTCTCCACTGGCGACCTTTGCGTTGTACATCGCGTCCTCGACCCTGCGTGCCTCTGCTACATCCATTTGTTTTGCACCCACCAGCGCACTGACACCGACCAGCAGCAGCAGCGTGCCACCGGCAGCGCACACGTAACTTGCATTTCGCTGGGCCTGCGGACTGATCCAAACGCCCCACGTGATACCCATCGTCCAAACTCCATTGGCGAAGTGAAAAACACAAGCGGCGATTCCCAATAGGTAAAAAATCGGCCACAGGAATCCACCCAGCGCGACCGCCAAGGTGCTGGCGGCGTTGTAAGGTCGGAACTGCGCCATACCCAGCGGTTCAGCAATCTTGCTCAACCACCATTCTCCGTGGAACCAACCATGTAGGTGAAACACGTGGAAAAAAATGAATAAAACCGCCACCACACCACTCCAGCGCTGCAGCGTGTATCGCCAATTGCTCACGTAACGGTAGTTGTTGTGATTCGACTTGCCGGTTCGAATAATCCAGATGCCCACCAAGGCATGGAAAAGTATCGGCAAAAAGATGAACAGCCATTCTACGACTGGTAAAATCTTGCCTAACGAATGAATCTGATTCACATTATTCTGGAAGCTGCCTGCCCCGTTGAGCAGAGATGCATTGACCAGCAAGTGGACCGTCATGTAGGCACCCACAGGCACCAAGCCGCTGAGCGAGTGGAGGCGTCGAATTAAGAATTCGTGTTTAGTGAAAAAATTCGGACTGGCTGCACTCATGGCGGTACTGTGTTGAAGGCTGAGGATTCCGAGCAAGAACTGAGAACTTCGCTAATATATCTCAATTGTTTCAGCTCGGGCAGGCGAGATTCCACACAAACGAAGGGTATACTTTCTTGCCAGGACTCGAAACCAACCGGCTTGCGGGACGTGGACCCAATCGATCCTTAGTAATGTAAGCGACTCGTCAACTATGCCTGCCGTAGTGCCCCAGAAACTGCGATATCCCTGGCGAATGCGGCTTGCTGCGGTACTGCTGGGTTTGCTACCGATCTTGGCGCTCGAGGTACTACTGCGATTGCTCGGGTTGCCGATAAACCCACCGCCGCTGGATCCCTTCGTCGAGCTCCACAACCCTCAACCACTGTTTCGTTTAAACAGCCAGACGGGCCGCTGCGAAATTGCGGCTGAGCGGATGAATCTATTCCGCCCAGCCAGTTTTGACCCTGCAAAGCCAGTTAATAACTTTCGCATTTTCGCCCTCGGCGGATCGACCACCCAGGGCGAGCCCTATAGCACCGAGACCGCTTTTCCCGAGTGGTTGGGCCTCAACTTGCAAGCCTCCTTACCCAATTCTGCCGAAGGAGAGTCGAGCAATCAAATACAGTACGAAGTCATCAACTGCGGCGGATTGTCCTACGCCAGCTACCGAGTGCTGGCCATCCTGCGGGAAGTATTGAATTACAGCCCCGATCTGATCGTGATCTATACGGGCCACAACGAATATCTCGAACGACGCACTTATGCGGGCTACCATGAACACAGTTTGACCCATCGCGGCCTGGGCTGGCTGTCAGGTTCGCATATCGTCCAGATGGCTCGTTCGCTGGCAGGACAAACCAGCGATCGCGATTCGAATGAAGTTCAACCCACTCAGCTGCCCAGCGAAGTGGAAGCCCTACTCGACTACCAAGGTGGTTTGGCGGATTACCATCGCGACGATCCGTGGTACCAACCAGTACCCGCGCATTTTCGTTGGAACCTAGAGCAAATGGTCGACGCGTGCCAATCCGCACACATACCGCTGCTACTCGTGCGGCCTGTTTCGAATCTGTTGGACTGCCCTCCGATCAAGTTCGAACCCGCACCGCAATTTTCGCAGCAGCAATTGCAAGACTTCGAACAGACGTGGCAGGCAGCTCTTAGCGCTGGGCCGAATGACGAAGCTGCCTTGCGTCGAGCTCTCGAATTAGACCCGCGTCACGCCGGTGCAAATTATGTGCTCGGTCAAAAGCAATATGCGGCGGGAGATTTCCAGTCCGCACGAGCGAGATTGACGCTGGCAAAGGATTTAGATGTATGTCCGCTGCGCGCGACGACCGCCATCGCCGATGCGGTCTCCGAAGTTGCCCGCAGCCGGCAAGTGCCCTTGGTAGATGCGGAAGAAATGTTCTCCCAGCGAAGTCCACATGGAATCGTAGGCGCGAACTGGTTGGTGGATCACATCCACCCGTCGCTCGAAGGCCATCAATTGCTTGGCGAAAGTCTCGCCAAATTATGCGTTGAGCAAGGGCTTGTTCCCGCCCCTCAAGCCGATTGGGAACAACAACGCATGGAATTCTATCGCGCGCACCTATCGCAGCTTAATGAAGCCTATTTTCAGCGTGGAAAGCAGCGATTGGCTGGACTGCTACTGTGGACGCAGGGCCGAGCCAAGAAAGTTCGAAGCATTCCAACTCCCTAACGCGATCTGCGGCGGCTCGATCTGCGGCTAGAGATCCTTGACTGCTTTGACAATGTCCAGGACGGCCTGCTGGCCATCGGCGTAGAGCATGAGAGTATTGGGTAGTGCGAATAGTGGATTGGGTATACCCGCAAAGCCAGGACTCAGGCTGCGCTTGATGACGATTACTGTGCGGCACTTATCGACGTCGATAATCGGCATGCCTGCAATTGGACTCTTAGGATCGGTCCGGGCAACTGGATTTACCACGTCGTTGGCGCCAATAACGATCGCCACGTCAACGGTGTCCAGGGTTGGATTGATGTCATCCATCTCTTTGAGTTTGTCGTAGCTGATATCTGCTTCGGCAAGTAACACATTCATGTGGCCTGGCATGCGCCCAGCTACTGGATGGATCGCGTACTCGACTTGGCAACCCTTCGATTCGAGCAGCTTGCTCAAGTCGCGAACAGCATGTTGGGCTTGGGCGACCGCCATACCGTAACCTGGCACAAATACGACACGCTGGGCACCGTCCAGGATCATCGCCACATCATCGGGCGTCGTACTGCGCACATTGGCGTAAATCTCCTCGACATTGGCCGACTCGCCGCTGCCCGCCATGGTGCCGAACAGCACATTGGTCAAGGAGCGATTCATGGCCTTGCACATGATCTGGGTTAAGATCACGCCCGATGCGCCCACTAGCGAACCGGCAATGATCAGCGCGTTGTTTTCGATCACAAATCCAGTAGCTGCACCCGCCAAGCCCGAATAGGAATTCATCAGCGAAATCACAACCGGCATATCCGCTCCACCGATCGGGAGCACTAAGAAAATCCCCAACCCGGTCGCGACCAGCATGATCATAACGTACCAACCGACCTGTCCCACCTCGCTGGTTGTGCCAGCTAGAAAAGCGATAAATAGCAGCCCTACAACCAACAAAGCCCCATTGATAATCGGTTGTTGAGGCAGGCTAAATGGTTTTTTGAACCGTGGCAATTCTTCGAGCTTGGCCCACGCAACGAGACTGCCCCAGAAAGTTACTGTACCTATTAGGCCAGACAGTCCAATTGCAACCAGGCTGTCTGCGCCTTGGGCAGATTCCAGTTGCAGGTCGGCCCAGGCAACCAATGTCGAAGCTCCACCACCCAGACCATTAAGCAAACCGACCAGCTGAGGCATCGAAGTCATTTCGACCTTGAGGGCCAAATAGGCACCCATTCCGCCGCCAACGACCAGCCCCAATAGGATGTAGAAGTAACCTGCAACGTTGCTATCCAAAAACGTCACCGCGATTGCCACGAACATGCCGATGGCGGCGATGACGATTCCGCGCACTGCTGTCCGCGGGTGCGACATCTGCTTTAGGCCCAGGATGAATAACAGAGCCGACGCTAGGTAAGCAAACAGTATGGAGGCTGAACCGGTCATGAGTGGTTGTTCTATCTGTCAGCAGTTTTAGATGGATGTATGGATTTGGTTGGTGACGAATCTAAGATGCCTAACGTTTCTTGAACATCATCAACATGCGATGCGTCACCAAAAAACCACCTACGACGTTAATCATTGCCAAGACGACGGCGACCAAACCCAAGAGAGCACCGAAATGTTGACCGGCGGAAAGAGCTGCATGTCCCGCAGTCAGCATGGCACCGACGACAGTAATACCGCTGATTGCGTTCGAGCCCGACATCAGCGGCGTATGCAGTGTTGGCGGTACCTTGGCGATCACTTCGAAGCCGACAAAGACGGCCAGTAGGAATACCGTGAAGCTTCCGACCAGAATCGATGCCTTGGAAACGACCCGCGTTTGGGACTTTTCCATTGCGGCGACCGCAGGTTTGGCCGCAGGTGTGCCTGAGATTGCAGTTGAACCCGTCGCGGCTTGCGTCTCTGCCGCCGGATTGGTAGGTTTCTCTTGAGCCATGCCCTGTCCGGAGCTGGTCCAAGCCAGCAGCAAGAAGATGAATGTCAGTTGGGTGTTTGCCATGGATGTCGACACAGTAGTAGGCTCCCGAAGGTCTCTCGCTCAACAGCGCTTAAAGTAAACTCTTGACACGCGGATTGACGACTTGTCCGCCATGGGCGACCAGCGTATCGCGAACAATCTCGTCTTCAATCTCGCCCGCTAGGCCCATTTTTAGCTGGCCATCCTTAATCATATTCAACAAAAATTTTACCACGTTGTTGCCTAGCATTTGACTGGCATGGTTGGGGATATCCGTGGCGATATTGGTCGGTCCCAGAATCGTGACCCCATGCTGGACGACGCGCTGATCGGCTTGGCTCAGTTCGCAATTGCCTCCGCGTTCAGCGGCCAAATCGACGATAACGCTACCCGGTGACATGCGGCGAACCGCATCGGCGGTTACCAGCAACGGTGATTGCCGGCCTGGAATAGCAGCCGTTGTGATCACCACGTCGCTTTGAGCCACCACCGCCGCCAGCAGCTCGCGCTGACGCTTGTAAAAATCTTCGTCCATCGCCTTTGCATAACCGCCCTTGTCCTCCGAACTAGACGCATCGATATCCAGCTCGACAAACTTGCCACCCAAGCTCTCGACCTGTTCGCGGCAGGCGGGCCGCACATCGTAGGCAGACACGATGCCACCTAACCTGCGAGCCGTAGCGATGGCTTGCAATCCAGCCACGCCGACACCCACCACAAGTACTTTCACGGCAGCCAGGGTTCCGGCCGCCGTCATCATCATCGGAAACATTTTGGGAAGTTCTGTGGCCGCCAGAAGCACAGCGCGATAACCCGCGATCGTGGCCTGGGAAGAAAGCACGTCCATGCTTTGGGCACGCGTGATGCGCGGAATCAACTCGAGCGAAAATAACGTCACACCCGACTTGGACCAATCTGCAATCGCAGCCGCCTTCCCGAGCGGATCGCAGGAACCAATTACGATCTGGCCGCTGCGGACTAAAGAAAGCGTGGCCTCACCCGCACTTTCATCCATACCCGCCGAACGAACTTGCAGCACGATATCGGCCGCCATGGCAGCAGCTCGATCCGCAACGATCGTGGCACCCTTCTCCTGGTATTGCTGGTCGGGAATACCCGCTGCTTCCCCAGCTCCAGCTTGCACCAGCACATCGAGCTTCGCTTTTGCAAGCTGTGGCACGTTGGCCGGTACTAACGCCACACGCCGTTCGCCGGGATACAGTTCTTTGACCACAGCGACTTTCATGAACTCACCTATAAATGTTTGATCGTTAAGCGATTTTCCAGCGCAGACGCATAGAGCTGCGGACTTTTTGATCGACGCCAGATGCACTAGCATAGTAAATTGCAGCGAACAGGCCACCCAGGGGAGGTTGTCCGCCTATTGCGGCAATTCATTAATAAATGCCGCTGCGCGATCGTAGAATTCGGTCGGCCAAGCGGAGTTATGCGTGAGCGTCTCTGACGTGACGAATTCTTTTGATTCAGAACCGCAGGCTTGGAATAGCGCGTAGCCACAGCGAAAGGGAACTACTTCGTCGACCTTGCCGTGAAATTGAAGTAAGGGCCCTTGGTAATCCGCGATCTTTTCAGCCGAAGGGTAGCGATTTCGCAAGAGCCATCGTACCGGAATCCATGGGAAATGATGAGCGGCGACATCAACCATCGAGTTGAAAGTGCGATCCAGGATCACGCCGCGAGCACCGTGTTTGGCTGCCAGATGTACGGCCACGGCTCCACCCAACGAGCGTCCGAACAGCACGATCCGCTCGGCTGGCTGTCCGGTTTTTTCTGAGAGCCAATTCAGTGCCGCCTCGCCATCGGCCAGCACACCAGCTTCAAAGGGACGTCCGCCACTTTTACCGTAGCCGCGGTAGTCGAAGACCAAGACATTGGCGCGAAATCTTTTCCGAAGAAAGTCGAGTTGCTCAGCCAAATCGGAAACATCTTCGCCGTTGCCATGGCAGAAAAGAATCGTCGATTGTGCCTGCGGGTGGGAAGCGAGCCAGCCGTGCAGTTGGGTGCCGTCGGCGGATTGAAAATGCGCCTCCTCGCGCTCTAGCCAATCGACATCCCAATCGCGATTCTTATTCGCGGGGGCGGGATATAGGATCGTCGATTCAAGTAGTATCAACAACAATAACACCCCTAGGTAAACAGCCCCCGTCAATTTCAGGAATCGTTTGAGCAGATTGATCAAGTTACGTTCCCTCGAAATTGCGTTTGCCACCGAAGCTTAGCAATAATTCGGCTGCCAAGAAGAAAGAGCCCGTCGCATAAATTAATTCATCGACAGGGGTGATCCGCTGGGCCATACTCCACGCATCAGCGGGCGTTAGGGCCGAGTAAATTTCGGCACAGTTCGCTGCTGCGGATGCGTTCACTGAAATCAACTTGGCTGCAGCATACAGTTCTTCTGTTGGCAGCGCACGTGGGTTCTCGCGATAAGCGGTTAAGACAAGCCGCGTGCCGCTTTGGAGTAGCTGCAACAGCATTTGCGGCCAGTCTTTGTCGCGGCTGGCAGCGAAGACAATCGTTTGCGGCACGCCTGGGAAATGCTCCGCAAGCGCTTGCAAGCCCGCACCAATCGACGCTGGATTGTGCGCGCTATCCAGGATGGCTAGCGGCTCATATCCCACGACCTCCAATCGCGCTGGAGGATGGGAATTGGCAATCGCCGAGCGGACTGCATCGGGCGGTAACTGCCAACCCAATCCCCGCATGACGTCCAGCGTAGCCAGCGCCGCGGCAATATTGTCTGCTTGATGCCGACCCAGTAACCGCGTATTCCAGACAGTCGGCTCGGTGCCGATTACGGGGTTGGACAGGAGTGAATCCCCTGCGTTTCCCGTTCGACCGCGATCGCCACAAAAAACGATTTCGGCCTGACACCCTTGGTATTCGCGGTTTGGAGAGAGCGCGCGCCAACTCACAGAAAAATCGCGATCAATCAGGCGTAGCGGCGCCGATTGGGCGCGGGCGATTTCGATCATCACCGCGCGAGCTTCTTCACCTCGACTCACGCACACGACCGGCCTGGACGGTTTGATAATTCCCGCCTTTTCGCGAGCAATCAGCGCGAGCGTATTGCCAAGTTGGGCTTGATGGTCCAGGCTGATGGACGTAATCACTGACACTAAAGGTGAGCAGACGTTGGTGCTGTCCAGCCGACCGCCCATGCCAACTTCCAGCACAACCGCCTCGGCGCCACAGCGTGCG
>JBGSJL010000292.1:0-4112 GCA_041741955.1 Pirellulaceae bacterium | reverse complement strand
CTGACTTCAATTTCAACGACATTGAATTGGGCACGCAGCATGACCTGGAAAAAGTTACAACCGGTAGTGCGCGTCTTGAACGGTATTTATCGACCAGGAGTCAAGCTCACCAAAAAAGAATTCGCGCCCAAGCGCCAAACGGTTACAAAGGTCGCAATCGATTGGCAAGTGGAGTGGTAACAGTTATCGCTGGTCGTTGCGTCTCATCCATCGTGTGCGATGGAGATAGTTCGGCTGCTGCTGCGGCCGGCGCCCCTGCAATCTTCCGTCCGCATCGCGGACATTCTGGTGCAGTGTCAAGCACTTCTACATTGCAGTCGGGGCACAGTATGATTCGCGACATGACGCACTCTCTTTCGCTATGAGTAGTATTCCGCTGTGAATCCTTGGTAGTGTGAATCCTTGGTGGTGCTTGCCATCGCTATCCCTAGTGGCTGTCGAAGCTTGAGTTTGATTCGTGCACCACCGATCAATTGGAGCAAATGGAGTGCCAGCCCAGAAGCTTATTCATTTTCCCCGGAAAAACATCACTCTCGAGTAAGGCATACCTCTCAGTTGAATTTCGATTCACTCCCAAGCTTTGCGTCCCCTCAAGCATTTTGCCCCGTGCTGTTCTGCTCACGGATGCAATTCACGAATAGTCACAACTCTGGGCGGTACGCAGTTTGCAGCGGATTAAATGTGAAGCTATTCGACACCTCGGAAAACACCTCCAACCGAAGAGAGCACAATGTCTACTACCGCCACTCACGCATTCTCCCACTTGGAAGAGCTAACCCGTCACAGTCAAGCAAATTCAATCAGCATCATCATGCCGACGCACACATCTGGCAGCCAAGTACAGCAGAATGCGATCCGTTTCAAGAATCTGGTAACTCAGGCGGCAGAGCGACTGGTCGCACGCGGCCAGAGCCCAGTTGAAATCGAAAAGCGCTTGCAACCGCTGCGTGAACTGCAGCGGAACGATGACTTCTGGCAGCATCGCACCAGCGGTCTAGCGCTCTACTTCTCCGAAGGACAGCCGACCACAATCGACTTGTACCAACGTGCTGAAGAATTCGTTTTCGTTGGTGAGCGATACTTCTTGCCGACGAGCGTGCTGGAAGCCGTTTCACGGCAGCCACATTGGGCGCTGGCGCTTACCTGGAAAGAAGCGAGACTTTATGAAGCCAATCAAACTTCGCTACTACCGGTCGATAACGAGTACTTTCCTGTTTCGCTGCGCGACGTCGTACTTCCTCCAGACGCCGAAGAGCAATTGCAGTTTCGCACTCAGAGCACGGGTAGCGGCGGGACCATGTTTCACGGCCAGGGGGCAGGCGAGGAGATGCTCGAATCGGATCGTCATCGCTTCCTATCCGAAATCGGCAAACGGCTACTGGGCGTCACCCATGAGCAATCGCTGCCGTTGGTCGTCATTGGAACCGAGGAGTTACAGGGTGAATTCGCCAAGGCCACTAAGGTTGTAGCCAATTACGCGATTACTTTGAGTCCCGATAGCTTGAGCGATGCCGAGTTCCAAGAACGAATCCTTGGTCAGATCAACGACGAACACAATGCCAAAAACAACGGCGACGCACTGATTGATCAGCTCGAAGTCGCCCTCACCCAGAACCGAGCTAGTCGAAATATCGATCAGATTCTTGAAGCGGCAGGCTGCGGACGAATTGATTGCTTGCTAATCGAGCAGCGTGTGGGATTTGCCTCCGATCGACTGACGGAAAGTCAACTCACACAGATCAATGCTGCTTTGATCGAGGCGCTGCAAACGGGGAGCAGAGTGGTAAAATGCACCGACGGTAGTTTGGTGAGCTCACCGATGGCCGCGATCTACCGCTACTAAAGATCAAGCGGAAAATAAGTGGGATAGGCTTCCAGCCTGTCATGCGGGAATCGACAGGCTGGAAGCCTATCCCACGTTCAGAATCAGACAGTAGTTTTCCGTACGATCCTAAGTGCCGTGGCACTTAAAAGAAATTGAAGTGCGATATCGACATTCTGTTCGCTGAGCGGATCAGCCTGAAACCGATCATCATCGCCGCTTGCTTAGGGTGGCTGGCTTGACAACTGCGGCTACAATTTATCTAACGGCGGGGATCGGTGTCGCCGTGGCCGTTGAACGTATTGCACTGGCGTCGGAAATAACGGCCTTCGCCGTCTTGCTGCTATTCGTTGTGGGCTGGATTGAACGCAGTTTTGAACGCTGGCACTCCCAGCATCCATAGCAGTCAACCTTGTAGAGCTGGAGAGCCTCATGCAATTTGATATCGAACCCCGTGTTGCCATCAACTTTACGAAAGATGGCTACCGAAAGATTCGCTCGGTTCAAGTCGCAATACAGTCCGCCTGCTTCGTCGGCTCGCGATCTTGCCTGGGTATAGCCGCGATGATTTTGGTGGCTCTGAATGCAACCTGGGGGATGGCGCAGTCGCCACATTTTTCGTCGGAGCTGATCTTCCCATTAAACCCAGAACATAACCACGCACCTGGGATAGTCGAAGCTGCCAATGGCGACCTCATCGTGTCGTGGTATCGTGGTTCGGGCGAACGCACGGCTGATGATGTGGTCGTGCTGGGCGCACGACTGCGAAAGGGCTCAAGTAGTTGGAGCGAGTCGTTTCTGATGGCGGACCGCGAAGGGTTTCCCGACTGCAACACGTGCATGATGATCGATTCGCAAGACCGACTGTGGCTGTTCTGGCCGACGATCATTGCCAATTCATGGGAGTCTGCGTTCACAAATTACAAAGTCTCTGCCGACTACCTCGGCGACGGCACGCCCAAGTGGGATCAGGAGGGTGTCATTCTGCTGAAGCCCGATGACTTTTCGCAATCCGGTTTGAAACTACTGGCCGATGCGGTGGTCCAGCTCGATAAGATCATGAGCGACAATCTGCGGAAGGAAGTCGAGCGAATTCGCGAACGCTTGAGCGACAAGCTCTATCAGCGCCTGGGCTGGCAACCTCGCTGCAAGCCCACCGTGCTGCCCAGCGGACGTATTCTACTGCCTCTCTACACCGATACTTTTTCAATCTCGATCATGGCTGTCAGCGATGATGCGGGCCAAACTTGGTATGCCAGCCAACCGCTTTTGGGCTTGGGCAATATTCAGCCCAGCGTGCTCCGCCGCGACGACGGAACGCTGGTCGCGTTCATGCGCGAGAACGGAGCTCTTAATAAGATTCGTGTGTGCGAGTCGCTCGACGATGGAATTCATTGGGGGCAAGTCGGTGTGAGTGAACTCGTGAATCCTGGGTCTGGACTGGACGCCGTACGGCTAGCCAATGGTCATTGGTTGATGGTCTACAACGATTTGGTCAGCGGTCGGAACCGATTAGCCGCCTCCATCTCAAAAGACGAAGGCCGAAGCTGGACCGTCACGAAACATTTGGAAGATGAGCCTACTGGGTCCTACCACTATCCGGCCGTCATTCAAGGCAGCGATGGACGCATTCACGTCGTGTACAGTTACTTTGTCGCAGGAGGCAAGAGCATGAAACATGCGGCCTTCGACGAAGACTGGGTGTTGGAATAGAGTGAGCGCTTTGCGGGATGAAGCAGACACAGTTTGTTACACTCCGCAGGCTTGCTTCTAAAAACTGAGAGCTCAACAAGAACGCTCGAGTACAGCGTCAACGACAACACTGGGGAAATCGAATTCACTGGCAAGCGTCAAGAGGAAGAGAAATAAGATGTAGGGCGGGTCAAGCGTGCCGATAGGCCACGATGCCCCACCATTTTTATGTGATTGCAGTATCGGTGGGGCTTCATCGCTTTCGCGATTTGACCCACCCTACAAAAAATCACAACCGTTCACGGCCTTTGGCCGTGAACGGTTACGAAAGAAGCGTCACACTTCCATGGCGGCAATCAATTCGCTAGCGAGTGATTGAGCATTGTCGAGCAGTTGTTGACTAGGCAGGTTTTCGGCGAGTCGGCGAACTAGGGCCGAGCCCACGATGAGGCCATCTGCTACTGGGGCGAGCAAGCGGACGTGCTCGACTCGGCTGATGCCAAACCCGATACAGATCGGCAGCTCAGTTCGCTCGCGCAACCAGGAAACTTTGTCGATCAGGTCCGCAGGAAGTTCGGTGCGCTCGCCCGTTATACCT
>JBGSJL010000291.1:0-39763 GCA_041741955.1 Pirellulaceae bacterium | reverse complement strand
GCGCGGTCAAATCGTTTAGAAATAGAACAGATCATCGTTCGTGGAAGCGCAAAAGCAACGAATCGAATTATTGCCGCCAACTCGCCGTAGGCGTAACTGTTTGACGTCTAGCCGCAGGCGTAACTGTTTGACGTCTAGCCGCAGGCGTAACTGTTTGACGTCTAGCCGCAGGCGCAAGTGGAGCCCGCCGCAGAGCTAATCTGTATCGCCCTACTAATACTAGGTCCCCTTCACGGATAACTAACGTTCACAATCGAGACTTACTCGGGGTACAGATTTTTTGCGACGATGGTCGCGATGGCTGCGGAGCCGCTATTGCCGGGGTGAGCGGCATCTTCGAATAGTTCGGGGCTGTTGACCGAGCTCAGATCTATTAGATGGACATTTTCCTGCGCAGTTAGTTCTTGCGCAGTTGCATCAAGCATCGCGATGGCAGCAATGAGTTGCTCTAGCGTACCGGGCGGACAGAACTTAGCTGCCTTTTGCTCGGCTTCTGGGCTATTGACGTTAAGGAAGAAGTGAGGCAGCGTGCACAGATAGACTTCGGCCGCATTCGCTCTGGCCACCTTGACGATTTTTTGAAGAGCTGCTGCGTATTTTTCTAAGCCCTGATCGCTAAAAATCGCAGGGTCGTGGCGAAATTGCTCGGGCTCTGCCACAAGGTCCCAGCTTTTTAGGACGCGAAAAGCGTAACAGTGGCGGCCAAGCCACTGGAGTGTCGTATCCAGTCCGCCAGACCGCATCAATTGGTCGTTTATGTTGTTCCAACCGCCGAGCACAATGACAACATCTGGGTCGAACTGGACAATGTTTTGTTCTAAGTAAATCGCGAGGTGCTGTAATCGATATCGCGGAAACCCCGCATTCAAGACTTGGCAATCGATTCCCTGTCCGCGAAGTTGGCGCTCTAGAGCGGCGGGATAGGCCGCGCTGTCATCCGTCACCGCATATCCGAACGTGACAGAGTCACCCAAACACAGGATTCGGGTTCCCGAATAGGGCGTATCCAGATCGACATTCGGTTGTCCGCGCAGCCCTAGATTGTTTGTCGTTGCCTGCGTGCCCGCGATGGAAAAAGACATGTCCGGCAGGAAGGAGTAGGGCGGTACGTCGTCGGAATGGCTACGCTCCGCTGCCTCATCCCAAAAGACTTCGGACTCGGACAGAGGCTTAAAGTGAAGTACGGACCAATATGTCCGAGCCGCAGCCTCGATAGCCAAGATGGGAAGTACTATCGCGAGGAAACGGAAAAGCAGCCGCCGCTGCATACCGGCTGGTGCGCTGGCGGTGGGACGCGTTTTCGGCAATTTATTTCGGTGTTGTGCACCAGACATTTAGCGGACTTCAGCTTGATCTTCATCGCCTCTCTCGTCTTCATCCCCGTCATTATCATCCTCGTCATTATCGCTCACGAAAACGAATGCGGATCGAACGGGAGCTGGCATCGGTGAATTGGCACCTCGTACACTGCGCCAGACGATCTCGCCGAATAACAAATCATCGGCAGCGTCCTCTGAGCTAAGGTCGAGTTGCTCTGAAAGCTTGGCGCCCCAGGCACTGGCTAGGTTCGTCGCGTTCAAATCAACTTGGGCTGGCAACGCTTCGTAAGACGCCAGGTCCGGTTCTGTGTGAAAAGCCGCGTACATCGGCGTAGCCGCAGCATCGAACTGTGTCATTGGCTCCAGGCCGAGCATCAACCCCATCGTGCGGAGCATGCTCGCTGTGGAATACATGGTCGAATCCAATCCACTGCCGCGCGTGTACGGACTAATGGCCAGTGCGACCGTACGATGAGCATCGACGTGGTCGGATCCGTTCTGGGCATCGTCTTGAATGACAAAAATGGCAGTCTTCGACCAGGCTTTACTTTTCGACACGGCCTCGACCACCATGCCGAGTGCTACGTCGTTGTCAGCGACCATTGCCGTTGGCGTTGGTTTGCCGACGCGCGTTCCGTAGGTGTGGTCGTTGGGAAGTCGCAGGATGATTAGCCCCGGCAAGTTACCGTCGGCTTCAAACTGGTTCCACCTTTCGATAAATCGCTCAGCCCGTTTCACGTCGGAATAGTCCAAGTCGTACGATCGAAACATGGGATCGAAGTGCCCTTGCAGTGCTTCGACTTTGGTCGTGCAAGGGTCGTTGGGTGTTGGGCCATTTTCGACGAATTCTCCGAAACTGAAGTAGTCCACTCCGTGTTGGCGGCAACGATCCCAGAGATATCCGCTTGAAGGTTCAGAGATTTTGAGTTTACCCTCGGCAGGGTAAGTCAGTTTTTTGCGACCGCCACGATAGCTCATCGGCCATGTTTTTTCAACAAAGTCCGTGGCGTATGCAGCCATCGTCCACTCATGCCCGTCGGCACTGACTTCGCTTTCCACGTAAAAGTTATCCAGCTGAACAAATTGTCGAGCCAGAGCGTGGTGGTTAGGGGTGACCGATTCTGGGAAAATACAAAGGCTCGGATCGCCGTTTCCAGTCGGCATATCACCGAAGACTTGATCGTAAGTGCGATTTTCTTTGATGACATAAATGCAGTGCTTGATCGGACTGGTCATTCCAGGTTTGTTCGGGATTGGGTGATTTTCTGAGACTTCAAAATTTCGACCCGTGGCGTTGTCCAGCGGACAACATGCAAACGCAGTGCGCGTCATCGCGGCCATCTCGGTTGGCGATGGCGTAGGAATGATCGACAGCGTTCCCAAAAAAAGGCTGCCTATGTATTCGCGGACTGTACTGTCAGCAGATATGTTTGGGTTGGCTCCATGAACATTGGACCGCGAAGTCAGGCCTTTACCGTTGGTGACCAGGATCGACTGCCCGTCTTGAGAGAATCGCACGCAGGTCGGGTACCAACCGACGGGTATGAACCCAAGCGACTTGGATTGACCGCGTCGACTGATATCGAACAATGCCAGATTGTTGTTGTCTGAGTTCGCTGCGACCAAAACTCTTCCGTCTGGCGAGACGGCTATGCTAGACGGTGTGCTTCCGTTAGGAGTTTTCGGAAAGAGTGCAGTCTGGATGACTTCCAACTGTTTTCCGCTCTGCACCTCCAGAACCGTAACGCTATTTTGATTTGAGCAAGCGACCAATAGCATTCTGCCTTCGTCAAGCAATTGCATTTCGGTCGGATGACTCTGAGTCGTCAAAGACTGGGTGACTTGACCGTCGTTCAAACTGATTTGCGATACACTCGACTTGCCCCACAAGCTAACAAAGGCTGTTTTGTTTTTGGCGTCGAGGCAAATGGCGTAGGGGTAAGCCTCTTCGCCTAGAGCTACTTGATACTTCGTTTTGCCAGAGTCAACGTCGACAACTCGGATTTCATTTGCCAGGAGACCGCAGACGATGAGTTCCTGATTATCGGCGGCCCACTCAACACCTGCGACTACGAATTTCTCGTCGGCTGCGACAATTTGAATTGTCCGCGACTTGGATAAAAAACCGTCGGCGAACGGAAACACATAAACGCATTCGTCCTCGCCACCGCTAACGGCCAATTGGCCTCCATCGCTAGAGAAGGCCAAGCCGTAGAATGCTTGAGGTACTTTGGTGGAGGAGCTGACGGTTTGAGTTGCCAAGTCCACAATACGGACTTCATGATCGCCATAACCGCAATGTAGGACAGCCGCGAATTTACCATTCGGTGACACACGCATCAACGCTGGAAAATCTCCCATTGGGACTTGCTCACCCTGCGCTTTGAGCGACCAACCGTTCGGCAACAGCGTCGTTGCATCTGGCTGCAAGCCAGGCAGTCCAAGCCGGTTAGTGGCGGGCAAAGTCGAAGACGGTGCCTGGGAATGCAAACTGGCGGAGGGCATCAGCACCAGAGCCAAACAGGCCCAGCCAGTCATAGTCAAGAGTCGCGCGTCGAAAGAGGAGTGTCGAAGAGTCATGATGGTTTTCCTTTACGCAGAGAGCTCACGAGACGACCCATTACTTGGATGGCTAGCGGCCATACTGAGTCCTATTGTAGGCGGTCGACGACGGCGGCATGGCGCGCCGCTGGTTAAGACCCAATGAAATTCGGCCCTACATCGTCCGGCGGAGGAGAGGACGTATCTCTGGAGTTGCCAGCTCAACGACGCTTCCAAAGCGGCGACAAGTCGCACCCACTCTAAATTTGGAGTGCTGTGACTCGTCATAGCTTTCCATTGACCAAAGTGCGCAGGCCAAATGGTGCTGGCGATGTACTATGCAAGCACATACCATCCGAACTGTTTTCGGCCGCTGGCTGCAAGCAACTGTCCTGTTAGACTACCAAACTCGCTGGAACCGATATTCCGTTTCCTACCAACCGTGTGTGCCCGATTCACCTTTAAAGGGGCCTACGATTTCAGACGTAACCCAACCTCCATAAAAGCCTCCTGGCTGCGGCTGAACCCTTTCACCGTCAATGAAACAATCGAGCAATGACGGATAGAAGGCCAGATAGCCATCAAGCAATGCGAATGAAGCACTTGGCTGGTGGTAGCTCCAACCGACATTTTTCATGAGCTGGCCGTCGGCGCTCAGCGACCAATAAGTCGCTTGTCCTTTCCATTCGCAAAACGAGCTTCCAACTGACTTTGTCAGCAGGTCCCTATTCACGTCGGACGGCGGAATATAGATGGTCGGCGGACTGGCTGTCTCCAAGACTCGGATCGTCTGTGTCGAAAGGGCGATTTTCAATTCACCGTACAGCACTTCAACTTTACGCGGGTCCGGACGACACACCGGTGGACGCGGATAGTCCCATACCGATTCTTGGCCAGCCCTCGGTTCGATCGCAAACGCCGGTCGACCGCGCCCCGTAAAATTCCACATAGAAAAACCAAAGCTCCAGATGACTTGACTGAATTCAGAGCAACCGCTCTGCGAAAGTTACCCTGCAAGGAATGCCTTAATTTACAGCAAATCGGCAATAATTTCACAAGCTACCCGATTTTTCTCCACTAGGTGACTCGACTCTCTGGTTTGGTGAAAGAAATGTTCGAGCCATGCCATGCCAGCTGTGATTTCGGTGGCAAACTTGCGGTCGGCTTGCGCCAACAAATGAGACCTTAGTTCAGAGTCATAGCGCACTTCGGGCCGCTTGGCGTAGCGCTGCATTGTCGAGTTCGCCAGCAAAGATGCGCTGTCAACATGACTGTGGCCAAAATGCGAAAAACAACGACCTAGCCAGAACTGCCGCTCGCGTAGGAAATTATCGAAGTCGAGCCACATCACGCGATCTGGGTGATGCATGGCGGCATCTGCCAGCGACAGCATTTCGCACAACCAACTCATCGCTACTCGCTGGCCAGGCGACAGATCGTCTAAGCGCATTTCGCAATATAGCCCACGTTGCCCAAGGCGTTCAATTCGCGACGCAGCTCGATCGTCGATATCACACATCGCCCCGTCCAGAAGTGCAGCTAAAAATGTTCTGGCGGGAGTGTACATCAAGATGCCTCGCGAGTTGGGGACTGCTCTCAACAGCTCGCCTGCGATTTGGCTGACGAAGCTCGTCGCCTTGATGACGGCGGTCTGCTCGGGATGAAACGTGCGCGACCAAAGCGACAAATAAACTGGAAGACGTTCCGGAAGGTAGCCTCCTGCGAACAATCGAAGAATTGCTGGTTCGCGAATGGAAAAGAACGCTGGATGGCAGGCGAGCAGCCGCGACAACAGCGTTGAACCTGCATGAGAAATATGGAAAATGAAATTGCAATCAAGCGGTAGACCCTGCGCAGCCGGCTGGAGTTCGCTCCATGGCATCCATGCTAAGCGTTGATTCGGCTGCAACATTCGATTATCCAGAAAACTAGCTGAGGCATACTCTGCCTCCGACAAGTGTACAAACTGCACATTATCGGTATTGATATCGACGTTCAGCGGAAATAATGAAGGCGATGCAGAAAGCGCTTCGCGTAGGGTTGGCGTCAAGTATCGCTCCTATTCACGATGCAGATCATTCACGATGCAGATCGCCAGGCTGCATTGAAGGCAATCGACACGCGTTCTGAATCGCTTTCGCTTGGATGCACAAAGTGGTAGAGCCAGCTTGGGAACAACACCATCATACCCGGCATCGGTCGTATGTTGATCCGCTGACCATAGGGTGAACCGGGTACATCGGTCATTTCGGTAAACGGGCGAGGATCGTAGAGCTCCAGAACACCTGCCAGCGCATTGGTACTGCTGCTTGGTATGCCGGTTACGTAATAGACGCCCGACCAGGCAGAATTGGGATGATTGTGCATCCGGTGATAATTGTTGCGGCGACTGATATTTGCCCAGGCAGAAATCCCGAAACTGCCGCGTGGGGCTGGCCTCCCCTGCACTTCGGGGAGTTGGGCTGTTGCTTGAACCATGCGGTTGAGCGCCTCCGTTATCCACGACCGCAACTTGTCTATTTCGGCACTGGGCCATTCAAGCAAATCTGCGGCGGAGTGCCATCCACCTACGTTGGCATAATTAACCGTCGGGCAAGCAGCCTCGCGCTCCAAGACGACGCGAAGTAGTCCCGCATTGATCGACTCAGCCTTAGGGTATTGAAACCTACCGATCAAAGTCGGAAAGGCCAATGCGATGCTGTGTTGCATTGCCTGGTCGATGCCAATCGCGCTGGGTGTTTGCGTCATTGTCAGACTGTTTGGACTAGGGCTAGCGAGCTCTGTGATCTGTAATGTAGTTCGGCGTATTAGAATTTAACGCCGGTAACGAGCGAGAGCTTGGCGTATTTGTTCCGTCGGATTTCGCCATTCTTAATCGTTTCTAAACATTTCGACCGTCTGCCGTCGCTAACATAACGACTCCAACGTAGAAGCCTCTTCACCTCTAGGGATTTTGTACAACCAAGGATCTATGATGTCATCAGGCGACGCTTTCGGACTCAAAGGAATCCAAGTTTGGCCGACGATGTTCTTCACACGCAACTGGGAGCAGCACGCAGTTCAGTGCCCCCAAATTTTGGCTTTTCTGAGGGAAATGCGGCTCTCGCAGCAAGCGGTTATCGATAGCCAGGTCGCTGTCGGAGCAAAATCGGCTCAGGGTTTGTACGAGAGTCATTTTGATTTGTTTCAGTCGCAAAGCGAAAGTCTGCAACAGTTGGTGCAGTTCATTGAGAGCTCACTTGCGGTTGCAGTTTGCGTAGCCAACAACCAACAGGCTCAGCCGCAAGATGTTGCAGTCGAGTTTGTCGACAGTTGGTACCATATTTCGAATGACGGTGGCTTTCACGATGCCCATGTACACCACGGGTGTAGCTGGTGCGGGATCTTCTACCTGCAGGTTGGAGCAAGTGGAGAACGCTCGGGAAACTCCGCGCCCAATGGTGGCAGCAGATTCTATTGTCCGTTTAATCTAGGCGGCGGTTACCGAGATTTTGGTAACAAGTACTTGAGCGCATCCATCGATCCGCCGATCCAAGATGGTCTACTGCTGTTGTTCCCGTCTTATTTGACGCACAGTGGATTGCCTTATCGCGGGGATGATGATCGCGTGGTCATCGCATTCAATGCGAAGGCCTTCATCAAGTAGGAATCCATAAGGAATTCCGAGACTTCTCAGGCAGCCGACGATCGTCAATTCTCCGAGCCTCGTGCTTTCCGTGCGTGGATCGTCGACGTTTCTTAATAACAGCTTAACCGAATCTTAGCTGAATTGCTGACCAGCAAAGTGCGTAGACTGGGCATACTTTGTGCCTCAGTGAAACCCCGAACACTTTCGCGCAGTTTGAGCATCGCTACGGTGCGACACCTGAGCGATAAGCCTTTTAACGCCATTTTCTTTGAACTTTCCTCAGTCCAACACCTTGTAGTTCCTAGGCACTCCGGAGCAAGCCAATGTCATTCAATAGATATGTGAAGCGTAGTCAAAAATCCAATGCGACATCATCGCTTGGCTCCTCCCTGAGTCGCCTAGTCGGCAAGCGAGTCAACTCTCGCGAACGTCGACAACAAGTTTCTCGAAGGATACTTATTGAACAGCTAGAGTCTCGCCAACTGATGGCGCTGAATATCCTGTCGTTGAGCCCAGCTGACAATTCGCTTGATGCGCCTAACGACGCCAATTTGGTGATTACATTCAACGAAACTGTTCTCAAAGGTCAGGGCAACATTTACGTCGCTTTGGCAAGCACGGGCACGCTTGGGCAGTCGCTCGATGTGAATTCTTCGAGGGTTGGTGTAACTGGTAGTGTGGTAACTATCGACCTTCCTTTCGATTTGCCCAATGACGAGACTTACAGTGTCTATATCGACAGCGGTGCGTTTATTGATGCTTCGATGGGCAAAACCGCTGGCGCGACTCTATTTACTCAGAATTTCGATCTGTTACCGCTCGGCCCGTTTGTGAGTGCGTCCGAAGGTAATGGTGACGGTACGGACTTCACGAAGACTCCTCCATTGGGCACAACTATTGACAATTCACTTATGGGGATTGGCGGAGTACCTGAATGGTCGGGCTGGAGCTTCGCGGATAAAAATTCGTGGATCGCATCCGCAGGAGATCAGGCTCGCAGTGAATTCACTTTGGGAAGGAACACAGTCGCAGTCGCCGACCCCGATGAATGGGATGACCAGCCACGGGGGGCCGGGCAGTTCAATAGCTTTCTAGTGACACGACCAATCGATCTATCGACCGTCAGTGCAAACTCGATTTCGCTGGAATTCGATTCTAGTTTTAGACCTGAGGATCCTTCTGTGGGAAAAGTTCAGTTCACGATCGACAGTGGTGCTAACTGGACAGATCTCTTAACTTTCCCACCGACGGCACCAGATACTGCGCCATCTCGCAATCAGCATATCGTTGTCAACAACAGCACGCCGGTCACGCCGGCTGGCACTCTAACCCCTGGAGGCTACGCCATAAACAACCCATTAGTAACGCCCGCTACTGGAGCAATTCAGTTTCGTTGGGGGCTACTGACTGGCGAGAACGATTGGTGGTGGGCAGTCGATAATTTGAAGGTTGCTGGAGAAATCACTGGAGTTCCCTTTGCCGGTATTTCGGATCCGACAAGCTGGAATTTCACGACGCCTGATTCGCTAGCGTTGTCGGTCTCAATCGACAAGTCGTCGATAAGCGAAAATGGCGGCGCTGCTGTTGGTACCGTGACGCGAAACAAGCAGTTCGCTAACCCGCTGACGGTGACTCTTGCCAGTAACGACACGACTGAGGCAACGGTGCCGATGACGGTTACGATTCTAGCTGGCGAGAGTTCAGCTACATTCCCGATCACTGCTGTCGATGACTTGTTAAGCGATCGTACGCAACGCGTTACGATCAGTGCCAGTGATGCAACATTGGCATATGCTGGGGCAAATACGTTTATCGACGTATTGGATGACGAGGGGCCCAAGGTTGTCGCTTTGACTCCAACCGACGGTGCTTCAGCGGTTGACTATCGTACGAATTTTGTCATCACTTTCGATGCCCCAGTCAAAAAGGGCAATGGCCTAATCAACATCTTGCGCGTCAGCGATAATGTGCTGGTTGCAAGTGTCGATGTTAATGGTCGCGATGCGATGAATAATCCGATCGTCACCATTTCTGGCTCCACGGTAACTATCGATCCACTGGTAGATTTGCCGGCACCCGCCAGCTACTACATTCTCATGGATGACGGCACTTTTCTAGATACAACCACCAATGTCACTACAAATACAATTCTGATGTCTCAGAATTTTGATTTGCTGCAACTGGGTCCATTCACAGGCGGCGAAGCAGGGGGTGATGGCACTGACGTAACACGCACCCCCCCGCAAGGCTTTTTGATTGACAACAGCGCTATGTCGGGTGGCTTAACATCCAACTGGTATGGTTGGACGTTTGCCGATCCAAGTGCGTGGTCGAAGAATGCTGCTCCGAGGAATCAATTTACACTTGGTTCCGGCGTTATCGCAGTTGCCGACGCCCGCCTGTGGGGCCTGCCGGATACGGATGGATTCAATAGTCTGCTAACAACGGCTCCGATTAGCTTGGACAACGTGGACGCCAACTCGGTCTCGTTAGAATTTGACGCAGCGTATCTGGGCGATTTTCGGTCGAATGTATTTGTTCAAGTTTCTTACAACAACGCTGCGTGGGTGGATCTCGCCGTAATGGACGGAACAGGAATCAATAATCACATTTTGATAAATAGTTCTGGAGTGACCGGCAGCCCTGCAGCTTTTAATGTCGGAAGCAATCGTTTGCAAAATCCCGCGTCTGGCACCATGCGATTTCGGTTCAGTGTTACAGCCGCCGATAACAATTCCAGTTCTTGGGCCATCGATAACTTAAAGGTGATTGGACAGACACAAGGCGTTCCCTTCCAGGGCATTTCTGATCCGACGGCTTGGAATTTTGCTATTGAGCGACCAACCCTGACCGTCGCGATCGATCGCACAGCGATGTCCGAGACGGGTGGTACGGCCATGGGCACGGTTACCCGAAACATCCTCTCTCGCAATGGCGTCGTTGAGTCCCCGCAAATTACGGTACTGCTTACTAGCAACGACACTTCGGAAGCCACTTTACCCGTTTCAGTTATTATCCCTGCGGGCGCTACCTCCGCTACTTTTGCAATAACAGCCGTTGACGACATATTGGCGGACGGATCGCAGGTCGTGACGATCACAGCCGCATCGGCACCTGAGTATCTAGCTGGAACAGCTACGATCAAAATCCTCGATGGCGCGTTTTCACCTGCAGATAACTCCACGGCGGTTCCCGTCAGCACGAACCTAGTTGTAACTCTCGATCAGCCTGTCGTTAAGGGAAATGGTTTTGTACATTTGGTGCGAGCGTCCGACGGCAAGATTGGCAGAAGCATCGACATTCGATCTTCGGCAGTCACTGTGGCTGGGAACCTGGTAACCATCGATCCGCCAGCCGATCTATTTGGATTGAGCGACTACTATGTGCTTTTCGGGACAGGCGCCATTCTCTATCCTTCGGCGATTGCAGTTCCAGGCGTTACCCTCTTGTACGAAGACTTTGAATTGCTGCCGCTGGGCCCAGCGGTCATCGGTCCCGGCTTCAACGCCAATGGCAAAGATTTTACGGCGACAGCACCCAGTGGTTTCGTTGTTGATAACAGCCGTATGCCGGCGGGAGGTGTGCCTGAGTTTACTGGCTGGACGTTCGTCGACAAAACATTTTGGATCAACGAAGGGGGTCAAGATCGCAACAAGTTCACGCTAGGCTCAGGCACCGTAGCCGTCGGTGACACCGACGAATGGGATGACACTACTCGGCCCAGCAATTTTTTCAATAGCTTGTTTTCAACCAGCCCCATTGACCTAGGCTTGGTGGACGCCAACTCGGTAAAGCTGGAATTTGATTCGAGCTTCCGACCAGAAGGCGGGATGACGGCGACGCTGCCCGCCAATAACCAAATTGGTATCATCGAAGTCAGCTACGATGGCGGTACGAATTGGACTCAGTTGTTACAACTGGATAACACGAACACTACCGGAAACATTCCGGCAGCTCCTGCTCCGGCTCCTGCGAACGTCAATGAACATCGATCGATTACCGTTTCCAATCCAAATTCGGGCATGATGACGTTTCGCTTTGGCTTGACCGGAACGAACGACTATTGGTGGGCGATCGACAATGTGCGCATCACCGGCAGCACGTTTGGTACGCCCTACGATGGTACTATCGACCCGACAGCTTGGAATTTTTCTACCGCCGAAGCACAGACGCTTTCCGTAGCGTTGAATGCAAGTTCCATTGTTGAAAATGGAGGCACAACCATCGGGACAGTTACACGAAACCTTGGTACAACCGGCGATGTTGTTGTGTCACTCGTTAGCAGCGATCCAGCGTCGGCAACGGTTCCAGCCACTGTAACCATACTGGCTGGGCAGGCTTCTGCAATGTTCACGGTCACAGCGGTCGACGATGTGGTTGCAGACGGCTTGAAGAAGTTGAAGATTTCGGCGACTGCGTTAGGTTTCGTTGAAGGCTCGGCCAGTTTGGATGTGACCGACAATGAAATTGTCAATGTTATCATTTCTGAGATCATGTTTGATCCCGCAGGTGCAGAGCCGCGTTCCGAGTGGATTGAAGTTTTCAATCGCGGAACGGTAGTGGCAGATTTGTCGGGTTGGACTTTCGACGACGAAGACACATCCAATTGGGGTGCTATTCCGGCTGGCACGCTGGTTCAACCGGGCGGTTCCGCAGTGATTTACAGTTCCTTCTTTGGATTCAATACAGATACGTTCTTCCGAAATGAATGGAACGTACCAGCCAATGTCCCAGTCGCGGGAATCTTTTGGGGCGTTCTAGACGCGGCTCCAACAACTACCAACGAGATGCTGATTTTGTTGGACGCGGGTAAGCAAATTGTCGATTCGCTGATCGACACCACGCTGCCACCTCTTCCGAGCTTTCCAGCGGGAACAAACGGTTTCAGCATTTACTTAGCCAACCCGCTACAGAACAACAATGACGGTTCCAATTGGAAGACGTCTGTATTAGGTGTCGATTCTGCTCGAAGGCCCATACAGGCTGGGATAACAGTCTCAGAGGTTAGTTCGTCGAGCAGTTCAAACACAACCTACGCGGCGGATTGGTTTGAGCTGACAAACAATGGAACCACGACTGTCGACATTACTGGCTGGAAAGTAGACGACAGCTCCAATATGTTCTCGGCAGCTTTGGATCTTCAGTTGTTTTCGCTTGACGCAATGGGAGTTGAGACGCCTGTCACAAGCATCGCAGCCGGACAGTCCGTGGTGTTCGTTGAAGGCACCGCAGCCACCCGCACCGCTTTTAGGACGGCTTGGGGCTCGGCACTGCCCACTGGATTGTTATTGGGTAGTTACTCTGGTTCCGGCATAGGCTTGAGTTCTGGTGGAGACGACGTGCGTATCTTCGATGCGTCAGGCACTTTGGTGACGTTCGTTACCTTTGGGGCCATAACTCCAGGTCTTACTTTCGAGAATACAGCCAGGCTGACCGGAACGATTAGTGAGTTGAGCCTAGTTGGTAAGAACTCTGCGGTTGCATCAGCCGCGGGTGGCGAGGTGGGCTCGCCCGGAAGAACCGCAACGACATTCAGCAGCAACGATATTGGATCGCCCGGTCAGGTGCCTGCCGCTGTGTTAGCTACCGTGGAAGCGACGAATGTCTTCTACAACAATTCCAGTTTTGACGGCGGTGCCGGTGTTTCGGCGGCTGACGACACAGCGGTCGCTACTGACAAGCAAGCCTATCGAGCTGGAATGGGCGTCGCTACGAAAGCCCACTACACAAACTATACACGCGGCATTAATGCGTTGATGATTGACATCCTGAATGCAGGTTCTGCAGCTTCTTTGAGACCTGCAGATTTCACATTCAAGGTGGGCAATACTCAAACTCCTAGTTTGTGGGCTACAGCTCCTACACCGGAAATCACTCCGCGCCCTGGCGCAGGTGTGAATGGGGCCAACCGAGTCACGTTCGTTTGGCCCGACAATGTGATTCAAAATACTTGGCTCGAAGTGACTGTGCTGGCCAATGCGAATACCGGTCTTTCGGCACCGCAGACTTACTATTGGGGCAATCAGATCGCGGAAGTCGGTGACATCGTAGGTGATACGCAAGTTAGCATTTCCGACTTCAACAATATCCGCGAGAATTACACTACAAATCCTTTCATCCAAGAATTGGTTACCAATCCTTACGATATCAATCGCGATCGCAATATCGGTATCGTCGACTTTAATCAGGCGCGAGCGAATCAGACCAATCCGTTTAGCAATCCGAATATCATTTTGCTCAACCTACCTGCCGCATCTGGCCTACTAGCTGCCGCGCCTAGCCTAGTAAGCTCTAGCCCTGCGTCGGATCTGGGAATTACGAAAGGATCGTCAACTAGCAGAGAGTTAGGGCAAGCGTCTGTGCCACAGGTCGTTTTGGAGAACAAGTTTTGTACTGAAGTTCATACCTTAGAAATCGATACATTGTTAACGAGCGGAGGAATCGGTGTTGAACGTTCGACGCAACAAGGTGTTTCCCAGTCCACCTTGCCTGCGATCAGAGAGGGTGGGGAAACTACTAAGCAAACGACTGAAAAGAAACGTCGCGAGCAAATCGTTGACCAACTGTTACTCGAATTTGGCAGCGATCTGAGTGTCTAGTTTGGATGTCTCGTGTTAACCAACTATTTAAATTGAGGAGTCAGCAATGTTACGCAACTTAGTCTTGTTGAGCCTAGTTATCGCTTCTTCGCATGTTGCGCAGGGTGCGATCACTTTGTCAGCAGTAAATCAGAACGCAGTTTTCGGATCGACCTCCGTTCGAATCGGTATTTTTGCAAATGGCCCCGATTCCTTGAACGGATTGCAATTCGTTTTGGGACTTAACGACGGGGGCCCCTTAGCAGGCGGGACGGAATCTGCGCGAATTACGGGAGTGACGTTGGACCAAACAATTTGGGATGTCGATCCGACAGTAGGCGGAATCTCGACTCCAGCCCTGCTCGCACTGACAACGCCAAATATTCCTAATGGAGCCACAGCGGCAACATTCACGGGAGCAACCAATTCGTCGTCAATCGTTGCGAATGGTGCATTGGCATTTTTCACGGTGGATGTATCGTCGAAGAATGTCGGCGACACTATCGTGGTGAATCCGAATTTCCTGGCGAGCTTTGCACAAGCTTTAGGGCCAAATCTAGCTCCAGTTCAGCTTCTATCAACCTCAGGTGTAATTACCATCGTTGCAGTTCCCGAGCCAAGTTCGGTGTCCCTGTTGGCACTGGGATTTGGTGCTGCTGTTATGCGCCGACGTCGTAAAGTCCTTGCATAATCCTGGTAGTTATTGTGTCGATTCGACTGAGAACCGTCTGCATTCGCAGGCGGTTCTTTTTGTCTAGAGCGGCATCCATTGGAAAGAGAATCGTGCGTTCTTATCATTAGCAGTTTTGGCACTAGCCATGGTGCTCGCGACACAACCGTGGCTATCGCCAAAGCGGCTAACCCCGAAATCCATTGCGGAAGAAGCGCTAGGCGTTTACCGTCACTCAATTACTTCTAGGAGTATGTCATCGTGAGCAACCATAAACACAGAGCGGTAATTTTGAGCTGCTTAGTTGGACAACTTGGGATTCGGCTGTTCTTCGCCGTTTGCATCATGTGGGTGATGAATTCGACGCTGGCTCACGATGGTCCTGACCCAATCGCAAGTTGGGTGTTCAACGGAACTTTCGATTCAGCGGGTCTCGTCAAAGCGCAACAAGGTCCCGACCTACTGATGCATGGCTCGGCCAAAGCGGAACGGCTCGACGAAATGGGATTTATGCGGCTCGACGGTCGCAGCGACTACTTCCAAGCCCAGGGAACGTGGGACGAAGTCAAAGCGTCGCTGCCAAAACAAGCTCTCACTATTGCCTGTTGGGTTTCGATAGACAAGACCTTGCCCAATGGCGGGATTGTCTCAGCGATGCAAGATAACGGCGGCTTCGAGAAGGGCTTCGTACTAGGTTACAACGAAGCTGTGTTTACCTTCGGCTTGTCCACTGAGGGAGCCAATGATGGTGACGGCGTAATGACCTACCTGGCGGGCACCACTCCAATTGATGCTGGTAAATGGTATCACTTGGTTGCAACCTACGATGGCGAAAAGATGCAACTGTGGGTGAACGGCAAACTCGACGCTGAGTCCGTCGAGCAGCGCGGAGCAATTCTTTTTCCAGATGCCGCCAAATTGGCTGTGGGTGCTTACCTGGATGACAACGAAAGCTTTCCTCACTTTGGTCGAATCGCTTCGGTGGTGATCTACGATGTGGCCGCTCGCGATAAATGGATCGCGCACGATTTCGAACATCAGGCGAGTTGGGTCGTGCTGGCACCGCAAGTGGATCCGTCGCTCGACTTTGAATTTCTTGTGAAGCCCTATTTGCAGTTTGGAACGGGCGAAAGCATGCGCGTCATGTGCGAGCTGACCAAGCCCGGTAACGTACGAGTCGAGTTCGGGGAAAGCAGTGACTTCGGGCAAGTACGTGAAGCCAGCAGCAACGATAAACTGCTGCACACGACGCTCCTGGATAAACTAAGACCTGAGACAGGCTACTACTATCAGGTGGTCGTCGAGAACGAAGGCCAAGAGTTTCGCAGTGAGCTGCTCTCCTTTCAAACCGCTTCGCCAGGACATCGCCCGTTTTCGTTCTGCGTGATTGCAGACACACAGGGCAACCCCGCAGTAAATGGCAAGATTGCGGAAATGGCTTGGGCCTTGCGACCGAATTTTTTGATTCTCCCTGGTGATCTGGTCGACGACGGAACTAAAAAAAATCAATGGATTCATGAATTTTTTGCCAGTATGAATCCACTTATTTCAAGAGTGCCTCTGTTCCCAGTGCTCGGCAATCACGAGCGCAATGCGGATCACTACTATCGTTACATGGATTTGCCACACCCCGAGTACTATTACACGTTTCGCTACGGTAATGCAGTTTTCTTTATGTTGGATTCGAACAAGAAACTCAATCCGGGAAGTGAGCAATATCTTTGGCTCGAAAAGCAACTTGCTGCGCTGGAAGCCGAAGAACGCAGCGGTGCATCTCAAGTGGTTTGGAAGTTCGCTAGTTTTCATCACCCCATCTACTCATCGGACGAAAACGACTACGGCGATTTATGGAAGGGCAAGAGTAGTTGGGGCGACGTCAGGCTACGACCGCTTACGGAGTTGTTCGATAAATTTCACGTCGACATGGTGTGGAACGGACACATCCACTCGTATGAAAGAACTTGGCCGCTGGAAAATGGAGAGGCTGCGAAGACTGGCGGAACTACGTATATGGTTACGGGAGGCGGCGGTGGCGGGCTTGAGCAAGCTGGGCCAATCCGCCCCTGGTTTCAAAACAATGTTCGTCGTGGCCACCATTTTGTTTTCGTAGCGATCCATGATCACACCTTAGAGCTCAAGTCGTACGACCTTGAGGGACGGTTGTTTGATTCGATAGTAATTAAGAAATAAGTCAGGTCTACAAACCTCACAAGCTAGCGGCGGTTCTTCATGTGGAATTAACCGTGTCGCGCTACTCATCCCGCGAGAGACTGCAATACTGAACGGAGTCGCTCCGTGTTGGACGCCGACATCAATTGGTCACGTGCTGAGGTTCAGAATTTCTATGCAAACCGTTTTTCAATTTCCTGGCATTCGGTTGTTCTATGTTTTATTGATGCTTGTCGCAATCGGAGGTTGTAAACCGCAGATGCGCTCTGCGGTTGGCACAGTATTGCTCGACGGAAAACCGATTGGCGACTGCAAAGTAGGCTTTTTCCCCGATTCGACCGAGTTTAATCCCGATCGGCATGGTTTTGGTTTCGGAGTAACCAACGAGAAAGGTGAGTTCAAAATCCAGCATCCTCAGGGCGAGGAAGGAATTTGGGCTGGCAAGTACAAAGTCACCTTTGTTGCTTGGGTCAACAGCGCTGGAAAATCGTTGGCGATGGACATCAAGCCCAGCGAAGTAGAAGGCGGTGTCAAAAACCGATTTCCCGACAAGTTCGAAGCGCCGAGTACGACACCCGAGAGCGTAACGGTCACAAGCGGCGAAAACGTTTTTATGTTCGATATTAAATCCAAGTAATTTTCGAAAGGTGTTGTTCATGAACAATCAAAAGAGTTATCGGGAAAATCGCGGTTTCACATTGGTTGAGTTGTTGGTGGTCATCGCGATCATTGGGATCCTGGTGGGATTGCTGCTACCGGCAGTACAAGCCGCACGCGAAGCCGCTCGTCGTATGCAATGCACGAACAATCTAAAGCAGTTGGTGTTAGCTACTCACAATTTCCACGACACACACAAAGGCTTCCCCATGGGGGCCGAGTTCGGTGTGGGGACCGCTTGGTCGGGATTGATCTTGCCATTCATTGAGCAGGGCAATGCCTACAATATTCTGACTTTTCAGGAAGACGGAGAAGGCAACTACCAGTGGGCGGTTCCATTGCCTGGCGCAGATGGCCTTGCAATCCTAAACAGCCCTGCCCCATCGGCTAAATTCTTTCGCAACGTCTATGTGTGCGAAGCCAAGATTGCTACGTTTCGATGCCCTTCGACGCCTTTTCCTGAACAAGTAGCGGACATCTCTGGCGATAACTGGATCGTTCAGCGCCGCGCTTCATCGAACTACCTCGGCAATGTGTCTAGCAAGCTAGTCGATGATCGAAGAATGCAAAACGTAGCGACTCCTTGGGGCGGGACTGGCAATGTCGAAGTCATTAGCGATCAGGATGGAATCTTCATCCAGAAAGTTAATCATCAGCGAATCAAGCGCAATGGAAAATCGTTTGGCTTGACGGGCGTAAACATGGGTGGGATCACAGACGGCACATCGAACACAATCGCCATTGGCGAAGCCGATCCCGACCTGCGAACGGTCGCGGAAATGGGGATTATCCGTGAAAACAATGCTTCCAGAATGGGACGCAAGGACCATTGGGCGATTGGTAGCGACGACATTGACACTACCGGCCAAGGCGACATGTCCGAAGTCTTAGGTTCGACTGGAGTTCCCATGAATCTACCGCCAGTTGCACCTGGATCAGACGCGTTTGCCGCTTACGAATTTAGCTTCGGAAGTCGTCACGTGGGCGGTGCGAACTTCGGATTCGGCGACGGCTCAATTCGCTTTCTATCCCAAAGTGTCGACTTGGCGACTTATAAGGGGCTAGGTAGTCGCAACGGTGGCGAAGTTGTCACAACGCCTGAATAGGTTTTGATTCACGGGCAAAACGACAAAGCATCCCTGGCGGCGATGATGCCTCGGGGAATACGGATAAAGAAGGAGCTGGCCTGATGGCTAGCCCATCGCAATCCACCCGCTCAAGTTTTTCGACTTTCGCGATGCGGAAAAACTGCGCAGGCTAAATGCAGCGGTAGCTGACCACTTAAACGAGAAGCTGCCCGACTAGGACTTGAACCTAGAATAAAAGAATCAGAATCTTTCGTGTTGCCAATTACACTATCGGGCAGTGTGGAAAAACACCAGTGTCGTCGCGGCGAGCGGCAGCAAAAACTTACGATGTACAAGACTACGGTTCGATGCGTTTCGAGAATTGAGTCGTTAAATTCGTAATGTCAGCAGTCTCAATGAATCGTAAGACGTCTTCTAGCCAAGGTCAAGGCAAGTAGGCTGGGAAAGGCGTGAATATTTGCGGCGAGATTAGGGCAATTCATTGTTTTTCTCCTAAGCTGGTGAATGTCGGTTACTCGAAGACGCGCTCACCTAAAACTTGAAACCGAGCACAACGATGGGGACAGAAGCTAGCATCTTTATTGGCATTTTCTTCGGGCACCAATCCAGCTAGACTCCGCCGGACGAACCTTGTGGCCCGGAGCGTGCGCGGTCACAGGGGGGGGGGGTGAATGTTAGGGTGCCAGTGGCGCGCCTATTAATTTGATTTTTGCAGCTAAGGATGGCTGAATGTATCGATGGCTTCTATGTTGGCGTTACCTGCGAACGCGATATATAGCGCTCGCTTCGGTCATTAGCGTTACGCTGGGCGTGGCAACTCTGATCGTTGTCAATAGCGTCATGGATGGCTTTACCACCGAGATGCAGGATCGCATGCACGGCATCCTATCCGACGTGATCCTGGAGAGTCACAGCTCCAACGGTTTACCAAATCACGAACATATTCAGCAGCGTATTCGCGAAGTCGTGGGCGATGATCTCGAAGGCATGACCACCGTCGTGCATGTACCTGCGATGGTGACACTCGATCATCGTGGCGAAAGCATAACGCGACAGATCAACTTGATCGGTATCGACACGGCTAGCTACGCAGACGTCAGCGACTTCAGTAAGTACCTGATGCACCCAGACAATCAGAGCCAAATTTCGTTTGCCTTGAAAGAGGCCGGGTACGCGCCCGAACGTGTGAGCTTTCCGGAATCCGGTTGGGTCCATCGCCGCCGAATCGCTGCGGCACGCAAGCAGATCGTCGAACTGAATCGACAATATGATATCGAAAAGCGAGAAAACGATTATCTCAAAGCCATCCAGCAGCAAAACCAGGAAGCTTTAGAGAAAATCGTTGACTCTGTGGGCACGGTGGTAGCCGCTCCGGCTGTCGAGACAACAGATGATGGCCTGCCTGAATCGAGTGAGTTCTCTGAAGCCAACGATTTGGCAAATGGGCTGGCCGGTCTGCCCACGCCCCCAGCCGAGTATACCAGCAGCAACACGGGTGCGAATTTTTCGACGAAGAGTGTGGTCGGAAATTCCATCGCGGCTGGTATCGTTGGGCCCAGCGTCGATGCACTCGCCACTCGGCCGGAAGATCAGGCCCGCGTGTTTGATGCCGAGAGCGAACAGCACGATGGGATTGTCCTGGGCATCAGTATCGGTACAACCCGCTATCGCGATGAATTTGGGGACGTGACCGACTACTACTATGTACAACCTGGCGACGATGTACGCGTTACATTCCCATCGGCTGGCAATTCACCGACGGCCATTCATAAACTGTTTACGGTTGTCGATTTTTACGAGAGCAAGATGAGCGAGTATGACGCTACGTTTGCATTTGTACCCATCGAAAAACTACAAGCCGCGCGTGGCATGAAAGGCGCCGTTTGTTCGATTCAACTCCGTATTCGCGATGGTGTCGATCTGAACCACGTTCGCGATTCCCTGCGAGCTCAGTTTCCGCTGGAGCTGGCGCTACAAGTCAATACGTGGCGCGACCTACAAGGTGCTTTGCTGGCAGCCGTGCAAATGGAAACTACCATCCTGAATATTTTGTTGTTCTTAATCATAGCCGTAGCTGGCTTCGGGATTTTGGCGACGTTCTTTATGATCGTGGTTGAAAAGACCAAGGATATCGGCGTACTCAAATCGCTGGGAGCCAGTGGAACAGGTGTGGCCTCGATCTTCCTAGGCTACGGCGTACTGCTAGGGGCCTTCGGGGCTGGAGTCGGAGCCGTGGCAGGTTTGGTCTTCGTAGCCAATATCAATGCGATTGCCGACCTGCTAGAAACCATCACCGGTCAAGAAGTTTTTGATCCAACGGTCTACTATTTCGAAACGATCCCAACAATCGTGCATCCCTGGATGGTTGTCTGGGTCATCCTTGGGGCCGTATTGATTGCAGTGATGGCCAGTGTTCTACCTTCCATTCGCGCCGCGCGCATGCATCCCGTGGAGGCTCTCCGTTATGAATAGTGCAACACAAACTCCGGCGAATCGCTCCGGCGACATAGGACCCGCAGCTCGTAGCGCCACCCAGTCGGAAGTGCGACCTACCCAGTTGGCAACCGGCGCAGTGCCAAACAGTTCCGGACCTACACACCTAAAAATCGCTAGCCCCTACGTTCTGGAGGGACGCCAACTATACAAGGCCTACCGCAAACACAGTCACGAAGTACCGGTGCTCAAAGGCTGCGATTTCCGGGCTGTTTCCGGCAAGGTGACGGCGATACTTGGACACAGCGGTTCGGGCAAGAGCACGCTCCTGCATCTACTGGGAACTCTCGATGCGCCCGATGCGGGCGAAATATATTTTGACGGCGAGCGGATCGATACGCTGCCGCGGCGCCGTCGCGACAAATTTCGCAATGCGAAGTTGGGGATGATTTTTCAGTTTTATCACCTGCTGCCGGAGATCACCGCGCTGCAGAATGTGTTGCTGCCCATGATGATCCAGGAAGGCTTCTGGGGCTATCTCCGCAATCGCAAACTCATTAAAGCGCGCGCCATCGAATTGCTCAATCGGGTTGGGCTCAATCACCGTTTGCACCACAAACCCTGCGAGCTCTCTGGCGGCGAGATGCAGCGGGCCGCCATCGCGCGCGCGCTGATCGCTAACCCAGAACTTCTGCTGGCCGATGAACCTACCGGCAATTTAGACCGTGGGACTGGCAAGCAGATCCTAAGCCTGCTGACAGAAATCCAGCGTGAACAGGGGCTGACTATCGTGATGGTCACGCACGATGAGACCATCGCCGACGCTTGCGATTCCATCATTCACCTAGTTGATGGCCGGATCAAGGCCTAAGGGAAGAAAAGTCGCCAATAACACCAGTAGGTCCCAAGCTAAGCTTGCACATCTGACATCGAACTGGCTACAATAGAGTTCGCTTGGTCAATCCAAGTCCCACCTACTTGCCCATACTATTTTCGTATGGGACCTTCCCTGGCTGTTTCCTTAGGCGTGGTCCGACCTCAGTGTCAGCCCATGCAACGCAGAGATTTTGCCGTGATCGATATTTCTCGCTGTGAACGGAATGCATGGACACTCTGTCTGTGGCTGCTCGTGTGCACTGTTACTCACGCCGACGAAGCGGACCTTAGTTCGCAGATCGAGCGCGGTCGAGTCGTATATCTCGAAAGTTGCGCTGCTTGCCATGGCACGGACGGCGAGGGAGTCGAGTCTTCTTATGAGAACTCACTGGTAGGCGACGATTCTCTTGGGCAGCTTGCCGCCAGGATTGCTACGACCATGCCCGAGGGCGAACCGGAGGAATGCGTCGGCCAAGAGGCTGAGGATGTAGCGGCCTACGTCTATCACAGCTTTTACAGCGAAGCGGCCCAAGTCCGCAATCGTCCCCCGCGCATCGGCCTTGCCCGTTTGACCGCAGAACAGCTTCGGCAGAGCATCGCCGACCTATACGAGCAGTTCGATAGCCGCTCCAACAGCGACAACAAGCCAGGCGTGAAGGCAATTTACTTTGATGGCAGTCGATGGAAAGATGAAAACAAGAAGATCGAGCGGATCGAACCGGTGCTCGAACATGACTTTGGACATGAGAGTCCGGGCGAAGGACTCAAGGCCGAGGAATTCTTTATCTACTGGGAGGGCGGAGTTCGCGCCGACGTTTCGGGTCGCTATGAATTGGTCGTCCACAGCACCTGCTCGTTTGTAATGGATTTTGGCCGCGTGGGTCGCGAACTAATCGACAACCACACTCAGTCGGGCGACAAAGTCGAGTTTCGTCAATCGCTGTACTTAACGGCCGGTAGAGTCTATCCCTTCAAAATTGAATTTGTGCAGCGCAAGCGCAAGACCGAGCAGCCGCCGGCTAAAATCAAGCTGGCTTGGGTGCCTCCAGGCGGTGTGGAACAGACAATTCCAAACCGCAATCTAGTTAGCGAACAGGTTCAACCTACGTTTTCGCTCCAGGCGGCTTTGCCCGCCGATGATCGCAGCTATGGTTTCGCACGGGGCATTGCGATCAATCGCGAATGGGATGCTTCGACTACCGCAGCAGCTCTCGAATTCGCGCAGGTTGTCGTCGATGAGCTTTGGCCCGCCTACCTGCGCTCGCAACGCAATGCCCCCGGCGACGAGCGAACTAAGATGAAGCAATTTTTACAGCAACTGGTTCAGATTGCTTTTCGCCAACCTATGTCTGACGATATTGTGGAAACCTACATCACCAAACAGCTTCAGGCAGAGGTCGACAATGCAGAGGCCATCAAACGTGCGGTGCTGGTCTCGCTCAAGTCGCCAAGGTTTTTGTATCCGCAAGCCGATTTGCAGGAATCAATATCTCAGCGGGTCGCAACTCGGTTGGCTCTAATTTTGTTCGATTCCCTGCCGACCAGCAAAACTCTGTTGCAGGCAATTGAGAAAGATGAATTCCAGACCGAAGAACAACTACGGGCTTTTGTGCGCGAGAATATCAGCGATAGCCGTGTTCAGGCCAAAACCCGAGCGATGCTCTACGAGTGGTTGAACTTGGGCCGCTTTGACGAAATTTCCAAGAACAGCGATGCGTATCCCGGATTTGACGAAGCTTTGGTGTACGACCTAAAGTCCTCGCTAGATGCTTTCCTAGACAATGTCGTATGGGGAAAAAGCGGCGATTATCGCCAGTTCTTCACCACCGACTGGGCGTATACTACTGGGCGCCTGGCAGAGTTTTACGGCGACGATTGGAAATCGCAGGCACAGGCGGACGTGCCACCAAGCGGCGCGGCAGACGCTCCACCCGTCCAGGGACTAGTTCCCTCGGTAGCCGCGAAGCAAGGCAGGTATGGCCTACTAACTCATCCGTATTTGCTCAGCGGATTGGCGTACCATGATGCAACGTCTCCGATCCATCGCGGTGTGTTTCTCATTCGATACGTATTGGGCCGTACACTCCGACCGCCTGCAGAAGCCTTTTCACCCCTGAGTCCCGAACTGCATCCCGAGTTAACGACGCGGCAACGCGTTGACTTGCAGACGAGTCCTGAGAGTTGCCAAGTTTGCCATGCGAAGATAAACGGACTGGGCTTCGTGCTCGAAAACTACGATGCGGTCGGACGTTTTCGGGATTCGGAAAAGAGTAAAGTCATTGACTCGACCGGCAACTACACGGATCGCGATGGTGCTCAGTGCAACTTTGCGAACGTGGCGGATTTGGCTCGGTACCTGGCCGAAAGCGACGATTCTCACAGAGCCTTTGTGAACCGAACTTTTCAGCACTTCGTCAAGCAGCCTGCGGCCGCTTTCGGCGCAGACACGCTTGATCGCTTGACAGAGAAATTTCGCAACTCGGACTTCAACATCCGCGAGCTTATCAGCGAGATAGCCATACAGACGGCGCTCCAGCCCGCCTGGGAAAACGCTGAAATAGCAGACTCAGTCGAAAAAAGTTCGCTGCACGATCGGCCTGAAGACGATCAAAACGAAGTGGAGATTGAACCATGAAATATAATAAGATACGATAAATGAATTGAGCAATACCAGCCTGGGTACGGCGACTGAAAGCCGTCTCCACACACCACAACTGCCAGTCCCATAAGAGTCCTGCCATGAACCACCAAAATACCCGCCGCCAATTCCTCCGCCACGCCGGTATCAGCGCTGCGGCAGCCAACCTGATGCTCAATTTGCCTAGTCTAGCAGGAGCCAGTAGCGAGCCAACCAAGCGACAGCGGTTGGTATTTATTTTCAGCCCCAATGGTGTTATTCCCGATCACTTTTGGCCCGACAAGATGGGAGCGGAATTTGAGCTGAAGCGAATATTGAAGCCCCTGGATGCCGTCAAGTCACAGGTAATGACATTGCATGGAGTTTGCAATCGCATCAAGGGCGATGGCGATGGGCACATGCGCGGCATTGGTTGTCTTTTGACGGGTATCGAGTTGTTTCCAGGCGACATCCAAGGCGGTTCGGACACACCCGCTGGCTGGTCGATGGGAATCTCCGTCGATCAACATCTAAAAAACAAATTGCAGGCAGATCCGCAAACCCGTACTCGTTTCGGCTCGCTGGAATTGGGAGTTATGGTGCCCGACCGCGCCGATACTTGGACGCGCATGTCGTACGCGGGTCCCAACCAACCGGTTGCTCCGATCGACAATCCCTACCAAATGTTCGACAAGCTCTACGGCCAAACCAAGAATCGCGAATTGCTGGCCAGCGTCCTGGACGACCTGACCGCCGATTTCCGCAAGGTCGAAGCCATGATCAGCCAGGAGGATCGAAGGATGCTGCAGGATCATGTGAGCATGGTCCGCGAAATCGAATTAGAACTACAAACTGAGTTCTCGCAAACCGCTCGAGGAGCTGGACAGGCCGCACAGCTCGGACATGCGATTCCCGAACTTCCACCGAATGTCGACGAGGAAAACGATAACATTCCGCTGATCGCGAGGATGCAAATGGACATGCTGGTCAATAGCTTCGCCGCAGATATGGCCCGCGTTGCAACCTTCCAGATCACTAATAGTGTTGGGCAACCCAAGATGCGCTGGCTGGGCATCGATGAAAGCCACCACGAGCTATCGCACGAACCGGATAGCAACGAGCCTGCCTACGAGAAACTGATTCGCATCAATACTTGGTACTGCGAGCAGGTTGCTTATTTGGCCAAGCGACTGGCCGCCACGCCTGAGCCAGGTGGAAGCGGTTCGATGCTGGATAACACTACGCTCGTATGGACAAATGAGTTGGGCAAAGGCAATTCGCACACTCGCGACAACATTCCATTTGTGTTGGTAGGTGGCGGCCTTGGTTTCAAGGCAGGCCAAGCGATCGATTTTAAGAGCGTCCCACACAATCGCTTGTTGATGAACTTTTGCACTGCGATGGGGCACCCAGTCGACAGCTTTGGAAATCCTGATTTCTGTGGCGATGGCCTCCTCACCGGCTTGAGCTAAGACTGAGCCAACTTCGTCTAAAGTCAACTTTGTTAACCGTGCAGCGGCTGCCATAGACCGATAACGTTGTCTTCGCAGTCTTTGACTTGCGCGTAGATTCCCATGCCGCCAATGGTGTTAGGGCCTAGCACCAACTGGCCGCCCGCAGCGACGACGTCCCCAATTCGCTGTTCACAAGATTCGACTTCGATGACAATTACCGGACTGCTGGTACCACCGCTCTCGCCCCGAGGATAACTACCTCCATTGATACCACCCGCTAGCTTGGGCATGAAGGATTCATCCAGCTCGGTGGTCATTACAAATGTATAAGGCATATCGCCTGGCGCTGGCATGAACTGCCATCCGAACACCTCCGTGTAAAATTTTTCCATGCGCAGCTTGTCGGAATAGGGCACTTCAAAATGGCAAACTCGATCCATAGTAATCTCCCAGCTAACAGAAATAAGTTGGAAAACATCGAACATCTTCCGCTCCGTGCGGCCAAACTCCGCAACAATTATACGTGCTTCCCGTTGCCCGTTGCCGACATCGCGACAACGAATGTGATAGGAACCAACAGGGCGAGAAACAATGCGATTCACAAGCACCGATTGTTCTGAAGTGCCTTTTCATTTTGCAACACCAATCGGCACAAATTTGCCTTAATCGAAAATAGTTCCAAAATATGGATTGCGTGCATCCTGCCGTCGCTTTGGCTCGCCGCAGTGCCAGGAGAAGACGGGAGCCTCTTATTCAAAACGGCAGATGAACATATGGGTCGCTGCTCTACTCGACCCTCCGCTCGTTACGGAAGTTGGCAAGAAAATGGGGGCAGGAATATTTATGACACTCAGCCATTTTCGTGCCCCCATTTTCATGCCAAATTCTTCTTCAATTGTTAACTACAGGCCCGAAAAAGGGTGTCCTGCGAGTCACCATCCGCGCCGCGTTCAAACTTACTTCATCAGCTCGGCAAGTTTGGGTGTGATGGCGTCGGCCCAAATCTGGTAGCCAGCCGCAGAGAGGTGCAGGAAGTCAGGCATAATCTCTTTGCTTAGGCTGCCGTCGGGCTGCAAGAACTTGTCGCCGATATCCAGATAGTGAATGTGCTGGCCGTCGTCGAGTTTGGATATGATGCGGTTGACTTGGATCAATTTATCGCGACCGGGATTGGATTCAACTTTTTCACCACGCGGGAACACTGCCAGCAAAAGGATTTTTGCTTGAGGTTGCTTCGTTCGAATTGTTTCCACGATTTTGGTGATGCCACTTGCGATACCTTCGGCTGGATCGGAGCTCGAGTTGTTGGTGCCAATCATTAGCACGACGGCTTTGGGGTGAATCCCTTCAAGTTCGCCATTGGTAATCCGCCACAACACATGCTGAGTTCGGTCGCCTCCGATGCCAAAGTTTGCGGGTTGATAACTCGCAAAGGCCTTCTCCCAAATTTCGCTTTTGCCTCCCCAGCCTGCGGTGATCGAGTCGCCTAGGAATAGCAGTTGAGCAGTTCCGGCTTGCGCAATTTCTACAAATTTTTCATGGGACTTCAAGAAGCCAGCGTTTATAGCGCCGTCAGGGCCAAGCTTGGGTGCCGCCACGTCGGGTGCTTGGTTAGCTACCTTCTTCGCTGGCGCAACTGCGGTCTGTGCCTGGGTTGCAGAGTTGCTGAAAAGAACAAGCAGGATCAGAGTTGCGGAAAGGAGTCTTCTCATTGTTTAGCTTTCTACGTTAGGCAGGGGTGATACTAGTATGCACAAATTCTACTCGGTCCCGCCTCGCTGGTGCAAACTACAGCGCAAATTGGAGCTGACCCTATAGTTGACTCTTGGAAAGAGTACGATTAAGAATCTGAACGTCTAACGCGAATAGCCGTCAACGGTTAGGATTTTTCGTTAAATAGCCATGCAATTAAACAGCTTGAAAAAAGCCCCTAAACTAGTGGAGCAGGTTATACCGTTGAACCGCCGCGACTTCGTTACCGCTACTCCCGCTACTGCTGCCATTGCCGCCGCGCCGCTTTGCGGGGACGAGTCCTCGCGGCTGGACCTCGCCACGAACACTTATCCCTGGGACACGTTCGCGAAGCGGGACAGCAGAACTTTCCCGCTGCACACGGATGAATCGCTCGCCGCCATTGCGGCGACGGGCATCGGTGGCTACGAGCCGATCATCACCCAGCTAGAAGAGTTCGATGGCCTTGCCGCATGTGGTACTGACCGAACATGCGAGTAGTTCCAGCGACCGGATTTAGCTTTCTCTTGGGGTGGTACGATACGCTGGTTGCGGTGTTTGCTGCAGAGCAAGCACTAAAGTCACACCTGATTGACCTAGCGCGAGTGGCGCAGGACGAACGCATTTTGGACGTCGGCAGCGGTTCTGGGACTCTTGCCCTGTCGATCAAGACTGCTCACCCGCAAGCGCATGTGGCTGGTATCGATGCGGATTTGCGGATACTGGAGCAAGCCAAGCGGAAAGATCGAGCAGGAACTGTTGACTGGCTTCTCGGCAATGCATGCTCACTGGATTTTCCCAATGAGCAGTTTCAACACGTCTTTTGTACGCTGCTGCTGCATCACCTGGAGCCAGCCGATAAAGTTCGCTGCGTCGATGAAATCTATCGCGTGTTGGCACCGGGAGGTTGCCTTTATCTAGCCGACTTCTGCAAACCCGCATCGCTTTTGGATCGCTTGAAGTTTGTTCCAGCGCGCCTGCTGGACGGTTGGCAGCGCACCCGCTGCAACGTGCAAGGACGCATTCCATCGCTCATCTGCAATGCCGGTTTCGTTCGCTGGCAAGAGTCGCTCACTATTGGATCTTGGCTGGGCACGATACGTTGTTATCACGCAGAGAAGCCTACTCGAAATCTTCGGCCTGCGGCAAGTCCTCCAGCGAGTTAAGGCCCGCCAATTCCAACATGCGATCGGTCGGATAGTAGCACTGAGTCCGTTTTTTATCCACAGACTCGTGACGCATTTCGAGCAATTGCCGGCGTACCAATTGATTTAGAATAGGTCCGCTGGCTTGACCACGTTGATCCTCAATTTTTTCGCGAGAGATTCCCGGCTGGTAGGCGACCAGCGCCATGCAGTCGATGGCCGTTTGATTCAGTCGCACCTCGCGAACCCTGCCATAGAAGCGATCCTTGATTGCGCCTAAATCATTCGCCACTCCCAACTGAAAACCAGCGCCGAATTTTTCAATTCGAGTGGCGCGACCCGTATCTTCGTAGATACGATTCAATTCGCCAATGAGCTCGACGACTTCGGACTCGCCCACACCGCGCATGAGGCTGGCTATTTCGACGGCCGACACAGGCTGGCCGTCTGGGCGACCCACAAAGAGAATGGCTTCCACAATCGACTGAGGGTTCAGCGGACCGTCGTCAGTGTTTTCACGACCGTCTGATTCCTCACCCGCGTTGCCGCCAGCATCAAGCGCCGCCAGCTCGAAATCCAATTCGCTTTCGGAGGCATCTATTGGCTGGTGAGAAGCAGATGCCCCCATGGCATTCAAGTAGGAGCGACTGAGCTCTTCGAGCGAAAGCCCGTCTTCGCCTGTCTCCCCCGATTCCGATACCAGCTCAACTTCCAGTGGAGTTATGCGGTTGGGACGATCCATTTTCCAAATCTCCCCGAGACCTTTGCGGCCGCTAATGATCGAGTACGGAAAGGTTGTCAGTACCGCCCCTACTAATCTGCAATGGCTAATCTGCAATGGCTACTTCCGAATCGGTCGTCTCAGTAGATTTACTATGGGTCTGGCCATGTAGCAAGCGGTCGAGGATCCCGTTGACGAATTGTCCTGATTGCCGATCGCCATATCGTTTGGCTAACTCGACAGCTTCGTTGATTACAACGCGGCCAGGCGTTTCGGTCATGAGAATCTCATATGCGCCCAGACGCAGGACGTTGCGGTCGATTGCCGCCATGCGCCGCAGAGACCAATTGAGCACTTTGGCACTCAGTTCTGCGTCGATCTGCTTGCGGTTGGCCAGCACATTGCTAAACAAACGTCGTGCAAACTCGACCAACGGACGGTTGCCGTGCAATCGTTTTACCAAAAAAAGGTCTGCAACGCTCCTGTCCTGATCGGGATGCAAATCTTCTTCGTAAAGCAACTGAAGAACTATTTCTCGTGCTCGTCGGCGGGTTGTCATTGGCTCGGGAACTCATGGGTATCAAGTTGTCGCTTAACTCAAGCTGTGGCCAATACGCCGCAATATCGCTGCGACGTGCTAGTCAAACTCGCTCACGCTGTCCCTATGGTAACTCCAATGTCGCGATTTGTCATGGCGAAAAGATGTTTGCCAATTGGGTTTCCGCGCACGAAGCAAAAGTCTAGCGTTTGAGCGAGTCGCGGATTTCTCTGAGCAACAAGATGTCTTCGGAAGGCTCTGCGGGAGCCGCAGCTTCCTCTTTCTGAAATTTTGCTTTAGCAGTGTTCAAGACCTTAATGGCGAAAAAAATCGCCACGGCAACGATTAGAAAATCCACAATCGTCTGCAAAAACGGTCCGTACTTCAAAATCGCGTATTGGGTCGGTTCCAGCAGAATAGACCCATCCGCTTCGGTGAGCACCCTGCCGTCGCCATCCAGCTTCGGAGCGTCTGTATTCACCGTCAGCGCAAGGTCGTTAAAGTTGACTCCGTATTTGGCGGTCAGAAGATTTAATGGAGGCATAACGATATTGGAGACAAAGGAACTGACGATTTTTCCGAATGCGGCGCCAATGACAACCGCCACGGCTAAATCGATGATATTGCCGCGCATCGCGAATTCACGAAATTCCTTCATTAAACTCATCGTATTTCTCCATGATTGGCGCTGTAAAGTCGTCCGATGTAGACGCACCGATAGCTTAGCGACAGCACCGTGCAAGAAGTAGCAGGCAACGACCCGTGTTTCCTGCCAAAATGGACGCCAAACGACGTTTGGGTGGAGGGAGCAACGCACATGTACCGCCCAGATGTGAGAAATCTCGAAAATCTCGATAAAAGCTGTGTCCCCGAACTCACACTGCACTCGCTTGGAGACTTTGGTGAACTAGGGAATGATGGTTCCCGAAATATGTTGTACGGCTCAACCAAATTTCCCCTTGAAATCGCATGCAGAAGATTCAGACACTTGTGCTCCTGTTGACGGCCTATGCAGCCGCCACCTGGTTTCCAGGACCGGGCCAGTGGCTGCGTGAACTAAATGTGTTGACACATTCAGTACAACCGCCCCAGATATTGTTGGCGGCATTATTGTTTAGCGCGGGTGTGTGTAGTTCCCAAGGGGCAATCCGTACGATTTTGAACATGCGGACACGGTTCATATTGCTGGCTGGCTTGGCTTGGCTGCTCCCGCTCCTTTCTGCTGCGGCCACGGTGTCGCTCCTATGGGGGCTGTTGGGTTGCCCAGCCAGCGTAGCTTTAGGCGTACTTGTGGTGGCTGCGATGCCCGTTGCCAATTCTTCAGTGGGCTGGTCAACTTCGATGGGTGGCAGCGTTCCATTAAGCATCGCCTTATTGGTCGTCGGTACAGCCCTATCGCCCGTGCTGTCGCCACTGTGCATTAGTGCCGGTGCGACGGCGATTGGAACTGCCGAAGGCACGCTGACGCAATCGCCATGGAGCGATGGTATGGGGCAGTTCTTCCTGCTGTGGGTACTGTTGCCGGTGCTCTCGGGCGTCGCCCTGGCAGGCAGGTTGAACTCCAGCCAACGCCAGTGGCTATTGCCGGTGGCGCGAAGGTTGAGTTTCGCACTGCTAATCCTACTGAACTATTTGAACGCGGCGGCCTGCCTGCCCGCACTGGCTGAGCAACCGGGATTGCTGCTGTGGCCTTTGCTGGCCGCCGGAGTTTTGTTGACGACGGCGTTCGGTTGTAGCCAGATCATTGTGCATCTGCCCTGTGGGCCTACTCAGGCAGCAGTCATGGACTCGCCACAGAAGACGTCGCTGCTGTTGTCTGTCGTAATGCGCAACACCGGCGCCGCCCTGGTGTTTGCGGGTGCGGCCCTTCCACAATTCGTCTTGGTGAGCGTCACGATCATTGCCTACACGATGCTACAGCACCTGTGCGTGGGCTTGCTGCTGACCAAGGAAGCATCTGCTATTCAGGTTGAGCCAGCTTGCCGAACAGCTTCCTCGGCAGCTTGAAACTTCGACGGACTTCGGCAGTTGCGGACTGAAGTCTAAGTGGCTCCAGCTACGACGAGTAGAAGAGTTCTTCGCGACTTTCACATTTGAAGTATTTGAGTCATAATAGGGGCTTGCCAAACTCATTTCAAACGAAGGGTTCAAAAACGATCTCATGACCGCTGCTACCCACTCTGATCACGCAGTCCTGGCGAACAAGTTTACCGCCAACGCAGAGCGCGCGCACTGGCATGATGGAGCCCTGTGGTTCGTAAGGCAGAAGCGAGATCGCATGGCCAGGAGCCTGCCCGAGTGGGAGCGGCTGCGTGAATTGGCTGCCCAGGTGAAGAGCCACACGCTCTCCAATCTGCCCAAATACTTGGAGCAGTTCGAAGTCAGTGCGCAAAAGATGGGAGCCGTTGTACACTGGGCACGCGACGCAAAGGAACATAACGAAATTGTCTACGGCATTCTGCAAGCCAACCGAGTTGAACGAGTTGTCAAAAGCAAATCGATGCTTACCGAAGAGTGCCACCTGAATCCTTTCTTGGAAGCCAAGGGACTGCAAGTTGTCGATACCGACCTAGGTGAGTGGATCGTGCAGTTGCGCAACGAGACTCCCAGCCACATTGTTTTACCGGCCATCCATATTAAGAAGGAGGAGGTCGGCGAAACTTTCCATCAGCATATCGGAACTCCCAAAGGTAACGCCGATCCGATATTTCTAACGCGGGCGGCGCGCGGCGAATTGCGGCAAAGATTTTTAGGCGCCCAAGCGGGTATTACAGGAGTCAATTTTGCGATCGCCGAATCTGGCGGGATCGTCGTTTGTACGAACGAAGGCAACGCGGACCTTGGCGTATCGCTGCCTCCCATACACATCGCCTGTATGGGCATGGAAAAATTGATCCCGCGACTCACCGACTTGGCTGTGTTCACGCGTCTGCTCGCACGAAGCGCCACGGGACAACCTATCACAACCTACACATCGCATTTCCACGGCCCGCGTCCAGGTGGCCAAATGCACATTGTGATCGTAGACAACGGACGTAGCGATATTCGCGCCAATCCAACATTTCAAGAATCACTGCAGTGCATTCGTTGCGGTGCATGCATGAATACTTGTCCAGTCTATCGTAGGAGCGGAGGTCACAGCTACTCCAATACGGTGCCGGGGCCAATCGGCAGCGTGCTGGCGCCCGCCAATGATGCCCACACGCACCATTCACTTCCCTATGCTTGTACGTTGTGCGGCTCCTGTACTGATGTTTGTCCTGTGAAGATTCCACTCCATCATCAGTTGCTGGCTTGGCGCGGCGAGTTGGCAGAACGGAAATTGATTCCTTACAGCAAACGCCTTTCGATGCGATTTGCCAGAGTCATCTTGGGGACGCCTTGGATCTATCGCGCCGCCGGCTGGATGGCGCGGAAGAGTCTGCGCATATTGCCGCATTGGTTGACGCACAATCGCCTAAATACTTGGGCTCGCCAACGCGAATTGCCGCTCGCCCCCAAGGAAAGCTTTCGCGAAATCTATGCCAAAGCAAAGGTTGACCAGCGCAAGCCGTGATTTCCCTGCTGGCTCGCGATTTTAATGCGAATGGGACTCTGCAATTCACAACATGTCGTACCTGTCGAATATAATTCGTCAGTCGGTCTTGTTGGAGTTTTCTAGGTCCTTCTGTAGAAACCGCTATGTTGCGCCTACTTATTGCTTCGCTGCTAGTAACACTTCCCGCTCTGGCTGGGTGCAATGGACTCAGCCCCAGTGAGGCTGCTGAGCGTAGGCAGAGCGCAGTAGCTGCCGAGCTGTTTGTGGATCAGCCGACAATTCGGGCAAACCCTATTGAACGGGCACCGTTGATCGCGATCATAGACTTTGAGTCGCCGGTTGATGTCCTGCCCTCGCTGGAAATCTCCGATGGCCAACGAACCTGGGAGCAGCCCTGGCGCGTGAAGGCCGCTAAAAGGCATCGTTTGGCGGCCTTGGGCATGCGCCCGGATCGCTTGCACACAATTCGAGTCAAAGTAGCCAGCCAAAATGGAGAAACGCAGTACAGCGAGCCACTCGAGTTCCGTACGCCTCCGCTGCCAGAATCTTTTCCGCCTCTAAAAACGATTTTGTCTAAGCCGGAAGAAATGGAACCCGGCATTACTATGTTTTCCGTCAACCTCTGGCGCGACTCGGTGAGTCTCCTCGACTACGGGTATATCATTATGCTCGACGCCGAAGGCGAAGTCGTCTGGTATTGCAATACGGGCGATCGCATCGCTGATATTCGAGTGATGAAGAATGGACACATACTTTATCAACATGGCAGTTATCGCTACGCCTACGAGATAGATATTTTAGGTCGCGATATCCAGCGCTGGTATGGCACGCGCCTCACCGAAGCTCCCGACGAAACGGCCATTCCAGTTGACGTGGATACGATGCATCATGACTTGATCGAGCTGCCCAACGACAATCTTATGACAATCTCCACGGACCTCGTCAAGTTCAAGGAGTTCCCAACTAGCGAGTTTGATCCTGATGCGCCCTGGGAGCCAGCCTACGTGGTTTGCGACGAAGTCATTGAATTCAACCGCAAGACAGGCAAAGTGGTCGAGCGTTTGGCGTTGCTCGATCTGCTCGATAAAAAGCGTTTTGGCTACATGGCTCTCAGCGGATTTTGGAAGGATAAATACAACGACCGGATTAGCGACTTCTCGCGCGACTGGAGCCATGCAAACTCGCTTGAATTCGTAGAGTCCGACAACTCGATATTGGTTTCGATCCGACATCAGGATTGCATTATTAAAATCGATTGGGGCACTAAGAAAATTCGTTGGATTTTTGGCGATCCCGGCGGATGGGGCCAGCCCTGGCAGAAGTTCCTGCTGAAACCGGAGGGGAAATTGGCGTGGCCCTACCATCAACACTCTCCGCAGTTAACTCCCCGCGGTACGCTGCTGATGTATGACAATGGCAACTATCGAGCGCGACCCTTCAATACGGCAATCACGGCCGTTGATAACCAAAGCCGCGTCGTCGAATATGAGATCGACGAAGAAGACATGACCGTGAAACAGGTCTTCGAATACGCGGGGACAACCCAAGACCGCTTTTACTGCCCCTTTTATTGTGAGGCCGACTGGATGATGAAAACCAAGAACATTCTCGTCACCGATGGCGGTCATATCGAACTGGAGGACGGTACGCCCGACGACGACGTACCTGCCGAGCGGCAGTGGGCGCGAATTTTTGAAATCACCCGCGAAGAACACCCTAAAAAAGTGTTCGAGATGACTTGCGATAGCGGGTTGGGCAGCCCATTTGGTTGGTCCATCTACCGAGCAAGTCGCCTGCCAAACGCATTCGACCCCTTCGCCATCGATCCTCCAGGCGAAGGTGAAGACGTTACCCTGCTGGATCGCTCGCCCCACACAGATACCCAAGACTAGTGGACAGAACTAACTCGGTCTTAACCCCCTCTAGACGATTTGCCTGCCATGACAAAACCAAGCTTTTTATCATTTCTACTCGTTGTGGCTGCCGCACAACAATCGCTTTCATTGGCTGCTGAAAAGCCCAACATCATACTGATCTACACCGATGACGTGGGTTACGGCGATGTTTCTTGCAATGGACAATCCTGGCTGAAAACACCCAACATCGATCGCATAGCTGCCCAAGGGCTACGGCACACCGATGCCCATTGCTCGGCGGCAACCTGTACACCCAGCCGTTTTGCAATGATGACGGGCGGTTACGCCTTTCGTCAAAGTGGAACTGGAATTGCCAGAGGCAATGCCAACGCGATTATTCGACCGGGAACTGTAACGCTTCCCGCTTTGCTGCAAAGCGTGGGCTACCAGACAGGTGTTGTCGGCAAATGGCACTTAGGATTGGGTGACGGCGAAGTCGATTGGAATGCGTCCATTACACCAGGGCCCAACGAAATCGGTTTCAATTACCATTTCTTGATCCCAGCCACAGGTGACCGCGTGCCCTGTGTCTACTTAGAGCAAGGACGCGTGGTAGATCTGGACGCGGCTGACCCCATCAAAGTGAGCTACGACAAACGTATTGACAACAGCCCCTCGGGGGAGGAAGCGGTCGAGAGTCTCAAACAAAAATGGTCGCACGGTCACAACCAAACGATCGTAAACGGTATCTCGCGTATCGGCTGGATGACCGGTGGCCAGAAAGCACGCTGGGTCGACGAGGAAATGGCCGACGTGCTTGTCCGCAAAGCGCATGCGTTCATGGAAGAGCACCGAGCGGGCCCCTTCTTCCTCTATCTATCAACCCACGATATTCACGTACCGCGCGTTCCGCACTCCCGATTTGAAGGTAAGTCCGGACTGGGACTCCGCGGCGATGCGATGCTCCAGCTCGACTGGTGTGTCGGCGAGGTTCTTTCGAAACTCGACGAACTCAAACTCAGCGATAACACCTTGGTGATTTTTAGTTCGGACAATGGGCCCGTCTTAGATGATGGCTACCACGACCAAGCCAATGAAAAACTGGGCAACCACGATCCTAACGGTAGCCTGCGTGGTGGGAAGTATTCGCTGTTTGAAGGTGGGACGCGTGTGCCTTTGGTGCTGCGATGGCCAGGACATATCCAGGCCGGCACCACCTCAAACGCTCTGGTCGGACAAATTGACTTGGCTGCATCGCTGGCTGGTTTGGTTGGTGCAACTATCCCAGAAGCAAGCTGTGTAGACAGTCGCAACATGCTGGCGACTCTACTAGGTCAAAGCGACCTGGGTCGTCCGCACTTGATCCACGAAGCCAACGGACTTGCACTGCGAGTTGGAAGTTGGAAATATATCCCCAAGTCCAAAGCCAGAGAAGAAATGGGACCTTGGGAGACTTTTGATATCCAGGAGCCTGGTGCGCTGTTCGACCTGAGCCGCGATACGGATGAGCACATGAATCTGGCTAGTCAGCATCCCGAAAGACTACAGGCCATGCGCTCGTTGCATAAAAAGCTGATGACCACCTACGACCAACCCGCACTGCTCGGAGAATAGTCGCTGCCACTCGAAGCGCCAGCGAGTGGATTAATATCAGCTCGAAGCGCCAGCGACTGGATCACCGGCATCCGTATTTACTACTTCAGTTGCGGCGCTTGATCAGTGAGTACAAGTTGATCGGGGCGATCTGCGCCCACGCGTACGGTGTATTTGCCCTGGGCATAGACCGGCGGTGCAAACGGCGACTGGCCTGCACGGATCGTATATAGCGTTTCGCCCGTATCATTGCGCACGACTTGGACAACAGGCTGTGCCACACCTTTGATTTCCACCGCCGGCAAATATCCGACAACGGTTCGGCCATCATTTTTGTCCAAGTCAACCGTAATGGGCCAGCCGCTGAACTGCGCTGAGTCTCCGTCGCTGACTTTGGAAAATCTTGGCCAGCATTCGAATGTAGCTTGGCGTTTTACCTTATTGAATCGCACCAGTCCATAACCGTCAGCCCGCTGCATTTCGTCGCGAACGTCTGTGGGGTTGGCATAGGCCATCATCGAAATCTTATTTCCCAAGCCATCCTCGAAGTCGCCCGTCCAGGGCAACTTGCTGCCTGGTACGGGGTTCGCCCCAGCCTTTTCATCTTCCGGTTTCCACCAACGTCCGTAGATGGTGTTCACAATGGCTGGGCTCGTAAAAGCAAATGGACCATCGCCGTAAGCATCGATGCCATGTTTAACAAAGACGGCTAAGTGTTGATCGCCGCAAATATGCGGTGCCCACGCCTGACGTATCAAACGCAAGGCTTCGTTCCGCCCGCGCTGAGGCCATCCATTGCAATCCAGGTCTGCCAGCAATCGGTTGTCTGGCGAGCCATGCAAGTGAACTGCTCCGCAAAATGCAGTTTGAGATAAAACACATTTGAGCTTGGCTCCCTCCCAATTTTCCGACCACTGCTGCAGGAACTTCAGCTGGCGATCTCCCAGCAGTTCTAAGCCCTCGACATCGATACTCTCGCGATCATAGGCGGGGTCATTGATGTGGTCAGGTCGCGGGCCCATCTTGGGTATCTTGCCTTCGGGTCCACTTTTGAACTTGCGATCCTCTAAGATGGCAAAATCAATTCCGCCAACGCGGAGATGCGTAAAGTAGACGCTGATGCCGTTTCCGATTGGCGCTGGATCGGCCGCGTCTGGGAGGTGCCACGTCTGTTGGCGTTGAACCATGTTGACGTAGGAGCTTGGGTAGAAATAGCCGCCGCTGGGGCCGGCTGCGGTAGAGGCCACCTTTCCATTTTCGCCCCAAATATTCGCTTGGCCCACATCATGATCGTCGGGGATCGAAACCACCGGACGGTCTTTTAGGATCTCGCGGAATTGTAGCCCCCACTCCAGCCAACCAGCTGTGTGCTCCGTGTGGTGATAGGATTGGTCGCCCGCAAAAAATAACAAGTCGGGATCTTGCGATTTCAAATTGGCGATCAGCTCTTCGCGTGGCCCCTTCGTGCGACTGGAGTTGCACGACAAAGCTCCAACCACAATAATTTCTTTCTCGATCGGGTCGTGTCGAATCATACCTTGGAAGCTTGCCGTTTCACCGTGAAGCACACGGTAGGCGACGTCCTGGCGGTTATCCCAATTCTCAATCCGGAAGTGAGCGTCCCAACCTGGATATAGAACGTCGGCTTGTGCTACGTCTGTCCAGGCTCCATTTTTCAGCAGTTGCAATCGCGCTAGTCGAGACTCTTCGGGCCGCAGAGGGTAGAGTTGTGCGGACAGCTTCAACACGCCAGCGTCATGCGTGTACAGGGCAAAGGCCACCACTTGATCGCGCGGCACCGCCATATCAACGATCGGTTCGGAATTCCTTCCGGGCAACTTCTTGCTCCACCACTCGCCCGTCGATTGCGAATCAAGATTGGGAAACTTCTCGTCGAACAGCGCGTCCTGTGAATAGGCCTGTGGCAAGAATAGAAGCCAAAGGGCCATTGAGATTAAACGACGACACATGGCAAAGTACTCCTGTCGGCAAATTCAAAATGGTACTCAATTTTCGAGTAGTGAGTGGCATGTCGCTAGTGCGAGAAACCGCAAACTGTATTGCGAACCTCAGACGCTTGCCGTGGGCACCGACCCACAGCGAGGACCGCGCCGAGGCCCACGGCTAGCGATTGAGGATTATATTGGTCCGCCCACGGCTAGCGCCTGAGTTTCACGAAGCACTAGTCCCGCATGAGACGGCTCATCTGTTCGGTAACCATTGGCAAGAAAATGACGCCAGTGTAGTGATTGGCCAGCAATTTTACATGATGTTCGGGGCTCAGGTTGGCCGCTTCGGCCAGCAAGTCCGAATTCTTGGGTGGTACTACGTCGTCGAAACGACCACTATATAGCCACACATGTTCGGAATCCATGCGATGGGCTAATCGGAGGGGCTCGATGCGGTTGAGCATCTCGCGCATTTGTTGTTCGTTCTGATCTTCTCCCAGCAGCGCCTCCCGCACTTTAGCGGCATCGCGTTTGCCTTGGCTAAGTACACCGTACAGGTCGCCGCCAGCCAGCAAGATGAAGACCCGATGGTAGGCATGGTCCATCCCCGCCGTTGTGGCTGTTACAAAACCGCCGAGACTGGTTCCCTGCAACGAGATGCG
>JBGSJL010000290.1:0-6128 GCA_041741955.1 Pirellulaceae bacterium | reverse complement strand
GATTGCGACCTCGAATGGGTTTCAGACGTTGATGAAAATCACCCCTCGGTCGCTATAAAAACGGGGAGATGGATGGGTTTTGCGGGGTCATCCTGGGGTTCCGCTTGGCTCGCTTTGGCTCGCCGCGCTCCACCCCAGGCTTTCAAAATCCGCTGCTTTGCAGCTAACGCAATCGGGAGCCGCAGACGTATCCTGGGTTGCGCTCCGTTCGCTACGCTCACTCTAATCCAACCCAGGCTATCAAAATCGCACAGCTTGCGACGTGCGATTTATAAGGTGGGAGTGTGCTTTTGCTAGCATTGTGTAAATGCATTCTCTACCCACTAAAGAATCGCAACTATAAATCGCACGTCCTTCGGGGTAGATACCGATCGTAATACGCCAAAGCGGCGTCCGTCGGAGGCGAGCTCTGAACTGACGTAATGCGAACGGACGGGAGTACGCGATTGCCTCCATGATTGGCTGAAATGCCTGCAATTGAGGGATGTGCGGCCGCATCTACACCAATCGGGGGGGCGTGCAATTCGACAAGACCGCTATAGAATACGGAACCGGCAGGACTGTGGGACGTTTTCGTGAAATATGGGTTGTTGCAGCCAGCCTGCGCAATCAACATAAATTCCGTTCGTCCACTTTTCCGTTCTGCTTGTAAACTCGTGACTAAGTTGCCCCAACATGCTTGAGCTGTCACTGGTCTTCATCGCTAGTTTTTTAACAGCGGTAATTTTGACGCCCCTGGTAAGATCGGCTGCGATTTATTTTGGGGTCGTGGACCACCCCGACGCGCATCGAAAACTGCATGGCCGAGTCATCGCTCGGGCTGGCGGCACAGCAGTGCTGTTCGCAGTGTTGATTGTAAGTGGTCTAGCGGCACTAAGTTTTGACTTTTCCATGTTGGGATTGGAAGGAATTGTCCCATACTTGGCGCTACTCACAGCCATGGTTGGCATTTGGTTGTTGGGCCTGGCTGACGATATTTGGACATTGCGGGGGCGACAAAAATTGTTGGGGCAGATAGTGCTGTCGTGCATGTTGGTCTCAGCCGGATTCAGTATCCACACCGTGAGTTTGTTTGGAGCGAGTTTCGAAATGGGGTTGTTGGCCATGCCCATTTCCGTGGTGTGGTTGCTAGCGACGACAAATGCCCTGAATCTGATCGATGGTGCCGATGGACTGTGCTCGACGCTGGGTGCGGTGATTTGCGGGGCCTTGGGAACTTTAGCCTCGGTGAACGGTCATTTTGCAGAGGCCGCGATCTGCTTCGCATTCTGTGGTGCGCTACTCGGATTTTTGGTCTTCAACTTTCCACCGGCGACGATTTTCTTAGGCGATTCGGGCAGCTTGCTGGTCGGCATGGTGACCGGTGCGTTGGCGATTCGCTGTTCATTGAAAGGGACAACCAGCGTAGCTTTTTTGGCACCGCTGGCGATCCTGTCGTTGCCGCTGCTGGACTCCTGTATGGCGATTGTTAGGCGGAAGCTGACCGGTCGTTCGATTTATGCCACGGATCGCGCGCACTTGCACCATAAGCTTCGTAACAAAGGTTTGGGAGATCGCGGTCTGTTGCTCGCTGTTTTTGTGTTGGCCATGATCACAGCGGCCGGTGCGTTGCTGGGGCAGGTGCTCGGCCGAGATTGGCTGGCACCGGTTGGCGTCGCGGTGGTATTCTTCATGCTGGTAGCCACTCGAGCGTTTGGTTACGCCGAAGTCGTGTTGATGACTCGCAAGGGCACTCATTTTGCGGCCAGCTTGTTCGAGCCGGCGCTCCGAGCGCAAACGTCCGTGCGAGCAAGATCGGTCCGCTTGCAGGGCACTCGGCAATGGGAAACGGTGTGGCAGACGCTGGTCGAGTTCGCGGAAACCGAGGAGCTTTGCAAAGTTCATATGGATCTCAATGTACCGTGGCTCGAAGAAGGTTTTCACGGCACTTGGCAGCGCAGCAAGATGCCCGATCGGCATGAACGCTGGTCCACCTCGCTGCCTATTTTCGCTGCAGGACGCATTTCTGGCAGGATTGATATTGTCGGCCCAGCAGCTTCCGGACAAGCTATCGGCTCGATCGGCAAGCTGGTAGAATTGGTCGAGGATCTGGTGCCGCAAATTGAAGTATTGCTGGCTCCGGCAAATGCAGTTCACGCGTCCATGGCGGAGGTCCCCCAAGCTGCCAGCGCGCCACTTACCAAGAATGTGAAGAAGGAACTCACGTCCGCTAATTGAGCGGTTTCTAGGTCACGATGCCCATTCTAAAACGTGAAATTGATATTTTTCCCGACGATTTGTTGGCCAGCGACGTGGCTCTGTCATCTCCCTGGTGGGCGATGTATACGGTAGCACGCCAAGAAAAGAAATTGATGCGCGAGCTGTTAAAACTGCAGGTCGCCTTCTATGCGCCGGTCATCGAGCGCCGCTACCGATCTCCCAACGGTCGCTTGAGGACCAGCTACGAACCGCTGTTCGGAAATTACGTCTTTGTCTGCGGCGAAGAACAGGCGCGATACCAAACCGTATCTACGGGTTGTGTCAGCCGCTGCATGTTGGTCCCCAGACCTGAAGAGTTGGTGGCGGATCTGTTGCAAATAAAAAGCTTGGTTTCCACCGATGCCCCGCTTTCACCGGAAAGTCGTTTGGAATCGGGGCAGCGCGTGCGCATCCGCAGCGGGTTGTTTGCAGGTTACGAGGGTGTCATCGTGCGGCGCGACAAAGAAGTGCGACTGCAGGTCTACGTGCGGTTCATGGAACAGGGAGTGTCCGTGGTCATCGACGACTGCCAAGCCGACGCGATCTGAGTCCAGTCAATCCTCAAACTTCCTTTTTCGTGTGAGATGCCTGCTTTGTTTGAATCGATTTTTATTGCTGGTCATCGCGGCATGGTCGGGTCGGCAGTCTGCCGTCGATTGTCAAATCAAAAACAGACGAGATTGATCACGCGCTCGCGAGCTGAACTGGATCTTTCGGATGCCCGCGCCGTACGCGAGTTGTTTGAAATCGAGAAGCCCGAGGCCGTACTGTTTGCCGCAGCGCGAGTCGGAGGCATTCATGCCAACAATTCATTCCCAGTCGAGTTCATGACGGAAAATCTTTCCGCGCAACTGGCAACTATTCAAGCCGCCTACCAAACGGGTGTTAAGCGGTTTCTGTTTCTAGGCAGCACCTGTATTTATCCCCGCATGGCCAAGCAACCCATTAGCGAAGACCAACTTCTGGCTGGTCCCCTAGAGCCAACTAACGAAGCCTATGCACTAGCCAAGATCTGCGGCTTGAAACTGTGTGAATATTATCGTCGCCAATACGGCGTGCTGTTCCATTCTGCCATGCCCACAAATTTGTATGGACCTGGCGACAATTATCACCCCGAGCACAGCCATGTATTGCCAGCACTACTGCAGCGCATTCATCTGGCCAAACAATCCGCACTGCCCAGCGTAACCATCTGGGGAACCGGCAGCCCCCGCAGAGAATTTCTGTATGTCGATGACTTGGCCGATGCGCTGGTACACCTGCTCCAGATTCCCGATCCACCGGACTGGGTGAACGTCGGCTCCGGCACCGACCAGAGTATCTTGGAGCTGGCTTTGCTGATCGCGCGAGTCGTCGGATTTAATGGTGAAATCCTTACAGACCCCACCAAACCCGATGGAACGCCGCGGAAATTGACCGATATTTCTCGGCTTCGCCAAACGCAGTGGAGTCCCAGGATTAGTCTCGAAGAGGGTATTCGTTTAACCTATGCGGACTATTGCCAGAGCCTGAAGACAGGAACTCTGCGGAGTGTTTGAGCGTTGCAGTGTTTGAGCGATGCGTGGCCCGCTGGTCCCCACCGAGAAGTATGAAAAATCGTTGGGGACCAACGTGCCACTATTTTGAAGAATTACGTTGGGGACCAACGTACCACTTTTGCGATCAAGAAAGTTCTAAACGATGAAACGCTCTGCACTTATCACCGGTATAACTGGACAGGACGGCTCTTACCTAGCGGAGCTGCTGCTGGAAAAGGGCTACCTAGTACATGGCCTGGTACGTCGCAGTAGCAGCTTTTCGACAGGCCGTATCGATCATCTCTACCAAGATGTCCACGAAAAGCCAAGTTTGCTGTTGCACTATGGAGACTTAACGGACGGTCAGGCGCTCACGAATTTAATGCAAGAACTGGAGCCCGACGAAGTCTACAACCTGGGCGCTCAAAGCCACGTGCGCGTCTCGTTTGACCAGCCGGTTTATACGCTGATGAGCGATGGCGTCGGTGCGTTGAATGTGCTCGAAGCGGCCCGATTGCTGAATAAGCGTAAACCGGTTCGCGTGTATCAGGCTTCCTCTTCGGAGATGTATGGCAAAGTCCTGCAGACGCCACAAACGGAGACGACGCCGTTCAATCCCCAGTCGCCGTATGCCTGCGCAAAAGTGTATGCGTTCTTTCAAACGATCAATTATCGACGAAGCTACGATTTGTTCGCCTGCAATGGCATCCTCTTCAATCACGAATCCCCACGTCGCGGCGAGACGTTTGTGACGCGCAAGATCACTCGAGCTGCTACGCGGATCAAGTTGGGTCTTCAGAAAAAACTTTACTTGGGGAACTTGGACGCCAAGCGAGATTGGGGCTATGCCAAGGACTATGTCGATGCGATGTGGCGTATGCTCCAGCAGGACACAGCGGAGGATTTTGTAATCGCGACGGGAGAAACACATACGATCCGAGAATTTTTGGATATGGTGTTTGGCCACCTGGATCTCGATTGGAATGAGTTTGTGGAAATCGACCCACGCTACTTCCGACCTGCCGAAGTCGATCTGCTGTTGGGTGATGCCAGCAAGGCCAAGCAGCAATTGAATTGGACGCCTGAGACGGATGTTCGCGAGCTGGCGCGGATCATGGTCGAGCATGACATGGAACAAGCAGAGCGAGAACTGCATAACAAGAATTTCAGCGCTCGGACATAACGCACAGAGAAAATTCTCGGTGAACATACTGGTGCCACCGGACCTGGCCCTCGCCCCTTCTTCCATTCGAAAAATTGACTGATGAAAATCTGCTGTATTGGCGCTGGCTACGTTGGCGGCCCTACGATGGCCATGATCGCGAAACAGTGTCCAGATATCGCCGTACACGTCGTCGATTTGAATGAAGCCCGAATCAAAGCGTGGAACTCCGACGCGCTGCCCGTGTACGAGCCTGGGTTGCAGGAAGTTGTCGCCGAGGCGCTGGGCCGCAATCTGACGTTCTCTACGCGTGTCGACTCGGCCATTGCTGAGGCCGATATGATTTTCATTTCGGTCAATACGCCAACAAAGACCTACGGGATGGGTGCAGGCCGCGCGGCCAACTTAGAATTCGTCGAAAAGTGCGCTCGGCAAATCGCTTCGGTTTCCAAAGGCCACAAAATTGTGGTCGAGAAATCGACACTGCCCGTACGCACGGCCGAAGCGGTTAAACGCATCCTCAATAACGCGGGCCAAGGTGCCTCCTTTGATGTACTGAGCAACCCGGAGTTTCTAGCCGAAGGCACGGCGGTCGAAGACATGCTGAACCCCGATCGCGTACTGATCGGCGGCGAATCCGCAGAGGCGATTGAAGCGCTCGCGAAAATCTACAGTCGCTGGATTCCACGCAATCGAATCCTAACTACCAATTTATGGTCCAGCGAGCTGTCTAAGCTGACCGCGAACGCGTTTTTGGCTCAGCGAGTGTCCTCGATCAACGCCATTTCTGCGCTCTGCGAAGCCACGGGCGCCGACGTCGATGAAGTGGCCCGAGCTATCGGTACCGACTCGCGCATCGGCCCAAAGTTCTTGAAGGCCTCGGTGGGTTACGGCGGTAGTTGCTTTCAAAAAGACATTATGAATCTGGTCTATCTGTGCGAGCATTTTGGCTTGCAGGAAGTTGCTGCCTACTGGGAGCAGGTCGTCAGCATGAACGACTACCAGAAACGTCGCTTTGGTCAGAAAATTGTCAAAACGCTGTTCAACACGGTCTCCAACAAAAAGATTGCCGTTTGGGGTTGGGCATTCAAGAAAGACACCAACGATACACGCGAGTCAGCAGCGATCTACGTGTGTCGCGACTTGTTGCGCGAGCGGGCAAGATTGCACATCTACGATCCACGGGTAAGCCAGCAACAAATTCGAATGGA
>JBGSJL010000289.1:0-6601 GCA_041741955.1 Pirellulaceae bacterium | reverse complement strand
CATGCGACTGTTGGACGAGTTGTTCGTGAACTTGAAAGAGGCGCAGGAAGGTTCGGACTCTCTGCTCGATCGCACGATGGTCGTCTATGGCAGCAACCTCGGGAACGCCAACACTCACGTCACAACCAACCTGCCGGTCTTATTCGCCGGAGGAGGTTTCCGACATGGACAGCATCTGGCCTTTGATACGGAAAACAATTATCCACTTCCCAATTTGTTTGTCTCGATGCTGCAGCGACTAGGCGTCGAAACCGACCGATTCGCAACCAGCACAGGCACCTTCCGAGGTTTGGAGCCCGTCTAAAAATGCCGATTTTCGAGATCGGCCCTGGTTGCGGTGGTTGTCTACGACACTTGATCATCAGAGAACGAGACGCTGGCCAGGCGATCGACAGTCGCAACATTCTGCCGGCGTCCTGGGCCAAAATCCAAAAGGTCTGCCGTTCGTGATCGACGATGCACTCATTTAGTGATCACCGTCAGACTCGGAACCAGCCGACGGTTTCGACTTTAGCCCGACAGTGTTCACGGCAATGATCTGATAGGTGTGCTTGCGGTCCTCTTTGGCCGTGATATCGACGAAATGCATGCCGACCAGCGGTTGCGCCGGCGTGTCGCTGTACTGTAGCCCCTGATAGATCGGACGGCCGAAGCGGTTCGCATCATGCTCCGGGACGATGGCCAGAGGCTCACCGTCCCGCTCAATGATGAATCGGGCGAGTCCGCTTTCGAGATCGGCTTCGGCGTTCCAGCTCAGTTTGTTACCGGACACCTGAACGTGGATCGGAGCCGGAGGAGGTGTCGTGTCTGCCACGGCAGTGTCTTTGACGTACTGCATCCAGCCTCGCGCGACAGTCTCGCTGGGCAGCCAGACCGCCTTCAACGGATCACCATCAAACTTCGCGGCCGGGACGGCTTCCAACCCAGTCGGACTGGCAAGCCACGCATTTTCTGTAGGCATGTCCCTGAGCGGTTCGCCGTTCACTTTCGGCAACCGGAGACTAAGGCAAGCGTCCAGCCATGGGATGGCAAGGTATCGTTGATTGCCGCATTCGTGCGCCGTCAGCGGGTCGACCGAAACTGCGATGAGTCCTCCTTTGCCACGCACTGCATAAAACAATTCTTCATTCGCAGGCCAGACGCTAGCAAACTGTCCGTCTTTAACCGTTACTCCTTCCTTCGTACCAGGATTACACATCACGGGCACTTTCATCGCAGCATCGACGATCGTATGAGGCTTGATCGAAGGGCGAACTGGGCTCGGCTTCAGAAACGGAACTCCCGAACGAAGCCACGCGGCGGCGACGCGTTCGGGGTGTAGTAACGTCATTCCACCAGCCCAGTGACCTCCACCGCTGTGTCCCCATAGTGCCCACGGTACCATCGCCAGTTCGGGATGTCCGGATTGCTCCCCGAGTTCAATCAAAGACTTCTGAAAAGCGGCGTCTGATCCGTTTCGCGGATCGCACCATATCTGGCAGTCCGCATCCTGAGGTTGTTCGTAAGACGGGGCCATCAGGGCGCAGTCGTGTTTCTTCGCGAGGGCCTGCCAGTGCAGGTCGAAGGCTCCGGTCAGACCCGACGTGCATGATCCTTCACCACATCCGTGCTGATGCACAATGACTCCCCGCAGCGTCTTCACGTTCTGAGGAATCCAGACGGTGTATTTGACCGGAAACATCAGCTCACCAGGTTGAGTCGAAGCCTCGTAACGGACGCGGTAATAAGGTGGAGCAGCTTCCGGGAAGACATCGTACGGTGGTTGCTGAGCAAGCAACGCCGTAGGCACGGCAGGAAAAAGCAGGCTGAAGCACAGCCAAAAAGAACATCGTTTAACAATCATAAGTATAGCGATCGAACAAAGGTGTCAGGAGTCATTGTTTAGCAAGCTGGGTCGTGGTACGCTGATAGGATGCCCAGACCAAAGCAAGCCGATGAAGCCAATGGCATCTACCACGCCTTGAATCGTGGCAATGCGAAAACCGTAATCTTAAAGAAAGATGCTGACTACGACGCATTCTAGCGAATTGTAGCAGATGCTTTGATGCGTTTTCCATGCCGCATCCTTGCTTATCAGCTAATGTCCAACCACTGGCACTTTGTGCGGCAACCGTCCGAAGACGGCGCAATGAGCAATTTCTTGCGTTGGGTGACATTGACACGCACACAGCGATACCATGCCCATTACGGAACATTGGGACAGGGACACGTTTATCAGGGACGGTTTAAAAGTTTTCCCATTCAAGACGACGATGACTTATTCGTCGTCGCTCGCTACGTTGAACGGAACGCTGTGCGAGCTCATTGGGTTGATCGAGCCGTGGACTGGCGGTGGGATCATTGTTTCGATTGATTGCCGCACCGGAACCCGAGCTAAAATTACTCTCGGCGTGGCCAATGTCCCGACTTCCTAACTGGGTCAAGCGCGTCAACGAACCGCTGAGCGACAAAGAAATCGATGACGTTCGTTGGAGCATCAAGCGTGGCAGTCCATCGGGTACCGAGACGTGGGTCGAATCGACCGCGCGCCGCCTGGATCTTGAATAGACATTGCGACCCAGAGAACGCCCACGTGTCCATTAACCAGAAAATGACTCCTGACACCTTTGTCTGCTTGACACCTTTGTCTGCTGCCAACTTGTTACAATCGTACAGGACAGATTATTTTGCACACACATACCCAGCCGACGCGAGGAAGTTTTGAGAATAGCAGCAACCAAGAAAACCATGATTCCACTGCTTGTAGTCCTTGCTTTTGGCTCGCAAGTTGTAGCGGATGATCCTCAAGAAAAGAACACACGGCCTAACGTTCTCTTCATCGCTGTGGATGATCTCAACGACTGGCTTGGCTGCATGGGGGGACATCCGCAGACGATCACTCCCAATATCGATCGGTTGGCTGCAAGTGGCGTCTTGTTTACCAACGCTCACTGTCCTGCTCCTGCATGCAACCCGTCTCGTTCGGCCATCTTCACTGGGCGTGCACCTAATCGATCCGGATTGTATGACAATCGACAGCAGATGCGCGAAGCGATGCCCGACGAGACAATCATGCCTCAGTACTTCCGTCAGCATGGTTATTACTCCGCAGGCTCGGGCAAACTGTTGCACTACTTCATCGATGCCAAGTCATGGGACAAGTATTTTCCCAAAGCCGAATCTGAGAACCCATTTCCAGAGACGTTCTATCCAGAGAAACGCCCAGTCGGTTTGGAGTCTGGAGGCCCTTGGCAGTATGTCGAAACGGATTGGGCCGCTCTAGATGTCACGGACGAAGAGTTCGGCGGAGATTGGTCGGTAAGCAATTGGATCGGTGAACAGCTGAGCAAGCAACATGACAAACCATTTTTTCTTGGCTGCGGCCTCTATCGACCACATGAGCCTTGGTTCGTTCCCAAGAAGTACTTCGAACCCTTCCCGCTCGAATCGATTCAGCTTCCTCTGGGTTATCGAGAAAACGATTTAGACGACGTTCCGGAAACGGGACAGAAAGCGGCACGGAACAAATACTTTGCCCACATTCAGCAGCAGGGGCAATGGAAGCAAGGCATACAGGGTTACCTCGCCTCAATACACTTTGCCGACGCAATGCTGGGACGAGTACTCAATGCTCTCGAGTCCGGACCCAACACGAACAACACGATTGTCGTACTATGGTCCGATCACGGTTGGCAGCTCGGCGAGAAAGAGCACTGGCAAAAGTACACGCCATGGAGAGCCGTGACGCGAGTTCCTCTCATAATTCGCGTTCCAAGCGGTGCCAGTGCGGCACTACCGAAAGGCACGCGAGCCGGAGCGGTTTGCGACGCACCGGTGAATCTACTTAGCCTGTTTCCAACGCTGCTGGACCTATGCAAGCTTCCAAGTAATCCCAACAACGATGGACCAAGCCTATGGCCGTTGCTGCACAATCCGGTTTCATCCGATTGGAATCACGACTCGGTTACGTACTTGGCTCAGCCTGGCACCTATGCCGTTAGCGGCCGATCGCATCGTTACATTCATTATGCCGATGGCAGCGAAGAGTTATACGACATCAGCAAAGATCCCTACGAGTGGACCAATCTTGCCAAGTCGCCACAGTCTCTTGAAAAATTAGCTGCGTTTCGACAGGATGCTCCGAAAGACTTTGCACAGCGAATCGAGCCGTCGATCGATTCGCTGGCCAAGCTAACATGGCATCCTGCATCCGAGGGAGCTACCCTGGCGTCCAAACCTGATGGCAATCCGTTTCCAGTGCACTTCACGAACAAGCAGCGACAGGCGGTCGAACTATTTTTGATGAGCCCCGACGGGCAAGCCAAATCATACGATTCGATTGCCTCGGGGCAGACTAAGACGATGCAAACATGTCCCGGAGCGGTTTGGTCAGTCGGCAGGGTTAGCGCGGACCAAAAGCTCGGCCATTTCGTTATCGGCGATCGAACCGCCCAGGCAGTCATCCCCGCAACGCAGCCCAATGTAGTTGTGATTCTCACCGATGATCAGGGCTGGAGCGATCTCGGTTGCCAAGGGATGCAGAGGGATGTCCAGACACCACACATCGACGCATTGGCTGCACGAGGAGTCCGCTGCACGGCAGGATACGTCACTGCGCCACAGTGTAGTCCTTCGCGTGCTGGTTTGATGACGGGGCGACATCAACAGCGCTTTGGCATTGATACCATTCCAGACATGCCGCTGCCCAGCGAAGCGGTAACGATTGCCGAACGGTTGCAGCCGCTGGGGTATCGCACTGGATTCGTCGGCAAGTGGCATCTAGAACCGAACGTCACGTGCGTCGATTGGATGCAACGGGAGTTGCCCGAGATGGCAGGCAAGCCGCGTGCTCAAGTGCGAATTCCGTGGGACAAGATTCGCGATTACTCGCCCGCTGCGCAGGGCTTCGACGAATATTTCTGGGGAGAACTTCGCAACTACCGAGTCAATTACGAATTGGATGCAGACGAAACTGATGTAGTGGATCTTGCAAAAGAGCCCGACGCGAAAGGATCTTTAGCAAGATCCACTACAAAGATGACGCAAGTCGAGAACGGAGATTTTCGTATCGACGTTCAGACGCAGGCCGCTGTCAGTTTCATTGAACGCAATCATGCAGCGCCGTTTTATCTCCAACTGAACTACTACGGCCCGCATACTCCGCTCGAAGCGACTCGAAAGTACCTCGATCGATTTTCCACCGACATGCCGGTCCGTCGGCGTTACGCTTTGGCCATGATCGCAGCGGTTGATGACGGTGTAGGGCGAGTCGTCGAGAAACTGACCGAATACGGATTGCTCGACAACACATTGATCGTGGTGACAAGCGACAACGGAGCTCCTCTGAAGATGACCAAACCCGATTCGCCCATCGATGGTGACGCGGGTGGCTGGGACGGCTCACTGAACGAGCCGTGGGTTGGCGAAAAAGGGATGCTGAGCGAAGGGGGCATCCGAGTGCCGATGATTTGGAGCCTCCCCAGCCAACTGCCCAGTGGCAAGGCCTACGAATGGCCCGTTAGCACGCTCGACATCGCCCCGAGCGTGTTGCAGCTTGCTGGCGGTAATCTTCTCGAAGTTATGCTCGACAACACGCAGAAGTTCGACGGCATCGATTTGATCCCGGCCATGAATGACATTCAAAACCCGTCGACTCGCAGCCTTTATTTCCGTTTCTGGGATCAAGCCGCGATTCGACGCGGAAAATGGAAGTACATCTACGTTGGCAATGGACGGCGGTATCTATTTGATCTCGAGAGCGATCAGCATGAACACAAAAACTTGGTCGATGTGCATGCCGAGCTCGCAGACAAGTTGCATCAAGACGTGGACGAATGGTGCGCGGGGCTTAAACCAGCAGGCTTGCCCACTGGCGACCAGATGCGCGAGCGCAATTGGTACAATTTCTATTTTGATGATATCCCCTCGCAGAAATAGCACATTGGATTGAACAAAGGTGTCAGGAGTCATTGTTTAGCATGCTGGGTCGCGGTACGTTGAGGGGCTGCCCAGACCAAAGCAAGCCGATGAAGCCAATGGCATCTACCACGCCTTGAATCGTGGCAATGCGAAAACCGTAATCTTAAAGAAAGATGCTGACTACGACGCATTCTAGCGAATTGTAGCAGATGGGTTGATGCGTTTTCCATTCCGCATCTTTGCTTATCAGCTAATGTCCAACCGCTGGCACTTTGTACTGCAACCGTCCGAAGACGGAGCAATGAGCAATTTCTTGCGTTGGGTGACATTGACACATACACAGCGATACCATGCCCATTACGGAACATCGGGACAGGGACACGTTTATCAAGGACGGTTTAAAAGTTTTCCCATTCAAGACGACGATCACTTTTTCGTCGTCGCTCGCTACGTTGAACGGAACGCTGTACGAGCTCATTGGGTTGATCGAGCCGAAGACTGGCGGTGGGGATCATTGTTTTGATGGATTGCCGCACCGGAACCCGAACCAAAATTGCTCTCCGCATGGCCAATGTCCCGACTTCCTAACTGGGTCAAGCGCGTCAACGAACCGCTGAGCGACAAAGAAATCGATGCCGTTCGTTGGGAGTATCAAGCCTGGCACTCCGTTGGGTACCGAGACGTGGGTCGAATCGACCGCGCG
>JBGSJL010000288.1:0-36367 GCA_041741955.1 Pirellulaceae bacterium | reverse complement strand
CCGATGGTAGTTTTAGCTACACACCCGATGAAAACTACTTCGGTACCGATGCGTTTGTGTACCAGGTCAGCGACGGCGTGGAGTCCAGTAATTTGATTGCGGTGGAACTAACAGTCGATGCGGTCAACGATGCACCGGTGGCGGCTGACGACAGTTATGTCACGAGTAAAAATCAAACGCTGGTTGTCAGTGCGGTCGGTGTATTGGCGAACGATATCGATGCGGATGGAGATGCACTGAATGTGGCATTGGAGACGCAACCGGCTCACGGTCAAGTTGTCTTGGCTGAAGATGGAAGTTTTCAATACACTCCGGACGAAAACTACGTCGGCGCGGATGAGTTCAGCTATCGCGCCTCGGACGGCGTCCTAAGCAGCCTAGCGCTAGTGCGCATTAGCGTTGGAGGTGATAACCTACGGCCGATTGCAGTCAATGATGCATATCGCTTGAACGCCGGCGAGGAATTGGAAGTGGATTCTATATTGGGCGTACTACAGAACGACATTGCGGGAGGTGGGGGCGACCTGCAATCCAGCCTCTTCCGCGGACCGAGGCATGGTACTCTCACGCTGAATCTGGACGGCTCGTTTGTGTATACGCCCAGCACCGGATTCAGTGGACTAGATTCGTTCCTGTATCGCGCGACGGATGGTGGGCAGCGGAGCCGATTGGCCGTGGTGACTCTCCGCGTTCTGCCACCGTTGGAAGGGATCGCTCAGACGGCCAGCACATTGGAACCACTACCCAGTGCACCCGCTGCATTTGGGAACTTCGCTAACGCGGCGAGCCCAACCGAAATCGAAGCCGCCATTGACAGCCTGATCGGGTCGCTGGATATGAGCGATTTGCTAGCCAGCGAACTTGAACCCGCGTAAATCGACGCCATATGCCCCAGATTGGTGGTTTTTCAAGCGGTTGGAGGCCACAGTCTGGGGCAATTTGCATGCTGAAAGCAGGTTATTTATGGTGCTTGACCGTCGAATTTCGCGTGCTAGACTCTTCCTATCTAACCCAATTTACCTTTTTGAGGAAGAGACAGAATGAAAAGTGTTATTACGTTGGCGTTGAGCTTGGTAGCCTGTTTGGCAGTTACTAGCAATGCAAACGCTGGTTTCGGGCTATTCAAGAAAAAGTGCGCGCCAGCACCGACTTGCTGTGCTCCAGCACCTGAGCCAACCTGCTGTGCACCAGCGCCAACCTGCTGTGCACCAGCGCCAGCGCCAACCTGTTGTGCTCCAGCACCCGAGCCAACCTGTTGCGAGGCCGCACCGAGTTGCGACCCATGCGGCAAGAAGAAGTGTGGGTTGTTCGGTCGCAAGCGATAGTCAGCAGACTTGCGTTTGCTAACCTTCGATTTAGGGCCTACCGAACTCGGTGGGCTCTTTTCATTTCCGCTTAGCCCACAGTTGGTAAAGCAAGACTACTTGCCAGGCAATTCGATTACGCCTTCCCAATCTGCGGGCGCGACCCGTCGATGCTGTGCGATGATCACCGTCAAGAAGTCTTTGACTTGATCCTCCGCTGGAACTTGGTGAAGCAGTCGAAAAGCTTCGTGCCAATCTCCGCTGAGGAAGTGGTCCAGAGCGGCTTCATAAGCTGCTACGTGTTCATCTTCCAGAACGCTCTCGGGTCCAGCCGGTGGTAACAGTTCGCTGACGATCAATGGCGTTTGCATTCCAAACGGCAGTACCTTGGCCACCTTACGAATGCGAAGGATATCGCGAGACACATTTTCGCGGACCCACGCGGCGGTGGGCTCGTCGACTAGAATCGGAGCCTGCAGTTGTTTGGTCATACCTTCGAGTCGCGAGGCTAGGTTCACGACCGGCCCAAACACGGTTACTTTCACTTGATCGCGGGTTCCGATTCGTCCCGCCACCGCCGAGCCAGAGGCAATACCCAATCCAGCGTGAAAATCGGCGAGTGGGTGTTCTGGTTGAGCGGAGGACAGCAAGAACTCTTTTCGGATCGCCAAAGCAGCCAAGCACACGCGCTGGATCGAGTTGTAGCTGTCGATAGGCCAGCCCCAAAAGCCCATAGCTGCGTCGCCATGGAAGTCTCCGACCACGCCGTCGTTGGCCAAAATGTGGTGCGTCATAACTCCCAGCGCATCGCTAACACGCTGCAGCAATTCCAATAGTCGGTCCGTGGCCATTTCGCTCTGTTTGGAAAAGCCACGCAAGTCGCAGAAGAGTACGGAGACATTGGTCTCGCGCGGTGCGAGCACTTTGTCTGGATCGTGCCCAGCCAGCGCCTCTAAGACGACTGGCGCAAAAAAGTTGCGCAAACTGTCTTGGCGTCGTTGGAGCGAGCGGACTTGGCGCAACGCACCCAGCGTAGTCGCGGTGAGCTCCGTGAACTTGAGATCATCCTGTAAGGCATCGGCTTCTCCAGAGCCTGTTTGACCTCCCAGGAACATTGTGCCCGAGAACTTGCCGGCGACGTAAATGGCCCAGCCAGGGCAGGCGTCGGAGGTAACCGGAGTGCAAAATGCCCAATCGACATTTTCACTGTGTGTATACGCGCTGTTGGATACGATGGACCGATTCCAAACATGCAGTACGCTTTCTTGAGTTTGATTGGCGGTGCGTACGAGTTGGCTACTGGGAGAAAAGTTGCTGCTGGCCAGCGCGCGGCTGTCCCAGTGTAATACCTCCAAATCATCGCCAACATGGACGGTGCTGCGAGATTTGCTGACACTACGCGTTTCGTCTCCGGCGGGAACAAATCCAGGGCTGTCGAATATCGCTTCGGGAGTCGGTTTATCGTCACCCGCTTCTCGAAGTTTCAGAATGGCAACAAAAGCGGCATCGGGCACGCCTTGTAACAACAGGTTCACGATCCTCACGCAGAGTTCCCGGTCGTTGCTGGCACCCGCAATAATTTCTGGCAGTTTGCCCAGCGCTTCGATACGCCGTCCGCCGTCTTTATATTTATTTTGTCGCAGCAAATGCGCTGAGAAAGTTTGCTCGGCAAAAACAGGAGCGTCGGGCTGGGAGAATTCGACTTGCTGATCTGTGATTGTGAACGTGGTTTGCCCAATCACGAAATGCTCGCCGATCGCCGCCGTAAAGTGGTCGCGTCGTTGGCCTCGGAAGAAAATGGCATTTCGGGCCTGCGGTAGCTTGGAAACCACCAATTTGTTTCCGCTCCACTTGATCGAGGCATGTTGCCGCGAAATGCGGTCGTCCCAGGCGACTGCCCAAGGTTCCGAGTTGCGGCCGATCACCGATTCTGTGCCCATATCAGGCAGGTTGCGCCGCCACCGGTCCTGCGGTCTTGGGCCTTGCGCGATTAAATCCGGCATATCAAAATTAATTTCTCAACAAATGAGCCGTGATGTCCGAAGTCGAGCTTTGACGCTCCATCATAACTCATCGAATAATGGACGCGAAGCGGTCGCAAGCTTACTGTCAGAATCACCAACGCTAATGTAAATCCGGACAGAAAAGGCAAGGACTCCCATGGAACCAAATCCTACCACCCGCAGCGAACAACTGATGCAGGCGATCGATGCTCAAATTGCGCACGTTTGGATGGTTCGGGCGTTTTTAAAGCACTGCGATGAAGCGCTCGACGACGAAGAACTCGCATCGGTCCACCGCGATTTGTACGATTTCATGCTCGCCTTGGGCCCATCCTTGGATGCCAAGGATAGTCTGACCTATTTGAAAATGGCCAAGAAGAAACTGAGCAAACTTCGCAAAGCAGCCGACTTGTTTTCGGAGATCCAGCCCGAAGTCTCCGGACACACCAATTTTAAGATGGCCGCCAAGTCGCTTGAATTGGCAGTTGCCCAAATTGTCGAACTACTATCTGTCGAGCAAGTCAAAGAGGATTCGTAGGGACTCACTTCGCCAACAGAAAGGCGGCTATATATCGATCCAGACTTGCGAATCGCGAACTTCAATCGCGAAGCACTCGAGCATTTGTTTACCGGTCAGCACGTTTTTGCCGCTGGCAATATCATATTGCCAACCATGCCAGGGACAGGTAACGCAATTGCCATCGAGCTGTCCCTTGGCAAGCGGTCCGCCCTGATGGGCGCAAATGCCATCAACGGCGTAGAACGTCGATTGGTGGCGAAACAGAGCGATAACTCTTCCCGCCACACAAAACTCCCGTGCTTCGCTGTCCGCCAGCTCAGCCGAGCTGCAGAGTAAATTCCAGGCCATCGGTAACTCGACATCCGTAAATCTACTTGGCCAACGAGGCGCGGACGATGCGTTGATCATTGCGGACAAACACACTCTGCTCGGCAAAAGCGGGGTGCGTCCAGCAGACTCCGCCACGTTGAGGCAATTGTACCTCGGTGGGTTCGATCAATTGGCAGCGATCGAGAATCTCCAGTTTGTCTGGCATTAATTTTGTGATAAGCAATTCGCCGCGTTCGTTGAACATCCAAGTTACGTCACCTTGGCGGACCATGTGGATTGTAGACCAACGCTCCTTGGGAACTGCAGTCAGGTCCTCCCAGAGTCTCTTGCCGGTGTTCGCGTCTAGGCAACGAAATTCGCCGTAACTATCGACGCCGTAAATCAAACCATTTTGCAAAATGCTGGTACCAATCATGGCGTGCATCCCATACACATTGCCGTCCTTGATCGTTTGGTTACCCAATTGGACAGAGTTTGAGCCCGTATGCTGTTCGTCCCGCCCGATGGCGCGCCAGACAAGCTGACTGTCGAGCGAATCCTTAGGTGCGCGGACCATGAGCGAGCCGTCATAGAAACTCGACACGAAGATCAGCTCGCCATCGACCGCGGGTGTTCCAATGCCGATCGGCATTTTGATGGGCTTCATTTCATGCGACCAATGGACCTTGCCTGTCGCGGGATCCAAACCGGACAAACTTTCGCCCGACCAACACACCAGCACGTCCTGGCCAGCCTGTTGAATGACAATCGGCGAAGAGTAGCCAGCTTTCTCGTCCAGAGATCGCCAGATCTCTTGGCCGCTTTTTTTATCGAAGGCCACAAAGCAGGCGCCATTGGCACCGCCAACCTGCTGAATGACTTTGCCTGAGTGAATCAGTGGCGAAGCGGCGATGCCCCAAATCGGCAGCGTGACATCGTACTCGGTTTCCAGGACGTGCTGCCACACCACTTCGCCCGTCTGCGCGTTGAGGCAGAAGAAATGTCCCATCGCTCCGACCGCATAGGCATGGCCATCATGGATCGTGACACTAGCCCGCGGTCCAGCCTTGTAACTAATGGTGTACGGAGCGTCGTATTCGTGCGTCCAGATCCTTTGGCCCGTTTTGGAATCCAAGCACAGTACACGCTCGGTCTGCTGGCCCTCAGCCGTCTGACGATCCATCACATACACTCGGCCGTCCGCCACAGTTGGGCCACTATACCCCGCACCGATTTCGACTGTCCATTGAAGCGGCAGTTGACCATCGGGAAGCTCGCTGACGATACCATGGGTTTGCCAAACTCCATCCCGATTGGGACCACGCCACTGCGGCCAATCTTCGGCGGAAAGTGGCGACATGGGCCATGCGACCAGAAGGGTCAAGAACTTGCGAAAGTGCATCTGTGGTTCCGATCGTAAGGCGAGCACGCTTGGGAAAGTCGTCAAGTCTGCGCCGAATTTGAGGTCGCGCGCATGTCTCAGATGCAGCTAAGCATAACGCGAATTGGCGGTGGGTGGAATTGTAAGGAGCCGACGGATTTGCCAGAATTGCACTTCTAAGTTCTTAATTTCACGCGGCCCATAAGTACTACATCACACGATCGAAAAAGTATGCTACAGCTCATTCCCTCGCTGACCGGTCTGCTACCCGAGCTGCGTGCCAAGTTCCCATCGTTAGCGAGGAAGTTACCGGGACAATCCGAGCCAGTTGTCTATTTGGATGGACCGGCCGGCAGCCAAGTCCCCGAGTCGGTGATTGCCGCGATCAGCGGGTACTACATGCAGCATAACGCCAACAGCGGTGGCAAATTCGCGACGAGCTGCGAAACGGTCGCAATGATGGCCGCTGCGCACCAAGCGGCCGCCGATTGGTTTGGCGCCAGCGATCCGCGCGAGTGCGTGTTTGGTGCGAACATGACCACGATGACACTTGCATTTTCGCGTGCGATTGCAAAAACTTGGCGGCCAGGTGAAAGAATCGTCGTGAGCGAATTGGATCATGACGGCAATGTTACGCCGTGGAAGTTGGCTGCGGCAGACGCTGGAGTCGAAGTGGTGACCGTCCGCGTGAATCCCAGCGACGCGACTTTGGACATCGATGATTTTCGAGCCAAGGTCACATCCGGCACCCGTTTGGTCGCGGTGACCTGCGCTTCGAACAGTGTCGGTAGCAAGCCGCCTATTGGCGAGTTGGTCGAGCACGCACACACGGTCCGCGCCGAAGTGTACCTCGACGCCGTCCACTACGCGCCCCACGGCTTGATCGATGTGGCGCAGTGGCAGGCCGACTACTGCGTGTGCTCGGCCTACAAGTTTTTCGGCCCGCATGTTGGCATGTTGTGGGGACGGCTCGAACGCTTGGAGTCGTTGGCGGCCTACAAGTTGCGACCCTCACCTGCACATCCGCCTGGCAAGTGGATGACAGGCACACAGAATTTTGCAGCCATCGCCGGAGTTACTGCCGCCATCGATTACTTGGCCGATATCGGTCACCGCTTGGTCCAACAATTTGAATTGTACGAAGCGAGTGTCGATGCCGACATGAAAAGCGGGCCACTGACTCGTCCTCAGTCGCGTCGCGAAGCGCTGCGGACTGCTTTCGCCGCCATCGAGCGGCATGAGCAGACACTACTAACTGAATTGTTGCAAGGCTTAGCCGACATTCCAGGTGTGGAGGTTTACGGCATTACCGATCCACAGCGGTATGGTCAACGAGTACCCACGGTGGCTTGCAACGTACACGGCAAGTCATCGGCTGACGTCGCAGAGCGGCTCGCAAGAGTTGGCATATTTTGTTGGCATGGCGACTACTATGCTGTCGATGTTTGCGCCGCGCTGGGTCAGCAGCCACACGGCATGGTGCGGCTGGGCATCCTGCACACCAACACCTCCGCTGAGATCCAGCGCACCCTACGCGAGATCGCAGATCTCGCGAAATAAAAGCTAGGACAAGTCCCCGCACTCAAAATTTCCAGTGCGTGCGATTTATCGTTGCTATGGTTCTAATTTGGAGTGCGTGCGATTTGTCGCCGCTTTGGAATCGCCCAGGAGCCCGAAGAAAACGGAAATATCTTTTCTAACAATGAAAAGTGTAGCGAGTCATCCTCGACGAACACATCACAGGATTCATTTGGATCGACCACTTTGGCGATAGGAAAACTAGGACAAGTCCCTGCACGCTCATGGCTTAGCGGCCTCGCTGTCGGATGTGGTTGGGACGGACGATAGTTTTTCCTCCACTTGTTTGGTGTCCTTGAGCTTAGGCACGCCCTCTAACTCAGAACGATATTTGCTGGAGTCAAACTTCTGATTGGGCAACGGCAGGACGGCCTGTGTGCTGGTCAGGAAATCGTCGATCAAGGCATCAAGTTCGCTAACCTTTTGGGGTTGCTCTAAGGAAAGGTCCGTTTGCTCGGCTGTGTCTTGCGAAAGATGGAACAACTTGTAGCGGTGCTTTCCAGCTTCGCCTCCAAAAAAGAGACGGATCAGTTTCCAATCGCCAGCGTGGACGCTCACCGAGGGCGGCAGCCAGTCGGGTACGGCAGGGCTGTGTGGAAAGTATGTGAATATCGCCTTGCGGTCCAGTGCGCTGCCTTCCAGAGCAGGCGCGATGCTGATGCCATCAAACAATTGATGCGGTTGCGGCTGGATGTCGAGTAGATCCAAGAGCGTGGGATAGAAGTCGCAGCTTTGAATGACTTCTTCGCTACGCGTTCCCGCCTTCACATGACTCGGAAAAACAACGATCGCCGGACCTCGCACGCCGCCTTCGTACATCGTGGCCTTACCGCCGCGCAGCGGGGCGTTGCTGGTCGGCGTGGTGCCGTCGACTTCGTTATACATATTGCCGCCGTTGTCCGAGGCGAACACGATGATAGTGTTGTCGGCGATCCCTAGGTTGTCGAGTGTATCCAGCAGAGTTCCGACGGCGTCGTCCATGCTTTGGATCATTGCAGCATAGGTGGGCGAGCGCTGAGGATTACCTTCGTCAACTTGACTGCGGTACTCATCGATCAGCGATTGCTTGGCGTCAAATGGAGCATGAACACTGAACATCCAGTAGTTCAGAAAGAATGAATCGTGCTGGTGATTTTCTATAAACGCTTTAGCCTCCAAAGCCATACGGTCTTCCAGATGCTGATCGGGAATATCTGGATCGTGGTCGAAATCCTTGAACTTCCAAGGCGCGACGTAGCTTCCCGCTGGGCCCGGACCGGAATGATGAGGAACGTCCACATCGAAACCGTGCTCGCGTGCCGAGTAGGGCTCCGGCCCCAAGTGCCACTTGCCAAAATGTCCCGTCGCATAACCGTTGTCTCCGAACATTTCAGCCAGCGTGTAGTACTCGGTTTTTAGACGAGTTACCGAATTTGGAATCGTACATTTCTGAATTGGAGAGGCCGTTTCTATGACAGTCGCTGCTAATGTGACTTTTGGAGAATGACAGTTCGGAGCAGTGATTCCATGACGTGCAGGGCTCAGTCCCGTTAGCACGCTGGCTCTGGTTGGCGAGCACAGGGGGCTGGCCGAATACGCTCGCGAGAACGTCATGCCACGCGCGGCTAGACGTTCGATGTTTGGCGTTTTGTAGAAAGTTGTCGTACCGTACAGCGTGGTGTCGCTCCAGCCGAGGTCATCGGCGAGGATGAAAACCACGTTGGGTTTCGATTCAGCTAACACCGGAGTGAACGTGAATGGGTGCGCGACAGCAGCGATGAGAAATGCAAGTCGCAAGTACGGTATGAGTCGAGGGCTACGTATCATTGGATGGAGCGAGATTGGGGGTTTGGCGGGTCTGATGAGCCACGGTACGACAGTTGACTTTCGGTATTATTCCCAGTGTAGTAAATCACGGCGCTCTCTACCAACAAAAAGTTAATCGCGACGAACTCGACGAGCACCTCGCAGGACCCATTCAGTTCTCGCTCGATGGCGATAGGAAAGCTAGGACAAGTCCCAGCACTCCAAAAATTGCAGTGCGTGGGATTCAGCGCCGCTATGGTTCTAATTTGGAATGCGTGCGACGTGTCGCCGCTTTGGCATCGCTCAAGAGCCCGAAGAAAGTGGAAATAGCCCGTTGGCGTGAAAAGTAGCCAACGGAGTAAAACGAATTGACAGTCGCTTTCTGGGCGTTGAACCAGTCAAGTTTTGCTAAAATACTGCCAACCAACAATAGCCCAAAACCCCACGGGAGAAATCTATGACTCAGCGCTTTCCATTTGAATTAGGACTAGGCGACTTGAATGAGTTTCACGCGAAGACTTGGCAATTTGCCACCACTGCTTTAGCAATATTGCTTGGCTGCTGCAGTTTACTGCTGACCAGTAAGTCTGAATTGCAAGCTGCGGAACAGCTTAGTGGTTTGCGGCCGAATATTATTTTGATCATGACCGACGATCAAGGATATGCTCCCGTGGGTCGTCATGGCCACCCTTGGCTGCAAACACCCAATTTGGATGCGTTATACGATACCAGCACGCGGTTTACGCGGTTCCTGGTAAGTCCAACCTGCTCGCCGACACGCTCGGCGCTGATGACAGGCCGGCATCCGCTGAAGAATGGAATTACCCACACGATTCTCGAGCGCGAGCGGCTGACGCTGGCAGCCACGACGCTGCCCCAGGTCCTCAAGCAAGCGGGCTACACGACAGGAATTTTTGGAAAGTGGCATTTGGGTGATGAGGAAGAATACCAGCCACACAAGCGTGGTTTTGACGAGGCTTTTATTCACGGAGCTGGCGGTATCGGTCAAGCATACGACTGCAGTTGTGCTGACGTCCCCAACAATAAATACTTCGATCCAACCATTCGCCATAACGGTTCCTTTGTGAAGACCAGCGGCTATTGTACCGATCTCTTTTTCACCGCCGCATTGGGCTGGATCAAGCAACAAAGCGATCAGAAGCAGCCGTTCTTCACTTACTTGGTGACCAATGCCCCTCATGCCCCGAACATAGCTCCACCTGCGAACGAAAAGCGGTTTACCGATCTGGGTTTCAGCCAGGCGGAAGCTGGATTTTACGGCATGATTGAAAACATTGATGAGAACATGGGACGGTTGTTGGACAAGCTCAACCAGTGGCAATTGCTAGATAACACGCTGGTGATTTTCATGTCGGACAATGGTATGGCCGGTGGTGGTTCCGGCAAACAGGGTGTGCCACTGGGTCGGCAACCCGACGGAACCTCAATGATGTTTTTCAACGCCGACATGAAAGGTATGAAAGGCAGCACGGATGAAGGTGGCGTGCGAGTTCCCTTCTTTGTGCGCTGGGACGGACATGTACCCGCAGGCCAAGATGTACATCGCATTGCGGCTCATATCGATGTGTTCCCGACGATCGTGGCGCTGGCAGGCGGAACCCTTCCAAGCGATCAAGTGGAGGGCAGAAATCTATTGCCGCTGATCGAAAACCCACAGGCCGATTGGTCGGATCGATATTTGTTCACGCACAAAGCGCGCTGGCCCACCGGCAGCGACCCTGAGAAATCCAAGTGGAGGGACTTTGCAGTGCGCAGTGACCAGTACCGTTTCGTAGACAATATCTCGCTTTACGACATGTTGGTCGATCCTTTTCAGCAAACGAACATCATCGACAAGCACCCTGAAGTCGTCGAAAAAATGCGAGTCGCCTACGACCAGTTCTGGAAGGAAGCTCGCCCACTGATGGTCAACGAAGATGCGCCCATGTCGCCGACTCGACCCTTTCACGAACTATTTAAAAAGCAGGTCGAAACGACGGGCATACCGGCTTGGAATCCACCGGTTCTGTGAGCCCACAAGCGGCACCGCGATGGCTTCACTCCTACGAAACTTTACTGGTACTAAAACAGCCACATTTGCTGGCTGTTTGTGGCGGGCACTGCAAACCGACTGCAGTCTAGTGGCGGTGGTTTGAGTGCTAGTCCGTGCTTGGCCGCGAATACGCGGAAGGTATCGCGGAGGTGGTCTGCGATGACGCCTGTGCCGCGCATGCGTTGTCCGAATTCGGCTTGATTCAATTTGCCGTCGCGCGTTTGTGCGATGAGCGATTCGATTTTAGCCTGCTGGCTGGGTACGTGGCGGGCCAGCCAGTCGAGGAAGACCGGTTTCACGGTCAGCGGCAGGCGCAACAGGACGTGCCCAGCGAAAATTGCCCCGTGCTGTTTGGCGGCTTGCAACAGCGCTGGAACTTCGCTGTCGTTGAGTCCTGGAATGACGGGAGCCGTCATGACGATCACGGGTACGCCTGCGTCCGTCAGTTGCCGGATAGTTCGCAACCGCGCGGCCGGCGCGCTTGCCCGCGGTTCCAGCACGCGACTGAGCCGTTGATCCAGCGAGGTCAGGCTGATGGCGACACGCACCAAATTTTTCTGCGCTAGCTGTTTCAGCAGATCCAAGTCGCGCGTGATCAGCGCATTCTTAGTAATGAGACTCATGGGCTGTTGAAACTCACATGCAACTTCCAGGCAGGCCCGAGTAATCTTGAAAATGCGCTCGGCCGGCTGGTAGCAATCCGTGACACCGGACAGCATGATCGGCTCAGGAGTCCAGGATTGCTTGGATAGCTCTCGACGCAGTAGGTCTGCGGCGTTGCTCTTGACGAAAACTTTTGATTCGAAGTCGACGCCCGCGCTGAGTCCCAGGTATTCGTGCGTTGGCCGAGCGTAGCAGTACGAGCAGCCGTGCGCGCAACCGCGATAGGGGTTTAGGCTATATCGAAAGGGAATGTCTGGGCTATCGTTCTGGGAGAGTATGCTTTTTGAATCATCAACGTAATACTCGGTGGCCATGCGCGTATTTTGGTCCAAGAAATCGTCGTCGCCATCCGCGTGTTCGAAGTCGCTTTCGATATGAATTCGCTGAAAACGATTGGCTGGGTTGATCTGCGCCCCGCGTCCAACCATGATCGGGAGGCTCGGCTTTTTCGGCTGCTCTGTCATAGTCACGTGCGCATTAGGGCTGGGTCGATGCAACCGTTTTGTTGGAAGCCGCGAATGCGCAACAGGCATGCATCGCAATGTTGGCAGGGCCATCCGGTTGCATCTGGATCATAGCAACTGGTGGTACGCGCATAGTCGACACCCAGTGCAAGTCCCAACCCGATAATCTGCGACTTGGTGAGGTCGATCAACGGTGTATGAATCCGGATTTGTTCGCTGCCTTTGATGCCCACTTTGGTTGCCAGATTGGCCATGGCTTGGAAAGCAGCGATGTACTCGGGGCGGCAGTCGGGGTAGCCGCTGTAGTCGAGCGCGTTAACGCCGATAAAAATATCTGTTGCCCCGATGCTCTCGGCATAAGCTAGGGCTAAAGACAGGAACACAGTGTTGCGAGCCGGCACGTAGGTCACGGGAATTTCTGTGCCAATCTGATCGGCCGATTCGTGTTTGGGCACGGCGATGTCTGAGGTCAGTGCAGAGCCACCAAACTGAGCGAGATTGATGTCCACAACGACATGCGCCTGCACGCAGTGCGACTCGGCAATGGCAGCCGCCTGTGTAAGTTCAAAAGCGTGTCGCTGGCCATAGCGAAAACTGATCGCGTGGACCTGGTAGCCATCTAGCTGAGCGATCGCCAATACGGTGGCTGAGTCCAAGCCACCGCTGAGCAGCACGACTGCCTTTTTAATTTTTCCCATCTCCTCCGCCGAAAAGAAATCTACGAGCTTTCCAGCTAGATTGTGCGCCAGTGAGGCGCTGGCCGCAATGGAGTGGGCTGTGAACGTGAGCGGCACTAGTCGCTGTCGGAACGATCGAGATGGCCGGAGCGGTTGATGGCGCGGATCAGCCTGAAGCCTGCCAGCAAACTAACTGCATAGCCAATCAGGCCTAACAAGCTAAGTTTTTCGATGCCCATCCAGCCAGAACCTGAGAACAAAAGCGGTGGAACCTTGAAGGCCATTAACACGCTCGACCCCAAAAAAACGGAGCTGACCAGCAAGCCCAGCACCATCCGATTGACCGAAGGACTGAGACCCTTGTGAGCCAAGTGAACATCCAGGCGGCCTTCTTGGACCAACTGCATGACGCTGCTAACTTGTCCAGGCAGAGTTTCCAGCAGACTCTCTAGTTCCGCATAGATCCGCCGAATGCGTTTGGCTTGCCGTTTGGGGGAGAGCCTTCGCAGCCACATGCGACGAAAAAATGGCTGCATAACTTCGAGCAAGCTGAAGTTGGGCGATAGCAAACGCAATGTGCCTTCGAGCGTGATCAGCATCTTGATCAGCAGCGATGTTTGGGGTGGCAAAGAGATTTGGTGCCGATGCATGATATCGGTCACGTCGTTCAATGCTCCGCTGAGGTCGAACGAATCCAGCGGCTGGGAGCCATAGTTGGCAATCAAATCCGCGACATCGATCGACAGCAGGCTCTCGTCCAACCGCGGCGGCGTGTTGCCCACACGTTTGATTAGGGTCGTCAGTAAGGAGGTATCTCGCGAAGCAACGGCCAGCAGCATTTCTTCGATCGTTTCACGCAGTCGGTCGTCGATGCGTCCGACCATTCCAAAATCCAGCAACCCCAGGTCACAGCTTTCGACTACGAGAATATTGCCAGGATGTGGGTCCGCATGATAGACACCATGCACGAAGATCATTTCGATGTAGACTTCGGCGGCCAGCTTGGCCAGTTTCTGTCTTTCGTCCGTGCCGAATTCAACTGGAGCCTGTTCTGTTAGCTTGCTGACCGCCACGCCACTAATCAGCTCCATCGTGAGCACCCGCGAACTTGAAAGTTCCGGGTAGGGAGCTGGAATGCGCACGCCTTGGTAATGTTCGAGCTCGCGCGCGAAGAGCTGCAAGTTTTGCAGTTCGCGCGAAAAATTTAGCTCGCGTTTCAGCGACTTGGAGAGTTGTTCGACCAACACGCTGGGTTTCCAAACCTCGATCTCTGGAATATGGGTAGCCAGTGTGGCCAGTCCGGCCAGCACTTCCATATCTTCGCGAACCTTGTTTTGGATATCGGCGTGTTGGACCTTCACGACAACCGGTGTACCATCCAAGAGTTTCGCCATATGGACTTGGCCAATCGACGCCGAGGCTATGGCGGTACCGTCAAACTCCGAGAACAATTCTTTGACGGACTTTCCCAGTTCTTTCTCGATCAACTCGCAGACTTTGTCCGGTGAGTCCGCCGGAAGTTCCGACTGCAAACTGGTCAGCTCTTGGGCTAGACTGGTGCCGATCAAGTCGGGACGCAGGCTGAGCACTTGTCCCAATTTAATGAAGGTTGGACCAAGCTCTGTCAATGCGAGGCGAATTCTCTTTTCGCGAGAGTAGCTGGCGAGCGGGACGCCTTGGTCATCCTTGATCCAGTCGCGGATAAAATCGAATTTTAGTTGGCTCAGCCAATCGGCCAATCCATAGCGGCGGAGTATCGCCAAAATGTCCTGCCAGCGACGCAGGTTGCGATACAGTTGCGGGATCGAGCTGATTTTCATAGTCGGCTAAGTGGGCTGAGCTGGTTCGCAATGAGGAGACTGGGCAGTGACCGCAGCGGTAATGGCCACTCCATTTGTCGATAGGCGCGCCGCGATCCAGCATAAGCCATGCGAGGTCAGCCCCCTCAGCCCCGGCCCTTCTCCTCCGGAGTACCGGTGGAGAAGGGAGCAAGAATTGTAGGGTTCTGGCGTGAATTGTAGGGTTCTGGCGCGGGTATCAATAAACCGCCCAGTCTCTCTTCATATAGTTCCAGCAGTTGTTTCCGTCGGGCAATGGGAGCTTCGGTCCAGTTTAACTCGACCTGCTACGATCGGTAGACCGCAACCTAGATTCCCTTCTCTTCTCTTAGGCCTAAGTGCTCGAGCCATTTGCGTTTTTTGGGCATACCAGCATCGGCTTCAAAAGTAGTTTTCTCGTGCTTGCAAGTCTCCAATTCGGACTCGAGCTGCAATCTTTCGCGGGCCAATTTGGCGCGTTCCATAGAAAGATCAATTTCAGTTTGACGCAGCTTTTCCTGCCACTCGCGTTGGATTTCTCTAAGCTTTTCGCGTTCTTGGCCCAGCAATTCGTCGGAGTCAAACATCTGCGCGATGGCCGCAGCCCCGATAGCAACCCCTTGTCGCGTATCGGATTGCTGTTCGACAATTCGCTGTAGTTCTTGGATTTCTAGATCGCGACGGTCGATCTCCATCTGTGTTGTCGCCAGCACTTGTTTTATTTCGAGCTGCGCCACTTGCTGCTCTTCGGTGGAAGACTCGCTATTCTCCAACTCGGACTCGAGCTGCTGCATAATCAATTTTTTGCGTTCTTCCCAGGTTAGACTCTGCTGGTCAAAACTCACGTGCGGCGTATGCCCTGTCGAGATGACTTGATGCTTGGCAACTTGCGCGGCTAGGTCGGAGTTTTGTTCGAGCAAGTCCTGTAGAACTTGTCGCGCCCCTTGGAGTTCTGTTTCGAGCTCTGCGACGAGTTTCTGTTGCACCGAATCTTTCTGCTGTGCGGCACTTTTTTGCTGTGCTTGATCGTCTTCGCTCGTGCGCGCAGCCGCTTGCAGCGTTGATTGCTCTGCCATCAGTTGTTCGAGTGCATCTTGAGCTTGTACCAATTGGCATTCCAATTCGGCGACGCGTTCCGCTTGGTCGGGGGCAGTCTCAGTTGCATTTGTCTGAGCTGTGCGCAGTAATGCCTGCGTTTCTTCAAGCTCTTGCGCCAAGCGAAGATTCTTCTCGCTTGCGGCGCGCAGTTCGGCGGCACGTTGCTCGCTGTCCTCGAAGCGTTCGTGCAAACTCTGAAGCTGCTGAAGTATGTCGGCGCATTCATTTGACTTCGCACCGAGCTCTTCACTTACCAATTCAAGCTCTTGCCGCGTTTCTTCGAGCTGCGCGCGCAGGAGTTGGAGTTCTGGCGAATCGGCTGCGGGCTGGTCTTCGAGTTCGCGGGTTACTTCGTCGCGAATATGGGCGGTCAGTTCGAAGCGGCTTTTCTCCACGGCAAGCAACATTTCCGCTTTCTGCGCCCGCAGCGTTTGGGCAATTGCGGTGCGCTGTCGAATGGTGCGAACTTCCAGTGCAGCGATCAATGCGGCTTGCTTTTCGAGTGCAGCCCGCTGGGTCTCGATGCGACTTTCACCGGACTGAAGCGATTCACAAACACTTGTTGCCAGTCGAATGTGATCGGCCAGTTCTTGCGACGCGCCCTGCGCATAGGCGAAACTGACCTGAGCTTGCCAATGGGCCAGCGCACCGTCGATCGCTTCTAGGGTCAACGCCTTGAATTCGTCCAGTGCGAGCTTTTGCTCTACGGTCGCCAAAGCATGGGAGTCGATCGTAGCGGGCGGAGACTGCGCCTCTAGCGGTAGCGTATTGTCGCAGTCGCCAAGCAGCTCCAGGAGCGAGGCCAGTTCGTCTTGCAACTGCGAGTCCAGTGCCGGCTTATTGTTGTAGCCCTTACGTGGATTGCGCCCCGCCTTGGCGGTGTCGGTTTCTTTGAGTCGTTTTCGCAGCGAATCTCTAAGTTGAGCGATGCCGGGTGCGGATGATTCACGAGTCGTCATGGTGCTTGCCTCAGGTGGATACTGCAATGCCTACTTCTCTCATAGTCTTTTTTCCCTCGTGGTGCTCAAATTCTAAATATCTGCCAACTCTTTGTGGCTCATTGACCACTTGGCTAACGCTCGGATGTAGCGATAATTAGGGCTGCGACGGCACACTGCTTAGGCGAGCATGCAATTATGGCGAAGAAAAAAGCGGCGGAGGCGGACGGCACCTCGGAACCCACGTTTGAGGAGGCCATGCACGAGCTTGAGTCCATTGTGCGGCGATTGGAGCAAGGTGGAGGGCCGCTCGAAGAAGCCCTTGGCGACTATTCGGTAGCCATTGGTTTGCTAAGGTCCTGCAACGGACGCTTGCAGACTGCCGAGCGGAGAGTGGAAATACTTAGCGGAGTTGACGCGCAGGGCAACCCAGTCACGGTCCCAATGGACGACCGAGAGTCGAGTCTGGATGAAAAGCAGAATTCACGCAGTCAGCGCAGGTCGGCTGCCGGTGCGAAAGAGGCGGCCGTCAAACCCGATGAATTCGGACTGTTTTAATAGGGATGTTGAGCAGTTTGGAACAAGTAAACATTGAATTGCGACCGCTCCGAGAAGCGGTTGAGGCAGCGTTAGAGTTGTACACGCGGACTTGTGCGGGCAGCCCCGATCGCCTTACTGCTGCGATCCGTTACAGTGTCCTGTCGCCAGGCAAGCGCCTCCGGCCCATGCTTTGTCTGCTGGCTTGCGAAGCCGTTTGTGGTAGCTGGCAACCGGCCCTGCCAGCAGCTTGTGCCATTGAATTCGTTCATGTGTACTCGCTTATCCATGACGATTTGCCAGCGATGGACAACGACGACATGCGCCGTGGCCTGGCGACTTGTCATATCGAATTCGACGAGGCAACCGCCATCCTGGCTGGCGACAGCTTGCAGATGTTGGCGATGGAAATCATTTGCCAAGATCTGCCTGCCGCACAAGCTCTGACGTGTATACGGGTACTCTCCCAGGCCGCGGGTCGAGCCAGCTTGGTGGGTGGGCAAGCGGACGATTTGGCGGCGGAGGGACGGTTTGGCCCAGTTCCAGAACTGGCGCGAGACCGGTTGGAATTCCTGAAAAGCATCCATCGCCGGAAAACTAGCGCTCTGATCGAGGCCAGCTTGCAGTTGGGAGGGGTAGCGGGAGGCGCCAACTTGGATCATCTTAAATGTCTGGCCGAATATGGCCAAGCGGTTGGCTTGGCGTTCCAGATTGTCGACGATTGCCTGGATATTGAAGGCACCCCAGAACAACTTGGCAAGCAGACACGTAAAGATGACGCGTTAGGCAAACTGACCTATCCAGGATTGCTGGGACTGGAGCAGTCGCGAGAACTGGCCAGTCAGTTAATCCGTGATGCGTGCGAATCGATTGCGGTTTTTGAGAAAGGTGGGCAACGTCTTGTCCAGCTTGCTAGGTTTGTGGTGGATAGAAAAGTTTGAGGTTTGCGCATGACGAAACTACTTGAGAAACTCCAGTCGGCAATTGAGTTGCATGACATGAGCCGCAGCGAACTGGACCAACTGGCGGCCGAAATTCGCGGCGTACTGTGTGGTTTGCTAAGTATTCGCACCGCCCACTTCGCGTCGAATTTAGGCGTCGTCGAGCTGTGCTTGGCACTGCACAGTGTTTTTGATTTTCGCAGCGATCGTTTGATTTGGGACACCGGCCACCAAATTTACCCACACAAATTGGTCACAGGTCGCTATAAGGATTTTGCCAATATCCGCACACGCGGTGGTTTAATGGGCTATCCAAATCCGGCCGAAAGCCAATACGACCTGTTTATGACCGGCCACGCGGGCTGTAGCGTCTCGACCGCGCTGGGACTTAAAAGCGGCGATGACATTTTGGGCCAAGGTTCGCGCAAGAGTGTAGCTGTGATCGGCGACGGAGCCTTCCCATCGGGGATCGTCTTCGAGGCCCTGAACAACGCTGGCGAGTTGGGTAGCAACTTGCTGATCGTGCTCAATGACAATCGCATGAGTATTTGTCCCCGAGTCGGCTCGGTGGCCCGATACTTGGATCGCTTGCGTAGCAATCCGTTTTACACAGGGCTGAAGACCGAAGTTGTGCGCATGCTCAACCATGTTCCTGTATTTGGCGATCCAGCCGAGCGGATGTTAGCGCAGATCAAGGAAGGCGTGAAAGCCGGCTTGCACGGCGGAATGCTGTTTGAGGAGCTGGGCATACGCTACGTGGGACCCATCGATGGACACGATGTGGGCTTGATGACTAAGTATCTAAAGATGGTCAAAGATCAAGAAGGTCCCATCTTATTGCATGTGGTGACCGAAAAGGGGCACGGCTATCAACCCGCCGCCCAAGACCCCGTGTTTTTTCACACCCCGCCAGCTTTTGAAGACGAATCGGGCCATGCCAAAATCCGCGCTGGCAGCGCCGCACCAGCGTTTACGAATTTTGCTCGCGATGCGATTGGCAACTGCATGCGCCGCGACAAACGTGTCACCGTGATGACGGCTGCGATGTGCCAAGGTAATAAACTCGAACCCGTTCGCGAAGAGTTTCCTGACCGCTTTTTCGACGTGGGTATCTGCGAATCGCACGCCGTCGCTTTTGCCGCCGGACATGCCAAGGTTGGCTTACGCCCGATTGTTGCGATCTACAGCACGTTCCTACAGCGAAGCTATGATCAAATCTTCCAAGAAGTGGCGCTTCAGAACCTGCCCGTCACATTCATGCTGGATCGCGCCGGCCTGGCGGGGCCCGACGGTCCCACCCATCATGGCGTGTATGACATCGGTTATATGCGGGTGTTCCCGAATATCGTCGTAATGGCTCCGACCGATGGCGCGGAGCTGGCGCAGATGCTTGACTTCGCTATCGACATCGAGAGCCCCGTTGCCATTCGATACCCGAAAGCTGCTGCGGTGGACTTACATGCCACAAAGCAGCCGATCGAACTGGGTAAAGCCCAGATTGTGCGTTGGGGAACCGACGGAGCCATTTTGGCGCTGGGAGGCATGCTGGGGATCGCTTTGCAGGCTGCCAGCCAATTGGCCGAAGAGGGCATCGATATCGCCGTCGTCAATCCGCGCTTCGTCAAGCCCCTGGATGATGCGGTCGTAGAGAGAGTACTCCGCGAATGCCGGTTTGTGCTGACCCTCGAAGAGGGCGCACTGATGGGAGGATTCGGCAGCGCCGTGCTCGAACTCGCCTGCGATCGAAGTTGGGATACGCGGCATGTCCGCCGAGTCGGTATTCCCGACCAGTTTGTAGAACATGGCGAGCGCGAAGAGCTGCTGGCAGATTTTGGTCTTTCTGTAGAAGGGCTCGTCGCCAAGTGTCGCGAGCTGGCAGGTCAAGTCGTCGAAGCCGTCTAATGGTTCGTCTGGTTCGTCGTCCCAATTCGCCAAGTCGGCATCCCGAGGTTACAATGCTTGCATCTGGCCTCTGAGATATCCGCAGGACGACACTAGTATGTACGAAGCTCCCTGGATGGCTGCTGGCCATGAACGGCCCGATGTCGTAATTTTGGCATCGGTGAACCGTCCGCGAGTTCGCTTGGAGCTGGAGAAGATCGAGCGAATCATTGCTCGCTCGGCCAACGTGGTGGCGGTCGACCAGGACGAGACATTTGACTTCTCAAAGACGAATGTCGACCTCTGTATCATTTTGGGTGGCGATGGTTCGATCCTGTCCGCCGCACGTCGCATGGGACTTAATCAAAAGCCCGTCATCGGCGTAAATCTGGGGCGACTGGGTTTTTTGGCAGCGCTTAGCGAAGATGAGCTGGATGCGATATGGCCAAAGGTCTGTGCTGGCAAGTTTCCAGTTTATGAGCATGTGATGCTCGAATGTTCGATCGTCCGCGCCGCAAAAAGATTAGCAGCCAAACAACCTACAAATACGGTTGCAACTACGCCACCGCCAGAGCAGCAACTGACGGCGGGGCATCAGTTGGCGCTCAACGAAGCGGCTATATTGGGCGGACCACCATTTTCGATGCTTCAGATCGATCTTTACGTCGATGGCGAATTGGCGTCTACTTATAGTTGCGACGGCTTGATCATCAGTACCCCGGTAGGTTCGACTGCCCACAACCTATCCGCGGGAGGACCCATCCTTCAGCGTAGATTGCAAGCGGTCGTGATCAGTCCGATCAGTCCGCACACGCTGACCATGCGGCCAGTGGTAGATCGTGCAGATCGCGTTTTTGAAATGATTGTGAAACAGGGGCACGAGTCGGTGTCCGCCGTTTTCGATGGCCGCGTTTTATCTCACCTGTCCGAAGGCGATTGCTATCGGATCGGTAGGGCCCCAGTTTCGTTCAAGATGATTAGTATCCCCGAAAAGGGCGAGTATCGAACGCTTAGAAAGAAATTGGGTTGGGGCGACAATCCACGCGAACCAAAGGGTTAAGGCGAGCGCCAGAAATAAATTTGTCGTAGCCCATAGATTTCCCGTAGCCGGAGTCGCCAGACTTCGGAACTTGGTCAATGGTAGCCGGAGTCGCCAGACTTCGGAACTTGCGGACTGAAGTCTGGCGACTTCAGCGAAAACATTTCATGGCATGGAGGCCAACGATGACGATTCGAAATCTAAAGTGCATTCCCCTGCTCTGCGGGCTCCTCTTTTGTGGCTCGCTCCTATCGAGCAACTCGACGTTGGCGCAAAGCAAAGATGCCTCGCAGGCAGGCAACGTCAAACTGCGCTATAAACTATCCGCCGGCGAAGTGCTGGTTTCCAAAGTGGTCCACATGGCCGAAACGCGGACCAAGATGTCCGAACACGCCGAGTCGAGTAGTTCGCGAACGATCAGCGAAAAGGCTTGGGAAGTGGCATCGGTCGACGCCAAAGGCGACATGACGTTTGTGTACCGCATCAACTCGGTGGAACTCGCGCAATCGGTCGGCGATGCCGAGGAACTCAGTTACAACAGTTTGACCGATACCGAAGTTCCCGACATGTTCAAACAGGTTGCTGCGACGCTGGCCAAGCCGCTGGCCACGGTGACAATCAACGCTCGGGGGCAAGTCGTCGATCGCGATACGGAAGCAAAGTCGCCGCAACTTGGCATGGGCGAGCTGACTTTGCCGCTGCCCGAAGAGTCGCTGGCAATCGGTGCGCAGTGGAGTGTGCCGCGCGATATTCGGGTCAAGCTGGAGAGCGGTGCCCACAAGACGATCAAGGTCCGCGAGCTGTATACGCTGGAAAAAGTATCTGCGGGTGTCGCCACGATTCGCATTGAAACTCAACCCTTGACACCCGTTAACGATCCGGCTGTCGAATCGCAGTTGATTCAGCAACTGAGCAAGGGCGAGATCAAATTTGATGTCGACCAGGGACGCATGCTCAGCAAACACCTGGAGTGGAGCGAATTAGTTGTAGGCTTCCGCGGACCCGAAACATCGCTGCGCTACGATGCTAAGTTCACCGAAGAGTTACTGCCGCAAACCAAACGCACAGCATCCAAGCAGTAGGCACATTCCAAATGCCGTCTGCACTATTGGGCCGCAAAGCCGGTCCCAGATGATAGCCGTGTGGGTCCATGACCCACCGTTGGAAATCGTTGCGTACGTCGACCTTTCGAATCATGCGAAAAATTACTGTCTGATTCTGAACGTGGGATAGGCTTCTAGCCTGTCGAACACCCCATGACAGGCTGGAAGCCTATCCCACTGTCGGATTCTAAACGTGGGATAGGCTTCTAGCCTGTCGAACACCGCATGACAGGCTGGAAGCCTATCCCACTGTCGGATTCTAAACGTGGGATAGGCTTCTAGCCTGTCGATTACCGCATGACAGGCTGGAAGCCTAACCCACTTATTTTCCGCTTATCGAATGCACTAAGATCTTGCGAATATCGTAGGATCAGAGGAATGTTCTAGAACATCCCACCACCCATTTCACCCATCCCCGAACCTGCCGGCACCGGACTGGCCGGTGGGAAGCGAGTAGCCCGCATGGCATTTTCAGGGTTCATCTTGACGACATTCAGCAGCAGAATTTCCACCTGATGATGCGTGGTGTCCGGCGCATTGATAATCATCATCGACCCAACGACCGAGATCGTAGATCGACCGCCCGCAGTGTCCCAATCCAGCGGGGCGACGGACGTCTGGATAGCACTGATCAGCGCCGAGGTGTTCTCCGAGTTGGGTAGCACATAGGCCAGATCGTAAAACCGCATGTTGGGGCAGTCTCCGGCATCGTCTTTAGTCGTGATTTCGATGGTGCTTTCGGTCACGACGTAGGTCAATTCTAACGTGCTACCTACTCGTCGCAAGATTTCGCGCACCGTGGCGCGACCGGCGGCGGTAATAGGCGTATCTGGGCTTGCCAACCCGCCCAATTCTATTTCCGAAGTATTCAAATCAAATTGAGTCCCAGTTTCCTGGGAGAGCCAATCAGCTACCGCAGTTAGCGGTATTGCGTTGAATTGAAAATCTAGAACTTCCGAGAGGACTTGGCGATTGTTTTCGATCGCTGACATGGCCGAGCGGCCACCGGCTAACCAGTTCGGTTCGCTCGCTTCGGCAGATTCGGGACGCTTCCATCCGATCGGCCGGGGGCTGAGCACCTCCGCCACCAACTCTTTCGTGGTGCCGACGGCTGGTGCCCGCAACGGATCGGCGGAGCCGACTGGCACGATGGCAGGCTGAGCCGGGGCAGGTCCTAACTGGGCGACTACCGATGGTACCGGCGGAGAGAATGGAAGCGTCAGCACGCTGCCCTCTGCGGTAGCCTGCTCAGTTCCGTCTCCAGAGGCGGTTTGTCCATGGGCCACGTCCCCTGCACCACGGGTCAACTTGCTCATGGCATTCGTGGCCAACGTTCCCGCGACCAACAAGATGCCTGCCGCCAAAGCGGTTTTGAAAGTACTAGTTCCAATCATGCTAATTTCTCCGCGTACTAAAGATGAGACTTGGGGACTCGGGGATGTCAAAGGTTGCGAATGCGAAGTCTGCGAATGCGAATTCAAAGTTTGGTTCTGAGGCAAATACCGCTCCACAAATTGCTCGCCCCACAGACCTGACTCGGATGCAGCCAAGTGTTCTTGAAACAGTCCGCTACCTGCAACTAGAACAGAGAGGCTGATGCCGCGCTGAGCCAACTTGGTTCGCAGAGCCTGCCGACCACGCCGCAGTCGCCCTTCCACGGCTGAAGTACTAAGTTCCATGCGCTGGGCAATTTGCGGTGCAGTTAGACCCAGCAAGTAGTGTTCCACCAAGGGCGCGCGTAGGTGTTCTGGGAGTTTCTCAAGTTCACGATGTAGAGCTTCCAATTCCATGGTCCGCGCCAAGACAGATATCGGATCCTGGCGAGAGTCGTAGGGTCCGATCACGTCGACGACACTTTGCGTTGGAGGCGTTTTTCGAGCAAGCTTGCGCACACGGCAAGCACAACGGTATGCGACACCATGCAGCCAAGCCGCCAAACTCGATGTTCGCCTAATCTTTTTGGCTGATTTCAGCAATATTAGAAAAGTCGCTTGGAATGCATCCTCCGCACTAGACGGCTCGGCCACGGTCATAGCACATACGCTGGCCACCATGGCCGAGTGACGTCGAACCAGCGCTTCAATGGCAGCGGGACTTCCGTTCAGCACGTACAACTCCAGCAGCTCTCCATCGGACTGGAGTTTCTGCTGCTCCGCAGGTTCGGTAAGGCGCTCCAATCGCCCGACTATTTCAGTGGCTGTTGGTTTTATGGTCATGTCGCTGTTATAGTGCCGCGAGCGTCGCGATCCAGGCGCTATTTTCCACGAAATTTACGCGATTCTCGGCGAACTCTTCATAGCCGCAGTCGCCAGACTTCAGTTCTCGAGCACCGAAGTCTGGTGACTCCGGCTGCGGTAAAAACACGCTTTAGCCTGGACTGCTAAAAGTTTGGGGTTGAGGTGCCGATTTGGGGATTTCCACTGTTTCAAATTTAGTATTTCATGGATTGTCTATTATCCCGACTGGGACTCAAGCAATTAGCTGGGGGTCGCTGCGAAGCAGCGCATTCCCAGAAACCGACAAAACGATGCGCCGACCCTGAAAGGGTCGCAGATTCTGCGACCCTTTCAGGGTCGGCGTGTTCCCGTCGGAACTGTTTCCGGTGGTGTCGCTGCGCTCAACTACCGGCTAATAGCTTGAATCCCTATCGGGATAAAACCTGCGCAAGCGGTTACTCTTCACAACCCCAACTTTGTGCAGCCCAGCTTTTCCACAGTAATATCGTACACGCTCGCAGCCTTACGATTGGCCTACCATAGCCACTTGCGGCTCAAGCGAATGGTCGAGTGTGGACGAGTAACACTGATTTCAACCAACATTACCTCCGGCGAAATGGGCAGCTCATCGCCAGCCTCCGACTGGGCGGTCCATCCGCCGTCGTTAAATTGTCGAACAAGGAGGTTGCCCATGCAAGCTTCGGGGAGATAGATGTCGAGCTGACTAGAGCTGGCCCAAGCCCATGACAGTGGCGACGCGTTTGTTTCGGCGCTCACGTCGTTGGTACGCAATTCACAGAGAGTGCTCGCGCCTGCCATAGCAACCCATTGGAAAGCTGACGACTGATCGACCCAGCGCGTGCGAACCAAGCGCTGGTTGACTCCAAGTTCTCGCAAACAAGCGTCCAAGACGGGTTGATCGAGGGAAAAATCGTCCTCCGCCATCAACATCGAGCGCAAAGCGCGCACCTCGCCAGGTTCCAGCGATTGAGTCGCAGACAAATTTCTTGTCCCGCGCAGCAGAGCAGTTTTTCCAAGTAGAAATTGCCTTTGGTAATCCAAGTGCGCCTGCGTGAATCCTGCTGGTTCCTTCAGCAACACATCGCGAACAAGGTCGGCTTCCGAAGTGTCGACCCAAGCGGATTGAGAGAATTCGATCGGTGCCTGCGCTGGTTGTGATGCCCAGCGTTCGCCAGCAACAATCGGCCCATACTGAATCCAATGACTTGCGCACCAGCTCATTTCAAAGGCGGTTGCGACCAACACGACGGTGGGCATGAACCCGCGCGCGCTCGAACGCCGACTTACAAACCATAACAATGTCAGCACCACCAGCGGGAGCGAAAATGCTGCCAACAGTGAGGTAACAATCGGCGTGACACGTGGCGGGCCTAGCCAAACATCCGGTGCGGCGCTGGCCAGCCAACGGGAAATTTCTTCGTTCGAACCAATTGCCAGGTACCCACCAACGACGGTGGCTAACAAGCCCAGCCCAGACAGTCCCGCGATCCAAGTGGTGGCTCGATTTACGAGCCGAGTTTTCAAGTCGTGCAAGTGGTCAAGCTCGTATCCTGCTAGCAGGCTACAGGCCAGCACAAACCAGACCGTCCATTTGGCCGGATATCGAAACGCCTCATAGGCTGGTAGGCACTTGGTCAACAACCAATACACACTGGTAAACGAGTCCGCTGGCCAAGCCTCGGTGAGTTCGCGCGAGCCCCCGAATATCAACATTTGGCGTGCAAGCCAAACTAGCGAATAATTGCCCAGCGATGCGAGTAGCGAGAATACAGCGAGCCCCAACAGATAGCGACACACGCGCTGGGAACAATGTCGCAGGCTGAGCAAAACGAGCAAAGCTGGTACAATGCCAAAGTAGAGCGACGGAATCCACATCCTGCCTTCGGCCGGAATCGCAGCGAAAAGTCGCGAGTTCGCAGGCAGGTAATGTCCGCCCAGCGTCGGAAAGAAACACGTTGCCACATGCCAGGGCGACAAGCTGAAGTCGTAGGTATTGTGGGAAGGTTCCCTCAATGCAGCATCCCGCATTACGTCCCTGTTTGCTCTCAATTCCAGCAACAAGTCTATCGTTGGCAATTCGGTAACTCGTATTGCCTTCCCTGTTGGCAATCGATCGCTGTGCTGAGCCCAACGCCAAGCGGGTACCATTTGAAGAAAACCCACCGCACCTACGATTCCCGCTGCTGCGACGAGCCAGAAGAACAATGCGGAAGCGGCTTTTGCAATCGCAGGCAGGATACGATTCGTTCGAATCCTTGCGCTGCGGTAGGCAATGCCAAGAATTTGCGCCGAGCCTACGAGACAGGCGATGATAAATGCATTAACGGAGGTATGCAGATCTCCGGCCAGCAGCATCATGCCAACTGCAGCCGCAAAAACAAAGCAACTCCGCATCTGAGCACTGCAATACCACGTAGACCAGCAGAGAGTTGACGCACGCTTAGAGCTCTGAGGCACCGAAGTGTTATGTGTTACACGCTGTTCGCTGGTAGCACTGGCAGAATCCGTGGCTTGACTCCGCACCAGGACCACGATGCCACCTAGGGCGAATCCCAGCCAGGCGGCGCTGTGCAAATAGATCAGATTGATATGTTGAAAAATGATGGGGCAGCTTAGGCAGAAACTAAACATTGCTAGCCAACGCGCATAATTTGACAGTCGCAGCTTGCTGGCCGCATAGCGCATACCTATGGCTGCGATCAGAAGATGCACGATGACTGACACGGTCAGACGCTGAGCCGTATTCAAGCCTGGCAGGAACCACAGGATGCGCAGCGGATAGTAGATTCCAGAACTTGGCTGACCCACCACCGAAACGCCCAGGCCTTCGTTGGGATTCCACAGCGGAAAGTACTCGCCGCGCGCCGCGCATTGATCGAGCCAAACGGCTTGTGGATAGTAGAAGTGAAACGAATCGCGAAATGCGGGAACTGCCGAGTGCCAAATTCCGTCTCTAAAAAGCACCAGCAAACAAAATGCCAGCAAGCCCCACAGCCACCCATGAAGCGGTGTCGTAGTGCGGAATATGCGAGTGGAAGACATTTAGGATTCATCACACTCGGTGTGATGTAGACTCTGAATTGCTGGGCCTACCAAAGCTGCTGGGCTTATCAAGTTTTTTCGCTTCCGAAAATCGAATGTCGGGACAAGCGTTCCCAGGCCGGAGGCCGAAAAAACCCTGCCGATGCCGTCAGGCCTCGGAAGAAATCGGGTTGTCGATTTAATGTGCGATGGCCTTCCAAGGCCGTCGTCCACGCCATTCGATGGCCTTCGTACAACCGCTATTTCGCCGAAACTCGTTTGAATCAACAGGCCGCCATCGCCAAAACGGCTTAGGAACCGTGGCGGTTTGATTTTTGACAAAGCACGTGGGTTGAGTCGGCCTCCGGCCTGGCGTTCCGCGCGAACCTTTAGCTGGCGGTCACTCGGGCCATGGCCCGAGCGCGGTTGATAGCCTTATCGCGAACCACGACTAAATCGGGCTTACCAGCGGGCATGTTGAGCGCGGCCTGCATGGCTTCGTTGGCCTTGCTACTATTGATTTCGCTCGAGGCGACCACTCTGTCGGTCAGCACAGAGACGACATCGTTGGCAACCTGAACAAAGCCGCCTTCGACAAAGTAGGTTTGCATACCGCCGCTAGTGCGAATTCTGAGCAAGCCGTATCCCAGGCGACCGACCATGGCGCTATGGCCCTTGAGAATTCCTATCTCGCCATCGAACAATGGTACCGTTATCGATTCGGCCTGCACATCGATCTCGGTTCGCTCGGGGGTCACAACAACGCACTGTAGTTGGCTCATCGTCGAATTCATATTGGAAAAATGGTCGGCCGGAACTGCGTAACTTTAGGGTTTGGCGAGGCTGCGGAGCTGTCAGGGTTAGCTTACAACACGGTGGTTGGTCACCAAGTTGACTACTTCTTTGCTAATTTCTTAGCTTGCTCTTCGGCCTGTTCGATCGAACCCACGTACATGAACGCTGGCTCGGGCAGGTGATCCCACTTGCCGTCGCATATTTCTTCGAAGCTACGAATGGTGTCGGCAATGGTGGTAATTTCACCAGGACGACCAATAAACTTCTCAGCCACTAGGAACGGCTGCGACAGGAAGCGTTCGATACGGCGAGCGCGATGCACGACCATCTTGTCTTCTTCCGCCAATTCATCAACGCCAAGAATGGCGATGATATCCTGTAGTTCACGATAGCGCTGGAGAATTGTTTGCACGCGGCGGGCAATGTTGTAGTGCCGATCGCCTACGTACTGAGGATCCAAGATTCGGCTGTTGGAAGCCAATGGATCGATGGCCGGATAAATTCCCTTCTCCGAGATCGAGCGTTCGAGGTAGATGAACGCATCCAATTGACCGAACGCGGTCGCGGGAGCGGGGTCGGTTGGATCGTCGGCTGGTACATACACGGCCTGAACCGACGTGATCGCGCCCTTTTTCGTGGACGTAATTCGCTCTTGCAACGCACCCATTTCGGTGGCGAGCGTGGGCTGATAACCCACGGCGGAAGGCATCCGTCCGAGCAGCGCCGATACTTCGCTACCGGCCTGCGAAAAGCGGAAAATATTGTCGACAAACAGTAGCGTATCGGCACCGGTCGTATCGCGGAAAAACTCGGCCATGGTCAGTGCCGCCAGAGCCACGCGCAATCGCGAACCGGGTGGCTCGTTCATTTGGCCGAAGATCATGCAAGTTTGTTCGATAACCATGCGGCCCGTTTGCCCGATTTCAGTCTCCTGCATTTCGAGCCACAGATCGGTGCCTTCGCGAGTTCGCTCGCCGACACCTGCAAACACAGAGTAGCCACCGTGAGAGCTGGCAATACGAGCGATCAGCTCAGTCAGAATTACAGTCTTGCCCAGTCCAGCACCACCGAACAAGCCGGCTTTACCACCGCGCACGAACGGCGTTAACAGGTCGATAACCTTAATGCCGGTTTCGAAGAGCTCGGTATTGGTTGACAGTTGATCGACGGTTGGAGCGTGTCGGTGAATCGGCCAGTAGTCATCGGCTTGGACTGGACCGCGTTGATCGACTGGCTCGCCGAGAACATTGAACACGCGACCCAAGGTGGCCTTACCCACGGGAACCGAGATGGGTTTGCCAGTGTCCACGCAATCCAGACCGCGCATCAGTCCTTCGGTGCTGCCTAGCGCGACACAGCGGACGCGACCGCCGCCCAGGTGCTGCTGGATTTCACCGGTGAGATTGATCTTTACTCCCTTTTGATCGGAAGTGACCTTCACAGCGTTGTAGATGGGCGGAAGCTGATCGGCCGAAAAAACAGCGTCAAACGTCGAACCGATAACTTGCGTGATGCGCCCGATTTTTTGTCCAGTAGCAGTCGACATCTAAAATATTCCTGGTGAGGATTGGCTAGGTTGCGTTGTATTGTTAGGGGTTGCTCGCCGCCGGAGGGCGCGTTAGCCTTCGAGGGCTTCGACGCCACCGATGATTTCCATGATTTCTTGCGTGATCTTTGACTGGCGAGCTCGGTTGTACGTCATCGACAGTTGCTTGATGATATCACCGGCATTTTCGGTGGCACTTTTCATGGCCACCATTCGCGCGATTTGCTCGCTGACGGCAGCATCCAGAAAGCACTTAAATAGTTTTACGCGAAAGCTAGCGGGTACCACTTCAGCCAATATGGATTCGGCTGACGGCAGGAACTCGTAATCCGCTTTGCCACTTAAATCGGCTGTAACGCTGGCCAGCTTGGCGTCCGCAGCGGCTTCTTCGGGCTTCGGCTGTGAAAACGGCAGCAGTGTTTCGACCACAGCCACCTGCTTGGACACACTGACGAAGCGGGTGTAGGCCACGTCGAGGCGATCCATGCGACCGCTGGTGAAGTCGTCCATGAGTCGATCGGCGATAGCCGCCACGTCCAGAAAGGCGGGTTGGTCTTCAAACTTTGTGTAGGAGTGGTCGACTGGGACGGCGCGAAACTTCATGGCGGAAATACCGCGTTTGCCACTGATTTCAAATTGAAACTTGTCTGCTGCTTCGCGTAGCTCGGTACGTCGTTGCACGGCAGCGCGAATGACCGAGCCGTTGTAGCCGCCGCACAAGCCGCGGTTACTGGTCAACATCAGCATCGTCGACGCTTTGACTTGTGGTCGTTCGGCTAACAAGGGGTGAGAGACTTCGAGTCCTGCCGCTGCCAAATCGCGCACGATTTGTGTAATGCGCTGCGTGTAATCGTTAGCAGCCGACGCGCGATCCATGGCTTTCTTGAACCGCGCAGTGGCGATCAATTCCATCGTTCGCGTAATCTTGCGAATGTTGCGAATCGACTTGCGGCGCTTGTCCAGTTCCCGAGTGTTGGCCATCTGTGCTCTTCGATCGTTCCGTCGCCGCACCAGTCAGCAGGCGAGTGAGCCCTGAGCGATGGCGTGTTGGCGACGTTGTTGTTGGCGACGTTGTTGTTACAAACTCTAAATGCTAGGAAGTTCAATCACAAATGGACTCATTAGGCCGGTTTGTAGCCCTGCTTGAACTCAGCGATTGCAGCTTTAATTCCGCTCTCGATTTCCTCGGACAGATCCTTCGAATCTTCCAGCTTCTTCATCAGATCGTTCTTGCGATCGCGCATGAACTCCAGCAATTTCTTTTCAAAGTCGGCGATACTTGTGACGGGCACGTCGTCCATATGTCCACGGGTTGCGGCATAGATACTGACAATTTGCTCGTACACACTCAGCGGGTGATATTGCTTTTGCTTTAGCAGTTCCACCATGCGGTAACCGCGATCCAAGCGAGCTTGGGTGGCTGGGTCGAGTTCCGTGCCCAACTGAGCGAAGGCTTCCAATTCGCGGAACGAAGCCAAGTCGAGTCGCAGACCGCCAGCGACCTTCTTCATGGCTTTAATTTGAGCCGCACCGCCTACGCGCGATACGGAGATACCCGCATTCATGGCTGGACGGATGCCTTTGAAAAACAAGTCTGGCTGCAGGTAAATTTGTCCGTCGGTGATCGAGATAACATTCGTTGGAATGTAGGCGGAAACCTCTCCTTCCTGCGTTTCGATGATCGGCAGGCTAGTCAGCGAGCCACCACCGAGTTCTTTGGACAGCTTGGCGGATCGTTCGAGCAGGCGACTGTGGCAATAGAACACGTCGCCAGGAAACGCCTCGCGGCCTGGTGGGCGGCGCATCAGCAACGACAACTGCCGATAGGCCACGGCTTGTTTACTCAAGTCATCATAGACGACTAGCGCATGTTGACCGTTGAACATGAAGTGTTCGGCCATCGCAGTGCCGGAGTAAGGCGCAATGTACTGTAGCGGGGCGGGCGTACTGGCACCCGACACGATGACCGTGGTGTAGTCCATCGCACCGTACTTGCGGAGGGCTTCGATAACCAGGGCTACCGAAGAGTCCTTCTGTCCGATCGCCACATAGAAGCACTTTACTCCTGTGTTTTTCTGATTGATAATCGCATCGATGGCTACGGCGGTCTTACCTGTCTTGCGGTCGCCAATAATTAATTCGCGTTGGCCGCGACCGATGGGCGTCATCGCATCCACGCATTTGATGCCGGTTTGCAGTGGTTCGTGAACGGGCTGCCGCTCGGACACGCCCGTGGCAATGACTTCGACCGGACGCTGCTGGGTCGATTCCACGGGTCCGCGACCATCGAGTGGGTTGCCTAGTGGATCGAGCACGCGGCCAATAATCCCATCGCCGACTGGTACGCTGAGCAATTTGCCCAGGGCTTTGACTTCATCACCTTCGTTGATCGTCAGGTAATCACCCAGAATGATGATACCGACGGAGTTTTCTTCGAGATTAAACGCCAGACCAATAACGCCGCTCGGGAACTGGACCATTTCGCCAGCCATGACGCCGGACAGTCCGTAGACGCGGGCGATACCGTCGCTGACTTCTAGGACTGTACCGACTTCGCGGACGTCCATTTGGTTCTCGAACGTCTCGATTTCTTTTTGAATCACCGAGGCGATTTCGTCCGAGTTGAACTTCATGAGCTACCTCGAAAACTTGTTGATTGTGATGATAAAATGTGAATGTTAAATTTAGGACGACATGAGCGATTCATAGCGATCGCGAATCGCCTTTTGTACGCCGCTGGCCACTGCGCTGCGAATGGAGTCGAGCTTGCCAAGCACGCTACCGTCGAGCACTTTGTCGCCAATTCTCAGAACGATACCACCTAGTAGGGAGGCATCGACCTTTTCCATGAGGATGGCGTCCATATCGTAGGCTGCTTTGAGTCGGTCGCGAATCGACGAGCGCTGATCGTCGCTGAGCGGTTGCGAGGAAGTTACGGTCACGCGGTGTTTGCCGAGTTGTTCTTCGCGCATGACCGTCGCAGTGACCTGAATCGCTCGCAGGGATCCGATCCGCCCACGGCGGCAAAGAATCTTTAGGAAGTTCAGCAAACACGAATCGATGCGGCCATTAAAAATATGGTCCAGCATCGACTCCTTATGCACTTGCGAAATACGTGGCGAAGCTAAAGCTTGTTCTAAACTCGGATGGGCATCGAGGCATTCTCGGACAACCGACTCCAGTTCAGCGACAATCCCATCCACGGAGTCGCCGGCCGAACCGAGTAGGGCTTTGGCGTACAGGGCACCGACCTGCTGCTGGTCGCTATCGAGCACTGTCTCGTGTTGTGGAATATCGTTCATACTTGGCTGTCGCTGTGAGACTTTAGGTCGTTGGGTGCCATCAGTTTTTGCTAGGTAATTTGGCGAGCATGTCTTGAATCAAGCCTTGATGATCTTCGGCTCGCACTTCACGTCCGACGACTCGCTGAGCGAGCGTCATGGCGAGCTCCGTTGACGAATTGGCCAATTCGCTAAGCGCAACACGCTTAGCCGACTCGATGTCCGCTACCGCGCGTTCGCGTTGTCGAACCGCTTCTTCTTGGGCCGCCACCACCAGCTTTTGGCCAGCGGCTTCAGCATCCTTACGCGCTTCGGCCACAATCCTCTGTGCCTCTTCGGCAGCCGTGGCCAGCTTGGCTTCGTACTGCGCCAGCTTGGCACCTGCTTCGGTGGCAGATCGCTGGGCACTAGCGATATTATCGGCAATCCCGCGCTCGCGTTTCTCCAGACCCTGCATAATTGGCTTCCAAGCTGTTGCGGCTAGAGCCGCCAGCAGCAACAGGAACACAATGGCGCTGAAAAACGCCATGTCGGTCCGGAAATCGACAACAGCATATGTGGCATCTGACACATTGGCGTGCGTGGGATCGCTGTCGTGATGCTCCTCGGCCGAGTGCCCTCCGTCCACTTCGCTGCCATGACTGACTTCCGCATTCACTTCAGACTTTTTCTCATCTTGAGTCTGAGCAAAAGTCGGGACGGAAATCGAAAGAGCAAAGCTGGCTAGCAGCACAGCCAGAAACGAAGTATGCGGTGATCTCATGTTGCCCAATAACCTGTGGTGAGCCAATAACCTGTGGTGAGTTTACGCGAATGCCTTTGGGGCCGTTGGATGCGACATCACCTACATGCAGACGATTACGGCGAAAAACGCCAAACCTTCGATGAGGGCGGCTGCGATGATCATCAAAACTTGAATTGTTCCAGCCGACTCGGGTTGGCGAGCAACCGACTCAACGGCTCCCTTGGCCAGCAAGCCGATGCCGATGCCAGCACCAATCACAGCCAGACCAGCGCCGATTTGCTTGGGCATCATGCTTGCTGCTTCTTGAGCAGCAGCAGGTGCGGTGAGTGCTAGGAACAGGCCTACGGCCCACAGGGTGGTGCGAACGGCTTTAATCACTGAAATGTCTCCTCGAAGGACTAAAATGGTTGTCTTGAAAAAGGGTTTAACTGTTGTTACTAAACGGATGCTACGATCAATTTTTTCTGTAGGGCGAATGCTTCAGATCCGTGCGCATGCAACGCAGATTAGTGCCCATGAGTCGCGCTGCCAACGAACAAAGAGGCCAGGAGCGTAAACACATAAGCTTGCAAAAATGCTACGAATAGTTCCATGAAGCTAATGACAACCGTGCCCAAAATGGCCACTACGGAAAGTGCTGTCCAGGAACCGGCGTGCATGGTGCTGGCGTGTGCGCCGAACGCTAAGGCCATAATACCTAGGATGACCAAGTGGCCCGCCACCATGTTGGCCAACAATCGAATTGCCAAAATTCCGTGCTTGATGAACAAACTAAAGAACTCGATCAACCAAACCATGGGCACTACGACCACGGCTAAGTACATCGGCAGTCCAAGGTCGGGACAGAGGCTCTTCAAATATCCCGTCACGCCAAATTTTTTCACGCCGAGAAAAGTGCCGACGACAAACACCACCAGGGCCAACACCACCGTTAGCGCAAAAGCGGCGGTGGGAGCTCCCACCCACGGCAGCATACCCATTAAGTTGCAGCCGAGAATGAACAGGAAAATCGTCCAGAACAAAGGCATGAACTTGGGAGAGTCGTGCGGGTCGATTCCCTTCTCCACGATGTCCGTCTTGATGAATGTCAAAAAGCTCTCGAGCAGATTCCAAAGTTTACCCTTGGGCGCTCCGCCGCTTTTGACCTTGCCGGCAAGCCAAGTAAACAACAGGAACAGGAGCAGGGCTACGACCACTTCGATGATCATGTAACGAGAAATCGCGAAGCCCGATTGGGGTTCGTAAGCATTCCTGAGTGTCGCGAAAGGCTGCGGGATAAAAACCTTGCCGGACAGATGGTGGTTGTACTCGGCCAGCTTGGCTTCGTTCCAATGGCCCCGAGGGCTTTCAATATATTCGTCGAGTACCTGACGCTCATCCATGTTTCGCCTGAGCTTGCTCCACTGCTCTGTTTGCGTTTCGTCGCTATAGAGTTTCAGCATCCAATCGAGCTGCTGGTCGGGCTTGTCAGCCAAGTAGGCAACGGCTGGGTCTCGGGTTTGTTCTTCTCGGCTGGCCGCCCAGGCCTCCGCGCGGACTCGCAAGGCATCCACTGAGTCCTGAATATATTGATCGAAGGGGCGACCGTGGCGGTGTGCGTCGGCATGTTGCCAGTGGAGCCAAGCATCCTTGGCATGGGCCAAAGCATCTTTATCGCCGACCAAGCTAGACAGCTTACCTATAAACTGGTCTGCTTCCCACGATTGGTAATCGGCGTCGTTGCGAACAGCCCAGGCCCCTACCTGATCGGCAAGTTGAGCAGGCGAGTCGTAGCGGACGCGATAAAGTTTTCGAGGCACATCAAAGTAGTAGCTGTCTTTGATGTGTAAGACGGGATCGGAGGCCATGGGGGCTTCGCTCTATGGGATCAATCGAGTGGCTTCAACGAACGGGGTGCCTGTGTTCGTCGAGCGTCGCGAATAAGGAGCCACGATTCTAATGGCAGCGACACGAAATAACAGGCCATAAGCGCTATCAAATAACATTTTCTTTCATCGCCTTCCAGGCGGGTTGCAAGGGCCAGCGCCGGCAGCATAATTGCCAGCCGCCAAGCCACGACGAGCAATTGGTTTGCAGCTCCATTGCGCAACAAGCCCGCCAAAAGCAGCGGCGGCACGGTTCCAAAAAGCGTTACCAATGCGGCGAGGACAAATGGGTTTTGGCTGGCCGTGTAGCCGTGGCTAATTGTCGCAAGCCGCGCAGCCCAAGTCGCAAGTCCGACAGCCGCGGTCAGTAGCAGCACGTTTCGCGAGAGCTTCAACATCAGGCATACCCTTCGTAGCTGGAGTCGCCAGGCTTCAGACGTTCAGCACCGAAGTATGGCGACTCCGGCTACATCAACTTCGTAAGTTGCTTGGGTCTTTTTCCACCCAATCCTCATCCTCTTCCTCGCCCTCATCTTCAAACGGAATAGGGTTGCCGCGTGCGGGTGGGGCCAGTTTTTTTGCTAGTGCTAAAAGGGCCGTGGTGGCCAAAACCATGCCAACTAAAAAACCGATTGGCGTTAACAGCGAAGTCCCAAGTTTGCGGTCGAGCCACCAACCGATAAGGCCAGGACCCAACATGAAAATCAGCACCGCGATAGTACGCGACAGCCACTCTAGCGCCTGGTCAAACGAGGCTTGCTTTTTCAAGGTAGCAGCCCTTTCAAT
>JBGSJL010000287.1:0-3177 GCA_041741955.1 Pirellulaceae bacterium | reverse complement strand
GATTATTCGCGAGGAGGAGCCGCCGAAGCCCAGCACGCGTATTAGTACTTGGGGCGCATCGGCCAAGTCGCTGTCTGACTCTCGTTGCACGACCATGCAAAAGCTCAAGTCGCTAGTCCAAGGCGATCTGGATTGGATCGTCATGAAAGCGATCGAAAAGGATCGCGCTCGGCGGTACGACACGGCCAATGCTTTCGCGGATGACGTCCAGCGTTACCTGAGCGACGAACTTGTGTCGGCCCGCCCACCGTCAGCCATGTATCGGACGAGCAAATTTGTTCGCCGGAACAAAGGTGCACTAGTGGCGTCTGCGGCGGTCATTCTGTTGGTTGGATTGTTCACCCTGGGCATCCTAACGATAGCCGAACGAGCCAACAAAGGAGAAAGGGCCAAGTTGCTTGTACAACAAACGCTGGATGCCAGCCAGGATAGCATTGGCGAGTCCCTCGATAGATTGCCATCCGAATTTCTTGGGACCAAGGCGATTTTGCAGGAGAGCGCAGCAGAACAGAACGAGGACAAGCACAGCAAGCGGGCACTGAATGCAAGACTCGCTCTGGTTAAAAGCGGGGATGACACCTATGTAGAACATCTTGTGGAATCTCTTTTGACGGAGACGGCAGGTTACGTTGAGGTGATACGCGGTGTCTTGGAACCGCATCAGGACGCCCTCACAAAACAGCTGTGGAGTGAACTAGAGAGCGATGCTACGGACGATGACAGCCTGAAACGAAGGTTCCGCGCGGGGATCGCGTTAGCAGGTTATTCGCCAGACTCCCGTCAGTGGGACGATGGCCAATACGCATTCATGGCCGACCAGATTCTGAGGGAAAGTCCAGTCGAGCAGGCTATCTATCTGCGTCAAGTTGGGCCAATTGCAAAACATTTCATTCCGAGGTGGAAGACACTGTTTATTGGTGACGACCCCTTTGTTCAAGGGAGTGCGGCTTATGCACTGGAGCACTTCGCACAAGATGGTATGTTGCCGCAAGAAGAAATCGTAGAGCTTCTGACACAAGCTAATCCGAAGCAATTTCAAATTCTGTTTCCGTTAATAAAGAACTCGGCTGACGAGAAACTGATAACCCAACTTCAGCATGTGGCTGCGACTCCGCCGTTAGTGGACATGCAAACGGAAGACCGCAAAAGATTGGGACAAGCCCGAGCGGGTGCCGGCATCGCACTCTTGCGTTTAGGCGAAATGCAACGAGCGCTGGACATGTTTCTCTTGGAGAGCGATCTCAAGAGCTCGGATGGAGCCATTGATCCCGAAGCACTTTCGCAATTTATTCATCGCTGCCGCGAGCGCGGAATAACAGCCGAAGTTATCGCACAGTGTCTGGAAAGGCTCGATAGTTCCGCTGCCCTGGTGCCAACTTCAAAAGATGCTGCGCGCTACGCGTTGTTGCTTGCGTTAGCGGAATTTCCGGTAGCCGAAGTTGAGCCGAAATTACTCGACAAGCTCGTTGCCCAGGCCGCAGATTCGTATCGAAACGATCCAAGCTCGTCCGTTCACGGAGCAATCAGGTGGCTCCTGCTATCGTGGAATAGGAAAGATGTAATCGAACGAGTCGATCAAACAGAGATTCCCTATTCTCCGGGCCGGGAGTGGTTTGTTCGGGAGATTCCGTTGCCCAACGCTGGCGAGTCCATCTACATGACTTTCGTCGTGTTTCAGCCCAGTGATTTTACGATTGGATCGCCTGACGATGAACCGTATCGTGGCGCGAGCGAGACAACGCATACTGTTCGCATAACTCGCCCCTATGCCATTGCCGATCGCGAGATCACCGGACAGGAAATAAAAGTGTTTGGTGAGCTGCATGGCATTGACCTCAAGCTGTTTCCCGGAACAGATTCACACGCCGGGCCTGGACTGAATTGGTACGAATCCGTGCGATTCTGTCGGTGGCTTAGTGAGCTCGACGGCCTGAGTGAAGAAGACCAAGCTTATCCAGCACCTGATTCACCCGAGCTGCAAGGCATGAAGACTGTGCCTGGAATTGAGCCGAAGATACCCAGCGATTGGCCTCTTCATCTGGAACGGCGGGGCTACCGTCTGGCAACGGAAGACGAATGGGAAGTGGCAGCCAGATCTGGTGTGCGAACCCAATATTTTTACGGGGGCGATCGCGAATTGCTGCTTGATTACGCTATGTTTGGTCTGAACAGCGGTAACGCTTCCGCAGAGCCCAGGACACGCAGGCCAAACCTGCGCGGATTATTTGACATGCATGGAAACATGTTCGAGTGGGTTCACAACTGGTTTGATACGTACCCATCGGAACAGGTTCTCAGTGATTGGACCGGGCCGTCCACGGGAGAGCGTCGAGTCATCCGCGGTGGCTGCTATGGCGTTACCCAGCAGTTCTGTAGGAATTCCCAGCGCGGTCACATGGTTCCTACAACTCCGTTTGCCTTCATCGGATTTCGCGCTGCCATGACATTGCCAACTGACCAGGAGCATGCGCAAGGCGTAGCGCTATCGATGACTGCCGACGGTTTGTCAACGGTTCCCGCTGATCGGTAACACCCAATGGATGACTCGGTGCAAGGAATGTATTGCTGACCCGTATTTTCACTTATTACACAGGTTCTTGCCATGAGTCGAACTTTGCCGTTCCGACAAGGCGTACAAGTTGGTTGTGCCAGTACGCCGCGTTCCCTGAGCCGTTCCGGTTTTACGTTGGTAGAATTGTTAGTGGTCATCGCCATTATTGGTGTGCTGGTGGGGTTGCTTCTGCCAGCGGTCCAGGCAGCCCGGGAGGCTGCGCGGCGTATGCAATGCCAGAACAACCTCAAGCAACTTGGCTTGGCTCTGCACAATTATGAGTCTGCCTTCAAGCGTTTTCCCAATGGTTCCACTAATGCTGGGGACGTTCCTCTGTCGGGGCCGCGGATGCCGTTAATGTTGTTCCTGTTTCCTTACTTCGAGCAAGGCAACCTCTACAATTCGTTCGATTACAAACCCACCGCGGCTACCCGCGACCCTTTCGGCATACATCTCCCGCAGTGCGAATCCACCAATTCAGTGGTCGGCGGCCCCACAACCAAAGTCATCGACACACTGCAGTGTCCAAGCGACGCAAATGGAGGAACTGTCGCGAGCTGGGCGCCTAGTGGTACGGTGTTAGCGAACTGGAGCCGTTCCAACTACTTAGGTTTCTTTGGGCCTAC
>JBGSJL010000286.1:0-35251 GCA_041741955.1 Pirellulaceae bacterium | reverse complement strand
GCTGGTGGTGTAAGTCTTACCCGCGCCCAACTCCTCGCCACCGGGAGCCGCCCAAGCTCCATCGGGTTCCTGGCGCGGAATCAGCAATTCGCGCACTAGGCTTTCTGCTTCGAGAGCAGCTTGGCCACCTCGCTGGTACATCCCTTGCGCGTAGTAGTAGGTGCCATAGAAGAAGAAGCGGTCCTTCCACTTCGGAGGATTTTCGCGGAGCCATTCTGTAGCACCTGCAACGAGCGGTGATTCGTACTGCCCGCAGACCTGCATCGCCAGCAGTCCAGCCGCAGTCATCGCGAAACTTGCATTGCGATTGTCGGGCAAATAACTGAAGCCCGCGACGGTTTCGAAGGGCTGTCCGCGATGGTCCAGTCGCGAAGTGTACGAGCGGCGGAGGTAGTCCACCGCTTCATTGATGGCATCCGTGGGCACATTCAAGCCGTCATTCTTGGCTGAGCGCAGGGCCATCAAATGCCACACGCTGACCGACAAATCGGAATCGTTCGAGTTGGGTGTGTACCGCCAGCCGCCCTGATACTGAGAGGCCTTTGCCGCCTGCTGTGCGCTGAGAATCAAGTCGATAGCCCGCTGGCACCGTTGATGTATCAGTTCGTCCTGGGCTGCATCGGCACCCATGCCCAGCATTTCTGTCAGCATGAGCGTGGTAATCCCATGGCCGTACATTCTAGAGCCATCGCGGTTGCCAAAATAACCTTCTTGATCTTGCCGATCGGGGCGAAGTACGAAGGCTAGCGCCTTGCGAGCGACCTCGCCCCGTGGCCCTGCCGAGTTGGGTGTGACGCCCGTGCTGGCAAGCGCCATGATCGCCAAAGAAGTCATCGTCGTGTCATACTCGCGATCCGTCACGGCCCCATCTTCGCGCTGCCGCGAAGCCAAAAACGAAATTCCCAGCTCGATCGCCTTATCGACTTCGTCCCGATCCAACTGAAATTCTGCGGTCAAGGCGATCGATTCTTGCGCTTGGCTGCAATTCGCTATGCATGTTAGTTGTAGAACCAGCAAGCCAACAAGGCAGAGTAGATATTTAGAGTTCATAGCAGTGTTCACTCCACTATTTCAAATCCTGGCCTCGTTCGGCTAGCTCTCGAAAGTAGGCTTCAACCTGTTGGCGATACCTGGGCGAGATTGTATCTCGTTGCGTTTGTAGTAATGCGTCTGTAGATTGCTGGCGCAGCTTGCCCCACTGGCCATCGATTCGCTCGACATCGATGATGCGAACGGCCACGGGTGCTTGGGGATCGACATTGGCCCATTGAGAGTCAGTGGCTTGACCCGCATCCGTGCTCGGCGTCGGCAGTGGTTGGCGCGCTTGGCTCATACTACTGGCAAGTTTTTTGGCGGCATCGGCGAGCGTACCTGGTGTTGGTTGGTCGCTGGACGAACCGCCGGAAGGGGCGGGCTGCGAGTTGTCCTCTTTAGCCCCTAGTTGCAAATCTTTGTTCATCTGTCGATCGAGCTCGTCCAGCAAGCGGGCTTTCTGTTGTGGATTCAGCATAGAAGCCGCCGGTTCTGGCGCTAAGCTCTCGCTAGCGCCTGCTGGCGTTGGCGACTGAGTTGACAAGGACGGTTGGCCAGCCAGCAATTCTTTGACCGCTTTAGCCGAGTCAAGAATAGCGCCCTCAGCACGCAGAATGGCACGGGTGGCTGCCGAAGTAGCGACCGAGCTGGCTTGGGCCGAAGCAGCACCCTGGCTGAGCGCATCGCGATGGGCGGTGTCAAGTTGACTCAGGACATCGCCCACTTCACCTGCCGCGACCCGTTCTGCCCCACCAGCCAGCTCCGCCAGTTGTTGGCTCGAAGGCACTCGCTCTAAACGCGCTTCGTGACAAGCCGCTCGAGCTAAATCATGGCTGGCATTCTCGACAGTGCCTTTGACTTGAGATTCGCTGGCCTGGCTTTGCTGCAGTTGTGGCGAACTGGCTTGCGCTTCTACAATCTTGGCAGCCTGCCACTTTGCCAATTTGTGTTCTAAGTTACTAATCTCGTCAGCAGCTAGTTTAGCAAGCACCGACGAAAGTTCCGCACTTGGATTGACCGAAGGCAAACTACGCAGCTCGTATTGATTGAATTTTTCAACCGCCGACTTGGCAGCCGCAGTCCGTCGCGCGAGCGCTTCGCGCAAAGCCGTCTGCGCGGTGACCGAGTCACTAATAAGCGTAAGTTGTTGTTCCAGCTCGGAGATGCGACTACGGAGCAAGCCTTGATCTGAGTTGCGTGCGAGCTGCTGGCGAGAGTCCTGTAATTTTTTGGTGAGCGACTGTTGATGTAGTTCCGTTTGTCGCAGTTCTTTTTCGGCTTGCTGGAGGCGTTGCTGCTGGTTGCGCTCGACGGCCTGAGCATCTCGAACCACTTGCTGTTGAATGCGTCGCTGCCGGTCGAGCATTTCGCGGCGACGATTATTAAGGTCGGCGCCATTCTGATGGATTTCTTCAAAGCTCGATTTTGTCATTTCCTGAGCGGATGTTCGCAACAATTCTTCCGCTGCTTGCAATCCGGCTGCCAATTCGTCTGTCGCACTCATAAACTCTTCCAGCGAACTACGCAGCTCTAAGCTGGGGGTTGCCGCTACAGTGTTGCGCAGATGTTGTTCGAGTCCGACGAGCGACTTTTCTTGGGATTCGCTTTTGGCTGCTCCCGCTGTCCAGCGTACCTCGCTGACAAGCGTGTCCAGTATTCGGGCGGCACTTTCTCGCCCAGAAACTAGATCGTGCAGCCAAAGCTCTTTCTGAAATCGAGCGTTGGGATCTGAAATCTCCAAGTCGGGTCCGATGGCCCGTTGATCGCGGGCGGCGCGCTCCAATCCATCGAGTGCTTGCTGGGCCGCCTGTTGTGCGATGGACGACATCTCTGCCTGCATCGGTGGGCTGCTTCTTAATTCTTGCTCGAGTTGGGCGATCGCTTGTTGCGGTGATTGTTCAGCCATCTGCGCAAGTCGCTGCGCCTGCTGGTAGGCTCCGTCGTTGGCTTGCATCGAGCCCAGAGCCTCGCCCTCTTGATTTTCAGCAAGTTGCATCGTCCATTGCTGGATGTCTGCGAGACGGCTGGCCAACTGTGTTTCGTCGAGCCCGTTTAGGTGCTGCTCCTCGGCTTCTGCGAGTGTTTTGGCTAATTCTTCCAATGCCAGCGCGCTGAGGGATTGTTGGTCGGCAGCCCGATTTAGCTGATGAGCTTGCTCCGACGCGGTGCCCGTGGATTGAACCGGTAGCAGCGACTCCTCTACTTTTTTCTCTACTTGGTCGATTAAGCGGATGGCGGCATCAGCCTGTTGGGCCAATCGGGTTTCTTGACGATCAAGTAAGTTTTGCGCGTCGGCCTGATCGATCAGAGCTTCGCGTAGCGATTGCAATGGTTGGCTCAATCGCGCAGCGTCCGACTTCAACTGGTCGAGTCGTGCAACCAAAGAAGGGACTTCCTGGTTCGTGAGGGCCTTAGATAGTCCCTCGGTTTGCTGCTCGAGTAGGCGGGTCTGTTGGGAAGCTCGTTCCGCTAGCTGACTTATTGCAGGCGAATAGCCTGCGATTTGAGCGCGAGCTGCCCGAGCGTAGGGTTCTAGCAATGTACGAATTTCGCTAAGGCGAATCGTCAAGTCTTCCACTTCGGCGGCTGCAGACAGCGGCTTGGTGTTCTGCCAGGCGCGCGACGCGATTTTCTGTTCGGCTCGTAGCGCGGCAGGCTCGGATCGCAGTCGCGCCAGGCGCTCGACGATATCGGCTGGAAGATTCGCAGCCCGCAATTGTCTCACTACTTGTGGCACTGAAGATTGAATTGCGCTCCAGTTGCGCGGGCCACTCGTACCGAGTTCGGCTGCGTCGTTAGACCACCGTTCGCTCTTTAGAAGCGTGGAAAGCGAGGACTCAAGTTCCGCCATCGAGCCGATGGCTTCGAGCGTCGTTAGAGACTGCGCGATCTCGCGAATCGCGGTCGCTTTCTTCACAGTGGGTAGACTTGCACTGCTTGCGATCTCTTCGACGCCACGCTGCGCACTGCCAAGGTCGCTGGCGTACTGCCGGTCACCGTACTGCGACGCTCGTGCCAAGGCACGTCGCACCGAGAATTGCTGACTGATATTGGTGGCCTGCGATGGTACGACGTTATCGCTGGATACGGCGTCTGCCAGTTCGCGCAGTGGTCGTGCTACCGTTGGTGCAAGCTCCGATAAGCGTTGGTGAGCCTGTTGGACGGAGCGCATAAGATCGTCATCCAGTCGCGATAAACGTTGCTCCTCAGCCAGGCTGAATGCGAGCGTGTGAGCCATTTTGGCAAGTGCTTCGCGATTTGAAAATTCGCTCAAGCGCTGTGAAAAATCAATCTGCTGGCCGAGTCGATCAACGCTTTGCTGTAGTGGCTTTCTCGAAGCGGCGCGGACGTTTGGCAGCGAATCCTGCATTGATTGCAGGACATCTTTGAGCTGAAGCGTGAGTATCCGCTGCTGGCGGGCCAGGGACTCGACGGACTCCAATGGGTTGTCGGAAGCGGTCGCGAGCTGCTGTTGAGCTTCGGCAAGTTTAGCAATTTGTTGCACATGTCGGCTGACGGAGTCGAAGGTAGACAGCGTGCGAAACCGACTTGATAGCTCCTCACTCGTTTGCTCCAGGTATTGAAGCGATGCCAGCACACGCTCCTGAGCACTAGGCGGCGTGACATTTGGTTCTCCAATTGAAGGTGTAGTCTGCTCCGCAGCGCCGCGCAATTGCTGTATGCCTTCGGTCTGAAAAGCTGCCAACACTTCGCCGACTCGCATAAGTTCTTGGACGCTAACCGGTGTATCGATCTGCGCGATGGCAGACGTTAGCAGTTCGAGAGTTTCAGCGGCTACGGCGTGCAGCTCTGAGGCGACTTCGGCGGCGTGTTGTTGAGCCTGTATTGCATCGAGCGAATCGCCATGAAGAGGTTCATCGTTAATGGATTCCGCGAGCCTTTCATTATCTTGGCGAGCATTCTTCACCGTCTCGGCCAATTGCTGAAGCTTGGCGGCAACTGCGGAGCGAAGGGATTCCGCAGTGTCTGCATCCAGCGCTAGTGAAGTCGACGAGAGTTCGATCTGGACCAGGCTGGACTCGCTGGCCTGTCCCTTTCTGTCTGTTGCAATAAGTTTGATGTCCACATGGTCGCCGGACTTTACCGCGTGTTGGAGGAGATCTAAGTCCCAAACATGATTGGACTGTGCGTCGACAAACGCCTCGGGGACTGGGTCGCTCGTTTGCCAATCGCTCGAGTTCACGCGTACACATCGAGTTATTTTTGCCAGTGGAAACTCGTCGGAAATGCCGCACTGCAATGAAACCATCTGGTTGGCGGAAGTAATCAGGCTGGCCGATTTGGGGACCATCCAAGTTAGCGTGGGTGGTTTGTCCTCAATCAATTTAACGCGGTAGCTAGGGCTAAAGGCATTGACGAAACCGCTTTCTGCACTCTGCAAAAAAACCTTGTAGTCGGCGTCGCAGCTGGCCACGAAAGCTCTGCTGACCTGCATCGACAGCGGGTCGAAGGTTAGCGGGACGGATGTGGGAATCGCAACTTCTGCAGAAGTTGCGTTTGTTTCCCAGCGCAGTTCAGCCAGACTCGTCGGTTGATCGACGGTAATTCGCAATTGTACGCTGCTGCCCGCGATAACTTCGATGTCGCCATGCTCTTCGACCAACTCAAATGGTTCGCTCTGCGCATAACTCGGTAACGTAATCCGCTTAGTAAACTCGATCGCCGTCGGTCGCGCCTTGGTGGTTAGCCGATACCATGGAGTTTGCGCCCCGTCTCCCACGACGCGATATTCGGTCCACTGGCTGCGAGCTGGGACCAATGCCTCGAATCGGCAACGGGCCTTCGCCACGCGATCGTCGGCGATCCAAGGCGTCATCTCCAAAGACGAAATTGTTTGCTCTGAAGTTCGTGTTTCTAAGGTGAGTCTCTTTGGCGGCGGACCGTCAGCGCGGGCTCGGATCGCCACAATCTCCTCGCGCGGGACCAAACGCGACTGCGGCAGTGGGCGTTCAATGGCGATCGCGATTCGGCCAACGCGGCCTAGATCGGCCCAAGGGAATAGAATCCGTCCAATACGTTGCGGCAAATGCAGTGCTGGAATGATCGAGACCAGACATAGCATGGCCACGGCGACGATACCCCACCGCACCCAGTGTTGGATCCTAGTCCATGGGAGGAGTAGGCGTACGTCAATTCCGTTAGTGCGGCGTGCGACTCGCAACTGCAAAAGCTGTCGAAAGGCCGACGAATCGACGGCGGTCGAGCTGGAATCACTGGCTAGTTCCACGGCGGATAGCAGTTGCTCTTTAAATGCAGGTTCTAGTTGTTCGATACGGCGTGCTTCCTGAGGCCAATTGGCTGTAGCCTGCCATGGCTTCCAGCACAGCCAGACCGCGCTCAGGCAAACGGTCGCGTAGAAAGTTAAACTCGCTAGCCCACGCACGGCGGCTCCCACAAACAGCGCATCGACAACCGCGGCAGCCAGCAGCATACCCGCGAACAGGATGGCGACGCAGCTCAAACCTCGGTAAAAGAGTAGTGCCAGTCGGCGCTGGCGGAATTCATGTAGAAAATGCCGTGTTGCGGGATCGAGCCCAACAGGTTCACTTGCACCATACTGCAATGACGGATCGTGAGAAGCAGCTATGCTCATGCTAGTCCTACTTTTTTACGGACGACCCATTCGACGCACAGAAGTAGCATGGCCGCGGCGAACCACGCATAAGTTTGCCACAGCAGGACTACCGAATGCTTGATGGTACCCTGACTCAGTGGACTTAGTAGGTTAACGAGTCGGTCCAGCTCGTTTTCTCGCAAGTATTCACCGCCGGTTTGTTCGGCGATCTGCTGAAGCAGGCGTTCGTCGCAAGCCACGTAGCGCATCTCGGTATTCGTGGAAACCATGACTGAGAATCCAGCTTTCAAGTCGAGCGCATGGCTGGAGAAGCCAGGCGCAACAACTTGAAAAGTATAGTCTCCAGCTTCGCTCGCATCTATTCGTGTGCTGTACGTTCCAGCCGGCCCCTCTTCGTGCATCGGCAAGCGTAAGACAATCGAATCGCCTCGACTGATGATGGCTGTGGGCTCATCCCCACGGTGCGGCTGGCCACTAGCGTCGCGGAGTTGGCAGCGGAGTGGGATCGTTTGGCCCAGTTGATAGCTGGCAGAGCCAGCGTCGACGGATACAAATTCGCTCTGCAAACTCATGGGTGATTTCATAACCCACCTGGCCAGTTGCAACCACAGCCGACTATGAACCAGATCCGCCGTTTTGAAACGCCAGCGCCAGGTTTCGTCGCTGGCAGAAAATAGCACGCGCCCGCCGCCATATCGCCGCGTAATAAGCAGGGGAAAGCGATCGACCTCGCTAACAGCTTCGACTAAAACCTCAGCGCCTGGTAGTGTTTGTACCCGCGACACAAACTGGAGTGGGGGTAATTGGCTCCACAGATGTTCGCTCTCCGCTGTGCTACCCGCCATTAATTGCAGCGCCTCGGTGCGTTTGCCTTCTGGGGTCAGTTGAGGCAGCTTGGGCAGCGCGAAACGAACGTCAGAATCTTTATTGCCCATTGGCAGCCATGTCACCGGTGACAGGCGATGTAGGGCTGCAAAAGAATCGTCCCGCAGAGTTTGCCGAGCGCCATCGATCATGATTAGTCCGCCACCGGCGACTTCGACAAACTCTGGCAACCATTCCAATAGTTCGTTTGAAATTGTACCTGGCTCGAGCTCTCCCAGAATCACTAAATCGTATTGGAACAGTTCATCTTTCGAGCTTGGCAACTGCAAAGTCGCGGCGCTGGAGGAGGGTTGATTGGCTTGCACAAAACTTTCTACCGTCCACGATGGATCGCGCGAGAAGATGTTTTTCAAGTAGCGTGTCTCCCAGCGGCTGCGTCCATCCACGAGCAGCAAGCGCGATTTGTGAGACGCCACCGTGAAACAAGCAGCTAGTGAGTTATTGGCAGTATTTTGCTCGCCGTCCTCTAGACTCAGCCTACCGGTTAACTTCACAGGCAAGGTCGCATATTGTGCATCGGAGGGAAGTTGCAAGCTGGCCCGCGAGTAAATCTCAGCGACAGGTAGTGAAAAGGAAATCTTTCTCTGCGGCTCAGCACTTGCGACAAAGTCCTGCTGCCAAAGCACCGTTGATTCGTACTCTACCGTCAGGGAGAACTTTTTTCCGTTTGACTGATTTTGCGAAACGATTAAGTCGCCTTGCAGTATGTCGGTCTGATAGAGTCGCTCTGGGATCAGTAGATTGACGAGCGCCAAGTCGGCAGGCTCTTGGTAGGGACTCAGCCCAACCGTATACAGCCGTTTGCCAAGTTGTTGGAGTCGAGTCGCAGCCTCGAAGGGAGAACGGCCGGTATGACTTTGCCCATCCGAAAGTAGTACCAGTGTTTGCAAACAAGGTCTGCCTGGTTTTGTACTTTCTTCAGCCGGTGGTTCCGTGCGCGCGGGATCGGAATCGAGCGCCAGGGCCGCGTCAAGTGCCTCTCCCAGCGGCGATGTTTCACTCCAGGTCTCGGGCATCCAGCCTGCAGTATCTGCGGGTAGATCGCTGGCCTCGGTTGCGCTGCGCCGCCATAGCTGTCGATTCTGTGTACCCTCGGAACTAACAACGCTTAGATCGAACCGATTGTGAAGTTGATCCAACAATCCGGACTTGCTAACCAAAGCGTCCAGGCTGCGTTGGTAACGAGAGCGGTTGGGTTTCGATCCGCCGCTGTCAAGCGACTCGTCCACGATGGACATACTTCGCGAAGCATCGACTAAAATTATCACCTCGCCTAAGTCGCCATCGCGGAAACGCATTTCAAATGCTGGTTCTAGCAGCGTAAGTACAACGATTAGAACACACGCTGCCCGCAGACTGGCCAGCCACCAACCTACCCAGCCTACGTTCGCAGATTGCAGTAAGCGGCGATACCACCAGAACGCGAGGGCGGCTAATAGTATTGCTAAACACACCGTGAGGCTGGTGTTCCAGACGCCCGCAAATCGGAGGCTCGTCATGCGCCTACTCCGATTTTCGGCGGATTTCGCGACGGCTCGTTCAGCGGCCTGCCCAAGCGAGTCTCGGCCTGTGAATTTCTCAGCGGCCCATGCGCATCTCGCACAGATATGCGTCGCAGCAAGCCCAACTCTAAAAATAGCAGTCCCAATACGCCCAATAGAAACCACCGCCAAAGTTCTCGACCGTCGCGCTTTAGTTTTTCCAATTGAAAGAATGCTTGTGGCGATTCGACCAACGTGGCGCCCATCTGCTGCGCCAGCGAAGCCAACTCCTGCGACGAGAGCGATTCAAGTTCGGATTCTGCAGGGTTCGCCGACACTGAGAATAGTTGCGGCTGTATGGTTCCAGCCTTGGCACGAGTACCGGCGCTTCGGACTTCGTAGAGGCCCGCAATGTCCGTTTGCTCGAAAACCGCGCGTCCGGCGTGCAGCGTGGTTTCAAAATTGCGAGTGCTGTCCAATCCGCCACTATGCCGCATAATTGAAATTGGATCCGCATAGTCCTGCGAGTTGGCGGAGTCGGTCTCCGCTAAACGCAGTTCGATGGCTTGGCCCGCTACCAGTTGAGATCGACTGGACGCTTGCTGAGTTAACAGATCTGCTAGCACCACCATGAGCGGCACGAAAGCCGGCTTGAGGGGCATACTGGATGTATCCATGTCGCAGCTACTCGCACACTGCAAAACTCGACCTCGACCCACGTCTCGCGACACGAGCCACGCGGCGCCGCCTGTCAACGTCAGTAACACAGTGGGCGTGGTTTCAGCTGCGGTCTCATCGCTGGACCTGTCCTCGCTGGAATTGTCATCGTTGGCGCTTTCGAGCTGCCGCCAATGTGTAAACTCAAACTCCGATAAGCCGGAGATTCGGTCGCGAAAGTAACTCAGTTCATGGTCCAGCATGACGCCCGCTCCAATCCTCCCAGGCGCGTCTCTTGAAGCGGCTTGCATTTCACCAAATCGCATTGGCAATAGTGAAACATTGGTCCCAGTCGGGGGTACGATTTCAGCAAGCTGCGAGCCGTTGTGGGCAAACACGAGTAGACCGCCGCCGGCCTGCACGAACGGCCGGAGTGCTTCCAAAAACTGGGGTCGCCACTGGGCAACATGGGCAACAATCACGGCATCGCAATTGCTTAATTGCTGAGAGTCGAGCGACGCGGACGGCAAGACTTCGACTTCAAACGGATTATGGTCTGCATTGTGATCGTTGAACGGCGCAAGCGCCAATTGAAGGTAGCGACTGGCACCGGCGAACTCTCCCGACTTGGCCAAGTCATCCACGATAATGATTCGCTTCGCCGCAGTGACATGTACGGCGGCGTAAGCCCAGTCGTCGCCTTGCACGCTCGAAGTGTCTTCGATGTGGACGGCTAGCCCGTGCCAGCCCAGATCGGCAAACTGGCACGCAAATTCCATTTGCTCACTATCGCCAGCACCCAGTTCTATGTTTCGACTGGCCAGATCCTGCCCATCCACAGTTAACACAACGCGGCTCTTCGGGCTGGCCTGTAGTGCATGATTTTTGACCGCGACCGATATTCGGTAGGTTTCGTTTTTTCGCGCATGCGGCTCGCGATCAGTCCATTCAATGGACAGGTTATCAATGGCCGCTGGCGTAAGGAGTGGTAGCAAAAATAATTGAACACCGGAGTCTGCGTCGGGCGTTCGTATTGAGGGATTCACGGAAGCAGCCGTTGACGGTGGCAGAACAGCGTTCGCGGAATGCAATGCTGAGTGGATGGCGTTTAGTTCGCTCGCGGACACGTTGCGCCACTGAGAGGCTTGGAAATCGCTGGCTAGCACCACCTGACGATATGGGTTGGCCATTGTCTTGGCCTGACGAATCGCATTCCCCAAAGCCGCGATCGAGGCATTGGAGCCCGCGCCGCCCTCGATACCCTCCAAGGCCGCCTGGATACGACTGCGGCTCAATGTCGTGTTCGGTAGTTGATCCGTGGGACTGGCACCGCTGGACCACAGGCTGAACTCCGGTGCAACAGAGTGTTCTGCAATTTGCGCTAACGACAGTTTGGCATGCTGAAACAGGGTGCCTTGGTCGTTGGCAGCGTCCATGGAAAGGCTGTTGTCTAGCAGTAGCACGAGCGCAGAGCCACCCGTGCTACCGGGTGCTGTGAATTGCTTCAACACGGGCCGGGCTAACGCTAAGGCGAGCAGTACTGGGATGGCGCAGCGCACGAGGAGCAGCCATAGGGACTCCCAATTTAGTCTGCGCGTGTTGGTCTTTACCGCCGCTTCGAGCAGATGCATCGCGCCCCACTCGACGGTTTGCAAGCGAGTCCGATTGAGCAAGTGGATCAGTAGCGGCGCGAGCAGTGCTGCCGTTCCACCCAGCAGGAGCGAGTTGAGGAAATTCATCGCAGTCTCTGGCCACCTTTGGGGTTTGCAGTCTTGCGACTGCGCTGGCCAAGGTAGGCGGAGAGAATCTGCCCATAGTCCTGATCGGTGCTGCAGGGGATTAGAGAAATTCGTTCCCGCGCGAAGCCCTGTCCAAGCTGAGCGCGATAGTCGGCCAAGCGTTGCAGGTAGGCTGTGCGCAGCGCGACTGGGTCCAGCAGCAGTTCAACTTTGGACGACTCTAGGGAGCGAAACCGAGTTCGCTTACGAAATGGGAAGTCCAATTCGTCGGGATCCCAAATTTGGAATACGACGACTTCGGTGCCCGCATGCGCAAAATACCGTAGGGCCGTGAGCAGTGCACGGACATCATCGAAGCAGTCGGAAATCAAAATCAACACACCTCGGCGGCGGAGGCTACTGGACGCTTGTTTGAGCGCATCGGAAAGTTGTGTTTCGCCGCCGGTCCGAGACTCAGCTAGCGTCGTCATGATGGCTTGCAAATGACTGGGCTTGCTCCGCGGTGCGACGACCTGTTGCAATCGAGTATCCAGTGTGGCGACACCCACGGAGTCCTGTTGTGAAATCAGCAGCGTGGCCAGACAGGCTGCTAGACGCACGGCGAATTCATGTTTGCTCAGTGCCGAACGCGAGCCACGATAGGCCATGGAGCCGCTTTGGTCGACGAGAATCATGCCGCGAAGGTTGGTTTCATCTTCGTACTGGCGAATGAACAGCCGGTCCGTCTTGCCAAAAAGTTTCCAATCGATCGAGCGAATTTCATCCCCGCGAACATATTGCCGATGCTCCTTGAACTCGACGCTCGACCCCTTGTGTGGAGAACGATGTCGGCCCGCTGCGATGCCTTCGACAACGCCGCGTGCGAGCAAATGGAGTCGCGAAATCGCATCATGGTCTTGGGAGGTCAGCATGGCGAAGGTTTCACAGTACCTTAGTCTTCTTGGACAGCGTTTCTTGGATCGCTCGATGCACTAAATCATCGGGCTTAAGACCTTCGGATTCGGCCGTAAATGAGGGGACGATACGATGTCGTAGCACCGGTAGGGCGAGAACCTGCACGTCTTCGAGGGTGACGTGCGTCCGACCATTCAACAGCGCGCGCGCCTTGGCGGCCAGGACCAACTGCTGGCTGGCGCGCGGGCCAGGTCCCCATTCGAGCAGATCACGGGCCCAAGCAAACGGACTTTCGCCCGAGGGTCTCAGCGAACGCACGACATCGAGGACGAGTTGCTTGACATGGTCCGGCAAGGGTACGCGGCGGACGACGCTTTGGAATTCTAACAGCTCGCTACCATGGATGACGGCTTCGAGCTGAATATGCACATCGGACGTGGTACGATCGATAATCTCGGCTTCCTGTTGGCGCGTTGGGTAATCGACTGCGACCTGGAAAAGAAAACGATCGCGCTGGGCTTCGGGCAGCGGATACGTCCCCTCTTGCTCGATGGGATTCTGAGTCGCCAGCACAAAAAACGGCTCCGCCAGCTTGTAGGTTTTTCCGCCGATTGTGACTTCGTGCTCCTGCATGGCCTCCAACAGGGCTGCTTGGGTCTTAGGCGGCGTGCGATTGATTTCGTCGGCCAGCACCATCTGCGAAAAAATGGGGCCCTTTTCGAACACCAACTGCCGCAGTCCCGTTTCTTTGGATTCTTGAATGATATCCGTGCCGGTAATGTCGGCGGGCATCAGGTCCGGTGTGAACTGGATGCGATGGAACGAAAGGTGCATGGTTTCGGCTACGGAGCGAATCATCAATGTCTTGGCTAGCCCTGGCACACCTTCTAGTAGACAATGGCCTCGCGCTAGCATGGCAATTAGTAATTGTTCAATGACTTCATCCTGGCCAACAACTGCTTTGGCGACTTGCCGTCGGACTTGCAGGCACGCTTCTCGCAATCGCTCGGCGCGGTCTAAGTCGACATTTTGTACTTCACTACTCGGCAAACTGAGTCTCCTGAATCGAATGTGGGATCTTATTGTAATCGGTGGGGGTGCCGCTGGCTTGTGGGCTGCCGGAACGGCTGCAGAGCGTCACAAGCGTGTGCTGGTACTTGAAAAGAACAACAAACCCGGCGTCAAGATCCTGATGTCGGGCGGCACGCGCTGCAATATCACGCATCATTGTGGAGTGGATGGTATCCTCGATGCCTTTGGCAAACAGGGACGCTTTCTCAAGCCCGCCTTGCATCAGTTACCGCCCGCAGCGGTTGTAGCCGAAGTTAACCGCTTGGGCGTCGAAACGAAGATCGAAGATACTGGCAAAGTCTTCCCGGTCAGCGATCGCGCCATCGATGTTCGCAACGCCCTGGTACGACGTTTGGAAACGGCCGGAGCTACCCTGCGCAGTGGCGTGTCTGTCATCGATCTGCAACCGGGTCGCCAAGCGGTCGCAAACGGCACGTCCACCGATACCGAGATACGTTGGTTAGTACAAACCGAGTCCGAGCAGCTCATTGCCCGCAAAGTCCTATTGTGCTGTGGCGGGCTGTCGTACGCGGGCTGCGGAACTACGGGTGATGGATACGCGTGGGCGCAGCGCGCGGGACACACGCTGGTGCCAACGTTTCCCGCGCTCACACCGCTGCTAAGTCCGGCCATTTGGGTCCACGAGCTAACGGGTATTACCTTGCCCGATGTCGAAGCTAAAGTCATCACCCATGACAAGAAGCTCAAAGATCCGCGATTGTCAAGCCGCGGCGGATTTTTGTGGACACACTTTGGTTGCTCGGGTCCAGTGCCTATGAACGTCTCGCGCTTTGTGGCTGCCATGGACGAGCCCCATCGAGCCATGTTGCAATTGGATTTGGTACCCGGCGAAAGCGAGGCCGACCTGACAAAGCTTCTCGATCCCAGCCGCGGGGGCCGGCGCGGCATCGGCCATGCATTGCATTCGCTGTTGCCGCGCAATATGGTGGCTTGTCTCTTGAAGCGCGCGTTCGTGAAAGAGGAAATTACTTTAGCCGAGTTACCTAGGCCAGCTCGGTTAAAATTGCTCGAAGATCTCAAACGCATGCCAGTGCCACTGAGCGGGACGCGCGGTTATCCGAAAGCCGAAGTCACCAGCGGCGGCGTGTCTACGCAGGAAGTAAACCCACACACGCTAGAAAGTCGGCTGGCCCCTGGTCTGTTTTTGGCTGGCGAGATACTCGATATCGACGGTCCCATCGGCGGCTTCAATTTTCAAGCGGCCTTCAGCACCGGCCACCTAGCGGCTCTGAATGTTTAACTCGGATTTAAGGTTAATGTTTGTTAACGAGACTGCTTGGTAGCTGAACGTACGTTTTCGAAGCAGAGTTATTTCAAATATGCCAGAAGAGCCATGGAATTCCAACTTTGTCTCTTGAGAGGCAGTTCCAAGCCGGGGTCTTTCCTTAAGAGATAACAGTAGCAGCCTCTGAAATGTCGTTGAGCCGAACTGTTGATCCTTCCTCGCTCACTTCATAGCTTGCGTTGTCTTTATTTTTCGCGAGATGTTTTAGCACGGAAGTAATTTGTTAGCTGTTGGCTGTGAAGTTATGCAGGAATACAATCCACTGACTGGCACTTGGTGGGCTTCCTGCTCACATAGGCCTTTTGCTAGTTCGGTATCGTGTTTTGTTTTCTGTTTCTTTTTTTGGAGGTGACAAACTATGTCACAGTCGGTTAGTCGTTTGCGAGCGGCCTTTACGCTCGTTGAGTTGTTGGTCGTTATTGCGATCATCGGGATTCTGGTAGGTTTGCTCCTACCTGCTGTGCAAGCTGCCCGCGAGGCCGCTCGGCGCATGCAGTGCTCCAACAACCTTAAGCAGTATGGATTGGCAATCCACAATTATGCGGATACTTTCAAAGCCATTCCTTCGCGTCGCAGTGGCACCAATGGTATAATTGCCAACGACCCGCCTAGAATTGCGGCCAACTATTTCCGCCGCAGCGCGTTCATTGCCCTGTTGCCCTTCATCGAGCAGACGGCTCGCTACAATGCGATTCAAGGTGGCGGTACGTCGGACAATGGTACGATCACATTCCCTTCCGGTGGACCTGCGGCATGGTATCAGGGCACTGTCGGAACAACGGCCTATTTGATGTGGTACCAGCAAGATGGTAACGTTCTCTGCCCTTCCGATGCGGTGGTTACCGGCGGCAACTCGGGTAAGAACAGTTATGCCTTTAGCTTGGGTGACACCATGATTAACCACAATTCCAACACGGTCGACCTACGTGGAGTGTTTGGTGCACCGCAGTCCTACAAGAAGTTCGGTAGCATTTCGGACGGTACGAGCAATACGGTGGCCATGAGCGAACGTGTGTACCACGGCAACTATGGTTGGCGTTCGACGGGTACTGACGACATTCGCAAGGGTGTGGCACAGCTCCCAGCCGTCAATACCAATCCAGGTGCGTGTTTGGCGACTGCTTTGGGCAGGTTCTATTCGCCGACGGTGATGGTCAAAGGCCGCTTCGGCTTCTTGTGGACAGACGGCCAGGCCGAGCGTGTGGGCTTCACTACGATTCTCGGGCCTAACAAGCCATCTTGCGTCAACGATGCCAACGTCAACGCGGATTCCAATGGTGGTGTTTTGTCGGCCAGTAGTAACCACACTGGCGGCGTGAATGTTAATTTCATGGATGGGTCGGTTCACTTCATTTCCGACGCCATCGACACGGGAAACACCTTTATTGCTCCTGTGACTTCGGGACCGAGTCCCTATGGAGTATGGGGTGCCCTGGGTTCTATCAGTGGTGGCGAAGTTTCGGCTAGCATCGAGTAATGAAACTCTGTGAATGTTTTTAGATTTCTCGTAAACGAATCGGATAGAAAAGTGATGAGAGTACTACTTGTTGCATCTTTGCTGTTGACGCTCATTGGATGTGGTGGCAGCGACGATGGCAGGTTACCAACGGCCCCAGTCGAAGTGACCGTCAACTATAAGGGTAAACCAGTCGTGGATGCGGTAGTGACCTTCACCGTGTTGATGTCTCCGCCGCCCGCGTTTGGAAAAACGGACGCTAACGGTGTAGCCAAGTTGACGACTTATGAGACGGCGGACGGTGCGATTCTCGGAAAGCATACTGTGATGATTGTCAAGCAGGACTTCGACGGTGTCATCAAAGAAGAAGCAGATCAGGAATCTGCGGACTACGCGCCATCTCCGGGTGCGTCGCCAGTCCCTAAGGTCAAAGACTTGCTTCCCAAGAAGTATGGACTGCCGGGAACAACCGATCTCTCAGCTGAGGTGGTCAAGGGTTCTAACGCCTTTACTTTTGACCTCAAATGATAGCCGCTTGCTAGTTGACTCTAACGAAGAACCCACCTGCTCAATCAGGTGGGTTCTTGTCTTTAAACGACAAACCGTTTTGCGACATCGCAACTTGATGCGCCCTCTCGCTCGTCGAGAAGCAACCGCCAATGCTCGACTCAACACCCGATATCGTCGTCAAGGCCTGGGCGATAGTGGCTGCGCTGGCCAATGTGGCCGCGTCGTTTGCATTGGGAAATAAAATTGTTGGGCAGCTTGCCATTCAATTGCCCTGTTCAGCAACTCGCTTCATTCTGAAGTTCGGTGTCGGCTACAACGCGCTGAGTTGGCTGGCGGTTGTCGCTAGCCTGCTCGGACTCAGTCAACCAAAGTGGTTGTTGCCCATCGTTGCGGTGCTAGCCAGCTATGGGCTATGGTTAGGTCTGCGAGGCTTGAGCTATTCCAACTTTGTTGGGCTATGGTCTCGACTTCGCAAGCACGGGTGGCTAACGCTGGTTGGTTTGGCGGCGATTGGCCCGGCCGCATGTTATCCCGAGACATGGGATGAATTGGTCTACCACTGCGAGCTGCCACAGCGTTGGCTCGCGGACGCGCAGCTCGGATTCTATTGGGACCTACCCTACTCAGCCTTTCCTTCGTTGGTGGAAATTAACAGTTGGCTCATCGCACCGATCGAGCCCATCATCGGGCCAAGAATAATCTTGGGATTCATCTGGTTGTCCGGACTGTGGCTCGTTTATGCAAACTTGCGGTTCGTCCTCGAACATTTTCACGCGTTGGCATTGACACTTGCATTCGCGCTGACCGATACCATGCTCTTGACGGCCAGTGGCGCTTATGTCGAAGCGGCTCTGTTGCTCAACTTCCTACTGCTAATGCTACTCCTACAAACGGCAGCCCACGATCCATCGTGCGCGACTTGGCGATACTCGTTCGCTCTCGGTTTACTGGCCGGTGGCTGTGGGGCAATTAAGCTGACCGGAATGGCCATATTACTATTGGTCTTCGCACTACAGCTCTTGCGGGTTTTCAAAGCCTTGCCGGCGCAGCCTGAGCGGCTACAGCAACTTCTAGTTTTCACCGCAGCCAGCGTAGTCTTGGTCGCTCCCTTCTTCATCAGACCTTGGTTGGCAAGTGGCAATCCACTGTTTCCCTATTTTGAAAGTTGGTTTACCAACAACGCGGCGCGGATTGAATCAAGCCAATATCATCATGCTATTGGCTCAGCTTTTGGTACCCAGGGGTTGTCGGCATGGGTGCTATCTCCGCTGCTTTTAAGCTTCAATCAGTCGGTGTTTGACGGCACGTTTGGTTTGCAATCCGCACTGCTTTGCGTCGTGATTCTCGTTCGCTCGGTTATGCTTGTTAGAGCCCGAAAGATCCCTAGTGACATTGTTGTGATCGCAATTGCGACAGTTTGGCTGTTTACGTTTTGGTATTTGACGGCTCAACAAGCTCGATTTGCGATTCCAGCGGAAGCTGGGTTATGGCTGTTGGCAGCATGGCTTATTCAAGGCCTAGCACAGCGAGCCAGAAACGCGATTGCTTGCGGAGTATTGGTTCTAGCACTTCTGAGTCTGCCATGGCCCGCAACTAATTTTTATATTGGAGTATGGCTAGCCAATGTGGGACTGGTCGACAACCGAATACTATTGAGCGAAGCGACGGGGGACGATTATCTGCCCTTGGCGGATGCCATCGACGAATTGACATTGCCCACTAGTCGCATCATGTTGGTGCTTGAACACCGCAGTTTTTTTCTCCCAAGAGATACCATTGTTGGCACGCCGTTCTTCCAGTCCGCTGGCTTTACGCCACCAGAAGATTTTGAAACTGCCGAAAAATGTCTGGGAGTACTGTTGCAAATGAAAGCGACGCACCTAGTTGTTGCCACTCGGCCACTGGGGCCTGATGTTCCCGAGGTTTGGGCAGAGCGGTTGCCGCATCTTCGAAAAGGTTTGGAAGATGCCGCCGCTCGTGGATGGCTCGAACCAATGTGGGCTTCTGACACGCACCAATTGCTGCGGGTGACTGGGCCTCCGACATTGGACTCTCAATGAGCAGTCTGCCCATCAGTCGAGAATTCGCTTAAAATACTGCGTATGGTTCAAGTACTCGTTACCGGTTATGGTGGATTCCTCGGCGCTGAGATCACGCGGCAATTAATTTCCGCAGGCTATCAAGTTCGCGGATTGGCTCGTGGCGATTATCCTGAGCTGGCACGACTGGGTGTTACGACCATGCGCGGAGACGTCAGCGATCGGCCTACGGTGATGCAGGCTGCCGAAGGCTGCGATGCGATTGTCCATTCGGCAGCCAAAGCGGGCGTCTGGGGTCCGTGGTCTGCCTACTATCGCATGAATACGCTGGCGACCTCGCATCTGCTAGAAGCCGCACACCGGCACCGCATCCGGGCGTTCGTCTTCACCAGCAGCCCGAGTGTTACGTTTGCGGGCGCGCATCAATCGGGCGTTGATGAGCGGGTGGCGTACCCGACCAAGTGGCTGTGTTTTTACCCACAAACAAAAGCCTTGGCGGAGCAGGCTGTGTTAGCGGCTGCCAAAGTGGGTATGGTGCAAACATGCGCGCTGCGACCGCACCTGATTTGGGGAGCAGGCGATCCGCATTTGTTTCCACGCATCGTCGCGCGGGCGCGGCAAGGCCGCTTGCGACGTGTGGGGACCGGTGAAAACAAGATCGACGTGGTACACGTTGTCAATGCGGCTAAGGCCCATGTGCAGGCAGTTACACGGTTGCTCGATGGCGACGAGCGGCTCAGCGGGCAAGCCCTGTTTATCACCGATGGTCAGCCGATCGCGTGCTGGGAGTGGATTACCCGCATCTTGACAACGGCAGAGGTGCCCGTACCAAGTCGCTCGTTGTCTTATACGATGGCCTACCGTTTAGGAGCGCTGCTTGAAGGGGCCTTTTGGACATTGCGGGTTTCCAGGGAGCCACCCATGACGCGTTTTGTGGCAGCACAACTGGCCTTGGATCACTATTTTTCGATTGACCGTGCACGCACTTTGCTCGACTATCAGCCCGCCAGCGACCGCGACGGCCTGTTTGAAAGCTGTTCGGATTGGCTGCGGGATTTGGGAACTCGCAGTCTGGGTTAACAGCTACAATATGCAGCCTCGGAAGCGACGAATTCGGTAAGGCACCATGCACGCAGCACTCTGGCAATTACTCTGGTTTGATTTGCGTGGCTCGCTGCGCGGTTTGTTCAACCTACGAAAAAACTGGCGGCAGTTTCTGCTGTTGATTTTGATGTTGGTGTGTGTGGGTTTCTTTATTTCGTTGCGTATTTGGGATCGCGGCGCGGAGCCGCCGGGACGTTTTGGAAGCGCCATGCCTTTTTGGGCGCTGCTCTACTTACTCGCCAACTGGCTTACCGCGTCGGCAGATCGCGGCTTGGTTATGCGACCCGCCGAAATTCATTTTATTGTCGGCGGTCCCTTTCCCAATCGAGATATCATTACGCTCAATCTAGTCCGCTTGGCCTTCCGCAGTTTAATTAGCTCGGTGGTTCTGTCGCTGATCGCGCTGGCGTATGTGGACAGCTATCTTTCGGCCATGGTGGGCATGTGGTTGCTGATTTCGGTCTCGTTGTTGGTGGGAATGCTGGCTTCGCTGTCAGCTCGCAGTGCTCAGGGGCGTACGATCCGCACTGCCCGCCGGCTGCTCACAGTCATTGGAATTTGTGGACTGCTACTATTGATTTCGCAATCGATGCAGTCGGTTAAGTTGCGGGGTGAAGCACCGCAAGTTTCGAGTGTGGCTGCGGCAGCTCTCGACACACCGCTTGGAAAAGTCATCTTGCCACCATTGGCCTGGATGTTTTCTCCTTTGGCCTCGCAGAATTTTGTGCCACAAACGCTCGCCCTGTTGCCGCTACGCTTGGGTGTGATCGCCATCTTGGTGGCGATGGTTTACTTGTTGGGCAGCCAATTTGCCGAAGTGTCTACCGGTCGAACGGACGCATCGGTTGCACGCCGGCAAACTTCGCTCCGCAGCGGCGTGGCTGGTGGGGGTGTGGGTACCAGTTGGACTCGGCGTCTTTCGCTGCCGTTGATCCATCGGCTGGGAGGCGTGGGCAGCGTCGCATGGATGCAGATGGTGCATTCGCTGCGTATTCTGCCGCGTTATTTGGTTTTTACTACGGCCATTGTGGGAGTTGTTTTGGTTGTTCCACTGATGATCGATTCCCATCGATTGGCAGGCCCAGCGGTCGTGGGTTGGATGGCTGGGTTGACCGCTTATGCCGATTTCTTGTTGTTGCTGCAATTGCCTGTGGGGTTCTTAGGACCTGTGGCCCAGCGCGAAATGCTCAAGTCGCTGCCTATCCCAGCATGGCGAATTGTACTCGGTCAACTGGCTGGCCCTGTCATCCCACTGGCCGTGCTGCACCTACTGGTCATGTGCCTTTTCCTTTATCTAACGCCCGGCAGTAGTCTGGCGGTATTGCAGACATCGCTGGCACTCATTCCGATCGCGATTGTACTGGTGGCCAACATGAATTTGCTGGGTTCTTGGAATATCATTCGTCCCAGAGCACTGCAGCAGCGCGATGCCCTAGCAGCCGGTCGCGCGATGGCGAGCGTCTGGGTGTTTATGGCGATGTTGATCCCAGCGGCCGTAGTCTCCGCTGCCTGTGCGTTTTTGTTCTCGGTAATTCTAGGACCCTCGCTAACGAGCAGCCTGGCTGGCGTTGCGGTAGGCAGTTTACTTTCGAGTTCGCTGTATATTTTGTTACTCGCTCGCTCCTTTCAAAATTGGCAGCCTTTCGCGGCCGAGGGTGGGCTCGAAGAGACAGAGTACGATCGTTAATGGTGCTACTCTAAACGAATCACGGACAGACCATGCAATATCATTTGCGCTATGGGCGATCGCTGCTTCCCGTTACTATACCGGACAGAGCACGCGTTACGGTAATCCGCAAACCGGAAATGCCGCTGCTGGCGAATCCTCGTCGAGCGATAGACAGCGCACTAGAACAGCCCGTCAACTCGCCGTCCCTGTTTGAGCTGGCCAAGCAGGCTCGCACTGCCTGCATCGCAATCTGTGATATTACCCGACCCGTCCCCAATCAATTGTTCTTGCGGCCCATGATTGAGACGATGATCTCGGCGGGCATTTCTGCCGAGAATATTGTGGTGCTGGTGGCCACGGGGTTGCATCGTCCCAATGAAGGTGCGGAGCTTGAAGAGCTTGTGGGCGATCCGTGGGTACTGCAAACGGTCCGCGTCGAAAATCACTTTGCACGCAACGATAACGAACATGTGTTGCTGGGCATAACCAAGACGCGCAAAACAGTGGTACGGCTGGATCAACGTTTTGTCCGGGCCGATTTGCGGATCGCAACGGGGCTGGTCGAACCGCATTTCATGGCGGGCTATTCCGGAGGCAGAAAAGTGATCGCGCCTGGACTGGCACACGCCGAGACGATTACCACGTTTCATAGCGCTCGGTTTATGGCGAACCCGGCTGCCGCCAACTGCAATTTTGATGCGAACCCACTGCATGAGGAGCAGCTCGAGATCATGGAAATGTTGGGCGGTGCACACGCGCTCAATACGGTTATCGACGAAGATCGGAAGCTATCGTTTGTCAACTTTGGCGAGATTGTTGCGAGCCATCTACAAGCGGTCGATTTTGCTCGAGAATATTGCGAAGCCACCGTGCAGCAGCGATTTTCAACAGTGGTTACTTGCGCCGCTGGCTACCCGCTGGACAGAACTTACTATCAAACCATCAAAGGTATGGTGGGTGCCATGGAGATCTTGGCCCCCGGCGGCGACTTGATCATCGCCTCCGAGTGTTCGGAAGGTATGGGCTCGGCAGAATTCGTCGATGCCCAGAATAGTTTGGTGGAAAATGGCTCGGCTAGTTTTCTGGATCGCATTCTCAGTCAGTCGCATGCGAACATCGACGAATGGCAAACGCAAATGCAGCTCAAGCCCATGTCGCGTGGCGTGATCCATTTGTACTCCGATCGTCTGCACAGCCAGGACTACAAAGCGACAGGCGTGAATGTCATCAGCTCGATCGAAGCGGCCATTGAACAAAGTTTCACGCGTCACCATTCGAACGCCATCGCCATCATTCCCGAAGGACCTTACGTCGTTCCATTTTTTCGGCCAGCACCGTCGAGCATACGGTAAAGTGTTCTGTGAACCTCAGACGCTAGCCCTGGGCACCAATCGCTAGCCAAGCATCAAAATACTGCCCGTCGCTATTGAAAGTTCAAAACACAGCCCGCACAATGGCACAAAGTGTATTTCAGCACCAATGGCGCACCAGCATGGCTTCCAGAGCGACTTCATTTTTACTAGCCGGATTTCTCATCGGTGTGTTATCTTCGACCGCTGTATTCGCTTGGTTTGTGCGACTGCAGAATGCCACGCACAGTGGCAACACAGCGACCAGAGTTCTCAAGCTGGCTCACGGTTTGGATCAAAATCATCCGGTGCATAAGGCCATGCTATTTATGGCAGATCGGTTGCGTGAAAAGTCGTTGGGCTCGGTGGAGCTTCAAGTTTTTGCTAACGGGCAACTCGGGTCTGAGACGGAGTGCCTCGAGCAGTTGCAGCGTGGTGCTCTGGCCATGACCAAGACCTCGACGGCTCCCATCGAGAGCTTTGTTCCGGAGTTGGCAGTTTTCGGTGTACCTTATATCTTTCGCGACGACGATCACTATTGGAAAGTGATCCATGGGCCAGTGGGGCGGCAATTGTTGGTCGCAGGTCAGGGCGTTGGTCTGCGCGGGTTGTGCTATTACGATGCGGGCTCCAGGAACTTTTACACGACGACCAAACCCATTCTTGTGCCCGCCGATTTGGCTGGCTTAAAGATTCGTGTGCAACAGAGCAAAACTTCGATGGATATGGTCGAAGCCCTAGGTGGGTCGCCTACACCCATCGCGTTCGGAGAGCTCTACGCGGCTCTGCAACAGTCCATGGTCGACGGTGCCGAAAATAATCCGCCCAGCTTCTACACCAATCGACATTTTGAAGTCTGCAAGCATTTGTCGATGGACGAACATACACGCGTGCCCGACATGCTGCTGATGAGTAGCAAGGTTTGGCGCGAACTGTCTTCACCAATCCAGGCATGGGTACAAGAAGCTGCCGATGAATCGTCCGATTTTCAGCGCAAGTTGTGGAGCGAAGAGAGCGTGTCCGTGTTGGAGGCAGTCCAGCGCGAGGGCGTTACCATTCATTATCCTGATCAACGCGCATTTGCGGCCATGGTGGCACCTTTGCAACAGAGTTTCCAAGGCACGCCGGTTGGAGACATACTTCATGCGATAGCCGAAACGAAGTAAGCCATGCGCGCACTAAAAGACGGGTTGACGCGCATCCTGGAGCTAGGCGTCATTAGTATGTTTGCCGCTCTAGTCTGTGTGGTACTTTGGGGAGTGGTCAGTCGCTTTGTGCTCAGCGAACCCAGCCGCTGGACCGAGGAGCTGGCAACGTTCTTGCTCACCTGGGTCGCACTGCTCGGCGCCGCAGTCGGGCTGAGTCGCAAACAGCACTTGGGTGTCGACTATCTGGTGAACCAACTTCACCCGGAAGCCAGAATGTTCTTACAGGTAATGGTCCAATGCCTGGTCGTTGCCTTTGCCTGCTCCGCGATGGTCTACGGCGGTACCATGCTGGTGACCGAGACCCTGCACGCGGGTCAGCTAACACCCGCCTTAGGGATCCGCATGGGGTTCGTTTACCTGGCCATGCCGATCAGCGGACTATTCATGGTGCTATTTGGGCTGGAGGAGATACTTGCGCTACTGTCGCCGCTGAGTGGCCGATTAGTGGACGTGGACATGCCGGAGAACCTAGCCGCTAGCTCTCAGTCTGTAGACCAGGAGTCGCGTTAGCCATGGAAGCACAGTTGCTGATCTTGTTGGTTAGCTTCATCGTCCTGTTGGCCATGAACACTCCCGTCGCGATTACGATGGGTTTGTGTACGCTGTTGGCTGCGATATCGTTGGGTGACATACCGGCCAATTACATCGTGGCACAGCGGATGAGCAATGGCATTGCCAGTTTTCCACTGCTGGCGATCCCCTTCTTCATTTTGGCTGGTAATCTAATGGGCGACGGTGGGATGGCGCGGAGGCTCATCGAACTGGCTTCCCTGCTCGTGGGTAGATACCAAGGCGGCTTGGCCTATGTCAGCACGCTTACCTGCATGATGTTTGGCGCGATTTCAGGTTCGGCAACGGCTGCCGTTTCGTCGGTGGGCGGGATGATGATTCCGGAAATGCAGCGCAAAGGATTCAATCGCGAATTCAGTGTGGCTGTGACGACAACTGCCGCCACGACAGGTCTGCTGATTCCACCCAGCAATGTGATGATTGTCTTCGCGGTGGTGGCCAGCAACGTATCCGTAGCAGCCATGTTCATGGCAGGCATCGTACCAGGAATTTTAGTTGGCTTGAGCATCATGTTCGTGTGTTGGCTCCTGTCTGCACGCAACCAAGAGTTGCAGCGTAGCGATTCTCAGCACGATGCGGCAGCCACAGCCGATGGGTGCATGGCGAACAAAAACTGGTTTTTGACTGGGCTCTCCGCGCTGCCCAGTTTATTGCTAGTCGTAATCGTACTAGTTGGAATTTTAGGCGGCGTTTTTTCGGCAACCGAGGCGGCAGCCATCGCCGTGCTCTACGCCTTTATCATGGCTGTCGTCGTCTATCGCGAAGTCAAGCTCCGCGATCTGCCGGATATATTGTTGCGCAGTGGAATTACTACTTCTGTGGTCTTCTTGCTAATCAGTACCAGCCAGGCGATGAGCTGGGTGTTGGCCTACCAAAACATTCCGCAATCGCTGGCGGCCATGCTGCTGGGTGTTTCCGACAATCCCTACATTATTCTTCTCATCATCAATGCCCTGCTGCTAGTAGTGGGTACGTTCATGGATATGACGCCAGCAGTCTTGATTTTTACGCCGATCTTCTTGCCGGTCGTCACTCAGTTGGGCATGGATCCGATCCATTTCGGCATTATCATGATTGCCAATTTGTGCATTGGCCTGTGTACGCCGCCCGTGGGCACGTGTTTGTTCGTTGGTTGTAGCGTTGGCAAGACTTCGATAGCGGCAGTGACGCGGCCCATGTTGCCTTTTTTCTTCGCGATGCTCATTTCGTTGTTGCTCATCACCTACGTGCCCGCTCTTTCGCTGTGGCTGCCTCGCCTTTTGGGTTTGGATTGAGCGACCACCTCCATACTTAATTTTGGATAAAATTGTAACTTCGACGATCCTAAGAACATTAGAGAAGGCGGCACTATGAGACTTCGCTTTTTAAACACTCTTGCCATCGCTTGGTTCGGTTTGTACGCCCTGGGCGTACATGCGCAACAGTCAGCGACTGCCACGCAGGAAAAATCATTTGCAATTCCGGCCACCGACGAAGGACTGCCAGGAGCGGGGCCCATTCGTCGTTACGATTGGTTCTCCAAATTGTGGGAGAGTAAGCGCAGCCAATGGGCTACCCAAGTTTCCGACGAGCAGAACTCGCTGGTTTTTCTGGGCGACTCGATTACCCAGGGCTGGGGCGATGACTTTGGAGGCAGCTTCGATTCCGTTCAGTGCGCCAATCGCGGTATCAGCGGCGACACGACGCGCGGCATGTTGATTCGTCTGGAAGAAGATGTGCTCGCGCTCAAGCCACGCGGCGTCGTGTTGCTGATGGGAACCAATGATTTGGAAGAGGGCGCCGAGCCCGAAACGATTGCTCAGAATTTTCAACTGATCATCAAATCGCTTAAGGAACATAATGCGCAGATGCCAATCGTCGTTTGCCAAGTGTTCCCCAGTTCGGGGACCAAGAAGCGGCCTGCTGACAAAATTAAACAGCTCAATGCTCTGTATGCAGCCGCCGTAAAGGGAGACCCGCAAATCACCTTGCTGGAAACTTGGACGCTCTTTGCCGATGGAGCTGGAGACGCCAAAGTTGAAGAGTTTCCCGATCTACTGCATCCCAACAAAGTCGGTTACAGCAAGTGGGCCGCCGCGCTATTTCCGGTGCTCGCGACACTCGGATGGGTCGATACGCAGGTCGATAATTTCACCGTGGAAGCGGGCTACGAAAGTTTGTTCAATGGTCGCGACCTGACGGGCTGGTGCTTGTTGCCCTCTACCCAAAAGCAAATTGCGCAGAGCAAGCGCTGGCGGGAAAGCGATCCCAATGCGCCAGTCTGGCCAATCGTTGAAGAAAAGGTTGATCTGACGAATAAGACGCAGACAGCCGATGGTCGCTATGTTGCAAAAAATGGTCGCTTAATCGTGACGACTCCGCCCGAGGGACGCAAGATACAGCAATTGTGGACCGAGCGCGCGTTCTCCGAGGATTTCACTTTGAAGCTCGAATTCCGCGCGACGCCCAACGCCGACAGTGGTGTGTTTTTACGCGAGCCGCAATTGCAATGTCGTGATTTCCTCTTGGCGGGCCCTTACAAGGATTTGAAGTCCTTTCGCTCCGGGGACTGGAACGAGCTCGTGGTGACCGTCAAAGGCAACTTGGCTCATTGTACGTGTAACGGAGAAGTGCTCGAAGCTGAATTCAAGGTGCCCGATACGGGCCCCATTGGTCTGGAAGGCGACCGTGGCCAAATGGAATACCGGCGCATACGAATTGGCCCTGCTAACTAGGGCTTCCGCGCCCTGAGTTGCTGGTTCAGTTGAGTCACAACCGTCGGCAATTGGTCGGCGAGATTTTCGGTCTCGCCGGCCGACGTGTCGTGATCGTAGAGCTCCACAAAGCCGTCGGCGTGCAAGATCATGCGATATTGGTCCGTGCGAATCGTGCGATCTTTATTGGAATAGGACACGGCGGGGTGACCCGGTGCGGCGGGGGATTCTAGGATCGGAAGCAAGGAAACGCCAGCTACGAATTCTGGCACAGGAAGCTGTGTCAACTCGCAAAGCGTTGGGAAGATGTCGAGCGTTTCAACCACCGCCTGGGTCTTCTCTCCAGCCTGTTTGATTTGGGGATAGGAGATAATCAGCGGCGAACGCAACGACTCTTCGAAGAGTGCGTGCTTTCCCCAGATCGCGTGCTCGCCCAGGTGCCAACCGTGATCACCCCACAACACGACTACGGTATTTTCGGCCAAGCCATTTGCTTCCAAGCTGGCCATAATCTTGCCAACTTGTGCATCGGCGTAGGACACGCAAGCGGCATAGTGCTTGCGAACTTCGGTTGCAAATTCCGCGTCTTCGATTGGATTGCGCTGCCAACGATTGTATTTCATAAATTCGGCGGAGTTATGCCAGGTGGTTTTTCCACTCGGCTTTAGCGGATGGGCGATAGGCGGGAGCGCGACCTCGCGATAGTGCTGCATGTACTTAGCCGGTGCGCCGAACGGCAAGTGTGGGCGGATGATTCCTACCGCCAGAAAAAAAGGTTTTCCCTGATGGTTGCCTACTCGATCTTTGCTGACACTGTCTTTGCTGAAGCTGTCGCTGGCCAACAGTTCCACTTGGTGTACGGCCTCGGCGGTGATTAGGCCATCCGGATAGATAGAGTCATCGCCGTCAGCCGATTGAAAGAGATCCATGTTTTTGGCATTATCGCGAATTTCGCCGTGGGCCAGGCCATGCATGGCGCCCCGTGGGTGTTGCCAGGCTCCGGCGGGCAGTAGATGGCGGTCCCAAGCCGCGGGCATTTCGGGTTGATCGTCGTCGTCCCAATCCGGCCCACCGCGGCCTCCGGGATGATGGGAGACTTTGCCTACGGAGACCGTCGTGTAGCCATGTTTGCGAAACCAATCGGGCATACTCGGCGGCACGGCTTGCCCATTGTGGATCTGCGCAGCGCGCTGAAAAATAGCCTCGTTGGATGCCCCGCCAAACAGTCCCGTCAGCAGCGCGAAGCGAGACGCACCGCACGTCGGTGCTTGCACAAAGTGCCGTGTGAAGGTGCGTCCTGTCGCGGCCAACGCGTCGATGTGCGGCGACTGGATGTAGTCGACTCCGTAGCACTGTAGTTCGGGGCGCAGATCATCAATACATAGTAGCAGCACGTTGATGCGATCTGCCGCAGGCAAACTACACTGGGACAATACCAGTAGGCCCAGCCCAATACCGACTCGAAACAGCTCGCGCGCTTGGCTCAAGTGAAACACGTGTAAAACTTTCATTAATTGGCTCTTCAGAAGAATTGGTGGGTAACAACCCTGGGCACTAGATTTTCGCAGTCATGGTTTTCGGTTGCCCAGGAACCCAGTTGCCATCTGCATTTCCTGTCCGCTTTGGGGCTTGTCCCCGACGGACACCGCTTTGGCGTCCTAAGCCGGGCGCGGAGCTCGCCAGGACGGTTGCTATCCCTCCGCCCGCGGTGCGGGCGGATAGCAACCTAGGCTGAGCGTCAGGGCCCTAGGACGCCAAAACTTCAGCCGTCGGGGACAAGCCCCAGAGCGGCTGCTTTTCGTTGCTTTTCCTGTTCGCTTCGGAGCGTCAGGTCCAAAAATTTCACGCTGAGCATGCCAAACTTAGGAATATGTGAACGCGTACAGTAATTCTTCTTAAGAGTCCATTAATTTTTGCGAGTTGGCTGAGTCAAACTGCATTCCGCTCATCAAGTCCCCGTACCGCCGATATAATTTGCAACTCGGGATTCACGGCGAGTGGATGCCCAGTCAGGACGTGTGAACGGCACTATTCTACCGAGGTCTGACATGCAATTGTGGAAAAAAGCAATCTTGAATTTCGCACTCATGGTTTGTGCGTTACACACCGTGTCAGGGCAGGATACGAGTTTGGTGGGACGCGGCGAATTGGGGACGGTGGTTACGCCGGTCAATCAGGTGTTGACACCGTTTGGCCAGCAACTTGATTTGCCCGGTATGCGGCCTCAAGCCCTCGCGCTGTCGCACTCCGGACGCATGCTGGTTGTGTCCGGCAAGACAAATTTGCTGCACGTCGTCGATCCGGAGACTGGGACGCTCAAGCAGCAGGTAGGTATGCCCGCTGAGTCGGCCCGTAGCCCGCTGGCTGCGGCACCCGACCAAGTTGTTGAGACGGACAAGAGCGGTCAAGTTAGCTACACGGGCTTGATCTTTTCTCCCGACGACACTCGTATCTACTTGAGCAATGTGAATGGATCGATCAAAGTGTTCGCGGTGGATGCGACTGGCCAAGTTCAACCCAGCCACACCATTCCGCTTCCCAGTGCCAATGCGCCCAGACGAGAAAATGAGATCCCCAGCGGGCTGGCAATCTCGCAGGACGGTCGAAAACTGTTCGTTTGCGGCAACCTTTCCAATCAACTGCTGGAAATCGATACGCTGTCTAGCGAGATAGTGCGAACTTGGGACGTAGGTGTCGCACCCTACGCTGTGGTGCTGGTCGCAGGTAAGGCTTTTGTGAGTAATTGGGGCGGTAGACGACCTGAAAACGCGGATCTTACGGGCCCAGCCGGACGTGGCACGGAAGTACGTGTTGACCCCGTGCGACATATCGCCAGCGAAGGCTCCGTCAGTATCATCAATATCGACATCGACGGTTCGGGTGAATCGAAAATGCCGCACGAAATTTTGACTGGGCTGCACGCCAGCGGGTTAGCTGCTTCGCCGGACGGCAAGTATGTCGTTTGCGCCAACGCAGCCTCAGATCATTTAAGTGTGATCGATGTGGCTCAAGAGAGCATTGTAGAAACGATCTGGGCAAAAGCCAAACCTTCCGACCTGTTTGGTGCGGGTCCTAACGCACTTGCTTTCGCGCCCGATGGCAAAGACCTCTATGTCGCCAATGGTTCTCAAAACGCAGTCGCCGTCATTGAATTTCGGCCCGAAGCGGGTTCCGAGCTTGAAGGCCTAATTCCGGTGGGTTGGTACCCGGGAGCACTATGCTTCGACGCAGGACGCGAGAAGATCTACGTAGCCAATATTAAGGGTCTCCCCGTTGTCGCCAAAACCGAGCCGGCCACTGGAGCCAAAGCCTTTAATTCGCACCACTATCATGGTAGCCTCTCGATGTTTTCCATTCCCCAAAAAGCGGAACTGCTCCAGCTCTCCGAGCGCGCGGCCAGAAATATGCGTGCCGAACGTATTGCACAAGCCGCACTGCCGGCCCGTAGCGACCAGCCTCCGCGCGCCATTCCCGAGCGGATGGGAGAACCCAGCCTGATCGAGCACGTTGTGTACGTGATCAAAGAGAATCGCTCGTACGATCAACTTTTCGGTGCTTTGGACCGGGGCAACGGGCAACCGGACCTGTGCATATTTGGTCGCGATATTACGCCCAATCAACATAAGATGGTCGACGAGTTCGTACTGCTCGACAATACCTACTGCGCAGGCATTCTGAGCGCGGATGGTCACCAGTGGAGCACCACGGCGATGAGCACCGACTATATGGAAAAGAGCTTTGCTGGGTTTCCACGCTCCTATCCGGATGGTATGGGAATCGACGAGAGCGATGCTCTCGCCTATTCGCCGGCCGGATTTATTTGGGACAGCGCCAGTCTGCATGGCAAGTCGATACGCAACTATGGCGAGTTCATGATGCCCACCGTGCGTTATCGCGATCCGCAAAAGCAGGGTAGCCCTGACTATTTGGCCTGCTATCGAACTTGGAAGGGCGAAAGCGACGAAGTGATTTTCCAGTGTGCGCCATCGGTCGAAAGCATTACGCCATATTCACCGACTGAATATGTGGGTTGGGAAATGTCGGTCCCCGACCAATATCGCGCTGACTATATCATTAGGGAGCTCAAAGAATTCGAAGCCAAGAACGAATTTCCGCAGCTCACGATCATTTGTCTGCCCAATGATCATGCGAGCGGCACGCGGCCCGGTTGCCCGACGCCCGCGTCATGTTTGGCAGACAACGATTTGGCGTTTGGACGCATCGTAGAGGCATTGAGTCATTCGCAGTTTTGGCCCAAGATGGCAATCCTTGCGATTGAAGATGATCCCCAAGCGGGCTGGGATCACGTCAGCGGCTACCGCACCACCGCCTACTGCATCAGTCCGTATGCGCGCCGTGCCGCGCTAGTCAGTACCCAGTACAATACGACCAGCATTTTACGCACGATCGAACAGATCTTGGGCTTGCCACCCATGAACCAATTTGATGCCAGTGCGACGCCGATGTTTGATTGCTTTACCGACACCCCCAACTTGGTTGCCTTTGATGCGGTGGCCAATATCGTGCCGCTGGATCAAATGAATCCCGACCCTAAAGCTATAGCCGACCCACAACTTCGCGAAGATGCGCTGGTTTCGCTACAACTGAATTTCCGCGAGGTGGATCGCGCACCCGAAGATGTACTCAATCGGATCCTGTGGCGGGCGATGAAGGGCACGCAAGTCGCCTACCCTGAGTGGGCCGCTGGCGCGGATGAAGATGACGACGACGATGAGTTAGGCAGTGCGCCAAAATAGACAAATCATTTACTCGAGAGTGTTTGCAGCCAATGACCGCACGAAAATTTCACGGAATCATTCCACCGCTAGTTACTCCTCTGCTAGGTCGCGATACGCTCGACGACCAGGGCCTAACGCGGCTGGTCGAGCGGGTGATTGCGGGCGGTGTGCAGGGCATTTTTATTCTCGGGACCACGGGAGAGGCTCCGAGTCTGAGCTATCGACTGCGGCGGGAACTCATTGACCGAACCTGCCAGCTCGTTAATCAACGCGTGCCAGTTCTCGTGGGTATTACGGATACGTCTTTTGTGGAATCGGTCCACTTGTCAGAACATGCTGCCCAAGCGGGGGCGGCTGCGGTGGTACTCTCAACGCCCTACTATTTCCCTGCCGGACAGACAGAGTTGACCGGCTATGTACAAAACATTGCCGCCGAATTGCCTCTGCCATTGGTGCTTTACAACATGCCGAGTTTGACCAAGGTCTGGTTCGATTTGGAGACGCTGCAGAAGTTGTCAACGATTGAGAATATTGTTGGGATTAAAGATAGTAGTGGCGATCTGGACTATTTCGGAAAACTGATTGCCTTGCGGCAACTTAGGCCGGATTGGTCGATCATGATAGGACCGGAAGCCAAATTGCCCGAGGCGATGCAATTGGGTGGCGATGGAGGTGTTGCCGGTGGTGCCAATGTGTTCCCAACGCTATTCGTCGAATGCTATCGCGCCTGTGTGGCGGGTGATACGACCCGTGTGCAGGAGTTGAGTCAGATCATCCAAGATCTTCAAATGATCTACGAAGTTGGCAAGTACGCTTCGCGGTACATCAAGGCAACTAAGTGTTCGCTCTCTATCTTGGGCATCTGCGATGACTTTCTGGCCGAGCCCTTCGATCGCTTTCATCCGCCCGAACGCGAGCGTGTGCAGCGGATTATCGATTCCATCCGGCCGCGGATACCGAATTGATTTTAGTGCGCCCAAGTGAACCTCAGATGCTACTGCGGAATGGGATCGGAGCGCTTGATCGTTTTGCCCTCCCAGACGGCTTCGTCGCTGACGGGATTGTAGGTGAGCGTGCGATTGGCACTGTTCTCGGCCAGTGGCCTATCGATCTTAGGCAGCCACTGTTTGTGCTGGGCGATAATGGCCGCGTGCTCGGGTTTGTCGGCCACGTTCGTCCACTCGTTGGGATCGTTGAGCATATCGTAGAGTTCTTGACTGCCGTCGGCGTAGTGGATGTATCGCCAATGTTGGCTACGGATGCCGTGGTTGCCTTGATTGTGGCTGGTGATCGCGGGTCGCTGGCGCTCGGCACTGTCGTCGACCAATTGCGGAGTGAGGCTTAGGCCCTCCAAGTCGCTGCGTTGTTCCAGACCACACAGCTCGATGAGCGTCGGATAGATATCGAGTAATTCGGCGGGCTGCATGGTCCGACCGCCGGATGTGACGCCTGGCCCAGCAAAGATCAACGGAACGCGCGTACCGTCATCCCAGAGCGTATTTTTTCCAGTGATCGCTTTTTCTCCCAAGTGCCAGCCGTGATCGCCCCAGACAACGACGATCGTATTCTCCGCCACACCGGCTTCATCAAGCGCGGTTATGAGTCGCCCAATCTGCGAGTCAACAAAACTGGTGCAGGCCAGGTAGCTCCGCACCAAGTTGCGCCACTGATTATTTTCCTTGGCCCACTGCAATCGCGGTTCGGGTAACTCCCAATGTAGATACCAAGAGAAACGCGGCGTGTCGTCGCGATCTTGCTCTAAGATGGCCGGTAGCACACTGTCATCATCGGGGTACAGATCGAACCACTTTTGCGTTGCATAACACGGCACGTGTGGCAAGAAAAAACCAGCCGCCAGAAAGAACGGCTCGTCTTTAGGTGCCGACTTGATTTGCTCGACCGCCCAGCTTGCAACCTGATAATCGCCTTTGGAACTGTCGTCGTTGTCCAGTGGCCAAACGCCCCAATCGACGAGCGGGTTATTGCCCATCGGCGTTTGCCCGACCAGTTTCTTGGGCGGCCTGGAGCCTACGCCGCCCACCGGCCCCGTCTTTTGAAACTCTGGATGTTTCTCGCCTCTTTCGGCTTGGCGCCAACTATGAAAAATCTTGCCAGTACTATAGGTGGTGTAACCTTGATTCTCGAAGTGCTGCGCTAAGGTGACACGGTCTTTCCAATCGGGAAGCGTGCGGAACCAAGGAGCCAAACCATAAATGCCGGTCGTACTTGGCCGTAAGCCAAGCATCAGGCTGGTCCGCGACGGATTGCACAGCGGAGCGTTGCAATGCGCGTTGAGGAAAACCGTTCCACGCCCTGCGAGTCGATCTAAATTCGGTGTTTGAGCGGCTGGGTGTCCACCCAATGTACCGATCCAGTCGTTTTGATCGTCGATAGCGATGAACAATACATTGGGTTTGGCCGCGAAGCAGGCGGCATCTAGTAGGCACATGCTAAACAGGTAGCATGAGAAAAGTCGTAGCTTGGTGAGGGTATTCTTCCACTTGGTAATTTTCATCTGGGACTGCGCCTTCTAAGTGTTTGGTTTCGTGTTCCCCAGGGCTCGAAGATGCGCTCGGAGGCGTCAAGTTGCACGGCTCGGTGCAAGGCAAGCGGCTGCACATCAGGGCGACTGCATATCAGTCGACTGCATACCAGGCGACTGCATATCAGTCGACTGGGGCGGCTAACCGAGCATTATAGGCGAATACGACCTCTGCCACAGGCCGACAGTAAAGACTAACATTGGTGCAGCCGATCCAATGTGGCTACGGCAGAGTCCGAAGTCTGGCGAGTGGGGAGTCTGGCGAGTCTGGCTACGGTAGATTTATGGCTGCCGCTTGCCAAGCGGAAGTTGCCGACAGGCAGAAAAACTCAAAACCTCTGTAACGAGAACGAAAATGGGTCGTAGTTTCGAAGTTCGCAAAGTGTCGATGGCCAAGACGGCTGGACAGAAATCGAAGATCTATTCCAAGTACGGCAAACAGCTCTACGTGATGGCGAAGAATGGCGGAGCGGACCCATCGGCCAATCCTTCGCTCAGGAGCCTGATCGAAAAGGCCAAGCGCGATCAAGTGCCCAGTCATGTGATCGAGAAAGCGCTCGACAAAGCCAGTGGTGCTGGAGGTGAGGATTTTGTGCTAGCGCGGTACGAGGGTTTTGGTCCGGGAGGGTGCTCGATCATCATCGACTGTTTGACCGACAACAACAATCGCACGATTACCGATGTGAGAAATTGTTTTACGAAGACTGGTTC
>JBGSJL010000285.1:0-65219 GCA_041741955.1 Pirellulaceae bacterium | reverse complement strand
GTGTGATTGCAGTAGCGGTGGGTCTACATCGCTATCGCGATTTGACCCACCCTACAAAAAATCACAACCGTGTACGGCCTTTGGCCATGAACGGCTCGCTAATTTTGTTAGGCTCGGTGGTCCCCACTGAGATTTACGTTGAGGACCAACGGGCCACAAGTTTTTTGGCTATGATGGAGGTCCCCAAAGTTCTCTTCCACCATGTTCGAAACTTAAATGAAACCAAGAATTGCGATCCGTCGAGGGACTTTCGTCCTGGCAGTCAGTCTGGTCTTATTCACGACCTCGATCCGAGTTGTAATTGCCGCCGACCAACCCGCTGTCGGTGAACAGAATACCGTGAGTGTACAGACTTCCGGCTATGCGATTTTTCCCGCTAGCATCGAGCTGACGGGCAATGGGTCCAGTGCGAGCTTCGTGGTGCAGCGCCAATTTATGGCAGACGGCCAGCCGCAGACTATCGGCCCGCAGATTACACAGGGCCTGACATTGGAGTTGGAAGATCCCCAAGTTGCCGAAATCACCGGTGGTCGCGTGACGGCGGTTGGCAACGGCACGACAACTCTGCATGTGAAGCTCGGCGACGTCACGCTTGGCAGTGTGGCAGTTCGCGTCGCGGGCGCAGAGCAACCGTTGCGCTGGCAATTCGATGCGCATGTGCAATCCATTTTTGCTCGCCAAGGCTGCAACAGCGGCGGCTGTCATGGTGCCCTGTCCGGCAAAGGTGGTTTCCGACTTTCGTTGCGTGGCTATGACAGCGTAGCTGACCACTTTACGATCACGCGACAGGATCATGGGCGACGTATCGAGCCGGCGGATCCAGGCCGCAGTTTGCTGCTGGCCAAGCCCAGTATGCTGCTGCCGCATAAAGGCGGCCTGCGACTGGCGGAGGGTTCACTGGACTACCGCGTGTTGGCGGAGTGGATCGCCGGCGGGGCACTGGGGCCGCAACCTTCGAGCGAGTCACTAGCGCACAGTAGCACCGCGCACAGCAGCACTGCACAACTCACCAAGCCCCAGAAAGCCACGGGCGTTGATGAGAACAGGTTGCTCGATGCGGACCTCGTTAACATCGAAGTTCTACCCACCGATATGCGGCTTTCGCAGGAGGATCAGCAGCAGTTGGTCGTTCGCGCGCACTACGCCGATGGCCGAATCGAGGACGTAACACACTGGGCAAAATTCTCGTCCGCGAACGAGACCGTGACTGAAGTCGACGAGTTCGGTAGGGTTGAAATGATGGGACCGGGAAAGGGGCCGATTGCGGTCTGGTTTGGCAGCCGCATTGCGATGGCCTCGGTCGTTGTTCCATTCCAGGAGCAGACGCCACTAGCAGCCTACGTCGATTTCAAACCCGCAAATATCATCGACGAAGTGCTGCTCGACGAGTGGCGTGCGCTTGGGCTGGCACCCTCGCCGGGTTGCTCGGATGAAACATTCGTCCGCCGCGCATTCATCGATACCACAGGCACCATTCCGACACCCAATCAGCTCCGCGATTTCCTGGGTGACGCTGGCTCGGACCGGCGCGCTCGCTTGGTAGACGAACTGCTGGCCAGCCAAGCGTATGTGGACTACTGGTCGTACCAATGGTCCAACTTGCTGCTGGTCAACGGCAATTTGCTGCGGCCCGATGCGGTCGCTGCCTTTTACACTTGGATACGAAAACAGGTTACGTCCAATACACCCTGGGATGAATTCGCACGCGAAATCGTGTTGGCCAAGGGCGAAAGCACCCAGCAGGGTGCCACCAACTTTTATGCCATTCATCAGGATCCGGAAAGTCTGACCGAGAACACCTGTCAAGCGTTTATGGGACTGTCGATCGGATGTGCCAAGTGCCACAATCATCCGCTCGAGAAATGGACGAACGATCAGTATTACGCGATGGCCAATTTGTATGCTCGAGTCCGCGCCAAGGGCTGGGGTGGCGACGCCCGCAACGGAGATGGCAAGCGGACGTTGGTTGTGCTCGATCGTGGCGATTTGATTCAACCCTCGCGCGGCAAAGCTCAGCCTCCAACGCCGCTGGACGCCCAGCCGCTGGACGTTGCCGACACCAGCGACCGGCGAGTCGCGTTGGCGCAGTGGTTAACCGGCGACGACAATCGTTACTTCAGCCGCGCGATCGCTAACCGAGTGTGGGCTGCCTACATGGGAGTTGGCTTGGTCGAATCGGTCGATGACTTGCGGGCCAGCAATCCGGCCAGCAGCGAACGATTGTTGGACGCTCTGGCCGACTACTTGATCGAGCATAATTACGATTTGAAATCGCTCATGCGGCTGATTCTCAGTTCACAGACTTATCAACGAACCGCTGAAGCCAACGCCAATAACCTGGCCGACAAACGCTTTTATTGCCGCTACTACCCACGCCGCTTGATGGCCGAAGTTCTGCATGACGCTGTCGTGCAGGTGACGGGTGTACCCACCGAATTTAAGGAGATTGAGTTCGTCGGCGCCGACAAAAAGCCAACTGAGATATATCCGGCTGGCACTTCCGCGCTGGAGCTCTACGACTCGGCGGTTGTCAACTACTTCCTCAAGACTTTCGGACGCCATCAACGTCGGATTACCTGCGATTGCGAGCGCAGTGACCAACCGACAGTCGTGCAAGTCTTGCACCTAAATAATGGCGACACTCTGAATGAAAAACTGGCCAACGAAAAGAGCGTTATCCGCAAGTGGATCGCGGAGGACTTGACCGCAGCCGAAGTCATCGATCAAGCCTATTTGTTGTCGCTATCTCGAGGCCCGTCCGCCGATGAGCGCAGTCGCATGTTGAAACTGGTGGCCGATGCGGATCAAGCCGAAGTGCTGCGGGCAGAGACTTTCCAAGATCTGCTTTGGAGTTTGATGACGAGCCGCGAGTTTTTGTTCGCTCACTAGCTGGATTGCATGGATGAAAAAATTGCTGTTGATGCGCCATGCCAAGAGCGACTGGAAACAACCTGGCTTGTCGGACCACGATCGACCGCTCAACGCCCGTGGTCGCGCGGCAGCTCCCTTCATGGGCCTGCACCTAAATCAACATGAAATCCACGTCGATGCGATCTTAGCCAGCACGGCTCAGCGTGTCATCGAGACAGTCGAATTGCTGCAAGCAGAGTTGAGTGGTCCGCCAGAAGTGCTCCGCAGCCAGTCGCTGTACCTCGCGACTCCGGAGCAGATCAGGCGAGAAGTGCAATCGCTGCGCGATTCCTGGCAGACTGTACTGGTCCTCGCACACAATCCAGGACTGGCGCTGCTCGTCAACCATCTGTCGCGCAGCCATAGCGATATGCCAACTGCGGCCATCGCCGTCTTCGAATTCGATTCGCCGACCTGGCAGGGTGTTTTTAGTGGCGATAGTCCTGAACTAATACACTTTTGGAAGCCCCGTGAACTGATGTTGGAGTAAAGCGTACGCGGCGCCAACACCACGTGGCCGTTCTGGGGCTCGTCCCCGACGGCTGAGGCTTTGGCGTCCTAAGGGCCGGAGCAGCGTCGCGACCCTCGCCGCCTTCCCTCCGCCCGCCCAGCGGGCGGAGGGAGGGCGGTTAATTCTCTGCTGAGACGCTCTAGGACCCAAAGCGGCGTCCGGCAGGGACAAGCCCTGGGCGGACGTGAGTCGCGGCTGTGGCCAAAAATGTGCGAATGCTGGACCCACTCGCTGGCGCTTCGAGCTGGTACTGCTAGAATACCAGCGTTCGTAAAACTGTGTTCTTCCAGTCTCCCCGTTCCCTTGCACGTAGGATCCTAAATGATGCTCAAGTTACTTGCTTCAATGGCTGTAGTGTGTGGTTGTATGTCCGCTTCGCTCGCTGCGGACCTACTCAAAGTTGGCGATGCAGCACCGGCGTTCGAAATGTCCGGCAGCGATGGCAAGACCTATTCGCTAAAGGACTTCGAAGGCAAACAAGCGGTCATTGTGGCTTGGTTCCCTAAGGCGGACACACCGGGTTGTACGAAAGAGTGCAAGTCGATGAAAGAAGCTGGCGAATTGCTCAAGAAGTACGAAGTGGCCTACTTTACCGCCAGTACCGATCCAGTCGCAGCCAACGCGGCCTTCGCAAAGAAACTGGACCTGGATTATCCGATTCTGTGCGACCCCAAGCACCAAAATGCCAAGATGTTCGGCGTGCTGGGCGAAGGTAAGAGCACTGCAGCTCGCGTTACGTTTATTATTGGCAAAGACGCAAAAATCCTGGCTGTTGTCGACAAAGTGAAGACCGATTCGCACGGTGCCGACTTGGCCAAAATGTTGGACCAGCTCGAAGTCGCCAAGAAATAGTCCGTGACCCGATTGCATATCTACTTGATGGGCTATCGCGGCTGCGGCAAAACGACGGTGGGCCGGCTCTTAAGTCAACGCCTTGGGCTTCCATTCGTTGATGCGGATGAACGGATAGAGTTGACTGCCGGTCATTCGATTCGCCAGATTTTTGCCGACGAAGGCGAGGCGGGATTTCGTGATCGCGAACAAATCGCGATCTCGGAAATCGCTGCTTTTGTCGAGCCGACCGTGGTAGCCCTTGGCGGCGGAGCCGTGCTTCGAGATGCCAATCAGCAGCGAATCCGAGAGAGCGGACGCACTGTGTGGCTTAAGAGCTCGCCGCAACAACTCTTTCAGCGCATCGAGGCCGACCACACGACCGCCGAGCGTCGCCCGCAACTATCAAAGTTGGGCGGTTATGCGGAAGTTGTCGAGATTCTGGCCATCCGCGAGCCGATTTATTGCAGCTTGGCAGAAAAGGTTCTAGTCGCCGACGGTTGCACACCCGATGAACTGTCGGCAGAGATTGCCCAATGGGTAAACTCTCTCACGTAACGGGTGCATGGATGCAAACAGACAAGCTGAGCCCAAGGGCTCTTTGCATGCCAGAGGATACTCGGTGCTGACTGGTTTTATTTCCCTGCCCTTTCCATTGCGAATCGCGATTGTTGGACTCGTGGCCCTGGTAGCGGCTCGCTTCATCAATTGGGCCATCGTCAATTGGGCTTACTTTCGTCGCCCTCACGGACCCTGGACGCCCGCGCCCAAGGGATTGCCGCCAAGAAGCTGGAGGGATCACGCACCGATCTTTGGTTGGTACGCGCTGCGCCGCGAAGCGGGCGTGTACGGCAAGTGGTTTTGGCTGAGGCCGCTGCTGATAGAATTGATATTCCCTCTGGCCGTGGCTTGGTACTATCACTTTTATGTTTCCGGCGGGGCACTGCCCAACGGCCAAGCGGCCAAGGTTCTACAGCCTGAACTGCACTGTCAGTTTCTCGGGCATTTCACGTTGTTCGTTTTGATGATGATTGCCACGTTCATCGATTTCGACGAGCAATCGATCCCGGATTGGATCACGATACCCGGCACCGTGTTAGGATTGCTGGGTGCAACCATTGCGCCAGTTTGGTTGCCCTTCCATCAAGCACCGCTCGAGCTCGTTGAGCTGCATGCGAATATTCCTGACTTGATGCCTGCCTATTTGTCTGGGAAGTGGGGACTGTTTTTCGCTTTGTTGATTGTGGCCGTGTGGGGACTAGCGCTGTTGGATCGGCGCTGGATTGGTCGTCGCGGTTGCCGCAAGGGTTTCGAATTTTTCTTCGCCCGTATGTTTCGCAATCCCTGGCTATGGAAAGCGGTGCTAGGCGTGACTACGCTGCTGGCGCTGGGTGTCACCCTGGTATGGTGGTCAGCTCAAGCCGGTGCGCCGAACCGCTGGACCTATCTACTGAGCAGTCTGATGGGGCTTGCATTTGCCGGTGGCGTGACGTGGGCGGTGCGACTGTCGGCCACGTGGGGCCTACGAGTCGAAGCGTTGGGCTTTGGCGACGTGACATTGATGGCCATGATTGGCACTTACGTCGGCTGGCAGCCGAGCCTATTAATATTTTTCATCGCACCCATCGTTTCGCTGGTTTTTGTCGTGGTTCGTTGGCTGATTACCGGCGAAGCAGCCACACCCTACGGACCCTATTTGTGCGCCGCGACGGTGCTGCTGCTGGTCTATTGGGATGCGTTGTGGACCAAGTGGGCTGCACCGGCCTTCGCGCTCGGCCCTGGCATGATTGTCAGTATCATCGTCAGTTGTGTTGTCCTTATGGGAGCCATGTTATGGATTTGGCGATTGATCAAAGAGGCGCTGGGAATCGCAGGTCGCTAGCGACTGGCTGGGCCGGCATTGGCCTGACTCCCGTTTCGAATGTCGCCGCGCAGGCCAGTTTATTGACCAGCCGCCGCGCGGGGCTGATTGTGGCCGAGAATGGACGCTTGAGCGCGATTCATGGTCGCTGGTGGCCGTACGCTGGAAATGTAGCCCAAGTCCTGCTGGACACTCATTTTCGCTCTGTGCGCAACGACCGCTGCGAAGCCTACTACCACCATTCATCCGCATCGTCGGCATTCATCACGTTGTCGTATATTCGCTCCGGCCCGCAGACTTCCATGAGCACACTGTATGCGGCGGCGCTGGTTCTGGATGAGATTGCGAGGCTCAAGCAAAGCAGTGCAATCGTCTGCCACGTGACCAACCGTCGTATCAGCGATCGCTTCTTAAATCGCTGGGGCTGGCAACAACACTGTAGGCACTGGACAGGACGCCACTTTATAAAGCGGATGTATGGCGTTTATCCTGTCGCCCAATCGTCTTGGCGGAGTCGTCTGACACTCGATTAGGCAGCGGCAGAGGGCATTCAAGCGGAACCGGCGAGCTGCTACGATGATGCCGTTCTACATGAGCACACGACACACGATCTAGGGATAGACCGCATGCCCGCTAGTATACCTGCCCAGCTACCTGCCGAGATATCAGCCGAGCAACTACGACTGCAGGAAGCCGCCAGCCGGGAAGCGAATTGGCAGCGCTGGGGGCCCTATCTGTCCGAACGGCAGTGGGGTACAGTTCGCGAAGACTACTCGACCAATCAGGATGCGTGGAGTTACTTCCCGCACGATCACGCGCGTAGTCGTGCGTACCGCTGGGGTGAAGATGGATTGATGGGCATCTGCGATCGCGAGTGCCGTTTGTGCTTTTCGTTCGCGTTTTGGAATGGCAAAGACCCCATCCTCAAAGAGCGATTGTTCGGATTGACCGGTCCCGAAGGAAATCACGGCGAGGACGTCAAAGAGTTTTATTACTACTTGGACAGCACTCCAACGCACTCCTACATGCGGAGCCTTTACAAATATCCACAGGCGGAGTATCCGTACGCAAGTCTGGTCCAGCAGAATCGTCAGCGCTCGCGCACGGAGCTCGAATACGAGTTGGCAGACAGCGGCGTTCTGAACGGCGAAAATTATTTTGATTGCGAATTCGAATACGCCAAGCAATCTTCTGATGATATCCTGATCAAAGCCACGATCACCAATCGCGGTACCAAATCTGCGGAGCTGCATGTCGTGCCGCAGTGGTGGTATCGCAACACTTGGACTTGGGATTGCACGCATGAAGGTTGCACTCCTAAACCCAGTATGAAATTGGTTGGCCAGTGCATCCAGACGCGGCATATCAGCTTAGGGCAATGGCTCATTCGCAGCGATATGGCCTCCGATGGCAGCCAGCCGCAGTTCATCTTCACGGACAATGAAACCAATACCGACCTGCATCCCGATGTACCTTCGACCAGCGGCTACTTTAAGGATGCCTTTCACCGCTACCTCATCAACGGCAACAATCTAGCCGTCAACCCGCGGCAGGCAGGAACTAAAGTTGCTGCGGTGAGCCAACATGTGCTGGCACCCGGTCAGAGTGTGGTGCTGCGCGCGCGGATGTGCCAGGCGAGCGAGGAGCCGCCGGAGTGGTTTGGCGCGAGCTTTGAACAGACTTTTGCCCAACGAAAACGCGAAGCAGACGCATTCTATGCGGATATCCTCTCCAGCGAATTGTCCGTGGCGGAGCAGCAGGTTTCGCGCCAGGCCTATGCAGGCTTGCTGTGGACCAAGCAGTTCTATCACTACGTGGTCGATGCTTGGTTGAGCGGCGACAGCAATTACGAAGTTGACGTGGCGTCGCGCAAATATGGACGCAATCACGATTGGCAGCATCTGTTCAATCGCGATGTGATCAGCATGCCCGACAAATGGGAATACCCGTGGTATGCGGCTTGGGATCTGGCCTTTCATATGCTGCCCATGGCCCACATCGATCTGAATTTCGCCAAGGAGCAACTGCTGTTATTCCTGCGCGAATGGTACATGCATCCCAACGGCTCGCTGCCGGCCTACGAATGGGCGTTGAGCGATGTGAATCCGCCTGTCCACGCCTGGGCTTGCTGGAACGTCTATCATGCCAGCGGGCCCGAGGGGCAGCGCGATAAGGAGTTTCTATCGAGAACTTTTCAAAAGCTGTTGCTGAATTTCACGTGGTGGGTCAATCGCAAGGACCCAGCGGGCAACCATATTTTCAGCGGCGGCTTTCTGGGATTAGATAATATTGGAGTGTTCGACCGCAGTAAGCCCCTGCCCACGGGCGGCGAACTGCGGCAAGCGGACGCGACGGCTTGGATGGCTTTCTTCTGCGGGAACATGCTCAACATGGCCCTAGAATTGGCCGAGGACAGCAACGCCTATGCCGACATGGCCAGCAAATTCCTCGAACATTATATCGCGATTGCCGAAGCAGCCAACTCGCTACACGGATCCGGATTGTGGGACGAGCAGGATGGTTTCTACTACGACCATTTGCAGACCGATGACCAATTCATACCGCTCAAAGTGCGGTCGCTGGTAGGCCTCATGCCACTGTGTACACCCGTCTTACTCGACGAGCGCAAGGTTATGGCTCTACCCGGCTTTCGCAAACGCACCAAATGGTTTTTAAATCACCGCAAAGACGTCGCTTCGCAGATGAACTTCTTAACCCGCAAATGTCCCGACGGTGAAGAATATGGATTGCGATTGCTGGCGTTGCCAAATGAAGATCGTCTGCGGCGATTGCTGACTGTAATGCTCGATGAAAACGAGTTCCTATCGCCGTTCGGCATTCGATCGATGTCCGCCGTGCATCGCGATCAACCCTTTGAATTCAAAGGCGACGGATATACGGAGTCCGTAAGTTACGTACCGGGCGAAAGCGATTCCTATATGTTCGGTGGCAACAGCAATTGGCGCGGACCGATTTGGTTTCCGATCAATTATCTGTTGATCGAATCGCTGAAGACCTACCATGAATTCTACGGAGAGCAGTTCCAGATCGAATGCCCAACCGGCTCAGGCAACCTCTGTACATTGCTCGAAGTCGCCCAGGAGATACAGCGCAGACTGACTCGGCTGTTTCTGCCCGATGCCGAGGGTCGTCGTCCCTGCCATGGTCAAGAAACGAATTATGCCGAAAGCGAAAACTGGCGCGAACTGGTTTTGTTCTATGAGTATTTCCATGGTGACGACGGTCGCGGGCTGGGCGCCAGCCACCAAACCGGCTGGACCGCGCTGGTAGCTACGATCCTGCGGCAATCGGCAAGTAAACCGTAGCGGCTCAATTAGACATTTCTGTTGACGCTCACGTCCGTTCGGAGCTTGCCTCCGACGGACGCCGCTTTGGCGTCCTAGAGCGTCGGACTCAGCAGAGAATCAACCGCCTTCCCTCCGCCCGCTGGGCGGGCGAAGGGAAGGCGACGAGGGTCGCGCCCCTGCTCTGGACTTAGGACACCAAAGCCTCAGCCGTCGGGGACAAGCCCCAGAACGGCTGTTTGGTGTTGGTGCACTAGCCACTTGCCTCCGACGGACGCCGCGTTGAGAGGAGGCAAGTTCCCCGCCAGGCAATCGAACTTTGGATTCAATGCCTACTCATTTCCGAGCTCGGCTAAGGCGTTACGCAGGTAGGGCAACAGCAATAGCTTCGCCCCGCGAGTAGTCAAGTGATGGCCGTCGCGATACAGTGCAACATCGTCGGACTGGATCAGGTAGCTATCGCCGGTTGGACTCATGAACATAGGCTTGGGGTCCAAGATGCGCCCGCCGGCTGCAATCACTTTCTGCGTAAGTTCCAAGGAGTTCGGACCGTCCTGGCTTAGCGACTCAGGACGCGAACACAGCTCCGCCAAATCCGCTACGGATAGCTGCGAACGCGAAAGCGCTTTGGGAATATCAAAGCCATGCACCGGCACGTCAAGCAGCACCCAAGCTTGAGCGCCTTCTTTAGCTAAGTCGCGGATCGTACCCAACAGCGCGGTTTCAAATTCCGCCCTGCGGCCCGCGTCGCTCAGTCCATAGCCGCGCCAGTAGGCGACGAGCAGGACATGTCGGATGCCTGACTTTTTGACATAATCGAAGACCTCTGCGCTGAACTCTAGCGACTGCTCCTGCAACCCATATTTGGTCGGCACATACCAACCGCACACCGGCAGCGTTGACGAGTGCGTGGCGGCCTTGCCTGACAAGCCTTTTTCCTTCAGCAGTTCGTCCAGTGCGGGCATGGCAGCCATGGCGTGGCTGTCGCCCCATACCAACACATCGGGCGGTCGCTGACTGGTTTGCGATCCGATCGATACCAGCCGCCCACTGCGGATATCTTCAACGCTGAGCTGGTTGAAGAACGCCATGTCGTTTTTAGCTTCGGCCAGCGCCAACGTGCTTGGTGGAAACCGCTGCGGCAGCCCTTCGCTGAAGATACAGAACAGGCCGACCGCCAGCACGCCAGCAAGTCCGCTGGCAGACCACGCAAAGACCGAGTTGCGCGTCGCCCCGAGCCGCTTTTGGCGAAAGGGAGTCTCGACAAACCGCCACGAAAGTACGGCTGACAACACGCCAGCCGCCAACAGCGACAGCCGCAGATGCAGCGACGGTTCTGCCAGCAGCCGATATTTTGCAAAGGCGAAAAACGGCCAGTGCCACAAGTAAAGTGAATACGAAATCAGTCCTATAAAGACCAGAGGTGGCCGCGATAGCAGACGGCTGACTTGCGTAAGTCCGTGTGCGTTGGCTCCACCATCGACCCAGATCACCAGCGCCGCGCCCAAGCAGGGCGGCAGGGCGGCGAGTCCCGGAAATGGCGTGGTGGAATCGTAGTAGAAGATTGGCACGCCGATCAGCAATAGACCCGTTGCGCTCAGAGCCTCGCGCCAGGTCTGCCTTACGGTCCCACCAGGCAAAGGTAGAAACGCGACGAGCGATCCACAAAGCAGCTCCCAAGCTCGCTGTGGCAGCAAGTAGAATGTCGCACTTCGGTAGCGATCCAGGCTCAGGAGGCTCGCCGTAAGGCTGGCCACGATCGCCAGCCCAATACATGTCGCCACCACAGCTCGCTGCCGACGTTGATTTCCATGCTGACGCGGGCTGGGATCTGGCTTCGGTTGCGTGAGGTAATGCAGTCCTGCCAGCAGCCAGGGCACGATCAAGTAGAATTGCTCTTCGACGGCGAGCGACCAGGTGTGCAACAGCGGCTTTTCTTCGGCGGCGCCATCGAAGTAGCCCGACTCGAGCCAGTAGTTAAAGTTCGCCGCAAAGGCGACTTGCGAAACGACCGCATGGCCGAGACTCTTAAAATCTTCGGGCAGTAGCAGGCACCAGCCCGCCAGCCAAGTGGCCAGCGTCAAAACCACGAGAGCCGGTACAATCCTCCGCGCCCTGCGCTCCCAGAACATCGCCAGTGTAAAGCAGCCGTGCTGTAGATCTTTCCAGATGAGCGACGTGATCAAAAATCCGGAAATAACAAAAAATACGTCCACACCCACGTAGCCACCTGGACAACCCAACCCAGCATGAAATAGCACGACGGCTGAAACTGCGATGGCCCGCAAGCCATCGATCTCTGGTCGGTAGCGAAATTTTTCCAGCATGAATGCGACTTTTCAACCTAGCAGGCACAGTACGTGGACCGTAGCTGCTGCTTATATCGACCGTTGCCGTCTCCGGGGCCACAGCATCATGCCGTCTCCGAGGCCACAGCATCTTCGGGGCCTCAGCCTGATGCATAGGCCGGAGGCCGAAACATGCCCTGCCGTGGCCGTCAGGCCACGGTACACGGCCCACCCCAACGTAGGCCGGAGGCCGACAGATGTCGCAGGAATGTGTCGGCCTCCGGCCTAGAATGTTCACTGCATTAAGATCCGGTGGCTGACGCAACCGGCAAAGGTTCTGTCGTCCTCCAGCCTAGAATGCGGGGCGGCCTGCGATCCGATGAGACAGACTGGCTAGATTAAAAGGTAAGCCAGGATCAAGCCGGAGTTTCCAAAATCCGAAGTTGTTCGGCGTGATCGAGAATTGCTTCTTGCAGATCCGGCGCATAGATCAATTCTTCCGTATCGAACACTTGGTCGGAGACATTTTCGGAAAAGACCCAATTAAACTGCAGTTCGTGATCGATCGTTTTGGCAGGTTTTTGCGGATCGCCGATGGCACCAGAAATGACGATACGAACGGGTACCGGCGGGAGGGTTGGTGTGCTCACGCACCTTCCCCAGACTGTCTTTACGGAAGCCATAACCAGCTGCTGTTGCAGCTCATCGTGGGTGAAAAATACGGTATTCACAGGCAGCCCTTCGATTCGCTAGTCGAAGAAAACTCGCTTATACGTTTTCATACCGTCGAGTGACTTCATGCGAAATGCTGTGACCCCAGACTTTCAGTGACCCCAGACTTTCACCGCTGGCGTCCGCCGTGGCTCCAATCCCCCCCAGATGCCACGGGCGGATCGCTTCCACTCACAGGCAATGGGCTGGTCGCTTTTCTGGCAAAAAAGTTGTGGACCGCCAACTTTTTTCCGTCACACACCGAATTTCAGCGCAATGAACTGTGCGGGGAAGTACGCAAAACTACCGAGTCCATTAATCCAGCTGTTTACGGGGGGCAACATGATTGCGAAATCGTCCTTTCTGTCGTTGGTTTTGGTCAGTTTTATATTTTACTCTACGGTACGGGCAGAGGGTGTTGACCTCAAGCGGAATGGAGCGTTTGGATTTCCGCAAGCACAGTCACGAGTGTTGTGCGACACCGAAATCCTCCGAGTTTCGGCGTGGAGCAACGCAGAGCATCTGTATGTCCAGGCCATTGTCTGGATGGACGACAACGAGGAGGGAGGCGAAATCGCTTCGGGCCGAACGTATAACGATTACTCCAACTTGTTTTTCGATATCGATGGCGACAAACTACGGACACGCTTGGTCGATCGATCGTACTATTTGAACACTCCCGGTGCCGTAGGCCTGCATAATTCCATCGTCATGACGGAGACGGGCGGAACGGCTGGACGAGAGCCTTCGTCGGGGCGTGGTCTGATCAAGTACGTTGAGAATTCTGACGGAAAGAAAGTCCGCGTCGATAGTTTCTTGATTCCATTGACGGAGGTTGAGAAGCACAATGGAGATACAATCCGATTTTCCTACTGGACGCGCTCGCCCCAACCTGAATTCACCGCAAATTCCATTGGATTCGAAAGCCAGACGCAATACTTCCCTCCAGCACTACCTGTCGACAAATTTCATGAATTCATATTGACCGACGGTGGCCCACTCGACGTCAGTGCCCTGCCGGTCGATGCGCAGGTGTCTGATTCAACCGACACCGTCGCATTAGGACCTACCGCGACAGTCCCTGCCCCCACACTCACCATCGGTTCCCGCGCGCCGGCGCTGGATGTCGAGCATTGGGTTCAAAATGGTCAAGGAGAATTCCCACCAGTTACTGAGTTTGCGCCTGGTAAAGTTTATATCGTCGAGTTCTGGGCAACGTGGTGCGGGCCATGTATCGCCGCAATGCCGCATATCGCGGATTTGCAAAAGACGTATGTCGATCAAGGGCTGCATGTAGTCAGCATCAGCGACGAAAAGCTGGACGTCGTCGAAGAATTTCTGGAACGCAAAACACCGGCCAGCACGAACCAGGATCCGATCACCTATCGCGAGCTCACCAGCACCTATTGCTTGACCACGGACCCCGATCGTTCGAACCACGATAACTACATGAAAGCGGCGGGGCAAAACGGCATTCCCACGGCGTTCATCGTCGGCAAGGATGGTTTCGTTGAATGGATAGGCCACCCCATGTCGATCGACAAAGCCCTGGTGAGTGTTATCGAAGGCATCTGGAACCGCGAAGCCTATGCTGCCGAATTCAGAGAGAAAGACGAGTTTTCGCGCAAAGTTAGCGGCATCATGAACCTCGCCTTCAACGGGAAATACGATGCGGCAATCAAGGCAGCCAATGACGCTCGCGATGCCGCCACTGCGGATGCAATCAAAAAGCGCGCTGATAGCGTCATCCGAACTGTTCGGCGGATCGAAGTCGAGAAGCACATGCTGTTGAACTCGTCCGAAGCGGTTGCCAAGTTAGAAGTTTTTCTCGATGGCCAAACGCCGAGCGAGATAAATAATGTTGTCTGGGACTTGGTCGTTACTCTGAAGGAAAAGGGACGCAATATTCGCCCAGAGATTCTCGCCAGCGCACTTCAGCTGACGGAAAAAGCAGCCAAAGAGGCACCCGAAGATGGAAATCTTCTTGACACCCACGCCCATCTTCTGCAGCTCAACGGAAAACTCGATCAGGCTATCGAGGTTCAGGAAACAGCCGTTAGGCACGCGGACGAGGAATCGAGAGTGAACCTTGAAAGCTATCTCGAAAAACTTCGCACTTCAAAAGACCCGCGATCCGTCAAGAAAACTTCTGACGAGACAGTTTCCGAGTTGCGTCTATTCGAGGGACATACCGACAAAGCGACCTTTGTCTCTTTTTCACCCGATGGCAAGTTATTGCTATCCAGTAGTGATGACAAGACCGTGCGTCTCTGGGACGTGGCCAGCGGAAAGGAGTTAAAATCCTTCCAAGGTCACGAGAGCATGGCGTTGTGCGCCGTTTTTGCGCCTGATGGAAAAAGATTCATGACCAGCTCCGGCTGGCCTCCCAAAAGCGGCGACGACTCCATTCGATATTGGGACCTCGAAACGGGAAGCGAAATTTGGAAAGGCTCAGGCCACAAAGACAGCATCTGGAAAATTTCGATATCATCCGACGGCAAGCGTGCGCTAACTGCTAGCCGCGATGCGAACATCGGCTTGTGGGATGTCGAGTCCGGCGAGCTGCTAAAGACTTTAACGGGGCACACGAATTGGGTTCGGCAGGCTGTGTTCGTACCCAACCAAGATCTCGCTGTTTCCGCTTCGTGGGATCAGACGATACGCATCTGGGATTTGGCCAGTGGCAGGCAGATTCGGCAGATCGATAGTCACCAGGCTCAAGTTCAAGACGTTGCCGTTTCGCCGGACGGTAAGTTGATCGCATCATGCTTTAATCCTCAGAGCCGCTCGATTTTTCAAATCTTGCAGCCAGAGGATTCCACCGTACGTATTTGGGATCTTAAGTCCGGCGCTGAAGTTCTGAAAATGAACACGCCTTCAAGCCGCGTTTGGACGATCGCGTTCTCGCCGGACGGCAAAACGATTCTATCGGGTGGCGATGACAAAATAATTCGCCTGTGGGACATCAAGACCGGTAATTTGGTCGCCAAGTTCGCAGGGCACACCGACATAGTTCGCCGCGCGACTTACTCGCCAGATGGAAAATACATTGCTTCTGCCAGTCATGACAAAACTATTCGATTGTGGAAGCTGCCGAATGTGGAGTCAATTATTAATAATCTTGGCAGTTCGACTTCACAATCATTCAGCCAGGGCTCGGTTGGCTTTGCTGCTTTCAATCCTCCGACGAGTGATTTGAATTTTTCAGAATTGAAACCAGCTACCGTAGAGATCCTATCGCGCCCGAATCTTAAGCTCGATTTGGCAACGTTTCGCAAGGGTAACTATGTTGCGCCGCTCGACTATGTTCCAGGCAATCCAAGAATTGGAACCAAGACTGTTTCTGCCGAAGAGTCCTACAAGATTATCGAAGCCGGACTGAAGATCGGCGCGATCCCTTACACCGATCGGACTTTCAGGATTACTGAGCTATCCGAACCTCTTAGTGGTCTGTCGCTGGTGCAAACCAAGATGGGGCACAAAGGGATCGTGGACGGACGATTTTCGTTAACCCTGGCCGTGGACAAACCGAGTTTCGTGTTCTTGGCTTTGCGCGACGAGACGCTAGAAAACATTCGCCAAAATGGAGTTCCAGCTTGGCTGCACGAGTATTCCGCTACCGATTTCACGCTATTGACTGATAACCCGATTCGCGGCACGTATCGAGTATTCGTCAAACCAGTTCCGCCGGGTCGATTTGCTTTGGGGCCGTGTTGTTGCGGTCCCGAAAGCGCTTCCATGTATTTCGCCTTCGTCGCGCAGGCGGCTTCTGTCAGTACCGTTGCAGTTCAGCAATCTGACACGCCTACCACTGCAAACTCAACAGCCACTGCAAACTCAACAGCTAATGCAAATGCCGGCCCCACAGCTACATCACAAAACTTTGCGAACCCGACAGCTGCCGAACTGAAGATGTCCTACTTTCCGCGCTGGCTCTCAATCGAAGGAGTGCAAAAGGAACTGGAGTTAAGGTCCGAGCAAATCGCGGAGGTTTCAAAGCTCAACACCAACCTCCGTTCACTGCCAATATCCGAGCGTAATGCCCAGAGTGTCGAGAAAATCACCGGGATACTTTCCAAGGATCAAATGCATCGGCTCAACCAGATTTACTGGCATTACTTTGGTGGTAATGCCACTCGGGACGTCGAAGTCGCCACGAGCCTAGGCTTATCCGAAGATCAACGCACGCGTATTGAAGCTTTGGGCAATGAGTTGAATCTCAAGCTGAGATCAAGCACGTTTGCAGGTAGCTCCGCGTATCGCGCGGTATTGGACGAAGTTAAAGAAACTCGTGACACCAAGGTCGCCGAGATACTCACCAAAGAGCAAAACGAAGCGTTGATCAAATTACGTGGCAAACCGTTCGATATCGCCATCCTTGATACATCGACATTTTCGACTCGACCATCGTCCTTCCCGACAAATTTTGTTGAGCAGCCAACGACTATGATTCGGTTGCTAACAATGCCCGAAGTGCAAGCCGAATTGAAGCTTTCTGATGAGATTAAGGACAAAGTCGCCAAGAAAAATGCTGAATCGCGAAAACTCTTCGAGGCTATACTCACCGATTTCCCAAGCGAGCGAGGAGTTACTGGGAACAGTATTAAAACAAATTTACCAGAAGTCTCCTTGCGAATGCAGGAATACCTGGAAAAGCGAATGGCTAGCGAGCAAACGACATGGCGCGAAATTCGCCCGCTCCTCACTGCGGAGCAAAACACACGTCTCGTAGGCTTGGCCATCCAGCGATATTCATCGCGCGCGCTCGTGCTCGAACCCGTCGCCGAATTGGTCGGTCTGGACTCTGAACAGAAAAAGATAGTTGAACAAGCCAATTCGAAATTCTCAGAGGCCAGACAAAGCTTCCCTACCATGGATCCATCTCTGACCTCCGATGCAAGAAACAAACGAGCCGAGCAGATCAACGAGGCCGGCAAGCTAATCGAATCCGTCATGACCGACTCTTTGAGTGCGCGCATGGATAGTCTCAAAGGGGCCAAATTCGATTTTCCGCAATCAACGCGATCAGGCGGTCCGACTAATCCGTTGAACTCCCAACGTTTTGGCTCCGGAATAGGTACTCGTACTGGAATGAGTTTGACTGGGCCGCTGTCTACGCTGATCGAGAATGCGACAGTTCGCCAAGAATTGGCAATGACCGATGATAATTTCAACACTATAAAGAATTTCATCGAAGAAAAGAACAGCGAACTGGCAACTGCCATGCGCAGCGGTTTCATTTTTCCGGTAGCGCGGGATGCTCAATTAACCGACGAAGAGAGAAAGAGTTGGAATGAACTGTCAGCCAAGTTTGCTACTGCGCGGCAAAGCGTTGAAGCGAAGCTAAAAGAATTGTTGAGCCCAGAACAATTCGCGCGCTTGATCGGCTTGTTATGGCAACGCGAAGAATTTGTCGCTCTATACGTTTCGGAAGCTGCTGCAGACTCAATTTCGATAACCGCTGAACAACATTCGCAAATCGACAACATCGTTTCGCAGTTTCGCGCTCAACCTAATATTGCCGTCTTGTTGGCCGGCCGAGTTCCCTCAGGCGATCAGGCGGAAAAGTTGTTGTCTGATGAACAAAAAGAGTTGATTGAAGTTTTAAAAGGCAAGAAACTCGATTTTTATGCCGGAGCCACAGCTGCAGCGGCCGCAATTGATGCCAATAACCAGGCTACGCAGTTTCTTAACCAAGGTGACTTTGAAAGTGCCATAGAAGCGCTAAACGCGGCCATTGAATTGATTCCAACTAGTTTTGTCTACCTAACCAATCGCGGCATCACCAAACGCCGCATGGGGAATTTTGAAGGTGCTTTGGAGGATTACAGCCGGGCGATCGAGATGAGCTCCAGTGTCGAATACCACAACGCTTATCATTCCCGTGCTCAACTTTACATGATGATGGGCGAAACTTCGAAAGCTCTCGATGATTTCGAAGCCATGAGCCAGAAGCGTGGAGCGACCGTTTTCAGCCTGTATGGTCGAGCCTTGGCCTTGGCGGAAGCGGGCCAGCGCGCAAAAGCTCAGCAGGCGTTCGGCGGTCTCGCAAAACTGAATCAGAACTATAAATCGGTATCCAAATATTTTGATAAACCACTCATCACCCGCAAAGAAACTCATGAAGCCAAGAGCGTTAGCGGGTGGAGTGCTTCGTGGTCGCCCGATGGCCAACAACTAGTTCGTGGCCGAACGTATTTCCGGCTGACAGAAGCATTGGAAATCGTAAATCTTGACACGGGAGACGTTCGACTGTTGTGCGAAAACGGCAAGGATCCGGCTTGGTCGCCGCTTCCTGGCGGGCCGATCGCTTTCGTGCGTGGTGAAAGTTTGCAAGAGGAAATTTGGCTGGTAGACGTGGACGGTAGCGCCCCGAAAAAACTCGCCGATGGGGGATTTCCAAGCTGGGCAGCTGACGGTCGTTTGTTTTATCGCTCCAGCAAGAACGGTCGGAACGCCTTGACGCTCGACGCCATTCGCATCGACAAACCGGAAGTCATTCTCAGTTCCACACCGATCTTGGGACTCTATCCCGCAGTTTCCAGTGATGGCAAGCTGGTAGCCACGCAAGGCCGCGACGAACAAGGACGAGGCACGTTGATTGTCAAGCAAATCGAGGATGGACATGTCGTCGCGTCTATCGAAAGACCTGCCAATGACACCGTCCTGCCGTCCTTTTCACCCGACGGTCATTATCTGTGTTATGGAACTAGCTTCAGTGGATATTATCCTGGCTTGTGGATGCTCGAAACGTCATCCGGTACTACGTTTTTAATTTCGGGTGAACAGCTAACTATGCCCCGCTGGTCTCCAGACGGCAAGAGAATTGCCGTCGACGATCGTAGCCTTTCAAAGATCTTGCTATTGAACATAGACCTATCAAAGTTCCCTAACACCCCATAGTTCGACTAACCCCATGCACGCTCATCGGCTTGTTCGATTCCTAACTGCAGGGCGACTCGTTTTACGGCTCGCGAGAGCCGCTTTCGTAAGCTATACCGAACGCGGTGGGCAATGACACATTTAGGTTTAAGCTTATCGGCGGCGGGCGACGGACCGGTGCAATCTCGCTTCAGAACCACAAACGTGGGGCGGACAAGGCTCGGAAGACCAGCTGCGGCAAGAAACTTTTAAATCTAGGATAATCGTCAACCGCAGCTGGTCTTCCAAGCCTGGGTATTACTGCCGCTGGCGAGAAGAAGTGATCGGCTTGTTGAAAGTAGGAGGTATTACCCATTTGAGCCTTCATCATGACCTTGGTGACGATGCACAAGGAACTGGTTACGATGTTGTTCAATAGATTGAAGAACAGGTCGCAACCACCGACTACCAACCACCCGAGATTGCCGTAGAGAAATCTAAGGGGTCATAGAGAAATCTAAGGGGTCAAGAAATCTAAGGGGTCAGGCTTATTTGTTTTACAGCAAAGAAATCTAAGGGGTCAGGCTTATTTGTTTTACAGAGAAATCTAAGGGGTCAGGCTTATTTGTTTTACTTTTGTCACGAGAACGACATCAAAGAGGCCTGACCCCTTTGTTCCTTTCCGAACGCCACGATTCCGCTGTGCCGCTTCCACAATCGAAGCCTGGCGTCGGAGTTATGCCAGCAGCTACAGGCTAACGGCATTCGGGTAAGAATCAAACCCAGTCGACTGTATGTAGAAATCCACGTGGCCTTCGAAGATCGGCACGCAGCGATGGCTGGGCTGGCTGAGTTCGATGAAATCTAAGGGGTCAAATGAAATCTAAGGGGTCAATGAATGAAATCTAAGGGGTCAAATGAAATCTAAGATGAAATCTAAGGAGATGAAATCTAAGGGGTCAATGAAATCTAAGGGGTCAAATGAAATCTAAGGGATGAAATCTAAGGGGTCAGATGAAATCTAAGGGGTCAATGAAATCTAAGGATGAAATCTAAGGGGTCAATGAAATCTAAGGATGAAATCTAAGGGGTCAATGAAATCTAAGGGGTCAGGCTTATTTGTTTTACTTTTGTAACGGGAATGACATCTAAGAGGCCTGACCCCTTTGTTCGTTTTCGACAATGTTGAGAATCCTTGCCAATAGCGATTAGCGCTTTTACCCAACGAAGAACACTCTGCTGAGGAATTCGTGCAGCAAGTGAAAGCTGCGCTCGCTTCGATCCTTGAGTCGATGAAGTCGACCGACGAAATGTCGGAAGCCGAAGAGCAGAGCCAGGCCAATTGGCGAGCCGAATTGGTGGACTGGCGTGTCAGCACGCAACTAGTCGATGACGAAATCGGTGAAATCGTTCTCATCGAGGGCTCTGTTATGGACGCAGGCATCATCTTCCCGCTCTTGTAGTTGAAATGATGTAGCAATCATCGTTTGACCATCTGCCATTGGAGTTGCTGGTCCTGAATTGCCAAAGCTGAAGCCGTGACACAAGACTTGTGCTAGAGTTTAGCGGTTCCACAAAGGGTATCGCCAGATTGTCAGCACGTAAGTTTTTAACGCCAGAACAGAAGATATCGATAATACGGGAACATCTGATTGAAAAGGTGCCAGTCGCGGAGCTTTGTGATAAGCACGGGATCAGTGTCGTCAATTTCTGTAATTGGCAGAAGCAGCTTTTCGAAAACGGTTCAGTCGCTTTTGAACGCAAGACCAATTCGGCGAATGCCAAGCGACAGGATAACGCCAACGCGGCCAAGCTGGCTTGCTGAAGCGCATTACGAAGCGCTCGCTCAAGCTATACTGACAGTGATGCTGCGGAGGATAGAGCTCTGCTGGGAAGCACGTCGAGCGCCGCATGATTGCCGTTGACAAATGTCGGTAGTGCGCTGAGCGAGATCACCTCAAACTCAGCGGCTATCGCGTCCCCACCGTAGCCAGTTTGTTAATGGCTCAATGCGCAAAATCCCGGGGGTTTGGGGGCTGGCCCCCATCACAGAAAAACGACTTTAGACCACTTCATTACAAAGCTAAACGCTAACCTCGTTTTCACAACTTACGCTGAACCAATACAAGGTTACTAGCATCCTAGAATTGAGCATGCACGCATGGCAAGAACGATTTTTTAGATGTCTCGGGTACTCGGGTATGCGATGTCCCAATCGCCTCTTCTCGATCGAGTCAGCGTTTTCGCATAACCAGCTCGTCTCCCCGGGAGTACCAAGGGAGAGGGGAGCAAGTGTTCCGAGGTTCTGGTTAGTCTGCTTATAAACCGCTGGCGGCTTTGGCAAGGGCTTTGGCTTTGCCGAGTTTGAGCAGCGACATGATCAGCAGGACGATACCAATCGGAGCGGTGCAGCCGAGCAGATATAGCACAGCGCCCCACAGTCCAAGCTTCTCGCCGCAGTCACCCTGCGAGCTGTCGCCAATCGAAGTTAGATAGGCGCTGACGGATCTGGGGACTTTGATCATGGCCAAAATGAAAATGACAATGCCAGCCAATGGAACGAAAATTAGCCAGGGCATAAACGCTTGCATTTGACGGTACGGCTCGGGGATTGCGCTCAGCGAACTAGACAACTGATAGGCCATGAAAATGGCGAATAACAGGCAAACGATCGCCAGCAAAACCATCGCGATGGTAATGGCTGCCAGTACGGCCGCTGCGGCGGGATCGAGCGGCTGTTCGACTTGGAATCCATCTTCGCCAAAGCCGCTAAATTCGTCGGTATTGAAGCCGTCGGCGTTGAGGTCAAAGTTGAATTCCTGAGGATCCGTACTTTGGTCGGTCGGAATGGGAAAGGCATCCTGAGCCTGAAGTCCACCGGCCAAGGTGATTAAACACACCATGGCCAACAGTAGCCAGTTTCTGTTTGCGGATTGAAGTCTGGCGACTCCAGCTACAACGGTGTTTCTGCGAGTCTGTTTCGTCATGAAGTTTTTCTCCTAGGTTTGATCCGAGAAATTGATTGGGCGCGTTGTTTGCGGTCTGACGTCTGGCGTCGGCGCTACGACGTGTAGAAATTGAATCATCGGTCGCCTAGGCTCTCCACCAGCCCACTTGTTATACTCGATTCCAACTTGGTCGTTATCTTCGTCCGCCTCCATCACTTGCAACTTCACTTAGGAAATCGTTCATCCCATGTGTGGAATTGCTGGCGGCATTTGGTTTGATGATTCCCAATCGATTTCAGCGGCTATCTTGGACTCGATGACCGATGCGCTCGAGCATCGTGGGCCGGACGACCGAGGCTGCCACTTGGAACCGCTCCTGCGCGATCCGGCTGGCCTGATACCCGGTGTGGGACTGGGCTTTCGCCGCCTTTCGATTATCGATTTGGCCGGCGGTCATCAGCCGCTGTGCAATGAAGACGGTTCGGTGTGGTTGGTTTTCAATGGCGAAATATACAATTACCGAGAATTGCGTCGGCGGTTGGAGGGCTCAGGGCACACATTTCGCACCGATAGCGACACTGAAACGATCGTACACCTCTACGAAGACTTGGGAACCGATTGCTTCGAGCACCTCAATGGAATGTTCTCGATTGCGATTTGGGATCGAAATCAGCGGCAACTTGTGCTGGCTCGCGATCGACTTGGCAAGAAGCCGCTCTACTACCAACACCGGCATGGGCAATTGCTGTTCGGCAGTGAACTCAAAGCCCTGGCGGCTTCTCCCACTTTCGATCGCAAGATCTCTAATGCGGCGATCGACCAGTTCTTAACCTATCAGTACGTGCCGCACCCACGTTCCATCTATGAACATGCGCGGAAGCTACCGCCTGGGCACTTCGCCATCGTGCGCGATGACTCGGTGCACGTCAAAAACTACTGGCACGTGGACTGGGCCCACGAGATCGATATCAGCGAGACCGAAGCCGCTAGGCGACTGGACGAATTGCTGCGAGATTCCATTCGGCTGCGACTACGGAGCGACGTGCCGCTGGGAGCGTTTTTGTCGGGAGGAATTGATTCGTCGCTCATCGTCGCCCTCTCGCAACAGCAGCTCGACCAGCCACTTAACACGTTTAGCATCGGCTTTCACGAAGCCAGCTTTGATGAAACCAAGTATGCTCGACAGGTGGCAGATTGGGTCGGCACGCAGCATCGCGAGTACAAAGTGACTCCGGATGCAGTTTCGACGCTCGACCAAATTGTTTACCACTACGACGAACCCTTTGGTGACAGCTCTGCCATTCCGACCTGGTACCTGTGTCAATGGACGCGGCAACATGTGACGGTCGCGCTGACGGGGGATGGTGGTGACGAGTTGTTTGCGGGCTACGATCGCTACAAAGCCCTGTGGCTCAGTCGCTGGCTGGCCCGAGCAGCTCGGCCAATTTTGGGCAATCGGCTCGTTCAGGGTCTGCCCGCTTCCAATCGCCAGCGCTCCTTCGTTCGTCGATTGCAGCGCTTTGGCGCGGCGCTCAACGAACCGTTGGCTAGGAGGTATATGAATTGGATCCAGATTTTTTCAGAAACGGCCCGCGCCAATCTGTATACCGAAGACTTTATGGCTCAACTGCCCGACGAGGATCCGTTTGAGTTTTTCGAATCGGCCTGGAACCGACTTGCCTCTCGCGATCCGGTAAGTCGGGCATCCCTGGCAGACTTGGTAACTTACTTGCCATGCGATTTGATGACCAAAGTCGATATTGCGTCGATGGCGCATGGGCTCGAGTGTCGCCAACCGTTTTTGGATTACCGTTTGGTCGAGTTTGCGGCCTCGCTTCCGATCCAACTGAAGTTTAAGGGGCGCGTGGGCAAGCGTCTGCTGCGAAGCAGTTTTGATCGGACGTTACCGCGACAGATATGGACGCGCAAGAAAATGGGTTTTGGCGTACCGCTGGGCAGTTGGTTTCAAAACGAGTTACGGGCGATGACCGAGCAGCGATTGCTGGGGACCGACGCGCGCTGCCACCAATTCTTCCGCCCCGACGCACTGCGTGAACTGGTCGACCAACATATGAGCGGACAGGTCAATCAGTGTTATCGGCTGTGGAATCTTTTGGTCTTGGAGTCCTGGCTCCGCGAGTGGCAGTAGCTCTAGTCAGTTTAGGTTGGCGCTGTTCGCCCAAAAATAGCTTAAAGTAATGCGATTCTCTCGCACTGCAAACTTGCTATCATGATCGAACTGACATGATGTTTGATCTAGTGAACCTCACCTAGAAAATTGAGACCATGCTGCGTAATACTACAGCCGTTGTTTTGGCTGGTGGCAAGGGAACGCGACTTGAACCACTGACCTTGGATCGAGCCAAGCCCGCGGTTCCATTCGGCGGATGTTATCGCATCGTAGATTTCGTGCTTTCCAATGCGATTAATTCTGGACTGCGCCGCCTGCTGGTGCTGACGCAGTATAAAGCCCTGAGTCTGGATCGGCACATCAACCTGGGCTGGCGGCAATATTTCTGCGCCGAACTGGGCGAGTTCCTAGATGTGGTCCCACCGCAGCAGCGGATCGACGAACAATGGTATCAAGGCACCGCAGATGCCGTCTATCAAAATATTTTTGTCATCGAAAAGGATCGTCCCGAGTACGTATTGATTTTGGCCGGCGATCATATCTACAAAATGAATTACTTGTCGATGCTCGAATTTCATAAGGATATGGAAGCCGATTTGACAATTGGAGCCTTGACGGTACGCCGCGACGAAGCCAAAGACTTTGGCGTCATTCAAGTCGACGGGAACAATCGCATCACAGGGTTTCAAGAAAAGCCGGCTGAGCCGCAGACGATGCCCGGCGATGACCAGCACTGTTTTGCTTCGATGGGCATTTATATTTTCACAGCTCGTTTTTTGTTCGAGCAGTTGTGTCGCGACGCCACCGAACCGGGCAGCCATCATGACTTTGGCAAGGATATCATTCCGTCGATCATCGACAGCCACCGCGTTTTCGCGTTTCCCTTTCGCGACGAAAACCGCAAACGACAAGCCTATTGGCGGGACGTGGGTACCATCGACGCCTACTACGAAGCCAACATGGATTTGATCGAAGTCGATCCGCTGCTAAACCTTTATGACCAGGATTGGCCGATTCGGACGCTTCAGCCCAACTTGCCACCGCCCAAGTTCGTGTTCGGCAGCGACGGAAACCAAGATCGCTGCGGCCAAGCGATCGATAGTATTGTCTGTCCGGGCACAATTCTCAGCGGCGGACGCGTCCAGCGCAGTGTGATTAGCGCGGACGTTCGCGTGAACAGCTATGCTAGCGTAGAAGAAAGCATTGTTTTCCAAGGCGTGAATATCGGGAGACACGCAAGAATTCGTCGTGCAATCATCGATAAGGGAGTTAGCATTCCTGCGGAGATGGAGATTGGTTACGATTTGGAGTTGGACCGCCGGCGAGGATTTGCTGTTAGTCCGGGTGGCATCGTTATTATTTCTCGCAACGATTCACCCAGCAATGATCCACCGAGCAGTCTCGACGACTTAAGATTATCTGACCCATCGGCGGCTGTATGGCGTTAGTGTTTGGCACTCCACTTGAGTGAGCCGACGGCGCTAGCCGCGGGTTCCATGTTTGCGAAGAACCCGAAGCTAGCGCTTTCGGCTCACAGAGCGAGTGCCATTGGGCGTTAGCCACAGGGCTTGGAGTGATTTGTCGGTAGTTTTAAGGAGCACTGGGTGCCCCCCAACACTTATGTTTTCTTATTGGGCTTGGTCGTAGGCACTAGCCTCTTAGTGTTCGGGTTGCTGCTGGGATATTGGCTCGGCAAAAAAGCTCAACCCGCCGAGCCCTTGGACCGCCACGAGTTCCTGTCATTCGTGAAGAATCTATCCAGTTGGACTACGGAGTTCTCTGGCGACGTCAATAAGTACCAGACGCAGTTGACTTCCATCGACGAAAAATTTCGTAGCAATACACCCCCGCCGCGCGAGGAAATGCTGGAATTACTTGCTCAGATCATGCAGGCCAATCGCCAGCTCCAAAGCCGGTTGGATAGCGCAGAGCAAAAACTAGAAACTCAAACCGATCAAATATCGAGCTATCTAACGGAAGCCAGAACCGATGGTCTGACCGGACTGCTCAATCGTCGCGCATTCGACAAAGCGACCGACGAATTGTTCACAGAGTGGTCGAATAAGAATCAGTCGTTCTCGCTGGGATTGATCGACATCGATCACTTCAAACAAATCAACGACACCTACGGACACCCCGCTGGCGATGCGGTTCTTCAGCACATTTCGCGGCTCATTACAAGCGAACTTGGCCACGCTTACTGCTTGGCCCGCTACGGCGGCGAAGAATTTGCGATGCTCAGCACTCGCAGTTCGGAAGATACAGCGGCAGCCTTAGACCTGCTGCGAGACAAAGTGAGCAAGACACAGGTCACGCATGACGGGAAAGTCATTGCCGTCAACCTAAGCGCTGGTGCGGCTCAAATTGTAGGCGACGAGCGAATTGGGAAACTCGTGCGGCGAGCGGACGAAGCACTTTATGCAGCCAAGTTGGGTGGACGAAACCGAGTTTACTTGCACGACGGGACCATCTGTCGATTGATCACCCAAGTTGCTGTTCAGCCCCAATCCAAAGACCCTTCTCCAGAATCCGACGCGGAACTGGCCATCGCCCATTCTAGCAATTCGCGTGTTAGCGAGCGGTTGCAACGCATCGTCGAGGAAGAATCTCGACGCATCTTCGAGCGCTAGGTCGTACTGGACAGCTCTGAAGTTTCGGCTGATACTGGCAATCTGGGTTGACAGAAAGTGCGCGGCCCGGGTTCGATAAACCAACTTTTGGGGAATAAAGTTTATGAAATTTCTATCCACAGCGGCGACAGTTTTTTGCGCGATATTTTTGGCGGACGCGATAGGGCATGCTCAGGATGCAGCCAAGATCGATCTGGGGGCTGGTAAGTTAGCTTTGACGGCACCCAAGGAGTGGAAGAAGATCGAACCCAAGTCGAACATGATTCAGTACGAATTCACCGCTCCGGCCGATGCGAAAGAGGGCGATGAAACAGCGCGGATCACCATCATGGCCGCCGGTGGATCGCTGGAAGCAAACATCGACCGTTGGTATGGTCAATTCGAACAGCCCGACGGTAAATCGACTAAGGAGAAATCCAAGACCGAAAAATTCGAAGCGGATGGACAGGATATTCACTGGGTCGACATTCCGGGCAACTTCAAAGAGACCATGGGCGGTGGCCCCTTCTCCGGCGGCAAAACAGTCGTGCGCGAGAACTACCGGATGCTGGGTGCAATCATCGTTGGCAAAGATCAAAGTCAGTATTTCATCAAAATGACGGGCAGCAAAGATCTGCTCGAGAAGTTGAGCGATGGCTTCAAGAAGTCCCTGAAGGAACTCGACGCAAAGTAGGTACACTGATGACCGGTTTTATATTGGCGCTCGATCAGGGGACGACCAGCTCTAGGGCTCTGGTCTTGGCCGCCGATGGATCGGTGGTCTCTGTCGTTCAAAAAGAGTTTACGCAGTATTTCCCTAAGCCAGGTTGGGTCGAACACGATCCCGAAGAGATTTGGTCAAGCCAATTGGGCGTGGCCAAAGCAGCGATACGCAAAGCCAAAATCGACGTGGGGCAGATCGTTGCGATCGGCATTGCAAACCAGCGCGAGACAACCGTACTTTGGAATCGCAACACGGGAGTCCCGCTGCACCGCGCGATCGTATGGCAGGATCGACGAACGGCAGATATCTGTGATCGATTGAAATTGGGCAAATGGTCTCAGACGCTGCCCGCAAAAACCGGCTTGGTTATCGACGCGTACTTTTCCGGCACCAAACTCCAGTGGCTGCTGGACAACGTGACTGGCGCACGCGAGCTGGCTATGGCTGGCGATCTAGCTTTTGGCACGATCGATACATGGTTGCTATGGAAGTTGACTGGCGGAACATCAGCCAAGGGTGCTGTCCACAAAACGGATCTCACCAATGCTGGCCGAACGCTGCTGTGCAACATCCACGATGGCGATTGGGATGCAGAGCTGCTCAAGGCACTCAAAGTACCGCGAAGTGTGTTACCGGAGATTTGTTCATCAAGTGAAGTCTACGGTGAAACTGACAAACGCTTGTTGGGTCGCGCGATTCCCGTGGCAGGTATTGCCGGCGATCAACATGCGGCCTTGTTTGGCCAAATGTGTACGCAGCCTGGTATGGTGAAAAACACGTATGGCACCGGCTGCTTCATGCTGATGAATATCGGCAAGAAAATGCGGCCCTCCGCCAATAATCTACTGACGACCGTGGCGTGGAAAATTGGAAAACAGCCGGAGTATGCGCTCGAAGGCAGTATTTTCATTGCCGGTGCCGTTGTGCAATGGCTGCGCGACGGGCTGGGGTTGATCAAGAGGTCGAGCGATGTCGAAAAACTTGCGCGCACAGTTCCCGACAATGGCGGAGTCTACTTGGTGCCCGCTTTTGCTGGACTGGGCGCTCCGCATTGGGACCCCTATGCGCGCGGGAGCATCTCGGGACTGACACGCGGTGCGACGGCTGGGCATCTGGCGCGAGCCGCTTTGGAAGCCATCGCTTTCCAAACTGCCGATGTGCTGGCGGCCATGCGGGCCGATGCCAATATCAAAATTCGTTCGTTGCGAGTTGACGGTGGTGCCGCCAACAACGACCTATTGATGCAATTCCAAGCCGACTTGCTCGGCGTGCCGGTGGTACGTCCCAAGTCCTTCGAATCCACCGCTCTAGGCGCGGGCTATTTGGCGGGACTGGCGGTCGGCTATTGGAAGACCAAAGACGAATTGGTCGAGCAGTGGCAGGTCGATCGCACGTTTGAACCGACCATGCAGCGATCGCAAGTGGCCGAGCTGCGCGGGAACTGGCAAAAGGCTTTAGAGCGAGCCAAAGATTGGACGGCGTAGGCGACCATGAATCGGCAAGCGATGCTGGATGCTCTGACCGCGCGGGACGAACGATGGGACGTCGTCGTCATTGGTGGCGGCGCGACTGGGTTGGGAGCCGCGCTAGATGCCGCCAGCCGCGGATATCGAACCGCGGTAATCGAAGCGTCTGATTTCGCCAAAGGGACGTCCAGCCGCTCTACCAAGTTGATCCATGGTGGCGTTCGCTATTTGCAACAAGGTCAAATACGGATGGTCCGGGATTCATTGTTGGAACGAGGACGACTCCAACACAATGCGCCACACATCGTCCATGCGCGGCAATTTGTAATTCCGGCCTATCAAACCGGCAGACGTTATTACTATTATGCGGGTCTGAAAGTCTACGACATTCTCGCTGGCAAGCTGGGCTTCGAAGCGGCCCGATTGCTGTCGGCAAAGCAGACGCTGGATGCGTTGCCCACGCTGAAGTCCGAGGGTCTGCGGGGTGGTGTCTCTTACGCCGACGGACAGTTCGATGACGCGCGGCTGGCCATCGCGTTGGTCCAGACGTTTGTCGACTGCGGCGGTATCGCCGTCAACTACACACCCGTCGTGCGTTTGCTCGCCAGCGGTGGTCGCATGTCGGGACTGGTGGCCCGCGACACCGAGAGCGGCCAAGAGTTCGAGTTGCGAGCGAAGGTGATCATCAATGCGACGGGCGTATTCAGCGAATCGATCCTGCGCATGGATGAAACCGCCGGATCTGCTTCTGCTGGAGGAACGCAAAGGATCGGGACTCAAGTCGTGGCCAGCCAAGGCACGCATATCGTGCTGCCGAGAGAATTTCTCCCCAGCCGAACCGCTCTGTTAATTCCGCATACGGACGATTCGCGCGTACTCTTTGCGATTCCCTGGCAGGGTCGCACGCTCTTCGGTACGACAGACAACCGCGTACAGGATATCGTGCTGGAGCCGCGCGCACTGGCTGGCGAAGTCGAGTATCTACTGGCCTACGCAGGGCGATACTTGACCCGACAGCCGACGCGCGCGGACATACTTTCGGTATTCGCGGGCTTGCGTCCGTTGGTTGGTAAGTCGCAGGGTTCGCAAGCCACCTCCAAACTTTCGCGCGAACACGAAATTTTGACATCTCCCACAGGACTGATTTCTGTGATTGGCGGCAAGTGGACGACATATCGCAAGATGGGACAGGACGTTGTCGACTTGGCGGCTCGTGTGGGTTCGCTGCCTCAGCATCCATCGCAGACCGCGACGCTGGCCTTGCACGGTACAACGACGGTCGATGAAGTTAGAGTCGCGTCCTCGGCGGAGGATGTGCTGGACGTCTACGGCAATGAGCGACAGGCTTTGCTGGACAGTGCAGATCGTGAGCCAGGGTACAACGAGCTGCTATCGGCGAGATTGCCATATCTGGTTGGGCAAGTCGCCTGGGCTGTCGAGCATGAAATGGCGCGGACGATTGAAGATGTGTTATCGCGCCGCACGCGCGGCCTGCTGCTTGATGCGCGGGCCAGCCTAGAGGCGGCTCCAAAGGTAGCGGAGGTGATGCAAAAACTGCTGAATCAAACAAGTCAATGGAGCATGCAGCAACTTCGCGATTTTAGCCAGCTTGCCAGTGGCTATGTGGCATAAGGTAGCGAGCTAAAAATGGTCGAAAAATACGACCTGCCTGCGGTGAGACGACTAGCGTGCCGGAACTTGGTAAGTAACATGACCTTGCAATTATGTTGCGGAGTCTTTCTGCCAGACGCGTGTGCGCCCCATGCATATTAACATTAACATTCGAACCCCGGTCGCCCGATTGAGCGAAAGCGATTTTGTCGTGCCTATCTTGGTAGACATCATAGCGCCCGGCAAGTTTTCGACGGAAGGGGCTGAAGACGATCCGCTCAGCGAATATGTGGTAGGAAGAGTTTGGTCGGAGCGTCTGGACTGGGCTTTGGCTGAAGCGATGGGGATCAGCCCCGTTCAAGTCTGCGATGCCGCGTCTGCAACTTGGCTGCAAGTCTACGAGACGTTGAGCACCAAGAAGGGCAATGGATTTCGGCGAGATCTGAATCTAGACACCTTTGTCAACGAGCTGTTCTTCATTCATGAATTCTTGATCCACCCCGATATCTCGGATCGTGTGGCTGTCCTGGACGCAGTCATGAATGGTATGTCTGGAGACAACTCGCTGGTGCTGATGCATTACGAACAGGGGTTGCCACACCATATTGACGATTGGGAGTACCGCGATCTTGGTTTTAAGAAGATCGCACGTAGCAGTCTCCTCATTCGCGATAATCACTTTCGCTACCCCTTCGGCGACCTACATTGTGGCGGGCGTGAAGTCGACTTTTCTGGCACTGCCGAGCACGAAGAATGGTTGCTGGATCACTGGGACAACCTAATCGCAGACCATCCTTCGCTGTAACGGCAGCCAGTCTTCGAAATCGTAACCGTTCACGGCCAAATGCCGTGAACGGTTGTGAATTTTTTTTGTAGGGTGGGTCAAATCGCGGTAGCGATGAAGACCCACAGATACTGCAGGCGCATAATAATGGTGGGTCATCGCGGCCTATTGGCAGGCTTGACCCACCCTACATCTCCATGAAGGATAGCGGTAGAGTCTGTCGAATTTTCGGAAAAATCGAGCGATTTTCCCAAGCAGCAACGGGCTAGTGGTTTTCCGTGAGTATTTGGCCTAGAATAAGCCCTGTGGCACATACTTTAAGGTCTTTCGACACACATTAAACGGATCTAACCCATGACGACTCCTCCCTCCCGTCGCAACTTCATCAAAGCGTCTACCGTAGCGGCCACCGGTGTGGCTGTGGCTTCGCAAATTGCGCGCACGGCCCACGCGGCTGGCTCGGACGAAATTCGCTTCGTCGTCATCGGCTTAGGGGGTCGCGGTTCCGGCGCGGCCGCCAACATCATGGAAACCAAAGGCAATGTGAAGTTGGTTGCGGTGGCCGATGCGTTTGGGACGAAAGCCAAAAACCAAATCGATAGCTTGAAGAAAAAGTACGGCGACAAAGTAGATGTACCCGAGGATCAAATCTTCGCGGGCTTGGATGGCTACAAAGCGGCGATCGACGTCGACTGCGACTTGGTCGTGATTGCTACACCACCGGGCTTCAAACCGCAGCAATTCGAATATGCGGTCAACAAGGGTCGCCACATTTTTATGGAGAAGCCTGTCGCTACGGATGCGGTTGGTGTGAAGCGAGTTCTGGCTTCCGTCGAGGAATCAAAAAAGAAAAACCTGATGGTCGGTATTGGCCTGCAGCGACGACACGAGCCGCAGTACATGGAAACGGTAAAGCGTTTGCATGATGGAGCCATTGGCGACATTATCGCCCTGCGCGTCTACTGGAACGGTGCCGGGATTTGGCACAAGGGTCGCGATGAGGCCCAGGCGCTGATGCCAGCTGGTAAGAAAGTGACCGAGATGGCCTACCAGTGCAACAATTGGTATCACTTCAATTGGATTTGCGGCGATCAAATTTGCGAGCAGCACATTCACAATTTGGATGTCGGTTGCTGGGTCAAGAACGCTTTCCCAGTAGAATGCAACGGCATGGGCGGCCGCGAAATGCGGATGGATGGCGATGCCACCAAGTCGCAGATCTTTGACCACACCTTCTGCGAATATACTTTTGAAGATGGCACAAAGATGTTTAGCCAAGGACGTCACTTGGCCAATTCATGGGGGCAGGTCAGCGAATTTGCGCACGGATCTAAAGGCACTTGCGATCCTTCCGGCCAAATCTTCGGTGCCAACGCTTGGAAGTTTGCGGGCAAGAACCTAAATGGCCATCAACAAGAGCAACATGACTTGATCGAAGCTCTCATGCGTGGCGAAATCTACAACGAAGGTGAATATGGTGCCAAGTCGACCTTCACGGCCATTCTTGGGCGGGAAGCATGCTATTCCGGCAAAGTCGTGAAATGGGACGAACTCATGGCCAACGGCCGCGAGTTGGCGCCGGGCATCGACGGTTACACACTCGATTCTGATCCACCCACTATGCCCGACGAGAACGGTGCCTACCCGCACCCAGTACCAGGCAAGCACAGCCCGTATGCTTAAGTAGCATTAGTGCTTAAGTAGCACTGGGCCCAAGTTTTCCGAAGTTGCTTTCCATTGCACCGGCGTCTCACCCGCCTGTGCAATTTTTTTGGCCATTCCAAGAGCTCATCTTGCAACCATCAGGTATTCCCTCCCGAACCGGTGGTGGCGATCAGCCGGAAGAGGCCTTACTCGGCAAAAAATAGGGCTCTTTTTGTCTAACCGCGTGGGCATCGCGCGTGTTAGTTGCCACAAACTTTGCGCGGCCCGTTAGGCACGCGGTTAAACAAGCAAATTGTGCCCTGGCGGAGCCTCCAAGACACTGCGTTTCCAGGCAGGAGCCTAGGAACGAGCCGTCCTTATGGTGGCGTTTCGGCGAGAAGTGTCGAAAATTTTAAATTATCGACGTTTTTGCTGTAAGGAATGAGTGCACCGTTCCGTCTACATTTAGTGATTGCTCCACTGCCAGCATCTTGTGTACGGCGACGACCTGATCTGCTAAACTCGAAGTAATAGGATTGGTCAGTGTTTGAAGAACGGGGATCCGTGGGAAGGCGAAAAACAATATGACGCAGATGTTCTGGCATGTGCGTAACTGTTCGCTTTTTCAGCGACTGAGCGAATCGCAATTGAGCGCTCTGGAGTCGCGTGCGCGCGTTCGTCAATTTCCCAAGGGTTCTTCGGTCTATCTTCCCAACGATATTTCCGACGGTGCCTTTCTGTTGGCTGAGGGCCGAGTTCGTATTGGCTCGTCGACACCCGAGGGCAAGCAGTCCATTTTGGCTTTTGTCGAACCGGGTGAGCTGTTTGGCGAACTTGCCATGATTGAAAAGGCGGAAAGGGAGGAGCGGGCTGAGACCACACTGAAGTCCACGGTAGTTCTGCTCCCCGGTGACTATTTACGTCAGTTAATGGAAGAGTCATCGAGCCTCGCGTTGGGCGTCTCGAAGCTCATTGGGCTCCGCCGAAAGCGCGTCGAGCGGAGATTAAAGAGTTTGCTATTTCGTAGCAATCGCGATCGCTTGACTCAATTGCTAATCGACTTGGCTGAGCAATATGGCAATGCCACGACGGAAGGTATCGAGTTAGGTATTCGACTTTCCCATCAAGATCTAGCTTCAATTATTGGTGCCACGCGTGAGACGGTAACCACGTTACTAGGTGAAATGCAAACCGAAGGCCTGTTGCGAATCCGTCGGCAGAAGCTGGTGGTGCATGATCTGCGACGTCTCGCCAACCCAACCGTGCCGCGTAGCGATGACAATTCCCGCCACGAACGCTCAGCTGCAGCTGTGCGTTCGGTGCCGCTGGTGAATCACTCGTCTTCCCCCTTGATTCCTCCTGCCCTCGCTGGCGTTCCGCGAACGACGATCGGTCGTAAAGTCGCCAAAGCCTAATTGAGATTCCAAATCCTCACGTAGCAGCCGCAGTGACTAGCGTTGACGAATGGCTTGCGAAAAGTTAGGACTGTGGGCATGAATTTTAGCAGCCAGATTAATCTTGCTGGCTGCTTTGATTTGCTCGAACGGACCCTGGGCAGCCAGCAGCCCCAAGTCATATGCCATTCGATCCGAATGGCCTGGAAGCACAATGCGAATGTCTTCGGGAATCGCACCGGGCCGCAATTGATTGACTATTTCCACAATGTTGGTCGTGCAATTATTCGTGATCAAGTCGTAGAACTCCGGTTGCCGCGCGATTTCATTCACGCGCGCCACTGCCGCTAAGAACACGTGTTGCACCTGTTCGGGCGTGGCTCGTGTCGGATACAAGTACACATCCACATTGCGAACTTCAGTCCGCAAGCGGATCAGGTCGCGCTCGGTGCCTACGATCCACATCAATTCATATTCTCGGTTGGTGCCTGCAACCAGGGTGTAGTCTTCGCCTGGCTCCAAACGTGCCTCGACAGAAAACACGATTTGTTCGCCGCTGGCCAGCCCGAAACTCAGCATCGTATGCGCGATGATGGGTGCGTTTGTGAATGGGACAACGATAAAATCGACCGAACGCACATCATTCAATAGGACTTGGCGATCGAAGTGACGCACGTCGTAATCGTTTTCAGAGCGATATTCGCAGTCGCGGATATTGAACAGCCGCACGCGATCATTTTCGATTTCTGCATACGGCAGGACTGCCAAATCCGGTCGCCAGAGCTTTTCATGCGTCGGCAACTTTTGGGATGGTAGCGGAATCGATGACGCCAATCGTTGCAGCGAAGACTTCTTCGTCAGCTCGTCAGTTTTGGGCCCCATTGATGGCAGCGACGGGCGCCAGTGCAGCAACGAACTACAACCGCTCGCAGCGAGCAGCATAGCTAGCAACAGAAATTGTAGATACGAAAGCGCCATGGCTTTCGATAGCAGATTATTCTGCGGAGCATAAGGCTGCTATTGCAATCGCTTTTGCAAATACCAATACGCTAGGGCCTGCATGTAGGCGCGTTGCTTGTTATTGGCAGCGCCACCGTGGCCGCCCTCGATATTTTCATAGTAGGTGACATCCTGACCCAAGCTTTCGAGTTTGGCCATCATCTTGCGGGCGTGACCCGGATGCACGCGGTCATCGCGTGTGGAAGTCGTAAACATGACGGCTGGGTATTGGACGCCAGCTTTAACGGTCTGATAGGGCGAGTAGGATTGAATGAAGTCCCATTCGCCTGCCGAATCGGGGTCACCGTACTCGGCCATCCAGCTCGCACCAGCCAACAACAGGTGATATCGCTTCATGTCCAGCAATGGCACTTGGCAAACGGCCGCTTGAAACAAATCTGGATAGAGCGCCACCATATTTCCAACGAGCAGTCCACCGTTGGAGCCGCCTTGGATACCGAGATGATCGTGGGAGGTGACTTTTCGGGCGATCAAGTCCAAGCCGACTGCCGCAAAGTCTTCGTAGGCCCGCAGCCGATTTTTCTTCAGGGCAGCCTGATGCCAACGTGGACCATACTCGCCGCCACCGCGAATATTGGCGACGACGTACACGCCGCCCTGAGTCAACCACGCTCGTCCAACACTTGGATTGTAACCAGGCGTTAGTGAGATCTCGAAGCCGCCGTAACCGTAAAGTAAAGTGGGCGTGCTGCCATCCAGTGGCAGACTTTCAGGAGCGACCATGAAGTAGGGGATTTTTGTTCCATCGGCGCTTGTGGCAAAATGTTGGCTGACAAGCATGCCGCTCGCATCAAACTGAGCCGTCAGTTGTTTAAGCTGATCGGGCTGTCCGCTGATGTCGCCGATGTACAGAGTGGTTGGAGTCAAGTAGTCGCTGCTGGTCATCCAGTAGGCGTTCGATTCGTCCGCGTCGACCGCGCTGACGCTGACGGTACCAAACTCGGGCGCACCCCTGAGAGCTTCTTTTTTCCAAACGCCACCGATATTTGTTAAGACATAGACGCGGTTTTTGACGTCTTCGAGCACGTTGAGCAGCAAGTGGTCTTTGGTGGCCGCAAAGCTGGCCAGCGATGAATTGTCGGACGGCTCGAAGGCGACGTCAAAATCGCGACCACCCGCCATGAATCGATCAAAATCACCTACCAGCAACGAACCCGCCTTATACGCTTTACCACCTACTTCCCACGGTTCGCGCAGTTCTAGTAGAAGGTAGTCGTGGAAGACACTTTTATTGACGCTGTTGGGAACATCGATTTTTGCGAGCTGGTGATCGTTGCCGACTAGGTACAGTTCGTTGTTGTAGAAGGCCAACGAGCGGCTCACAAAGTTGCGCTCGAAGCCCGGCGAGTCGTCATGGCTGGCCGCAATGTACATATCTTCGTTAGTGCCTTCGTAGACGACCTGGGCACTGCTCAGCGGCTCGCCGCGTTTCCAGAGCTTGGCGATCCGCGGATAGCCTGAGGATGTCATCGAGCCGGAACCGAAATCGGTGTAGATGAAAACGGTGTCGCGATCGATCCAGCCAATGCCGCCCTTGGCCTCGTCGCGCTCAAAACCCCCCGCGACAAACTTGCGTGTTGTCAAATCGAACTCGCGCGTCACCGACGCATCGGCCCCACCCCGCGACAAATCGATCAGGGCTCGATCGTAATTGGGGCGCAACAAACTGGCTGCATCCCACACCCAATTCTCCTTCTCGTCAGCCGCCAAAGCATCTAAGTCGAGTAAGATCTCCCAGTTGGGCTCAGGCTTGCGATATTCGTCCAGTGTAGTGCGTCGCCACAGACCGCGTTCGTTCTTTTGATCTCGCCAAAAGTTGTAGTAATAGTCGCCGTGCTTAGTAACAAATGGTATGCGTTCGTCGGAGTCAAGAATTTTTAGCAGGTCGTCCCGCAGTTGTGTGAATCCGGCGTCGGTATCGAAAATGCCTTGCGTTTTAGCGTTCCGCGCGCGAACCCAGTCCAAAGCCTTTTCGCCGGTGACATCCTCTAGCCAGAGATGCGGGTCTTCTTTTTCAGTCACGTCGGATACCTTTGTTTGACCCTGGGCGATTAGGACTGGTGCGAGTGCAAATAGCAGGCAGAATGTTAGTTTCATGGGTTCGTGTCTCATAGGACAGAAGGGTTAATGCGCAATCAATGAAGAATTCCGAGGGGCATTTGCAGAGGCCGCGAAGCCTGAGAGGTAGTGCTGCCGTCCCGTCCGAACCCCAATAATCATACGGAATGCGGCACGAGTTCGCACCACCACTATGCCTTTCACTCGAGTTCCCGTCAGAAATCCCACTCGCGCAAGATCGCTGTTACCATGCCATCCGATATTAAAAGCGAAAGTTATTCGCTGACCATTATGCAGATTTCGGATTTGCATTTTGGTCCTCCTTTCATGCCCGAGGTTGCCGAGGCTGCACTCCAATGTTGCCAGCGTTTGCAGCCCAGTGTGCTGGTCGTCAGCGGCGATTTGACTCAACGCGCTCGCCGCGAACAGTTTGAAGCAGCACGCGACTATCTAGCACGCTTTCCCGATATTCCTCGATTGGTGATTCCCGGCAATCACGATGTGCCGCTCTACGACGTGGCCCGTCGTCTGAACGACCCACATCGACTGTACCGCGAAATCATAAGTCCCGAACTCAACACGGCCCTCAGGGTGAACGGAGCCGTGCTCGTAGGATTGGACTCGACCGCGCCGCGGACTTCGATTACCAACGGTCGGATTCGCCGTTGGCAGCTGGATTTTACCGCCGATGCGCTCCACAGCGCGCCCGCAGACGCGACCAAGATTGTCGTCGCACATCATCACTTTGCTCCCGCCCACGATTCGCTTAATGACCAGGCGATGCCGCAATCCGAGCGAGCGATCAACAAATTCAGCGAGCTGGGTGTCGAACTGATTTTGGGAGGCCACCTGCACCGCGCGTACATCGGCAACTCGCTTGATTTCTATCCGGGCGAGCACCGAGATCGAGGCATAATCATTGCTCAGTCCGGTACGACGACCTCTCGACGTGGACGTGGCCGCGAGCGGGAAAAGAACTCATTCAATTTTATTGAGTTGGGGAGTTCGACGATTCGCATCACGCACTATTTGTATTTCGACAACTTGCAGGGCTTTGTTGCCAACAGCCAGCACGAGTTCCGTCGCTGGCGCCGCACTTGATTTGCCTGTGACGAAATCTGCCAACGATTGGGACCAACTGAGAGCTACCTTCCTCTGACTTCTACGCGATCAAGCCACCGGCTTGGGTCGGAATAGGCGTGGTAAAGACCAGCTACCAATACTTTATTACTATCGACTTGGAATAGCAGCAAATACGGAAATCCCTGTATCCTTGCTCCGCGCAGTGGCGGACGGACCAAACCGAATGATTCTGGACGTTCGGCGATTGTTTGCAATTTGTCGTGAATGCAATTTCGAAAACGGTTACCGAGGCCGACCGAGATCCGGTCATAAAATGCCGTTGCGAAGGCCAAGTCGTTTGGGAAAAGACGATGAAACCGACTATCGAAGGGCATTTGCCTGCCGCCACATTTCTTCTTCGGTCAGACAATTAGCTCGGTCGGCCATCATTTCGCGAATACGTTGGTCCGCATTGTCGAGAACTTTGTCTGAAACACTGATTGGATGATCGCTGCGCGCGATCTGGTCCCAGAGCATAGTCACGATGCGGAGTTTCTCGTCTACGGGCAGGCTTTCGAGCTGCGATTCGTCAATCATTTTGCTGTGCCTCCAATTCGGCTAGAGTGCTATGAAGTAACCAGTAAACATCGGAAAACGCTCGCTTTCAAAAGGAACCAGCACGTGATTGTTCAGCAAAGTAGACAAGCCACCGGTGCGAACTTTCATGGCATGCTTCAAGTAGGCCACTGCGCGGCGGCGAATGGCTCGCTTGACTAATTATAGCAACCTATTTTGAGGAACTGCAAGTTTCTTATGCGGTCATTCCCAGTTGTTAAGGTTCCGACTCTTCCTCTGCATGAAGCGAATCCAAATCCGCGTTGGTTCTGTGCCTATTTCTCGCCAATGTAGGAAAAGTGCAGGTCACTATTGCGAATGATGTGCAAATTCGGGATACGCATGCCCTCGTCTGCAGCACGATCGAAAAACCAGGAAAGTTGCTCGACGTTGTCCGTCATAGTGACCGTTGTCCGTCATAGTGACTGTGAGAAAAAAGCTGCATGGGCGGGCCGATAAGCCGGGTTCTGTGACGTTGCCTGGGGAGCCGGGGCTCCTGAAAGCACGTTGGTGGTCATTTATCTAGGACTACAATTGCTCGTAGCCTCGAGCGATCTACCCGAAAGTATTGGCGAACCGAGCCGGTTCGCAGCGAGTCGCCAAGCGATCCGCTTCCCCTCTGTTTGACCTTGCTTCGAGCGGGGTTTACCAAGCCAGTCGAGTCACCAAGACTGCTGGTGAGCTCTTACCTCACCTTTTCACCCTTACCACGCGTCGACCGAAGTCGACCGTTCGGCGGTTTGCTTTCTGCGGCACTTTCCCTAACCTTTCGATTGGTCGGCGTTACCGACCGCTCCGCCCTGTGAAGCCCGGACTTTCCTCTCCCACCACCCCCGAATAGAGTGGCGGCAGCGACCACCTAGCCCGCCAATGCAGCCGGACCATTGTAGTTCAAAAACTCGATTTGCCGAAGTCGTGTTGCAGTGAGCACTGCGTTAACTATTCTGTCCGACTGCGTTGACAGCTTGGCAGCGCTTTTTGCGAAAAGCGTGTACAATGACTCGATGACAACCACCTCCCACTCTCACCTACTGGAAATCGAAACATGCAGATGAAGTTGTTCACATTCGTATTGGCAGCGTTGACATGCTTGCCCGCTTTGGCGCAGGATGACACGGCCACCAAAGAAAAAGCCAAGGGTAAAGGCAAGGGCAAAGCTGCGGCGGCTCAAACGGCTACCGCTCAGTTACTTAAGCAATTGGAAGTTGTCGGGTTGACCGAGGATCAGGTCGCCAAGATCAAAGAGCTAGGCAAGAAGACGGAAGATACCATCAAAAAGGTTCAAACCGACGCGGAAATCACGCCTGCATTGCTGAAGAAGCGTCGCGAAGCGATGGCATCGATGAAGGATTCGGACAAGAAGGGTAAAGCCAAAACGGCCGCTGTTGACGAAGCCGCAGGTCTCACCAAGGCACAGGGCGAAGCTCTCGCCAAGGCCAACGAAATGCGGACCAAGTTTAAGGCCGAAGTGATTAAGATGCTCAGCGTCGAACAGAAGGCCAAGCTGCCAGAAGCCCTCAAGGCTCCACAGGGAGGCAAGAAGGCCAACGCCGACGCAGACGGCGAAAAGAAGCCCAAGAAAAAAGACGCAGCGTAGTAGAATGTTCGCCAAACGCTTGGCGAATCCAATCGATCTCCTGCAGGCGAGAGTACCCCGGTGGTACTCTCGCTTTTTTCATGGACTCGTTAGCGGCCCGCTGCCTGACTCGACCACGCCAAAGGCTTCGTTGACCGTTCGCTGGATCGTCTCCCCGAGCGATTCTAAGTCGAGGTCGTCATCGTCGTATCCGAACGGCTCTTCGACATGTTCCGCGACCGTTTCTAAGCCGAGCATGAAATAGGCGGAGATAATCGTCAACGGCAGCGTCCACAATCGAAAGTCGTGGGCGAATCCCCACGGTAACGTTGCTAAGAATATCATCACGCACTGCCTAGCAAAGACTCGGTAGGACTTGACGATTCGCGTGTTGAGGATCCGCTCACAGCCACCACAAATATCGAGAAACCTAAGTAGCTCGGCATCCAACACTCGCAGCTCGTCTCCATCGATGTGGCCATTGCGTTTTGCCCGCGCCAAGATTTCATAGAGTTTGCTGACCAGTGCCTGAGGCACATGCTGTGCGTCGCCTGCCAATTGCCGCACCTCGGCGGGTAGTCGAGTATCAATTTCTCGCCGCAGGTGGCATCGCAGGGCGACTGGGAACGCAACCAGCAATTGCCGTGCGTAGTGCTGTTCTTCGCACGGGAAGCTGCCCAATCGAGTCAACTTGAGCGCCATGTTGCGGCTGGCATTGACCAGTCCGCCCCAAAGTGTACGAGCCTCCCACCAGCGGCCGTAGGCTGTGTTGGTACGAAAGACGAGTAGCCAACCGAGTATCAACGACAGGGCCGCGTGGAACTCGGAAGGCATCTCGTTCCAGTTCGCATATGCTGAGTACTCCAGCGCGATGGGTACCAAAGAGTAAAGTCCGCCCAGCATGGCAATCCAGAATACGTAAAGCAACGTGCGACTGGAAGCAACTGGGCGAACAAAGTCATTGACGGGCATAGAGCTGTTAGCGACGATTCTTGTCGGACGTTTGGAACGTTTCGATCAAGTCGGCATTGGACGGAATCGAAACAGTATACTGCTGGCTGTCCGCTGCAACCGATAGATGGATTGGGTGCCCAGCACACTGATCGGCGGACTGGTGATTTGCGATGTATTTGTCATCCACGTTGTTGACCGAACCATCGGGACGCAAATTTTTGTGCATCTGAAAAATACGTTGGATGGAAGCGGTGCTCTTTAAGTTCGCGAAGACTTCTGGCAAGCAGCCCTTTTGATCTCCGTTGTTCATCACCGCCACACTCGGCCGAACGGTTTGCAGTACCACAGGATTGTTGCTGCTGTCGAGTCCGTGATGGGTTACTTGGTAGACGTCGACAGGGCCGATCAAGTCGCGTGGGCAAACCAATTTCATTTCTTGGTTCCAAGTCAAGTCGCCGCCGTCGAAGAAGCGAAAGTTTCCGAATTGGACGATTGAAACCACGCTGTTCGCATTGTCCGAGCCATCGCGGTCTTTAGGTTGACAATCCGCACAGGCCGCCGTGTTGTCGGGGTTGGAACTTTGCGGATCGACAAATGTTTGACGCGTACCGATGCAGCGGATCGAAACGGCCGGACCCGTTGTGGTTTGTTTGAGCTCGAGCGCGTCACCGGGATTGATCACGACACGGCGGTCGCAGGGGAATTCAAAGTACTCTTTGCCGGGATTGTCAGGCATCTCGGTAAAAGTGCCATTGTCGTACACGATTCCTACAGGCAAAAGTGTGGCCAGCAGCGACGCACCTCCAAAGTGGTCCTTGTGATAATGTGTTGTGATCAAGTGATCGATCTTCCGCAATTTGGCAACCTGCGTAGCCACCTGTACGATGCGATTGGGATCGCGTCTACCAGGGTTGCCCGTATCGATCAGGATCGACTCGCCGGCTGGCGTGACCATCAGCGTGGCGGCACCGCCTTCGACGTCGATCCAATAGATATCGAATTTTCCATCCTCGCCGCCCGCCCAGCCTGTTAGGCTCGTACTAAGCATCAGCCCGAGCGCTGCCAGCCAACGAAATCTGGAAACATGAGTTGCACACTTCATTTTTCTCTCCGTTCAAAAATTGCGGGCGCTTGGATGACAACATTGTCGTAGCGTGTACCGCGTTTATTTTCATGAGCTCGTTTATACTAAGGCATAAAAAAGGAGTAGATGTAAGGTGGGTCGAGCGTGCCGATAGGCCGCGATGACCCACCATTTTTATGTGATTGCAGTATCGGTGGGTCTGCATCGCTATCGCGATTTGACCCACCCTACCAAAAATTACTCTTACGGGCACGCATAGAAATGTTGGACAAGCTCGCCGCTGGGCAGTGACCAGATGTAGACAACTCCGTCTTGAGTACCCGCAACCACCGAATCGCCGCAGGTTGCTACCGAAAGTATGCGGCTGTCTGTGGAGGTTAGCAAGTTGCCATGTCGGACCAAGCGTGTGATTAGTTTCGACTTAGGTTTTTCGTCCTTGGATTGCGATTCTTCCATCTTTTCGCGTTGGACTGTGAACTGGTGTAGTTGGTTTGCGACGGGCACAAATAGCATTCGCGGAGTGGCTGCGAAGTGTTGCAGTGCGCGCGGCAGTCCAGCGAACTCTGCAATCGATCGATCGTTATCGCGATCGCTGCCATCCATCAATCGCAGCAGGCCGGTTTCGTCGAGCGTCAGTGGATTGGAGTTGTGGAAGCCAGCACCACCCACAGCGCGCTCGTGCCGCGCGTAACTCATCAGCAGTTCCCAGTTTTGAGAATCGAACAGTTTGCTGGTTCGATCGCGCGACGCCGTGAGCAATCGACTTCCGTCCTGCGACCAAGCGACGGCCAGGATCGCGTCGGCGTGCGATGGAAACGTGTCAATGCGCACCGTGTCTCGGTAATCCACAATGCGCAGTTGGCCGTCCATACCGCCCACGGCGATACGTGAAGTCGCGGTCGCGGAATCTTCGGGACAGAACGCAATGTCCGGGGCAACGTCGCTCAGCGCGAGTAATTGGCTGGCCCGGGGTAAGTCGCTCTTCCAATCGATAAGCTGGACGCAGCCGAACTCTCCAGGTATGCCACTGGAAACAGCCAACCCCTGTGCAATATCGCTGACTCGCAGCACGGCAATGTGGCTTCCTATCACGGGGATGCGTTGGATCAGGCTACCGTCTGCTCGCCGCCAAACATTCACTTCGCCGTATCCGCCGACGAACACAGCGTCTTCGGTTAGGGCCAGGGCGTGGATCGGTACCGGTCGAACGTAGTGAGATGGTGCGAGTTGCCGAGTGATAGGCGTCATCAACTCAGCCAACGGACGCTGGAGGTCTGCTGGGCTCGGCAGTTTGCCAAGCGCGATCCAATTCGAAATAGCGGCAATTTCAGCAGCAGCCAACGGTTGAGCTTCAGCCGGCATCCGTGCGTCTTCTGCTTTCGCCAATAAACGCCGCAACACTTCGCTGCGCTGCGGTTGCGCGAAGTCAAATGGCGCGAGCTCCGAGTCGCCGGGTCGAAGCATCTCGGCAACCGTGGCCATCGAGTAGCCACCTTCGGTGGCATCGCCCCCGTGGCACGACAGGCACTTGGAGACAAATAATGGTACAACATTTTTGCCGAACGCAGCGGAGTCTCCCTCCGCAGTGCGGACGGTAATTTCGCCGTCTGCCAAGGTTGAATTGGTACACACGTTTGCCAACGTGAAAGTGGCAAAACCGAGTACTGCAAGTGCCAGGCGACAGGGCTTACGCGTCATGTGGGTTTACGAGTCATATGGTGTTACGAGTCATGTGGGTTTCGATTCGGCCCGAAGTGGCCGTGGAGACCGAAGTGGCCGTGGAGACCGCGGTGGCTGTGGAGACAATGGCGGCCTTCGAGACCGTGCTGCATATTAGGACGACAAAAATGAAATTAGGACGACAAAAAGGCTTGGGGGCAGCCAAGCTGCCCGCCCAGCAATCGTTCAAGTTGATTCGGTTTCATTTAGCATAGTCAAATGCTATACTCGGGACATCCACCCACCCGCGAATCGCCAACCTCCCATCCTCCTAGGAGCGAACTTCGTGCGCCCTGCCAACTCTACTGTGTTATGGCTCGTCTGCCGATGCTGCATGGCTTGTTTGCTCGTCGATCTGGCTCCGGCAGTCGGCGGTGAAGCGAGCGGGCGAGCGACCACAGATTCTGAAGTACTCGTTTACCCACCGCGAATCGCCGCCAGTGTGGACTATCCGGCTCAGGTCATCGTGCTTGAGCTTTTCTCCGATGGTACGTCGATCGATCGCACGCATTCAGCCCACTTGGAGAGCCATGGCGAAGAACCTGAGTTAGTGCGAGTGAGCGCGGGTGGTGTTGTCAGCTTGGCAAATAATTTGCAGATAGTGGAAGCCAACGCCAGTGGAGTTGGCTTGCTGCAGGTGCGCGTGGCAGGTCGAAGTCTCGAAGTTCCGATAGAACTCGGTGACCGCGTTGCCATGAGCCCGATTTTCCCGCGCGAGATTGCGGCGGTGCTGGGTAAGGCGGGTTGCAATCAGGGAACCTGCCATGGCAATTTGCATGGCAAGGGTGGCCTGCGATTGAGTCTGCGCGGCGACGATCCGCAAATGGACTATGACGCAATCCTGCGCGGTGGCGGCGGGCGACGCGTTGATATGTTCTCCACCGATATGAGTCTGCTGCTGAGGAAACCGACTGGCGAGCTGGCGCATCAGGGCGGCACACGGTTCCCTGCCGATTCGACGGAATACCGACTGCTACAGCGGTGGATCGAAGAGGGTTGCCAATGGCATGTGGCTTCGACGAGCGACTTGGAACAGAGTCAGGCATCGCAGCAGGCAACAGCCGCACGTGAAAAAGTTGTAGCTCTGCAAGTCTACCCAGCTCAGTGCTTACTAAGCAGCCAGTGCCGCCAGCAGCAGTTGGCGGTTGTCGCCACTTTTGGCGATGGTCAAATTCGAGATGTCACGCGTTGGGCTCGCTTCGAATCCAGCAGTCCCACCGGCGTCGAGATTACGAGCGCTGGGCTAGTGAGCGTCGACAGACCGATCGATATCGGAGTTTCAGTTTCGTATTTGAGCGGACGCGCCGCGTCGCGACTGACTTTCCTGCCACCGCGACAGACGCAATGGTCTCAGTCGCCCGCGCCCACACGGCTGGATGAAATCGCAGAATCGCAATTGCAGCGACTGCAAATTGACCCAGCGCCGCTGGCTGAAGAGCATGTCTTTTTAAGACGCATCTATTTGACGACAGTCGGTAGATTGCCCGTGTCGGACGAAGTGCGCCGTTTCTTGGGCACCACCGATCCCAGTAAACATCAGCGTCTGGTGGACGAATTGCTGCACGACCCCGCGTATGCCACGTTGTGGGCGATGCGTTGGAGCGACATGCTGCGCAACGAACAAAAGGTGATGAGTCCCAAGGGCACAACCCAGTGGCACGCCTGGATGCGGGAACAGATCGCTGCCGACGTTCCCCTGACTGACTTTGTGCGCGAAACATTGACGTCCATCGGCAGCACATACGAAAATCCACCGGCCAGTTTTCATCGCACGCATCGCGAACCGGAAACCGCTGCGGAGACCATTGGCCAGGTATTTCTGGGTGTTCGACTGCAGTGTACTCGCTGCCACAATCACCCATTCGATCGCTGGCGGCAGGATGACTATTACGGACTGGCGGCCTACTTTAGCCGCATCGACCGCCAGGCAATCGACAACAAGCCGAAGGATACCAATGACAAGCACATTATTACTGGTGACGAGATTATCACACTCGGCGATCGCCGAGCTGAAATCTGGCATCCGGGTTTGGCGCACAATGTACCTCCCAAACCGCTGACCGCTACCTATCCGGCAGCGACCGAAATCGCAAGCGAGACTACAAATCCGCTGGTCGCCTTGGCGGATTGGTTGACGACCGACAATCGCATGTTCGCGCGCAATTTGGCCAATCGAATTTGGTACCACGTGATGGGGCGTGGCATTGTCGACCCACCCGACGACTTTCGCGACTCCAATCCACCCAGTAATCCCGAGTTGCTGGAATACCTTACGGACGAATTGATCGAAAGCGGTTATTCGGTTCGTTATTTGACACGCCTAATCCTCAACAGTCGCACCTTTGCACGCGCGGCAATCGAAGATGTAGAGCAAGCGGAAGGACTCGACGCAACAGCGCTATTTGCGGGCTATCCACTGCGTCGTGTATCCGCCGAAGTCCTTTTTGACGCAATCAGCGATGTGACTCAGGTCTACAACACGCAGCGCGATTCGGGCGAAACACCCACTGCCGTCCGCTACGCTGCGGACCCAGGCGTTCCCGAGCGAGCTAACTTCTTGACGACATTTGGCAAGCCAAATCGTTTGTTGGTGTGCGAGTGCGAGCGATCGGATGCATTCTCATTGGGGCAATCGTTGGTCCTGGTCAACGGTTCGGAGGTACGCGACAAATTGGCGACCACTGAAAACGTCATCGATCGAATTTCGACCCATGAATTCGGACTCTCCAGAGCGATCGAAGAACTGTATCTGACTGCACTGACGCGCTACCCTTCCGACGAAGAATTGAAAAGTTTAGAAACTTATATCAATGACCAACCGGAGCGTCGTCTGGGATTCGAAGATGTTTTGTGGGCCTTGATCAATAGTAAAGAGTTCGCGTTAGTCCGATAATTGTGGACTGGCCTAATGAGGAGCTAGCGGAAAATAAGTGGGATAGGCTTCCAGCCTGTCATAGCAGAATCGACAGGCTGGAAGCCTATCCCACGCCAGAAAATCCGACACTGATTATCCGTTCGATCCTATACGAACTAGTTGAACAGTGCTATTTTTACAAAGTGAACTTTGCGCATGAGTGGCTGTAACTCCTACCGACATTGGCTGGGCAATCGTCGTTCGCTGCTAAAAATTGGCGGGCTCGGACTTGCGGGCTTGAACCTTCCGCACTTGTTGGCCGCCGAACGGGCCAGCACAACCGCCGGTGCGAACACAGCCGCGACAGTCGCCAACCCTGGTTTACGCAAACGAGCCAAGCAGGTTATTTTTTTGCACCAGCATGGTGGCCCGAGCCATATCGACACGTTTGATATGAAGCCCGATGCGCCCAGCGGAATTCGTGGCGAGTTCCGACCAATCGCCTCATCGGTGGCTGGTCAGCCGGTGTGCGAACATCTGCCGCGTTGGGCGGATACGCTGCATCTTTGGGGACAGGTTCGCTCGGTTCATCACAAGATGAAGAACCATAACTCGGCGGGCTACTATTGCCTAACCGGCAAGGCACCACCCACCGATGACCAGCGCTTGCGGGATTCGCTGGAGTTGTACCCTGCCTATGGATCGGTGGTTGCGAAAATGCTCGGCAGTGAGCGAGTTGGCTTGCCGCCGTTTGTTGCCTTCCCGCATGTGGCTCGCGATGGCTCGGTCACTCCGGGGCAGAACGCCAGTTTTCTCGGCAAGCGATTCGATCCGTTTTTCTTTGGCTCGGACCCCAACGGCTCGGCCTTCGCGCTGCCGGAACTTGAACTGCCAGCATCCGTGGATTTAGCGCGCCTGGATCGGCGGCGTCAATTGCTCGATGTCGTCGACGCGCAGTTGGCACTCAAGGAGCATTCGTCGGTCGCTGCAGGACTCGACACCTTCCAGCAGGAAGCGCTTTCAATCTTGTCTGCACCGGGACTCAAGCAGGCTTTGGACATCTCGCAGGAACCGGCTTGGCTGCGGGATGCCTACGGGCGTACGACCTATGGCCAATCCTGCTTGCTCGCGCGGCGTTTGATCGAAGTGGGCACGCGTTTTGTGACAGTCTATTTTTCCAGCAGTATCGGCGGGAAGGGTAGCGAAGGCTGGGACACGCACCAAGATAACTTTACCGATTTGAAGAAACGATTGTTGCCGACAACGGACCAGACGGTACCGACGTTGATTCAAGATTTGGCGTGTCGCGGACTGTTGGACGAAACATTGGTGGTGTGGATGGGCGAGTTCGGTCGCGGACCCAAGGTCGGAGATCGCGATGGCAAAGGTCGCGGGCACTGGCCCGACTGTTACACCGTGATGATGGCCGGCGGCGGTATTACCGGCGGCGCGGTCTACGGTGCCAGCGATGCCTACGGTGCGTATCCGAGCGCCGATCCAGTGCGTCCGGACGATATAGCAGCCACGCTCTACTGGGCGCTGGGCATCGATCCAGCTTCCGAAGTCTTCGACACACAGTCGCGGCCGCTGCCCATCAGCCACGGCGAGCCTATCACTGGGTTGTTCGCTTGAGCTAGCCGCCAAGGGGTCGGAAGAAATCGACGAGCCCTTTGCGGCCAAGCAAACGAGACTAGGCTGACCACTTAGAAAAGTTGGCTACTTCTTACGATGGCGAATTCGTGCGCGCATACGTCTCTTTTTCCGCCCAACTTTTCGCCTGCCTTTTCCGGTCTTCTTCACTCCCACGAACACATTCCTCTAAAAAGCCATTTCATTTGATTGACAGCAACAATACGATTCTTTCATCCCCAGCACCTAACACAGGGTTGGCCTTCGCTTTGGGGAGCTCCGTATTGTAGCGGCTTTTGGACGCTGTGCGAAGCCTAGTCGTCAGGAAGTCCCGGTCTGGGCATCTTTTTCTTTTGGCAGGCCTGTTGCCGCTAGCACGACATCATGGTCGTGTTGGGGTGCCACAAACCGCAAATCGATCAGGATCGAATTTTCCTCTTCGGTGAACAGTAGGTGTATGCTCAGCCCAGCGCCGCTCATAGTAAGCTGACGCTTGAGTTCGTGCAGCGAAGTCTTAGGAATCAGCTTGACGGACCAGCCGTGGAGCACGTAGCGATTCCAGGGTGAGGCTCCAAGTGGCGTTATGCACTCGACCTCCTCAGCGGCAGAGATCTCGCCGATGCCGGCCAATTGAATCGCCAACCGCTGCGACCGGTTTTTCAAGTTTTCAGGATTCGCCAGCAATTGGGCTGGAATGCCGGCTTCGATTTCATTGCTCAAGTTGGCCATCTGCAGCGCCATCGTGGCAGCGACCAACTGGGGTCCAGACATCAGACAGCCCAAGGGTTCAGCAGCAGCTCGAATCGCCCGCACCAATTCGGACGATCCGACGACCAGCGCGCCGCCTGGACCACCGAGCAGCATTTGCATGGGCAAAATAACGGCATCGGTGCCACTGGCCAAATGCTGTTGCACTTCCGGTAATCCCAGCTCGGTGGCCAGAGAAGGGCTCACGACTCCGTCCGCGAGAAGTTCGATTACTTTGGCTCCCACCGCCTTCGCGCTGCGCAGGGCGTCGCGACGCTGGTCCCTGGCGTCCGCTGCGGTCAGTCCGTTGGGACTACACAGGAACACGATTTGCTGCGGCTCTGTGACCGCAGCCGACCAGTCCTGAGGCGTGACACCGTTGGCCGCTCCTATGTCAACCAAGGTGTGCTGGCTTTGAGCGAGCATGGCTCTGAAGTCGCCGATTCCGGAAATTCGCACCGCATCGGCGCGGGCTGTCACAACTCCCTTACTTCCCCAGGGAGAATTGGCAGCCAGCCGAACTGCCTCTGCGGTAGTGCTGATCCAAACGGCTTCGCAGCCCGGAAAAGCGCTGGCGCTTGCCAAATCGGCCTTATGGTTTAGAAGTTTGGGTTGATGGTAATTACTGGCCACTTTGGCTTGTCCATAGGCAACCGTGGCAGACATGGGTAGAGCCGTGATGCTGTCGGGGAACAGTCGTCCGGTCGCATTGAGTACCAGCGGTGTGTCGAGCGCGCTGGTCGATGCACCGGCCAGAGAATCCAACCAACTGCGGGCCTGTTGCCAAGCTACTTTGACCTTATCGAGCGGCGTAGTGTCTCCCATGCCGACCTCCCCCAAGCCGACCTTGTTCATGGCCTCGCGGACCTTGCCCGCGATATCCGGTTGATGCAATACGTCGAGTAGTTTCTCCATCGCAGCAGCCGGCAAAATCTCATCGAGGCTTCTGGGGATCTTGATCATGGTTGGCGGACCTTTCAAAACGGCTATATCTAATTCCTGGTGTGACAAAGCTCCGGCCAACTTGGGCCAAGTCGTTTGTGCCACTTGATTCAATCGAAACGGTTGTAGAGGGGAATTCGCTGGCAGGCAATCGCCTTTCCAATCATTTGGGTCGAGCGGACCCCCTAGGTGGGAAACTATGTCCTATTCTTCTTCAGTCAATGGTCCTCCTGTTTTAAGCCCAAGCCCGAAAAATGCAACTCTCAGCCACAGATGGATTGATCCCCATTAGCATGGCAACGCTGTCTCCCTCAGCCTTGCTCGGCATTGACATATACCTGCGCGCCGGCACCAAAGCGATCCCAGTGCTCTTTTGCGCTGCCAACGAACAACCGGACTTTGAACGCTTGAGTCCGCTGGTTTGCCAGGGTGTGAACAAGCTGTTTATCGATGCGGGCGATCGCGGTAAATATCAACAGTACCTGCGCCATAGTTGGCGCGAATTGGTCGCCGACGACGGCACGCCGATTGCCAATCGGGTGGCGGTGATGAGCGAAGTAATGCGCGACGTACTGAATGAAGAGTTCTCGGCTGGCACCACGTCCAGCATTGTTGAAGCGTCGCAAAGTCTCGGCAGCGCAACCTGCCAGTTGTTTTGCGACCAAGCTGTAATTACCCAACAGCTTTGCAATGTGCTGCATCACGATTATGCGACGTTCACACATTGCACCAATGTTTCCATGTACTGCGTTCTGCTTGCTCGCGAGCTGGGCTTCGCGCAGGCTGAACTCGAACAACTCGCGGTCGGTGGACTCCTGCACGGCTTAGGTAAATTGCAGATCGACGAGCGGATACTGACCAAGCCGGGGCGGTTGGACGAGTTCGAATTTCGCGAAATCAAGAAGCATCCCGTGACTGGATTCGCGCAGCTCGTCGATCGAGATGATCTGTCCTACGGCCAGCTCATGATGACCTACCAACATCACGAACGCGCCGATGGTAGCGGTTACCCCGTCGGCTGCATGAGCGACGAAATTCACCCTTGGGCCAAGCTGTGCGCGATCGTAGACGTCTACGAAGCTTTGACCTCCAACAGGCCTTATCGCAGCCCGATGAGCCCCAAGACGGCGCTCGCCGTTTTGGAAAAGGGCGATGGAACCGAATTCGACTCGGAGATGCTAAAATGCTGGCGCCAGCTAATCAACAATCGCAGTTAGAAGCCCTGGATGTTCTCGGACTGGAGGTCATCCTTCCCGAGGATTTGAAGGCTTTTTTCTACGAATCAGGCTATTTGGCCACCACGGCGGAGGAGTTTCGTGGCAACGCGCGTCTGCGCGTCCGCAGCGCCGCGGATATTCTGCTCATGCGTTTGCCGATTGCGTTGCAATGGGGACTGGACGACCACCATCAGCGATTCGGAAAAGTACTGATCAAAGATTTGTCGCGCAGCGGTATCGGCGTGATTTTTCACCGGCAGATTTTTCCTGAGCAACGGTTCCAAGTTCGTTTTCAAGGCCGACTGATCCATGCCGTGGCCGTGCGGTGCCGAAGACTGGGCCTGAAATGTTACGAAACAGGCGGGCGCATCGTTTCAACCGAAAAACTCGAATCTGGTTCCGACCCATCCAGCTCGGAAGCGGCCAGCTAACCCATGGCTACCATACCCATACAACGGTCGCGTTCCTGGTTCTCATTGGCTCAGCGGATATCCGACATCGCCGTGATCGCTTCGACGCTCTACCTGAGCCAGTGGCTGACCGGACAGTATGCGAGCGAGCGATCCTTTCTGGCGATCTCGGTAGCGGTCTGTATCTTTTTTGTAGTTTCCGAAGCCATCGCAATTTTCTCGTCCGAACGAGTACGCTCCGCCAACTCAGATTTGGCCGTCGCCCTTTCGAGTTGGTTAGGCACCGTGCTTCTGCTTTCAGCGTTAGCATTCTTTAGCCGCCACGGCGATTACTTCGCTCGGAGCAGCGTGCTCGGCTGGATTTTCCTTACCGGTGCCATGCTCGGCCTGTCGCGCATGCTGTTTCGAATTGTGCTAGAGGCGGGCGCGGCCCGAGGTTATGGACAGCGCCGCTGCGCGATCGCGGGTCTCAATGCGCTCGGCATCCAGTTGTTGCAAAATGCGAAGCAGATTCCCGAGTGCGGACTACAGATTGTGGGCTTCTACGACGACCGTTCCAAGGACCGTTGGCTGGCCATGGCGCAGTCCGAATCGCAATATCTCGGTCGCTTGGAAGAACTCGTCCAGCGCGCCAAGTCGGGCGAGATCGATACCATCTTTGTAACGTTGCCGATGCGCGCCGAAAACAGAATACGCTGGCTGCTAGATCAATTGGCAGATACGACCGTCAGCGCTTACATCGTTCCAGATTTCTTTGTGTTCGAATTGCTTCATTCCAGGTGGAACACGATTGGCGGATTGCCTGCCGTCAGCGTGTTTGAAACTCCGCTCTACGGGGTCGACGGCTGGACCAAACGCACCTTCGATCTGGCGGCTGCAGCCCTAGGATTGATTTGCATAGCGCCGGTCATGCTGGCATGCGCATTGCTGGTCAAGCTTTCTTCGCCTGGGCCGGTGTTCTTCCGCCAGCGCCGTTACGGACTGGACGGACGCGAAATATGGGTTTGGAAATTTCGTTCGATGCGGGTCTGCGATAACGGACCCAAGGTAACACAAGCCACCAAAGACGATCCACGTATTACACCGATCGGGGGCATCTTGCGGCGAACGTCGTTGGACGAGCTGCCGCAATTGCTGAACGTACTCGACGGCTCGATGTCGCTGGTCGGTCCGCGTCCACATGCCTCGGCGCATAACGAGCATTATCGCAAGCTGATTCGTGGCTACATGCTGCGACACAAGGTTCGCCCCGGCATTACGGGGCTGGCTCAAGTGGAAGGTTATCGCGGCGAAACAGAAACGCTCGACAAAATGCAGAAGCGTATCGAGTGCGACCACCGCTATATCCAGCAGTGGTCGCTGTGGCTCGATATCAAGATTTTATTCCGCACCATATTGGTCGTCTTCAAGCAGGACAACGCCTACTAGCTGCACCCCATCGAGTTGCCGCAGTTATGGCACAAGTAACAATTGCCATTGCGGACGGTAATCGAACCGCAATTGTCACAGCTCGGTGCATCGGACTGAAAGCCAGCGAACTGACCGTTGCGGCCAATCGGTGACTTGCCATTCGTAGGCACGGCCATGGACACACCTGCCCGCTCTAAGCTCTTGGTGTCCACCACCGAAACGCCGCTGCTATATCGGGCCGAAGTTTGCGTCTCTTCGTTAATTTCGAGCGCACCATTGCCATCGGCATGCGCGGCCGCATCACCAATCTTGCTAGCTGGCTTCTTCTTTGGCTTCGCCGCGCTCGCCGCGGCAGTCGCGATTGGCTCGAGTTTCGACTGGCCCGAGCTGGCTTCGCGGAATCCCGCCAAAAAAGTGATCCCCATCCAGCGGAAAATATAGTCCACCATGCTCTTGGCAAAACGGATGTCGGGGTTGGTCGTATTTCCCATAGGCTCAAAACGCGTGTGGCTGAATTTCTTCACCAGAACTTCTAGTGGCACACCGTATTGCAACGACATCGAAATTGCCGTACCAAAGCTGTCCATCAAACCGCCGACCGTCGATCCCTCTTTGGCCATCGTGATGAACAACTCGCCAGGTCTACCGTCTGGATAGAGCCCCACATTCAAGTAGCCTTCGTGGCCAGTGATATTGAATTTGTGCGTGATCGATTGTCGAGTATCCGGCAAACGCTCGCGACGCGGTTTGTAGATAATTTTCTCTTTGGCCTTCTCGGCACCCTTACTCTCTTCACTTTGAGTGTTCAAGGGCTGGCTTTGCTTCGAGCCATCGCGATAAATGGCGATCGCCTTGAGGCCCAACTCCCATCCCCAGAAATAGGCATCGGCGATATCGTCGATCGAAACGTCGGTCGGCATATTGACCGTCTTGCTAATCGCCCCAGATAGGAAGGGTTGGGCGGCGGCCATCATCTGCACGTGAGCCTGCCAAGCAATACTGCGCGTGCCCTTGGCGGGTTTGAAGGCGCAATCAAAAACCGACAGGTGTTTATCGTCGATGAACGGAGCACCTTCAATGGTGTCATTCTCATTGACGAAGTCGATGATGGTCTTAACTTGGTCGGCTGGGTATCCCAGCGTTTCCAGGCCCAACGCCACGGAGCGATTGACAATTTTGAGCATACCGCCACCAGCCAATTGTTTGTATTTGACCAGTGCAATATCTGGCTCGATGCCCGTCGTATCGCAATCCATCATGAAGCTAATCGTTCCCGTGGGAGCCAACACCGTAGCTTGTGCATTGCGATAGCCGTAGCGATCACCCAGCTCGATCACTTTGTCCCACAGGTTGCGAGCGGCATCTTTCAGATACGCAGGACCACTGTCATCGATGCCTTCTACTGCGTCGCGATGCATCCGCATCACATTTTGCATTGGCTCGCGATTCTTTTCGTAACCATCGAATGATCCAACGACACCCGCCATCTCTGCGCTTGCCAAATTGGCCGCTCCGTGCAGTAGACTCGTAATCGAACCGCACAGGCTGCGAGCTTCGTCGGAGTCGTATGCATGACCGGCCGTCATAATCAGGCTGCCCAGATTGGAATAGCCCAACCCCAATGGACGATACAAATGGCTGTTGTACGCAATCTCGGCCGTGGGATAACTGGCATGGCCCACCAAAATTTCTTGTGCAATAAAGAACACTCGGCAGGCCGCCTTGAAGCCATCAATGTCAAACGTCCCGTCCGATTGACGGAACTTCATCAGATTGATGCTCGCCAAATTGCAGGCTGTATTGTCCAGGAACATGTATTCCGAACAGGGGTTGCTGGCGTTGATCGGTCCCGAATTGGGGCAGGTGTGCCAGTTATTGATTGTAGTGTCGTACTGCACACCTGGGTCGCCGCAATGCCAAGCACAATCGGCCATGCGATTGAGTAAATCGCGGGCTGCAAACTTGGGAGCCTCACCTGTCGACTTCTTGCTAACCCAAGCCGTCGACCACTGCTGGCCATCGCGGACCGCTTCCATGAAATCGTCAGTTACACGCACCGACAAGTTGGCGTTTTGAAAAAAGACCGACGAATAGGCTTCGCCATTAAAATTCGATTCGTAGCCTTCGCGAATCAGCGCGTGAGCCTTTTGCTCTTCGTTCCATTTGCACTCGATGAACTCCAACACATCGGGATGGGAGATTTTCAGCGACTGCATCTTGGCGGCCCGTCGCGTTTTGCCGCCGCTCTTCACGACGCCTGCGATCGAGTCGTAGACCTTCATGAAGGACAATGGACCCGACGGCGTGCCACCGCCGGAGAGTTTTTCGCGGCGACTGCGAATGGTCGATAGGTCCGTGCCCGTGCCGCTGCCGAACTTGAACAGCATCGCTTCGCTGCTGGCCAAGCGCATGATGTCTTCCATGTTGTCGGCCACGCTCTGGATGAAGCACGCCGAACCCTGCGGGAATTCGTAAGGGTTGTTGGGTTGCTCGACTTGGCTGGTTTCCAGATTGTAGCTCCACGTACATGGCGTACCGCAGACTCCATATTCCTGAAAAAGCCCCACGTTAAACCAAACTGGAGAATTGAATGAACCGCACTGGTGCAAGCACAGCCACGACAATTCGTTGTAGAACTGCTCGCCATCTGCGGTCGAGTTAAAATAGCCGTCTGCAATGCCCCAGTCGGCCAAAGTGCGTGTGACTCGGTGAATCAGTTGCCGGACGCTGTTCTCGCGCTCCGAGGTACCCGGTTCGCCATAGAAATATTTGCTGACAACCACGTTCGTTGCCAATTGGCTCCACGACTCCGGGATCTCACAGTCGTTTTGTTCGAATAGGGCCTGGCCCGATTCATCCTTGATGGTCGCGCTGCGGACTTCCCAGCGAACAGTGTCAAACGGGTTGGTGTCCTGAGGGCAAAACCGCTGCTCGATCTTTAGGCCCTCCCCTGGAACTCCAGCATCTGGAATTCGAGATGCTGGGTCTGAAGATACCCCAGAACTCGTTCGCTGCGACGTGTTCGGCTTGTCGGCCACTCGCCTCGAAAGGGGACGTTGCGGCTTGTTACTTCCATTGCGGCTTAGATCGACTGTCGCCATCCAATTAGCTCCCACAGTTTTAAACTGAAAATAGTATCGAACCCTACGTACACCTTCATGGTTGTCGTTGGCTTCTTGTTCTGGGCTCTCCACCCCTGAGAAAAGACTCCTAGACTAAGTTGCTTTGAGTGCCGCAACCACTACCTATAGTATATCTGCGTATTGCATGCACTACATCTAGCACTTTTCGCTGAGTTTATAAAATCTGGCCAGCCTGTCAAACTGGAACTGAATTCTGATCGCAAGTGGCTGCCGGAGCGACACTTCGGGCGATTGTAGGCGGGCCGCCTGCCCGAGCACCACAGGCGATCATGAAGATATAAGTCGAAGCCCGTTAATGGTTTGTGAAGATCGCGAGAAGAGCCACTCGCGACGTCCTACGCCGTAAGAATTTTGGAAATATTTCGACCTCACGAAACCAGCGGCTTAAAAAGGGATGGATGGGTAGCCTGGGCGTGTTGTGTTTGTCATTTCGGCGGTTAGTTGGGTGATGGCTACTGTGGTGCTTTGGCGATAGCCACAGGGTTACTAGCGTTCGAGCCGAGAATAAGTGGGATAGGCTTCCAGCCTGTCATAGCGGAATCGACAGGCTGGAAGCCTATCCCACGCGGAATCGACAGGCTGGGAGCCTATCCCACGTGGAATCAAACTCTGCAACGATTGCCAACTGGGCTAAACTAAAGGAGACTTAGCTATCCAGTCGGATTGGGTTCAAACCCTTCGCGACGATCCCTGCTTTCGAGTACCTCTATTGCCGTTGGTCGACACCATGTCGGAACCCGCACCCGACGAACCGACGGACGCCGCGTATGATTTTGGATTCAGACGCGCAGCGGAGAAGGTCCGCACCTTCCCTCAGACGCCGGGCGTCTATTTGATGAAGGACGCAGCGGGCTGCGTCATCTACATTGGCAAAGCAAAGAGCCTGCGTAGTCGAGCGGGCAGTTATTTCCTCAAAGCCGCACAGCAGGAGCATCGCACGGCCACGTGGATCCATGAGATTTGCGATATCGATTACCTCGAATGCGAATCGGAGGTGGACGCGCTCTTGGCCGAAAGCCGTCTTATCAAAGACATACAGCCCAAGCACAATAAGGAGCAGAAGGACGACAAGTCGTTCCCGTATTTGATGATCACCACTCGCGAGGATTTTCCACGAGTGGAATTGACTCGCGAGCCGCCGACTTCGGGTGTGAAACTTTATGGACCCTTTGCAAGTGCGGGCGCACTGCGCGGTGCGATTCAAGCGCTGCAAAAAATATTTAAATTCCGCACTTGCTCGTTGGATATCGAGGCCGACGATTCGCGCTGGAAGTACTTTCGACCGTGCTTGTTGGCTTCGATCAAACAATGCACCGCTCCCTGCAATCTGCGGATCAGCAAAGAAGACTACAAACAGGATATTCGACGCCTGCAAACTTTTCTCGAAGGTGGCCAAAAGCGTTTGTTGACCGAAATGCAAAAGGAGATGCAAGCTGCCGCACAAGAACGGCAATTCGAAAAAGCGGCCCGCCTCCGCGACGAGATCGCCATGCTCAGCCGGCTCGACGAACGTGGAGAGCTCGATACGCACGTTCAGCCTGAAGTGTTTTACATCGACCCCAAGAAGGGTTTGGCAGGTCTACAGAAAGTACTCAAGCTGCCCGAACAACCTCGGGTTATCGAAGGCGTGGACATCGCGCATCTAGGCGGCAATGAAACGGTGGCCAGTCTGGTGCAATTTATCGACGGGCTGCCCTTCAAGCCTGGCTACCGTCGCTACAAAATTGAAGGCGTGCAGGGTGTCGACGATTTTCGCAGTATCCATGAAGTTGTTTCCAGGCGATTCCGCCGCCTCAGCGACTCGCAAGAAACGTTTCCGGATTTATTATTGATCGACGGTGGCAAGGGGCAGCTCAACGCGGCCATCGCCGCTTTTCGCGATCAAGGAATCACTCCGCCAGCACTACTTTCGCTCGCCAAACGCGACGAAGAAATATTTTTGCCCGGCGAGTCGGCGCCGATTAAGCTCAGTCGCCATGCGTTTGCCTTGCGGCTTCTGCAGTACGTCCGCGACGAGGCGCACCGCTTTGCGCAACACTATCACCATATCTTGCGCAACAAGAACCAATTCGGCTCGTAGGTCGACAGCAGCAGAAACAAATCTACCGCAGGAGATGTAGGGTGGGTCAAGCGTGCCGATAGGCCGCGATGACCGACCATTTTTATGTGATTGCAGTATCGGTGGGTCTTCATCGCTATCGCGATTTAACCCACCCTACAAAAAATGTAAAGTAGCCGGAGTCGGAGTCGCCAGGCTTCGGCTCTCGCACTAGGTCCTGCTGCCCTACTTTAGTAACTCTGCGATCTTTTCGTACAAAGCTTGAACGGATTCGCTACCAGCCCCGACGCGGATCATAGCGATCTTGCCCTCTTGGTCGATCAATACGGCTTGGGGAATACCCGACACTCCATACTGTTTGGAGAGGTCGCTATTCTTCGGGCTCACAAAGAAACCATGTCGCAGGTCATAGGACTCGCGAAATTTAGGAAGCATAGCCAGTTCGTCTTCTTCAGAAACATCGGTAGCCCGCTCCGCTTTTCCTTTTTCCTCATTCCATCGGTAACCATAAAAGCGAGTTGCACCGAGAATCACGAGTCCCTTGTCTGCGAACTCATCATGCCACTGGATCAAATGTGGGAAATTAGCGATGCAGGGGCCGCACCAGACGGCCCAGAAATCGAGCAGGACGACTTTGCCCTTCAGATCACCTAGGCTGACTGCGTCGGTCGCAACAAAGTGGGCTGCGTCGATAGCTGGAGCTAGACTGCCCACCATCTTTTCACGTTTCATGGCAGGTTCCATACTCGTCCGCAGCCCCGCAATGTTCTTTTCCAATGTTTTGAGCTCGCGGTTGCTTCTGTCTTCCAGACGCTCCTTGAAAGCGGAGAACCGCTCCGCTAGCCCACTGAGCATCGGTTCGAGTTGGGCCGGGTTGGAGTAAGACAAACTTCGGATTTGCGCTGCTTTGAGCGTGTAAAATGGCGTGAAGTCTTCGACGACCACTTTTTCTTTGTCGAGCAAATTTGCAACCATCGATTCGACTTGATCAGCAAGACTCTTGGCTCGGTCGGGCCATTCGGGCTGCACAAGAGCCACGTAGGTATTGACCATTGAAATCAAACTCAGCATTGACGCTTGATCGCCGGGATTTGCGGAAGCCATGGCATCATTGGCAAGCTTATCGAGCATGGCCAGTGTTTCGGTGGACTTTCCCGCCGACAACATCAGACGAGCTTTGGTGCTGACGGTTAGCTGTGTCGCAGCCGCAAACTCACCATTGCCCGCTGCGACCAGTTTGCTCATTACTCGGTCCAGCACGGCCAACTTTTGGTCGAGCGCTGCGTCTTTATCCAGTTGTGTGATGTAGCCCGCGGCCATGGCCAGCGAATTTGCGTCGGCAGCACTAATTGTTTCAGCGGCTAGCAGGTTGTTTAGCGACAACCGGAAACGCTCAATGGCCAGGGCTGGGTCGCGACCCACCAGCAATCGTGCCAGCGTCATATTCATAGCGCTCAGACTCGGGTCGCCAGGAGCTTGCTTCAGCGCAGCATCGATCTGATTGGCTGCTTCGGCCAACTTGCTAGCCTGCAGCAATTTATTGAAAGCAGCCCGATCCAGCGCTTTTTGAGGAGCAGGATCTGCATCGCTTGGCTTCTTTTCTGCCGTTGGTTCTTCTGGGGCTGGTTCTTCTTGGGCCCAAGCTGCCGAGGGCTTAAGCTGCACCATGCCGGACGTGGTCAACGAGCTCGCGATTGCGAGGCTCCACACTAAGAATCGTTGCCGCAAGCGATCTGCCTCGCCTGCCGCGTTGTCTAAAGGAACCATTGACGTTTCGCTCGCTAGATAATTAGTGTCGGATTCTCTGGCGTGGGATAGGCTTCCAGCCTGTCGATTCCGCGTGGGATAGGCTTCTAGCCTGTCGATTCCGCGTGGGATTGGCTTCCAGCCTGTCGATTCCGCTATGACAGGCTGGAAGCCTATCCCACTTATTTAATTACCGCCATGAAAAGGCTGGAAGCCTATCCCACTTATTTTCCGCTCGATCTTATGTGTCGATCGTTCCCGAGGGAGCAACCAGGGGTTTTTCGTTCTCGTCGGTTGTCTGTTCCTCGCGCCAGGGTTTTTCGGATTTGTAGCTATCGAGTTCTTTTTCGAGCTGTTCGAGCTGCACTGACTCCTTTTCGAGACCGTTTTCGATTTCTTCCTTCGCTAGCTCGACGGCTTTAGCGGACCACTTGCGGGCATTCTCGAAGTCTCCGACCTCGGCATACCCAGCGCCAAGTGTGCTCAGGATGTGCGACTTTTTGTATTCGGTGGCCTCGCAGGCTTTAAGTCCCAATTCGACCGAGCGCTGGCCGTTACGCAGTTCGTCTTTGGGCGAAGTTGCCAAGACCCACGCCAAGTTGTTCAGTAGACCTTCGTAGTCGCGGGCTGATTCCTCGTCCATAATACCGGCCGCACGCTGCTCCTCTAGAATTCGAATCGCAGCTTCGTAATCGGTGACCGCATCCCCGTGCAGGCTGACACTCAATCGTGCGTCGCCGCGTTGATGTAGCGCTCGCCAATTGTCTTTGTCCGCTTCGACCACGCGATCTAGCAGTTGGATGGCCAGCCGCGGTCGTTTGTCCAATTGGTAGTACTTGGCCAGTTGCTCGATCCAGCGGACTTCGGTCGGATTGGCGCGGACCAGCATCTCCATATCTGAAACAGCATCGCCGAAGCGGCCCTCTTGGGCCGCAATCGCACTCCGCATCCAAACACCCTTGTAGGAGTTGGGTTCGATGAGCAGCGAGTCGCTGATATCGCGATTGGCTTTTTCAACTTCGCCCAGCAGGTAGTACAGCGTACCGCGCCCGATCATGGCTTCTGCGTCGCGCGGGTCGAGTTCCAGTGCCTTGTTGAAGTCGGCCAGCGCCAGTTCGTTGGCCACTTTTGCGTCCTTCTCGCTGATACCTTCTGAGTCGGATTTCTGTCGGTAGGCCAGTCCACGCACGCGGTGATAGGCGCCGTTCTTTGGCTCTTTTTCGATACGTGATGTGAGTAGATCGATGGCTTCGTCGGCTTTCTTCAGGCCCAGGAGAGCTTCAATCGCTGCCTGCAGAGCGATGACATTACCCTCTTCTTTTTCCAGCAGCTTTTTCGCGTCGTCGACAGCTTCCTGGAATTTGCCAACTTGCAGTTGCATAACAATCAGTGCTTGCCAAGCGTCGCTGTTGGTCGAGTTGGCTTTGACGGCGCTTCGCAAGTCTTTCAAACGGCCCTCGATGTCCTCTTGGAGCTGGGCGCGCATGATGTAGGCGTCCGATTGATCTACCGGCTTGTCTTTGAGTAGCTCGATGGCTTTGTTCAAGTAGGTCATCGAGTCGCCACGATCACCGCCCGGCAGCGCTTCGAGCTTCGCCATCTGCACGTAGGCCTCCGCCATGTTCGGATTGGATTCGACGGCCTTCTTCAGGTCGTCCATGGCCTTACGACGCAGATTTCGAAGCGCACTTGCGTTGTTGGCAGCGGCTGCGGCGGGGATGCCCTGAATCGCGAATTGCGATCGTTGGAAGGCCGACGCGGCCAGCAACTGCCGAGCCAGTTGCGCGGTGCCTTCGTCCAAGCCAGCTTCAATGGCGGCTTCGCAAAGTTCGATGACTTTGGCCAAATCGGCTGGCGAACTAGCCGAAATTTTGAGCGCTGTGGCCTCATCCAATTTGGTTTGACCCGCATCCTCGGCGACCTGTGGCTCTTGAGTCGCAACTTGCGCCGGAGCGACGGCTGTCTCCTGGCCAGGCAGGGGACTCAAGCAGGGTAACGAAACAATCACGGATAGTACGGCGGCCAAGTAACCAATGCGCGAAACCATGTAACCTATCTCCGGAAAAATGCAGAAACCCTTTGAGCCAGCTCTATCCTACCGAAAATCGCGTCGCGGCACCAATGCGTTCGGCCACAAATTGCAGTTTGACCAAGAACTGGTAAACTCTACCGGCTCGGTCCATGCCATTTCGGTAGACCTTCCTTAGACCTTCCTTTTTTCGATTCGATCGTCAACCAGATGGGGGTGGTCCATCCGCTATGGCCGAGCTAGATCAACTGCTGCACGATCATTTCGACGATCCCTATCATCGCGGCCCCTGCGACTGTCCCACCCATGCGGCGAGTTTGAGCGACGTGGAGACGGGCTGTCAGCTAGCTTTTGAATTGTCGCTCGATGGCGAAGGCGTCGTTCAGCAGATTTGGTTTGAAGCGGAGGGCTGCGAAGTCTGCGAGGGGCTGGCTTCTTGGCTGGCCAGTACCTGTGAAGGCCTAACTGCCGCGGAAATTCGTGAGTTGTGCTTGGGTGACGTATTAAAACAACATGGCCACGATGCGAACCGCGTGTGTCAACGGTCGGCGTGCGCCACGCTGCCGCTGCTGGCCATCAAAACTACACTGTGTCGCTCGCTGCACGATAGCGGAGACCAATCCATCGATGGAGATCTGTCGGAAGGCACGCAATTCGGTGGCCCAAGTCTCCGCGAGGAATGTTGAGCTACAACCCGGGCTGGCTCGCACGATACAGTAGCACTGGCAGACGACGTCAACGCTACCAAAAACCCTTAATTGGGCGGCAGACGAACTTCCCCCTCACGACAACCCGAATTCATGCAATTTACGTTAGCTGACCAGATTCGCTCCGACTTCCCGATCCTTTCGACACACATGCATGGTCGGCCGCTAGTCTATTTCGACAACGGGGCTACTACTCAAAAGCCGCAGTGCGTGATAGATGCGCTCGTTCACTTTTACTCACACGACAATGCAAATATTCATCGCGGCGTTTATGAGCTGAGCCAACGAGCGACGGATGCATTTGAAAACGCCCGCAAGAAAGTGGCCAGCTTGTTAGCAGTCGCAGATCCTGCGGAGTGTATTTTTGTGCGGGGTGCCACCGAAGGCATCAACTTGGTGGCCGCTTGCTGGGGCTCTACCCATTTGAAAGCCGGCGATGAAGTGCTGCTCACTGCGCTGGAGCATCATTCAAACATTGTACCCTGGCAGATGGTTTGCCAGCAGACGGGTGCCACGCTGCGTGTCTTGCCCATGCACAAAAACGGAGAGCTCGATGTGAGCGAGCTCCAGCAGTGGGTGAACGCGAAGACTAAGATGGTGGCGATGCAGCATGTGTCCAACGCGCTGGGTACGATCCATGACGTCAAGGCGATCGTGCAGCGGGCCCAAGCCGTCGGTGCCCGCGTGCTAATCGATGGGGCTCAATGGGTTGGCCATTTCGCCACCGATGTCCGACAGCTTGACTGCGATTTCTATGTTTTCAGTGGCCATAAACTCTATGCGCCGACGGGTATCGGAGTGCTGTGGGGGCGTCGCAGTCTGCTGGAGGCGATGCCACCCTACCAGGGCGGTGGCGACATGATCGAGAGCGTGGCCTTTGAGCAGACAACCTACGCGGCACTGCCCAATCGTTTCGAAGCGGGTACACCCGATATCGCCGGAGCTATTGGACTGGGCGCCGCGATTGACTACGTTCAAGAGATCGGCTTTGAGCGGATTGCGGCTTACGAAGAACAGCTCTTGATTTACGCCACCGAGCGCATTTCAGAGCTGCCCGGCTTGCGTATCATTGGCACTGCGGGCCATAAGGCCAGTGTGATCAGCTTCGTAATCGACGAACCCTCGATCGCTCCACTGGATATTGCAACTCGATTGAGTACCGAGGGGATCGCCATTCGCGCGGGGCACCACTGCTGCATGCCCCTGATGAACCAATTGGCGGTACCGGGCACCTGCCGCATTTCGCTAGCGATGTACAACACGCGCCAAGAAGTGGATCGCGTGGTCGAGGTGCTGGCCGCGCTAATTCAGGAGCGGACGCAGCGAACGACGCATCCGCCAGTGGCCGCGAGTGGCCCGGTGGACGCCAGTGGCAAGTCGGCAGCGATTGCTTTTGCAGTGGCCATAGCTGGCAGCGTGGAGGCGGCGGCTGAGGAGTTGGTCGAAGAATTCTTGCTGTTTGACGATCAGGAAAGTAAAACAGAGTTGTTAATGGAGTTGGGTCAGGGGCTGCCCGCTAACTTTGCGACACTCAAAGCCTTGAGCACTCCGGTTCCGGGCTGCATGAGCGAAGTCTATTTGATCGGCCGACCGATGCCCGATCAGGCTGAAACTTTCGAATTTGTTGCTGACTCCAACGCCGAGATCGT
>JBGSJL010000284.1:0-24921 GCA_041741955.1 Pirellulaceae bacterium | reverse complement strand
ATCGAGTAAAGCAAGTTGGGTTCGTCGTCGATGATGATTAACTTAGGCACGTCAGGTTCCGTTGCGGAGATAACTGAGGTTGCGAGACGGGCGATGACAGCGGCAAGACGAGCTTAAAGGTCACGCCCCCACCCACGCGATCTTCGGCCATCAGCTCTCCATTGTGAAGGTCGACAATTCTCTTGGATACTGCTAGCCCAAGTCCGAGACCTGGGTCTTTGGTGCTGAAGAAAGGTTCGTAGATTCGGTCTTCTCGGCCTGCGGGCAAGCCGCAGCCATTGTCGGAGACACTTAAACAGACTGAATTGAGCAGATGTTCCGAAATCGATAACGAATCGCTATCGCGACGACATCGCTCGACAGATACGACAATGTGCCCCTCATTGGGGACTGCATCAAACGCGTTCAACAGAAGATTCAGTAGCACCTGCCGCAACTGCATTGCATCGCCCTGAACCTCAACCGATTCGGCGGGAACCTGTACGTCGATCTTAATCTTTCGCGTTTCGGCACGCCCCACCACCAAGTCAATTGTTTGTCTTACGATCGGCGTCAGTTCAACCGAACGAAACTCCGGCTCAGAAGGTCGAGCAAAATCGAGGAACGTCTGCAGAAGACTATCCACTCGTGTGATCTCTTCATCGAGAACCGCTAGATCGGCCGAGTCGAGGATCGCGGATTCGTTGTGGTTTCTCGCCGACTGCACGAGTGTCTTCATGCACATCAACGGGTTACGCAATTCATGTGCTAAGCCGGCAGCTAATTTTCCGACTGCCGCAAGCTGGTCCGAGCGAACCACTTCTTGATGTCGTTGTTGAAGCTGTTCCACCACTGAACCAACGCTAGCCGAAACGGTTTCAAGCACCAATCGTAGATCTTGAAGGTTGGGGTCTGCCTTGACTTCAAGTGGCCCAACGACAGCATTCAGCTTGCCGGCGACATCACGAATCGGAACGGATAGCAAGTACATCGAGCGGTTGATTGTGCGTGCGACGCCATAACCGGCTTCCAGTCCTACGACACCACCGCATACCCCCAACAGCACCATTACGATCGCCAATTTTTCCGCGAGACGATGATTCTGTTGATTGCTTTGCTCCAATTCGTTCTCATTAAAATCGAGGTAATTGTGAGCTACTGTCAAAACTCTTTTGGAGAGAACTTCCGCTTCTAGCGATTCGATGTCGCCAAGTGCGATTTCGGCATTGGGGTCGTCCACGAAGTGCCGGAGCTGGACAAAATAGTCCTCGAGATCTTTCTGAAGTTGCACAACAAATGCTTTCTCTTGGTCGGATGCTGATAGCTTCTCGGCCTTAGATAGCCATTCGGTCGCTTGGCTCTGTTGCCCCGCCGCGTGTACAAGGTGCTCACGATCCTTGGTGAGCAGATATCGGTCGATATCATGCCGCATTTCGCGAACAATCAATTCCAGCTCTTCCGCCGCACGGATGCTTGCTACGTTCACGTCTAGAAGTTTTGTATTCTTTTTTTGAAGCTCGTTGACGTACCATGCGCCAGAGACTCCGAGCGAAAGAATTAAAAGACCAGTGATCGGCAACAAGCACCCTATCTTGTGTCGCAGGTTCATTGAAACGCCCAAAGATGTCTAGGAATGCGTCTGCTAAATTACGGACTGTTCCAGAATAGCGTCATTCCACACACGCCAACGACATTTTTGAAGGGTAGATGGCAAACGTCGTGCCTATTTACTCGCTAAACAAAGAAAGCGTCGTACTAGCGCACCGGACCTCTTCAAGCTGGCGAAAACCAATCGCCGTGACTGAAATTCGACACAGCTGGCTTGGCGGGCCCTTGTTCACCCGCCGCTTGCATCCATTTCCGGCGAAATTTCACGGAGAGTCCGTCGGAAGGGAGAAATGTGATTTTTCTGCTTCGTCCATTCCAGTCATCGGTCGCTTTCGCAAACGAACTACAACAAAGCACTGCCGCGCGCTCGACGGACGTTTACGGTTAGAGTGCAACCGTCCGCAGAGGGGCGGCGATCTTGGTATCCGATTTGCTCGAGCGTTTGAGTATGAGTTCCGCCTTTCGGGCAACCGCTATCGGAGATAACGAATCCATGCAGGTCATTGCCGCCATAGATCAATCCACCGCTTCCTCACACGCACTGGAATACATTAAATGCCTGCCGTGTAGCGAGGCGATGGACCTGACTTTGTTGTCAGTCGCCCCGCCCATCGCACCGGGCGACCTGAACGAAGTAATGTTTGCAAACGACATCGCCGACATCCAAAAGGCCTATGCCGACAATGTCCAAGTCTTTCTGAATGCAGCTGCCGAAAACCTTTGCAATCAATTTAAGAGCGTCAAGACGATCACGCTGGCGGGCATGCGTAAGCGCGAGGTTGTTCGCGCCGCGATGAAATTAAAAGCAGACATCCTATTGCTGGGTGCGATGGGTCGTTCGACCATCGCACGCCTACTGTGGGGAAGTACGGCGGATTACGTTGCCACACATGCTAAGTGTTCGACCCTTGTCGCTCGACCGCCTCTATTGGAAGCCGACAATCTGACAGGACCGCCCAAGCGGGTATTGATCGCGGTTGGACATGCCGATGCAGATGCCCGACTACCTCAGTGGATTCAACGCCTCGGTTTGACACCAAGTACGGAAGTTCACCTTGTTCACGTCATGGAGGTTCTGCCATCCTACATGCAGCGGCTTACGCGGAAGGCATCCGCCTACTGGAAAGAATTTCGGTCCCCGGGTGCCCTGCACATCCAGGAACTCCAGATGAGACTCAACTCGGAGGGCTTTTCGGTCAAGTCCGCGATCCTTGAGGCTTTTCACATTGGGCAGGCAATCGCGAAATATGCGGACAAGCATCGTTGCGAATTGATCGTCACAGGCGACCAGCGCGAATCTCTCGTCAATCGGCTGATGTTGGGCAGCACGTCGCGCTACCTTCTTCGCCACGCAACGTCGAATCTATTGATCGCCCGTGAGGTTGACCGATTTTCGCGAGCCGATTGACTGCAGCTTTGAGTACACGGTTGGCTCCAGAATCACGTGCAATCCAACCCACGTGGATATTCGCCAATCAAGGAAGCTTGGTTTGCTCGTGGAAACCGAGCACTTCGCTAGCAGATGTGAACTGCGCCTCGCTCAGAAGCATCCCAGATTGCTTTGCGCTGACTACCAGAATACGCAATGCATCAGCCACTACTTAAGGCGGCGGAAGACCATGGAATTGCGATTGGCAGCCCAGCAAGGCTGTTACTGGAACACTGGCTGGCTACAAAACCGAACCGAACGCTGCAGATGACTTGGAAGCACTACATTGCCGCTGTCATCAAGCAGATGGGCATCGAGTCACGTGAGACACTCCGGGCCGATATCGTCGGGCGAGCCCGGACCGTCGCCAACGCGTCGGGTGGCGTTCTTGGGTTCGGTGCAAAGTCAACGGATGAAAAACGCGTGATAGCCGAATTGGAGCAGACACTGACGCTCTAGTTTTGTGGGATTTTCGCCTTTGTGACCGAACATACTCCGCCGTAGTTCACGCCAAAACAGGGCGTCGCGTTTTCCTCGTCTAGTTTCGACTCCATCACAACGGCGCACGGTTTGCCTTGCTGTTCCTTGTTGCCCAGTAGTGTCGCTGAAGGTACGCGCTACCTCGCCAAAGCGAGCAAAAGTCAATTCGGCCATGGCGGTGCGTTTCTTCGCCAGACTGCTTTTGAGCATCCATGTTCTTCTCTAATTTACCAAACCACGCGTTTGCGAAAACTCGGATTGATTCACATCGGCGAGAAATGCTATTTGATCCTAGGCTGACCCCGTAAGCATGCCCTTCGGACAGTTGGAGGGGCATTCAACGTGATCTCCATTGCTCGAGTACAAATGAAGTAGGAATGGTCCATGTTCGCTATCAAAAGCGAGATGATTTTCGTTGCGTTCACGCTCGTGCTTGCAGGAGCACTTGCGCAGGCTGATGAACTTGAGGGGACGTTCTCTGGAGTCGATCGGCATTTCCATTCCCCGATTGAATTTGATGATCCACCAGTTGATCTAGCGACTCGGTCGCTTGCAAGCAGTCGTCGAGAGTCTGGTCGCGATCATCAATCCGTTCATATTCCAGAGCCGCTACTCTTTGACCTCGTACGTCCGTTGGGTGCCAAAAAAGGTGAACTCGAGATTAATACCCTCGCGGTTTTTCCTTGGAGTGCTCGCAACTCCCAAACCCAAGACGATCCCTTCGGCTCGGGGCCAACCACCTTAGATCGCAAAGGAATCGAGTGGGCTCCGGAGATTGAATTCGCGGTAATGGATGGCTTCGCAATCGAGTTTGAGTTCCCATTCGAAGGTTCGAAGCTTGAGGAATACAAGCTCGGTCTTCAATGGACAATTGGAACCGCGTTTGACAATCATTTTATTCATGGTTTCCAAGTGTTGGTTGAGCCCACCGTCGAGTGGGAGGACTGGAATTCGACCTTGCTATATTTGGCGGGTGTTCGAATCGACGAGACATGGAGCCTGATGCTCATGTCCGGCGGTCGGATAAACATGGAAGGATCGAGGAAATCCGAGTCCTTCGAAAGGCTGCTCAACGCGTCGTTGTTCGCCGACCTTTCCGAAAAATGCACAATCGGTTTAGAAAGCAACTTTGCAGCGAAACTGGATGGAACCTCCGAGTTCATTCTTGCACCTCAGGTGCATCACGCTTTGTCCGAGAGATGTCAAATTCAAGCTGGCGTCGGACTCGGTGTTTTTACCGAGGGCTACGAAGAATCATTCTTAATGCGTGCGATTCTCAGCCGATGAAGTCACCGTTCACCGCCTGCAACTTCATCACAACTGAGGGGGCACGGCGGGGAATTCATACGAGTGTATGGCAGGGTTTGTTAGGAGTCTTTGATTTTGGTCTTGCGTCGACCGTTAATTGTGATTGTTTAACACGCTGTCGGTCAGCGGCTTAGTACTATCTTCCAGTTTCCGTCGCAATCAACGTGGAACGATTGGTTCCATGAACCGCTTAGTTTCGACTCATTCGCAACGGCACACGGTTTGCTCCGCGGTTCATTCCTAACCTCTAGGCTCGCAAACGGACCGGTGGCAAAGGCGATTCCGATCGCCAAAATCAGGGATGTAGGGTTTCTCGTATGCAACGAACGCAGAAAATACTAATCGTGGACGACTCCGAAGTCGAGCGTCAAGTTGCCGCAAAGCTGCTCGATCAACCAGGGCCGTGGAGGTCGGAGTGTGTCGAGAGCGGTGGCACTGCGATTGCGAAGCTGCATCAGGCGGCGACTAGTGACGAGCTGCCCGATGTTGTTTTGACCGATCTAGACATGCCGGGCATGAATGGGTTGGAACTGGTGTGTGCCATGCGTGAACAGTTTCCTCAGGTTCCAGTGATCTTGATGACCGCGTTTGGCAACGAAAAGATCGCTAGCGACGCTCTGCGGATGGGGGCGGCAAGCTACGTCCCGAAATCGCAGATAAAGGAGCGATTGAAATTGACAGTCGAACAGATTTTGGCTCGGACTCGAACTGAGAGAGGCCAGCGTTTCTTATTGAAGCACATGCACGGAATCAAATGCTCGTTCTTGCTGGATAGCGATCCGGAATTGATTCCTCCCATGGTCGATTTTGTCCAGCAAGCATTGCACGGCGCACATTTGACGGATGAGGTCGGGCGAATTCGCATGGCGATTGCCTTCGAGGAAGCACTATTGAACGCAATTTACCACGGCGTATTGAAAGTGGGCCCCGCAGACCTTGCCGATATTCGTGCTGGGCGTCGAGACCGCATCAGCGAAGGACGCAATCGGGGGTGCGGGTCGGATCGAAATCCATGCGAACGAAGAATCCGTGTCATGATTAGCGTCACCGAAAATGAAGCAAAACTGGTGATTCGCGACGGGGGCAAGGGGTTCGATCACAAGCTGTCAAACAGACGCAATGACGAGTGCTTTGAGAATGGCAATGACCGTGGGCTTACTCTTATTCGCAACTTGGTAGATGAAGTCGTCTACATGCAGGGCGGTAACGAAGTCACTTTGCTGAATCGCCGTGAACGACAGGGGAACGGAAAGATGCTGAGATAAGCGTTTCCGAAACTAATCGCAAGCATGTACAGCGAATGTTGGAGTTCAAGGCCCAAAAAATTCGCGATAGATCGACCAACTACATAGACGCGCGCATTCGTGAACTTGAGCGACTGGCGAAGTGAACCGCAAATCCGCGTGACAAAATTCGAAACGAAATCCTATGAAACGACCCATCATGCAAACCGTGAAATCTACCGCTCTAGCAATTTGGGTCGCACTCGTTTCCGTATCGGCGTTGGCTGCCGATCGCATTGAAGGACGGGTCGAGGCCGGCAGCGCTCCAATCTCCGGTGCAGACGTTACGCTTTGGTTGGCGGGACCAGGTGCACCACAGAAGCTCGCCGAAGCCAATACGACTGATGACGGCAGCTATGACCTGGCGTTTGCCGAAGGAAGGGACGACGCCGGAGTGCGAAAACTTCGAGAAGCGATTGGCCCCGCTCAGTCCATAACTACGGTGGCCAATCTCACCGACGCAAGTGACTGCCGAACGGTCCGTCCTGGATTAAGCCAATTGCTTCTCGTTGCAGGACGCGCAGAGGTACGAGTATGGACCAACTGATATCGCTGGGTAACTTCTGCGCGATCTCGAGCGATTGTTCCAACATTCGAGTGGCCTGAAAAGGGTGCGCCCGCTCAAACCGGCGAGCGTAATAATACCTGAGTGTTGTCTCCAGGGCCTGGGTAGTTGACAATTTGCAAGTGAGCCAACTGCGATTCTACGGGAAGTATGCCGGACAGCGACAGAGCAAGTTGGAAGCGTTAGTCGCAACCCCCGCAGCGCACATTTACTGCGCCAGGACAGTTCGTCCTTAGCCGTTTGCTAAGAGCCGTTTCTATCACCGATTGTGCACATCTCCGCGAGATAGCGGACCACGGCGAATCTGCGTCGGACGATGAATCCGACGCACGTTAGGAAGGATTCGTGAACCGCTCGCCGAGCGAAGATAGCCCATGACAGACATGCGGCGCTGTTCCCGACGCACACCAGTCACTTTCAGTCTGAAGCACGATGTTTTGTGCGTGAAATTGCACACCGAACGACCTGCTCTACGGCATCACGATGTTCACGTCATCGTGACTCGGGCTTAATTGCAACTGTGGCTTCCATCGCCGCGCGGAGTTCGTTCAATACCTTGGGGACTTCGACAAATGGGTCATAGTCCTTGCGTTTCATCGACAGTGTTTCGATAGGAATGTTGCCGCGATATCCAGATTTCCGAATGATCGTCACCAACTTCTTCATGTCCACGAGTGGTGAGTCCATGGTGCTACCAAGTGTCTCCTTAATCTGCCAGTTAACCGCATACGGAGCAGCCAACGCGATGTCTTCGTACGGGTTGGCAGTAAGATATTTTCCGGTGTCAACGAGTGCGGCACACCATTCGTGGTTGACACGTTTGATAAGACTGACATGTTGCCCTCCAGTATTCACGAAATCGCCGTGATTCTGTACCGCGACGATAACACCAAATTTCTGTCCATATTCTGCACACTCGCGCAACGAGTCGGCCACCCATTCTTCAACTGCATTTCTATTTGCGTTGCTGGACGCCTGATGCCAATCTCGAAACGGTGGCTGAGAGTCCGCAAACGCACGAATCACTGGTGCTCCAAGCTTCGCTGCGACTTCAATCCATGTCTTAATCCGCTGTTCGCCTTCTTCACGCACCGCCTTGTCAGAAGCGGTGAAATCGTTGCGAACACCAGTACCACTGATTTCGAGACCGAGGTCAAACGCATACCGTTTCAGCTTGAAGAGATATCGGTCGTCTGGGGCATTTGGATATCCGGGAAAGAAATAGCCAGTGAGGTCCACAGCGTCGAAGTCATGCGTGGCACAAAAGTCACAGACTCCAAACAGGTCCACACCCCTATCAGGGTCTTTCGAATTGGCGGAGAGCAAATCGGAGAAGGAGTACGCATTGAGTGCCAGTCGCAGATGCGCCCCGCCAACGCGTTCGATGCGAGCGACGTCTGCATGTGCGGTCACGAATGGCATTCCAGTCGCAGCGACGACGGGAAGCACACCCGCGCTTTTGAGGAACGTCCGCCGGGTGGGAGAAGTCATTTATTCAGTCCTGGAAGATGGACGGGTTTCATCTCTGCATTGGAAGTTATACCTGGGAGACATTCTTATCTCCGGGCAGACTGCAGTCAAACCCCGCATTCTCCTCGTTCATTTACCTGATTCGCCAACTCCAGGAATAGGTCCGCCGTGATCTCGGTGTGGACGATGCCCAAAAAATCCAATTCGCCCAACCTGCGTCGGCGTGATGGTCTCCGATTTGCCACCAACAGTGAATTCTCAGCTTCCTTGTGGCTCCAAGTCCGACTGCAACAGTTTTGTGGACTCCTCCAACAATGACTTGACCATACTTGGGGTAGGATAAAAAGGCTCCTCTTTGGCTGCATGTTCCTCGCATAATTGAAGATGAGCGTCGATCGCAGCTGGAGAATTCTCTAACCAACGAGCCGCTTCAATTCGCTCGCCGAGATGCCAGTAACACATTGCGATCATGGCGCCATTCGCACCGACTGACTTTGCCTCGTGCTGGTCCACTTCGTCGGGTAGCAACAATTCTAAGGCGTCCTCCCAGCGACCAGTACGGAACAAGGCCCAAGCCAAATTCTGTTTGGCCATTTGGTCATCGGGAAAAGCTTCAACAGCCGTCTGTGCCAACCGAAGAGCCAGCTCGTAATTGTGCAGCTCGCTCGGTCCAGCGGTCAAATAGCCTGTGAGCCAGTGCATGCATTTGCCGCGCGGCTGTATAGCGGTAGCGTCACGAATGAGCATATCGCACATTTGAAGGTAACATAGTTGTTCAGCCGTAGCCAAGAGCAACGACATCTGTTTTCGATCCTGTTCCAGTTCAACGATCAATGACGTGCATTCTTTCCACACGGTCATTCCCGGTTCTGTGCTGAATGCGGAAGATTGCACAATCTCGAACAACCAAGTCTCGAGGGCTCGAGCAGCTTCCCGTTCCAACTCCGTGGCTTTTGCGCTCCAAAGCTCAATTTGAGGGTCGCTTGGTCGGTCATCAGCCGCTGCCAGTTGAACTATTTTCTTAAATTGCAGCGAGAGAATCAATAGCTGCTGCGGTTGGACAACCGTCGGACAACCCGCCACGGCCATAGTTTCGTTGGGCGGAGAGGACTGCAGAATATTTCCTCCGAGTGACCTCGGCGGGCAATGGGACCTTCGCGTTTGAACTTCAGCATGCGTTTTAGTCGTCGACTCCCCAATCGATACCGGGCACTTTGGCTGCCGAGCCGTGCGTGGGGAGCATCGCTTCAAGCCAGAATCGACTAAGTGTTTGCAAAAGGCGTTTGTCGATGTTCATCAGTCGCATGCCATGAGAGAAATGTTCAACTGGTGTCCTATCACCCCGACTTTTTTCGGAATTAAGCCCTTTGGCGAGTACGTCAAAGGGCTTTCTTATTTCTAAGTACAGACTTACTTGTCGGCCCGGCAGCGTTCTTGGTCGTCACGAGTCTTCGATCGAAGCACCATTCTAAACCAGTCTCGTATCGGCTCATCGTGAATGCGAATCGAATCAAGCAGCTTGAGGATTTGAGCATCGATTTCCGCCTCGCGAAGACGGACTTTCGGATGCCCCTTGGTGAGGTATTTCGAACATCGATAACAATCGAGTTGAATAGACTGCTCCAGTCGTTTAGCGACTACTCGACGCTCGCTATTAAGGCTGATTGAGGCAGCGCATTAATGGGCCAACCCAATGCCCACTGCAGTTGTAGTTGGGATCGATTGTAATCCACGACCGCTCGCAAGTAGGCGCGCTCTGAGGCTTCAAGAGCCTGGATGGCTTGCAGCACTTCAATGGGCAGCCCTTGCCCATCTCGAATACGATCGATATTGCGCTGGTAAGAGTCTCGCGCCCTCGCAATCGCAGTCTGCGCCATCTCAACTTGCTGTTTGCGGATGCCAACTTGGATGTTTGCCTCAGCTACTTCTTGTGCAACTTGGTCCATGATCCTGAGTTTGGCAAACGTCGCTTGTTGGACTTGGGCACTGCGCTCGCGACGGGCCGCACCCTCGCCGAATCCCAGATTACGAGTCTCCCACACCATCATCGCGTCGATGTCGTATCTACCACCAAAATTGTCCGCGTTGCTTCCTGGCCCGCCACCAAAACTCGTCGAACTGAAACCCAAGAGAACGCTGGGTACGAAGGGTGCGTACTTTTCTCGCTTGTATGCCTCGCAAGCAGCGGCTACCAACGCTTGCGACTCTTTCAGCTCAGGCCGAGTGGAAAGTCCAGTTGAAATGAGCGACGGTTCGTCGGCAACTTGCGGCATCATTTCCAGGGGCACCGCAACTGAGTCTTGCGGCAAGATGGCTGATGTCATCGTAATGCTTAACACGCGAGCCAATCGCGTTGAAGCGACTAACTGACGTTCACGCACGGCCAATTGACGCGTTTTCAGCAAAGACAGTTCTGTGGCGGTGCGGTCAGCGTCTGACTTCAATCCCTCGCCAGCTTCTGCGAAGTTTTCAGTGATTTCAGCAAGGTCGGATGTACGCTTAACCGCCGCTGCGATAATCTCCGAATCTTGATACGCTTCCAACAGATCGAAATACGCGATGCCGCCATTGAGCATCTGTTGGTTGATCACGGCGGAGGCCGCATGGCTACCAGCCCAAGCAGTTTTTTCTGCGGCTTTGGGCAAGAACAATGCATCGGCCAAGTGGAACTGAGCCACGACGCCCGGTCTTGTCGGTGACCCGGCGGCGACGGCCCCAGCACCAAGTCCGTAGTTCATCGAGTTAAGATTGACGTCGACGATCGACCCATTTACTGCTTGATAGTTACCGTCACGACGGCGGTAGTTGAAGCCAGTTTGGATGCTTGGAAGCCACATGACCTTTGCTCGGTCTAGTTGGGCATAGGCTTCTTGAACCCGCCACTGCGCGAAGCCGACAACCGGATGTTGGCCACCGATCATCGCTAACGCTGTCGGAAGGTTAATCGGGAAAGGTACGCCAGTTGGTATTTGCTCAGAAGTTCTTGTTGCGGTCGATTGTTCATCGCTTGATACGGCGACCGAGGAAGCAATGATCACAACCGCGTTTGGTGGGGTGGCAACCGAAGTTCCCTCAGCTTGGTCGCTATCTGCCGACGAAACGACCTGATGGGAAACTGTCTTGACAGGCGAATCAGGGCTGCTGGACTCCATCGAGCCGCTCCCGATATCATTTTCTGGAAATGCTAAACGAGTGACTTCCTGAGACCTCTTGTGCAGCTTGGCTCCTGGATTGGTTGACGCGCAGCCAGCTTGGAATAGGGAAACAGTGATTGCCGCCGTCAAGTATTGTAGTATTCGCCTCATATCATCAATTCCCCCACTGACGGGATCAAGTCCGTCTATGCCTTCTTTAATGGATGTTTCGACCATCAACGAGTACGCAAATAGCGGTTGTAGTAGGCAAAGCGTGATATCGACTCGTAGGACCTCGGTCGCAGCGATTAGAATGGGGTTTTCTGCTTGGCAAATTTTGCCGCCTAGCTGAACGCAATCGATTGCGACGGCAAACCACCACCTCCGTTGTTCGCGGATAAATCGAAATCATTACTGCATGCACCTCATACTTTCGGCCATGCGTCGCCCGGCGACCGTCATGGTGCTCGTCCTTAGTTTGGCACTTGGCTGCTTCTTGGCTGTCGGTCCGTCGGTATTTCAGCACTACAAATGGCCTTACCCAGCCGGACTTCCTAAGGGCATGGAAGTTGACATTTTCCCGAAGCTGAATTTGCCGGTCATCTACGTCTGCCAGCCCTACGGAGGGATGGACCCTGCGCAAATGGAAGGCTTCCTGACAAACTACTACGAGTATCACTTCCTGTACATCAGCGGCATTCACCATGTGGAGTCGCGGAACGTACAAGGCACTGCGCTAATGAAGTTGTACTTCCATCCGGAGACCAATATGGCTCAAGCGATGGCAGAGACGATCAACTATGTGAATCGCTCGCAAGCCTTCATGCCTCCCGGCACCGTATCCCCGTTCGTGATGCGATTCGACACCGGAAGCGTTCCTGTGGGCTACCTCGTGCTATCCAGCGACACGCGAAGCATAGCTGAAATCCAAGATTTGGCACTCTTCCGCGTGCGTCCAATGTTTTCGAGTCTGCCGGGTGTTTCAGCTCCGCCTCCATTCGGGGGCAGCGCCAGGTCGATCGTCATCACGGTCGATCCCAAGAAGTTGCAGTCTTACAGTATGTCACCGGACGAAGTGATCGTCGCGCTTACGCGTGGCAACACGATCAGTCCATCTGGCAATGTTCCAATAGGTGACTCTTACCCTATAGTTCCGGTCAATTCGGTGGTGAAGGATCCACAGCAGTTGGGATCGATACCTGTGCGGATGGGCGAGAACCCAGTCTTCATCCGCGACCTTGGCGTCATTCAAGACTCCGCCGACGCGCCAGCGGGTTATGCATTGGTCAATGGACGACGAGCAGTTTACATCCTCGCGACGAAGCGAGCTGAAGCTTCGACGTTGAGCGTCATCAACAACATTAAAGAAGCTCTTCCAAAAATGAAGGAAGCGCTCGGTGCCGATGGCGAAGGGATCGATGTACGCTTTGAGTTCGATCAGTCGCCATATGTCACCAGAGCAGTTGGAGGTGTTGTTACCGAAGGTGTGCTGGGCGCGGTACTCGTCGGGTTGATGATCTTACTATTCTTGCGAGACTGGCGAAGTTCGTTGATTGTGGTGTTGAACATTCCGTTGGCCCTTTTCTGTTCAATCCTGGCACTTTGGATCACCGGTCAAACGATCAACCTGATGACCTTGGGTGGATTGGCTTTGGCTATCGGTATTCTTGTAGACGAGGCAACTGTCTCGATTGAGAACATCCATTCCCATTTGCAGCGAGGTGTACCACTGGCAAGAGCCGTACGCGACGGTTCCATGGAAACCATCGTCCCTCGCTTGCTTGCCATGCTTTGCATCTTGGCGGTATTTGTGTCGTCATTTTTTATGCAGGGAGCCGCGCGTGCGTTGTTCGTGCCCTTGTCCCTGGCTGTCGGTTTTTCGATGATCGCATCGTACTTTCTCTCCAGCACCTTTGTGCCGGTAATGTCGGTGTGGCTGCTAAAGAGTTCTGATGGACATGGTACGAAACGCACCGCATTTGACCGTCTACGAGAAGGTTACGAGCGATTGTTATCGGGACTTGTGCCCCTGCGCTGGATTGTTGTCCCTGTCTACTTGGCGGTTTGTGTCGGGTTGATTGCTTGGATTGCACCCCAGTTGGGACGCGGCGTGTTTCCTGTCGTCGATGCCGGGCAGTTCCGCCTTCGCATGCGAGCTCCCGATGGTACGCACATTGAGAAGTCTGAAGCATTAGCCAAGCAGTCATTACAGATCATTGGCGATGAGTTGGGACCGGAGAATATCGAGCTAACACTCGGCTATGTTGGCATGATTCACTCCAACTTTCCGGTGAATGCCGTGTATCAATGGTCGCGGGGTCCCGAGGAAGCGATTCTCTACATAGGCCTAAGTGAAGGGTTGCACCTATCGGATGAGGTGATGAAGGAGCGAGTCCGCGAGCGACTCGCAAAAGAGATGCCCGACGTTCGATTCTCTTTCGAGCCATCCGACATTGTGAACGAGGTCATGAGCTTCGGTTCGCCAACGCCAATCGAAGTCGTTGTGAGTGGATCTGACTTTGCAAAGAGCCGCGAATTCGCTGAAAAGCTCCGTAAGGAGTTGGCTCAAGTGCCCGCGCTTCGCGATTTGCAACTTGGTCAATCGATGGATTATCCAACGATTCAAGTGAACGTAGATCGCGAGAAAGCTGGCATGGCCGGATTGATGCCAATCGATGTTTCGCGAGCGTTAGTGACTGCAACTTCATCGAGTCGCTTTGTCGTCCCGAATTATTGGGCTGATCCCAAGAGTGGCGTCGCTTATCAGGTTCAAGTTGAACTCCCGCGTCCAGTTGTTCGCTCGCCCTACGACGTGGAAACCATCGGATCGATCGCACAACTCGGACGAATTCCATTGCGGAAGACAGCCGATGGTCAAGTTCTCATTCAAGACGTGGCAACCCTTGAGCGTGGCTCAATGCCTGGGCAATACGATCGTTACAATATGAAACGCCAGATAACGCTCACTGCGAATATAGCTGGCAGCGATCTTGGATCAGTCTCTACTCTGGTGCAAAAGGCCATAGCGCGTGCTGGCAATCCGCCAACAGGTAGCACAGTGGAGGTGCGAGGCCAGATACCGCCGATGCAAGAAATGCAGTCGGGGCTGTCGATAGGATTGCTACTCGCCATCGTGGTCATGTTCCTCCTGCTAACGGCCAACTTCCAGTCAATTCGGTTATCGCTCGTCACGATCTCTACCATTCCTGCCGTCGTCACGGGTGTCGTGATAATGCTTTACCTTACTAACACGACAGTTAATATTCAGTCATTCATTGGCGCGATCATGGCAGTCGGCGTCGCCATGGCGAATGCGATTTTGCTTGTGACTTTTGCAGAAAAGCGGCGTGGCGAAGTTAGCGATATCAGAACAGCCGCTGTGAGCGGTGCGGGCAGTCGGTTACGCGCGATTCTGATGACGAGTCTGGCCATGATCGCCGGTATGTTGCCGATGGCACTGGCCTTTGGAGAGTCAGGCCAACAGAACGCACCGCTTGGTCGAGCGGTTGTTGGTGGCCTCATTGCCGCAACTTTAGCCACATTATTTCTACTACCACTGTTCTTTGCGATGCTGCAGTCCAAAGCGAGCCTGAAGTCCGCTTCGATGGACCCAGACGATCCCGAAAGCCGATATTTCGCAAAGTAAATACCCAACATAAATTAGTTAGCCTAAAACAAATATGAATATGCAGCTCACCCGATTTTTCATCATTGCCTGTCCCATACTCCTGATTCTTTCAGGATGTCGTTCAAAGGAAGCGACCATGCCTTCCAAGGACAGCAGCACGTCTAATGCAAATTCACTCGACCGGGTCACGGCTGGTCCACCTGTGAGGAAGACGCTGCAGCTTTTCACTGAGCAGCCAGGGCGAGTGGTCGCTTTTGAAGAGACACCAGTACTCTCTAAGTTGCCGGGCTATGTAGGAACCGTTCACTTTGATATCGGTGATAAAGTCACGAAAGGGGAAGTGCTCGTTCAAATCCATGCACCGGAATACAGTGACCAGCTAGAGCAGAAGCGTGGATTGCTGGGTCAAGCTGAGGCACAAGTCAAACAGGCCGAGGCAGCGTTAGTAGCTGCGGAAGCTGCCGCGAATTCATCCAAATCGATGGTTGCGCAAGCAGAAGCGAGTGTTGGCAGAACGGATGCTGAGTATGCTCGCTGGGATTCGGAACTCAAACGAATGCAGCAACTGGTAAGCAAAGGTTCCGTCACACCCAAATTGGCTGACGAAACTTCAAGTCGATTCGAATCAGCAGATGCAGCTCGCAAGGAAGCGTTGGCGAGTATTGAAACAGCTAAGTCACGCCAAAGCGAAGCTGAGGCGAACATCCTGACAGCGGAAGCCGATATCGACGCTGCGAAAGCTGAGCAGAAAGTCGCGCAATCGGATATTGCCCAGGCAGAAACGATGCTTACCTATACAGAACTCGTTGCACCGTTCGACGGATTTGTTACAAGCCGACATGTAGACGCGGGGCACTACGTCCAGCCCGCCGGGGCCAGCAACGCAAAGCCGCTGATGACTGTCGCAAACGTCAGCAAGGTGCGTGTTTTCGTCAACGTACCCGAAAGCGAGGCCGTTTGGGTCGACGCCGGTTATGGAAATGCAGATTCCGGCGATCTGGTAACGATTCTTTCGCCGTCGCTTCCACAGGGAAAAATTGAGTCACGCGTCACCCGAACCAGTCTGCAGCTTGATCCTCAAAGTCGATCACTCTCGGCCGAAATCGATCTCGACAACAACGATTTGAAATTGCTGCCAGGAGCATTTGTTACGACAAAAATGCTTCTTGAGCAGCGTGAAAACGTGCTAACACTGCCAACCGGAGCCATCGTCAAAGCCGCCGACGGGACCAAATGCGGCGTCGTAGTCGATGGCAAGATTCAATTTCGCCCCATCGAACTTGGTCTTCGCGCTGGAGACGACGTAGAGATCAGTTCGGGTCTCGACGGAAGTGAAACAGTTGTCCTTCTTCGAGCCAGTTCATTGCAAGACGGACAGTCAGTTGAGCTTATTGGCAAAAAATAAGACGCAAATGTTCGGTCGTAAAATCTGCAGGACTGAACCACTTAGAGTTTGCCTCACCGGGTGGTCCCGAGTGTGAACTTTCTTCTGATTCACAGCTTGCTAACGGTCGGGGGTTTTGAAGCGCGCTGTTATGATGGAGTAACCCCAACTAACGCAGATTGTAAATTTGACCCTGACTTCTAACGAGATTCACAAGATTCAATTTCCGCCTGTTGTGGAAATGATGAATGCGATGATAGTCGAGGTCATGCGCAACAAAACTCCGGCCCAACGACTGGCGATTGCGTTCCGCATGTGGGACAGTGCCAGAATGATTGTCAAAGGCGGGATTCAATATCAACATCCTGAGTGGTCAGATGCCTAAGTTGTCAAGGAAATTTGAATACGTATGCGCGGGAGATTTGGTTCGTGAACGAAACAGAACCCATGCTCAAAGCCGCTGGCAGTGATGCGACGCTGGGACGTGAAACCACCGGAGAGGTCGCGCTGGTTCCGAAGCTGCGAAGTGCCTTGCGGAAGTTGAATCCCGGTCTGGGTAACCGCCCATTCCTTTCGATCTCTGCCAATATCGCCGAGTCCAGGTGTAGATTCTATGGTTTTGAGCCCAACGAGCTGGCTCGCCGGCTTGGCGCTTAGGGATACTCGTGAGCGACAATGGAGGTATGGATCGGGGGTGCGAACAGTGGTACGATCATCGGGTTGAAGTGTTGATAGTTGGCAATGGTAGAATTTGCGCAGCCTGCTAAAGCGGATTGTCGAAAATGCATGTCAGATTGAATTCAAAATTGCCAATTCTCGGAGTACGATTTCGCGGTGGTGTGATTGCTCTTTCGGTCCTGTTTGCTCTGTGGTCGTGGCCGCTTATTTGCGCAGCTCAGACATCAGGCCACGGAGAGTTCGCGGCGCAAAGGGCCGACGCCGAAGAGTTCTTTCGTAAGCGTGTCAATCCGTTTATCAATGACTATTGTATCGATTGCCACCAGAACAAACGCCCAACTGAGGCTGGAGTCAACTTTTCTCCAGCGCTGAAGGATCCTGGTGACGCTGCCTTCAACGAACAGTGGTCCAAAGCGTTCGCCATGGTGAAGGCACAAGCCATGCCACCGGAAGATGCGGGTGACCAACCGACTGATGCGGCACGGCAGATGTTCCTCGATGGGATCTCGAGGATCAAGTTTCTCAGCACGAAGGACCCAGGAGCCTTTGTCATTCGGCGGCTGACCAAGGACGAGTACGGCAACACTCTACGCGATCTCTTTGGAGTTGAGCCCTCGATTGCCGATCCGCTGCCAGATGAGGTCAGCGGTGAAGGGTATCTCAATTCCCTTTCTCCTCTTCAACTCGAACAGTATCTGACGATCGCCAATCAGGTATTGGACCGGATGGTGGCATCTGACGACGCACCGCCCACGGAAATGCAAAAACAACTGTTTGGTGAACCACCACTGCTCGAAGCGGACTTCTCGGCAGCGGCGCGTAACGTGGCCCAGTCTCTCGCGAGGAAGGCCTATCGTAGACCTGCCTCCGAGGCAGAGCTGAAAGTCTTGCTAGAGGTGTTCGAGCTCGGAACGCAAAACGACCTTGCTTACCCAGAGGCGCTGCGCTTGATGGTCAAAGCGATCCTCGTTTCTCCACAGTTCCTCTTCATTACACCGCTTGAAGATATCGAGTTCATTACAGCGGTTGAAGATGCGGTTGAAGTTATCGAGCCCCGCGTTGAGATCGTTCCCCTAGACGGCTATCAACTCGCGTCACGTTTGTCGTATCTGCTGTGGGCCACCATGCCAGATGACGAGCTCATGGCGCTGGCAGATCGAGGAACACTTCATCAGCCGGCGATTCTTCGGTCGCAGGTCAGGCGATTGTTGGAGGATCCTCGATCCCGCGCTCTGTTTGATGGTTTTGGCGCACAATGGCTTGGTCTTACCAAGCTGGAAGACCAGGTCTTCGATCCATCGATGTTTCCACAAATGTCACATGAGATGCGGTCTGCGATGTACGACGAAGCCCGTCTTTTTTTCGACAGCATCGTGCGTGAAAACCGGAGCGTCGTCAGTTTTGTGGATTGTGATTATACATTTCTCAATGAAACTCTAGCCACGATTTACGGCCTTGAAAACAGCGTCACCGGACCCCACATGCAGCGGGTCCAACTGAAGAATGAAAATCGCGGAGGGATTTTGGGAATGCCCGGCGTTCTCGCTGTGACTTCATTTCCGAACCGCACCAGCCCCGTCAAACGTGGCGTGTGGGTGCTTGAACAAGTACTGGGCGATCATGTCCCAAGTCCGCCGCCGGACATCCCAGCTCTGGACAGTCAAGACCAGGAAACCGTCGCGAAATTGACCCTGCGTGAGCGCACCGAACTTCACCGCACGAATCCAGTCTGCGCCAACTGCCATCGAACGCTAGACCCCATTGGGTTTGGCCTCGAAAACTTTGATGCCATCGGACGGTGGCGTGATATAGACGATAATGGAGAGGCGATTGATGCTTCGGGTGAACTTCCTGGTGGAAAGCGTTTTTCGGATCCCAAAGAACTGAAAACTATTCTCGGCGGCCGAATCGATGAGCTGTCTCGCAATCTGGTGGAGAAACTACTGGCCTATGGACTATGCCGAAAGCTGGAAGGCTACGACGAAATCGTAGTGGATGCCTTAATGCAGGACATCGCCAATGACGGATATCGCATGCAGACGCTCGTGATCGCGGTCGTCACCAGTTATCCCTTTACGCATCAGAGAATTCAAAAACAACTTACCTCAAATGAGCAAGAACATGCTGATTGATCGTCGCACCTACCTGAAAGGAATGGGTGTGTCGCTTGCCCTTCCACTCTTGGACTCAATGGGTTGGGCAGACACTGTCGAGGGGAAAACCTATCGACCACCTGTCCGCCTTGGATTCATGTACATGCCGCATGGCGTGATCATGGATCAATTCTGGCCCGCAGATGCAGAGAGTTTTCTGTCGTCGCCACCGCCAGCCTTAGCATCGCTACAGCCCGTGCTCGCCCAGTGTCTGATGATGAAGGGAATTGCGGGAGTTTCGCTTGGCCCCTTCAACGGAGCACCCCACGCGCTTGAACTATCGACGTGGCTCACGGCGACTTTACCCAACCCAGACAAACGGAATGAGGTCAATATTGCGATTTCAGCCGACCAGATAGCGGCCAACTACGTGGATGCCTTCACCACTCTGCCGTCGTTAGAACTGGCGACGATGCCTCAGACTTGGAAGGAAAACCAGGCCGGGCTCAATGAGGCCTATTATTCGCATTGCAGCTTTCGCTCCCCCACCCAGGCTGTTCCCGCCGAGATCAATCCACGTAATGTGCTCAATCGCCTGTTCAACACGAAGGGACAAGATGGCAGTAGCCAGACAGCGACACGAATGGATGCTCTGGACCGAAGCATGTTAGATATCGTCCTTGGCGGCGCAAGAAACCTTCGGCGAACGTTACCCACAACCGACCAGCGCAAACTGGATGAATACTTGGACAGTGTTCGTTCAGTGGAGCGACGAATTGCCGCCATCGAATTCCGGCAACAAGAGGCTGCCTTGGAGAGGCAGGGCGTCAAGTCCAGCAAGCGCGGTGAGTCGGATTCTCCACCGATCGAAATCAAGATTCCAGAGGGAGACAAACGCAGCGAATACATGCAAGTCATGTGTGACCTCACCGTGCTGGCGTTCCAGACAGACACAACCCGCGTCAGCACCTTCATTGGCTCGACTCCGAACGGTGTGTCGTATCCAGAACTTGGGTTCAACGACCAACATCATTCCCAAACTCATCACAACCATCAACCTGAGAAGGTCGAGAAGGTTGCCAAGATCACCGCGTTCAATATCGAGCAGTTCGCTTACATGGTAAAGAAAATGCACAGCTTGCGTGAAGGCGACGGCACATTGCTCGACAACTGTATCATGATGTGGGGATCCGGCCTGGAGGATGGCGACAAGCATACCCGCGAAAACCTGCCCTTCATCGTTGCCGGTAAGGGAGGTGGTTCAATTCTCACGGGTCGCTTCCTGACAGAGACCTCGGGAAATCAAGGGGACCTACTGACCACATTGCTCAAGTGCGCCGGCATTCCGCTGGACCGTTTCGTTGGGATCGCAACCAAACAACTCAACGAGATCATGGCGTAGATATAGTCTAGAATTTCATACGCTACCTCCGTTGCAGCGTCGATTGCGCTTACAGTTGCCCCACCCATGCTCGTCTGCGAACCAGCGTTTGTAGCCGAAATGCCGAGTTCACGTGGCGTGGTTCTTAAGATCGGGCATTTCGATGAAATCGGAGGCGTCACGCATATTACCGTTGGAAATGCCCCAAGATCATTGGGCTTCAGTTTTTCTTGGGATCGCTCTCCAGCGGTGTCGTCCAAAGGTAAAGCGTGTGTTCGGCACCCGTTTCTCGACTAACGAACTTTAACGTTTTCTCTGGCTTGACAGCCGGAATGTCGAACTGGTGGGTGACGATCCGTGAACCGGGCTTGAGCTTTTTAAACTGGGGGAGCAGACGCTGCAACATGTCGCGATAAACATAAGCGGTTACCACAGTGGCGTCGCTGAAATCGGCTTCAAACATGTCAGCCGATTTGACTTTGACCAACCCAGCCACTTTGGCTTCAGCCACGTTTTTTTGTGATAGTTCCACCAAGTCTTTGTCGAGTTCGATACCGACGGCTCGACATGCATACTGCTTGGCGGCCTCGATCAAAATACGTCCGTCGCCGCTGCCCAGGTCCGTTACCACGTCGTCCTTACCTACTTGGGCCATCTCAAGCATTTTGGAGACCACGTCGTTCGGAGTAGGCACAAAGATGGCCGTGGGTATACGCTGTCCAGTAGGCAGTGGCTGCCGCTTGGACTCCTTTGGCTGGTCCAGGTTGATGAGCTTCGACGCCGGGATCAAAGTATCAAATGCAGGCTGACTGACATCATATTTTAGCAAGCGGTCGTTATCGCGGATGTACAGCGCGCCGCCAGCAACGACGGGATGAGTAGAGCCCAGCGACTTGCGCGGCTCATCCAATTTGAAATGGCTTTTTTCTGCGTAGGTAGACGGATTCGCTTCTGCAAGTCCAATGGTGCCGTCTGCCCACCGAATATAAAGGTGCTCATCCGCATAGGTAGCTGCAGCTTTCCCCCTGCCGCTCCCCTGTGCCTTCCAAACCGTGTTTCCGCTTTTGACGTCAATGCACGCCGGCCAGCCCTCGGTTAGTAGGACATATAGGTGATCTTTCACCAACAGAGAACTGTCCTCAAACGGATCGAATTTTTCCTTGGTAAAAAATAGCTCTTCATAATCGACAGTGTTTTCTAGACGGCTCAATTTGAGTCTCGCCAGGCAGCCGCCGTAACCGTTGGGACAGAGCAAGCCATCGGGCAGCACTACCGGCGAATGGGTATTAACAATTGGGCTTGAAATTCGATCGTATCGCCAGAGTACGCGACCATCATCGGCTGCCAGCGATACAATTCCTCGTTCCAAAAAGGCGATGTACTGTTTCAAGCCATCGGTCTCGAGCTGAATCGTCGTGGCGTACGCGGCAGATTCGTGGCTGTCGAGCAGCGTGTTCCACAGGGTTTTTCCGGTTAGCTTATCAAGCGCTATCACGGTACCCTGCGAACCGCCCGCTGTGCAAATCAGCTTGTTGTGATCGATCAGTGGGCGTTCGCAGCATCCCCACGCCAGTGGCACTACTCCAAATTCGTGAGGATAGCTAATTCGCCAACGGATCAAACCGTCGGTCGCGTCAAGACAAGTTAGCCAACCAGCATTGGTAAATACGTAAATCCGATTGCCATCCACTGTTGGTGTGCGTTGGCCTAACCAACGCATGAGCGGATTCTCGGGAACGGCACTTCCAATTTCTGTAATCCAGTGTTGCTCGCCCGTACGCTCATCGAGCGCTACTGCGTATTCTGCATTTCCGTAGGTCGTCGTCGTAAAGATCCGTCCGTCGGCGATTGCCAGCGATGCGATACCATCGCCCAGTCCATCGACTCGCCAAGCCAGCGGCGGTCCTTGTTCCGGCCATGATTTCAACAAACCGGTCTCTGTTGAGCGATTGTCGCGATTAGCTCCCCGCCATTGTGGCCAATAGCCGAATTCCACATTGGCTGGCCGAGTTTCTTCTCCACCAATCGCGTAGAGCACACTCCTTGCGGCGACGTACAGTGTGTCGTTTGCATATGCCAAATTTGAGCGAATCTCATTAGCATGCGAAATGCTGCGGATGGGTTCCGCACACGCCGGATCCGCACCCAGCTGAAAGATGGAGACCTTTCCCTGTCCATGTGCGACAAAGACCTTGTCATCAACGATCAACGGAGCGCCCCAAGCAATGTCATCCAGTTCATAAAACCAGAGCCGCTGACCCGTGTTCGCATCAAGACAATACAGCAGCATGTCCATATCAGTCGCATACACCAGATCTTGTGCCACGCTCACCGAACTAAGCGTACGATCGAATATGTCCGTATACTCGGTTCCACAGTTGGTGAATTCCCACACAAGCGCTGAGTTTGGATTCGGAATCGCTTTTTCACCGGCAGTGATGTCCACGGCTTGCAGGCGTCGACGTGGCACTATTTCTCCCTTTGCGTCAACGGCTAATTCGGAGCTGGTATCGCCACGCTTGGTGGGATCAATACAAACCAAACGACCAGGTCCGCCCCCGTATTCCACTCCTTGCCCCGATGCCAGGTATACCAGGTCGTTGTAGACCACGGCCTCAGCAACGCCATAATTGCGACTGGCAGGATTACCTCCGCCGGGATAATACACCGAAGTCTTGAAGTTGAGATCAAACTCCCAAAGGATACTTCCATCGCTCGGATGGAACGCGCGGACCCAGCCATCGCTCTGTGGAACGATCACCTGAACGTCGCCCTGTATCGTAGCCAGCGTCGGGCTCGCGAATTGTGTCAGCAGAATGTTCTCGCCTGGGGAACTATCTTGCCATACGATCGCGCCGGTAAGTTTATTCAGGCATACCAGACTCGGTGCCTCTGGATGGTCGACCTGTTTTTCGTCGTAGCTGATGCCGTGATTGACGGTGACAAAGATGTGATTGTTGCAGGATGCACCGATGGAGCAAGGCCGCGGCGGCCCCATCACCGGAACGCGAGGATAGGTTCCGAACTCATCGACGAAATCTAGTCGCCACAGTTCACGCGGCACACCGTCACCGCGAAGCAGTGGTCCGATATCCAAACACAGTACTTCGCTCCGATTTGTGGCGAGCCACAGTCGATCACCTTCTATCAGTGGCGAACTTCCGAGTCCTGACCAGCCAGCGTCGTACTTGCGATTGCCAAGTGAGCGCGAATCGTATTCATAGACCCCCGCGCCATCCGAAACACGAAAACATTTTAGGACGCTGCTTACTCCATTGGTCGAGTCGTTGTAGCTGTTCGTTCCGATCCAAACCAGGCCACCCGAAACGACCGGCGAGGAATAGGTCTCCGACCCCAGCGGCATCGACCACCGCACACCGCGCGATTCGCTGAGCAAGCGGTCGCCCGAACGCTCTTCCACACTCCACAACGTGGGCGGATCCATTTCGGGACTGACTGCATTTCGCGTGCCATCGCGGCCCCGCATGGGCCAGTCGTCGGCGACGAGAGGAATCGTAAAGCATGTGCAGAGAACGACACAGTTTATAGTTGACAGAAATAGCCACTGGGTTCGATTGCTCATGCTCACTCTCGTTTTGTTATTGTTCATGAACTACGTTGATTAGCAATTTCTGCTCATCAATCACTTGGCTGACATCAGTGGCGCTGTCCACAAGTAGAGGGTGTGCTGTTCGCCAAGTATATCCGACTCGATTTCCGTGGCCTTTCCCGGCGCGATACCTGGGATTTGGAACTGGTGCGAGACGACTCGGGCCCCAGGCTCCAGTTTATGCAGTTGTGGAACCAAGGCAGCGAGCTGGTCGGGCACGAGGTAAAGCGTCACCACGTCAGCTTCCCGCAGGTCGGCAGCAAGCATGTCACTGGGATAAATCTTCACCAATTTCTCTAAGCCAGCCTCGTGCACGAAAGCTTGAGAAAGCTGAACTAGCTGGGGATCTATTTCGAAGCCCACAGCACGACAGCCATATCGCTTGGCAGCCGCGATCACGATACGGCCATCACCGCTGCCGAGGTCGTAGACAACATCCGACTGTGTCACTTCGGCTAGCTCCAACATTTTAGTGACAACAGCTTCCGGCGTTGGCACGAAGACGCTACGGATAACCCGCGACTGCTGAGAAGTGCCAACCGTGGGCGCGGCCAGCTTAATCTTTTCCGTGGTGGCGTTGGAGTCTATCGATCGCGTCTGTCGAACGTCATAACAGAGCAGTCGATCGTCGTCGCGGATGTATAGCTGGCCGCCGGCAATGACCGGCATCGTGGCCCCGTTGGACGGGCTGAGATCGGGTAGCCTGAACGAACTCTTTTCCACAAACCCTGCGGGACTGGCATCTATTAGCCGCATGCTGCCGCGGACCTGTCGCAGATACAACTGACCGTCGGCAAGGACCCAACTATCACGTTCGGATCCCTCGGCGATGCGCTTTTGCCAAACTGCTTGACCCGTATTGAGATCAAGACAGGCGGGAACGCCGCCGAA
>JBGSJL010000283.1:0-52628 GCA_041741955.1 Pirellulaceae bacterium | reverse complement strand
CCGAATCCGCCGCCGCCGCCAGGTCCACCACCGCCACCTCCTGGAGCACCGCCGCCAAAGCGTTGGCGCATCAACTCTCCAAAGGCGGCTCGCCGTTGTTCTTGCGCGGCCGCATCGTCCGGTCCACTGCCGCCGGCGTTGTTGTTCGAGTTATTGCCAGCGCTAGGTGTGTTGCTGTTGCTGCTGGGGGCGGTGTTCGTCTGTGCCTTGGGGCCCAGGATACGCGCGATACTGTCCTTGAAAAGCGAACCGCTCACCACGCCATCCAACGCGGCAAAACCCAAATCCTCTTCGCTAGCTTTTCCTAGTAAATCAATTTCCTCGACCAGCTTGCGCAGCTCCTCGATTTGCTTGGGTTGGGCGATGACGATTAGGCTATTCGAATTGGGCTCGGCTGTAATCCCGATCTTGGGCTCGGTCAATTTTGTTTGGGCACCACCGCGGCCGGTACCACCGCCACCACGCAAGGCTGCGATGATGGCTGCTGGATCGGGAGCTCCACCACCTCCTCCACCACCGCCAGGTGCTCCGCCGCCACGAGCATTGCCGCCTCCGCCGCCGCTGGAGTTGCCTTCGATGCGCTCGCCGTAGAGCGTCTTGATCATCGTAAGTACTTGGTTGACATCTTGCGAGATGACTGGGATCATCGCCAATTGTCCTTGCGTTTCGATCGTCAGTGGCCCTTCGGGCTGATCGATGACTTTCAGCAGTTGTTCGATCAGCCGCATATCGCTCGGACTGGCCTGGATGTATAGCGCGTTATGCTGAGGGTCGACAATGATATTGACGTCGCCCGAGGCCATGCCGGTTCCAGTCGACAGCGTACTGCCACCACCGCCGAGCATGCTGCCAAACATACCGCCGCCGAATCCGCCGAGTACCGAGCTGGCCATGTCGCCCAGCAAACCGCCGCTGCTGCCCGTTGAAGCCGTGGCACCGGTCAGGATCGTATCGAGTAGTTCTTTAGCCGCGTCGGCCTTTCGGTTTTTCAAGTAAACGATAATCGGCTCGTTGCTACCCAAATTGGCTTGGTCTGCCAGCAAGCGCAGCAGATTATCGAACTCTGCCAGCGCCTCTTCGTCTTCGCACGAGATGATCAAACCGCCCGGCCCTTGCATGATCACAATATCGCTCGACTTGGGCATCGTCGTCGAAGCTGCCGGTGCGTCGCTAGCGGAGGGGTCGCTAGCTGATGCATCGCTGGCAGAGTCGGCGCTGGCGGAGGGGTCGCTGGCGGAGGGGTCGCCGGCGGAGGCCTCTTGTTGTGGGAACGCAGTCAGCCTGCCCGCAGGAATCGAGTGCAACCACTGCGTTGTTTTGGGTGGAGCCGTGGCAGCGGGCGCTTCGATAGCTTTGGTTTCTGGCTCGGGACGTGGCGGCGTGGAGTAAGTTCGCTGCTGTAGCCCCGAGCTAGAACCACTAGAGCTAGATGGCGTGAGAAAACGAATGGGGTTCTCGCCACCATTGCGGGCGTTCCACAATCGTTCGACTTGATCTAGCGTTTCGCGGGCGGAAGCACCTGTCAGCGGAATCATGCGAATCGTGTTGTCCAATACACCATTGCTGCTGGCGTTTTCTTCGAGCCGACTGACAAACTGGCTGATCTCTTGGACTTGGGTTGCTGAACCTTTGACATAGACTTGCCGCGCAAGCAAATCGCCGTCGATGATTGGCGCGCCGCCTTCTGGATCCGGCGTATCGGCCAGGCTAAAGAATTTTTTGATGGCCGCGATGACCATGGTGGGCTCCAGTCGTTTGAGCTGGAGCACTTTGAAATCGGAGACCTCGCCTGCCAATTCGGCTAGCGTCTCTTTCACCAAACTATGCTCCGAGGGACGTGCCTGCAGCACGAGCTGCTTGGCAACCGCATCTTGAGCGAGCTTTACGTCCGGCGATCCAGCCAGCAACTGGGACACCACTTCGTAGGCCAACTGTAAGTCGATGCCCGTGACCTTGTGGCGTTTGAGCTCGAGTGGTTCGACGCGATTCACATTCGATTCATCCTCGTCTGGCGCTACGTCCATCTGCGAGATCAAATCCTTCAGGCTCTGAATCTTATCGGGTTTGCCCTTGGCATAAATTATCGTTCCAAAGGGGTTCGGCGAGATACTAATATCATCGTTCTTATTCACCCCTTCTTCCAAGCCGATCAGCGGGCGGGCCACGGACAAGACTTCTTCGGCCGATATCGCCTTGAGCGGGAACGTCTGAATACTGGAGGCCCCCGAGTTTTCTGCCTTGAGAATCATGCCCGCGATGGCGCGCACATTACCCGCCATGTCGGTCACCAGCAATTGCCGCGACGAAGGAAGGCTGCGCACGGTGCCTTGAATGCTGCGGAGTTGCTCGGCCTCTTTCAGGATCGTGTCAGGATCCAGTCGCTCGAGCGAGAACATGTATTTCACGGGCTCGAATTGTCCGCGCCGAGCCAGTTCCTGCTCGTCCACATAGTCAGCCAGCTCGTTAATGAGCTCGCCACTCTTGGCCTGGTCCTTCTCAAAATCGATGACTCGCAACATGCGGCCTTGGCGAAGCAGAGTGTAGCCAGTATTCAGCAGCGAAGCATTCATCACATCCATGGCCTCCGTGATCGAATACTTGCGCGAGCGATCGCGATAGCTGAACGAACCGGGCAAAGGAATGTCAGTCTGCAAAGACAGGTCCGCCTGTTCTGCCAACCACTTAACGACTTCGCTCCACGGCTGAGCTTGGAAATTCATTTCAATCGAGATGTTTTCAACAGGCAGACTCGAATTGTCTACCGTAGAGGCCACCGCCGGCACGTCCATAGCTTTGACTGCGATTTTCACCGGTGCAACGTTGCGTTCGGGAGGCATGGGAGGCCCTGCGGTCGACGATTCGATTTTCCCAGCCGCCAGTTGCCAAGCAGCCCACTGGCTTTCGGAAATTTCTTGTCGGATCGCCTGCTCGGCGTCGCTGCGAGTCTTGGCGGCCGAACTGCCACGACGGTTGCTGCGAACCTTGGCGATCCAGTCCGCGACAATTGCCCTTTGCCAATCGGCTAAATTCAGGGCCTGGGCGACTTCTTCGTCATGCAGCGACAGCATTCCCATCCAGCCCACACGATACTTGGCGAGCACATTCTGTTGCTCTTTGTCGAACAACTCAAAGCCTAACTTCTCGGACTCGGCGTTGAAGTCGGCTCGCATTTGATCGTGCTGGTCGGCAGGCGCCTCGCGCAGTGCTTGGCTGAGTCCTATGGCCGCACTCATCCGAGTTTTAATTAGCGCCTGCACTTTCTCCCGTTGCTCATCGGAGAGCCCGAGCTTCTGCGAGACCTCGGGTTTGAGAATCTCTGGCAGGACGCCCACGTAGTCTTGGCCGCGAAGTACCGACCCTACGGAAACTAGGGCCACGACCGTGGCAAAAAAGTGGCAGAGCGCTCGATTTAGCATAGTTCTGGTCTCGTCCAGTAGCGTCCGATGTGACGTAAATTTTAGAGGAGGTAGCTGTTGTTTGGAGTACGGGCCGACGGTTGCCAAAGCTTCCAATTTAGTTGGCTATTGCATAAAAGTAGCAGGCTATTCGCAATCAACCTAGTAAAATCGGCGGTCGCAACGGTATTACCGTTTATTCTTTAGCTTCCAACCCACCATGCTCGCCAATGTTTCGCCCACATCACTAGGAATACTCACTATGAGGGGGCCTTCTGAGCCGATAGTGATCGGCTTTTCCGTAAGGGCACTCGCTGAAGCCACCGCCGCTGTCGTCGGGCCTCCCGTGGCTGTCGACCATTTCTGCGATCACGATTGTCAAACTTTGAGTCGGACATGCATTTTAGTATCCCGTTGGGGACCGGGTAGCCGCTTGGGCTCGATGAATACTGCTGCCGGTGTTCGGCAAACGCTCCACGCACCGAGCACCGATAACTTGGAAAACCTGCTCGCGGAACTCAAGCGGGCAACTGTCCACATCCCAGACGCCTGTGTATTGCTGGGTGGCGGCACTGAAAACTGGCCCGAACTGCTGTCCGAGCTTTCGACAAGGTTCAAACTTCTTGGACCCACGACCCGTCAACTGTCTACGCTGCGCAGCCTGGACTTTTGGCGAGAAATAGCCGATTGTGCGAGCCTTGGATTTCCCGAGACTCGGCACCACAAGCCCATTCCACCAGAGGCTGCCACGGGCTGGCTGCAAAAACCTCAATTCGGAGCGGGTGGCATCGGCGTCCGCCGCATAAGGGTTTCCAGCGCGAGGGTTTCCAGCACATGCGCACCTGCTGGGGCGACCGCCAGCGGCCCTTATTGGCAGCGGGAGATCATCGGGCGGGTGCTTGGAGCCCAATGCATGTTGTTATCGGACTGCTCGCGTTTGATGGGGGTCACCCAGTCGCTGTCCTCGGCAGACTGGCCGGGGCCAACTGAATTTGCCTTTCGGGGCGCCTTTGGCCCCATCGAGCTTGCAGACAATCAGGTACAAAGCATCCTGGCGATGTGCGACCGCGTGCGCACCGCCACAGGACTGCGCGGTTGGATGAATTTCGATTTGATCGAAGACGGCGAGGGCCAGCTGTGGTTGCTGGAGCTCAATCCGCGGTGGACGGCGGGCATGGAACTCTTGCATCTAGCCGGAATCAATCCAGTCGGCCAGCATTTTCAGGCTTGGGGGATGCCAGCGGGTTTTGAGCCAACCCCTACGCGAACGGGACTATTTGCGAAGGCTGTTCTGTATGCGGACCAGGATACGCGATTGGCTCAGCCCGTCCTGGATGCACTGCATTCACTCCCAGGCAGCAACTACGCCGACCTGCCCTCGCAGACTCAGCTGGACAACGTGGTAGCCAGCGGTCATCCGCTGCTGACATTGCGCACGCAGATCGATCTAATGGATCCAATCACCCGCCACGCGCTAGAGTCTGGCTTTGACCCTCTAAAAACCTCCGCGCTCGCCCAATTGGGCCATTTACGTGCCACTGTCCAGCCCTCGCTGCAACGCGCCTAAGCTAACTTCATAGCCCGAGTCGCCAGACTTCCGACTTAAAACTGTAGCCACTCCCCCGCTCCCTCACTCCCTCACTCCATTCTCCCTCACTCCTCACTCCTCACTCCTCACTCCTCACCCGTGCCAACTTCTTGCGCCTGCGAATGATCCATGCTACGGGCAAAAGTGCGGCGATGGGTGCCATGATTCGCCAGGGCAGCAGTAAGGACTGGAGGGGCTCGACTCGCGTCGATATCAGGAGGTCCCGATTCGCGAAACTGCCTCTCATCAGCCGGCGATGGACCAGCCGATCGCCGTCGACTAGGCCCTGTGCTCTCGCGCCTTGAGTAAAACTGGATGCTAAGCCGTTGGAGCGCGTCCAGCCGGTTTGCGGCTCGGGCTTGGCGGAGTATTTCGGGCCGGACGCTGCGTCAAACGCGGTATGTTGCATGTACAGCGTGTGATCGAAGGCTTCCTGCTCATGCACTTGGCCGTCGTGAATATGCACTGTTGGAAAGAAGACGTCATCCCATGTTCGCGTGCGAAACTCAAACGCCATCGGATGCGGCTGACCCGCCAACTCCTTGAGCTGGAAGACGGCAAAGCCATAGTCGTGGTACGCAGGAATCTTCGCCCAGACTTCACTCGGGATCACAAATTGCGGATCGAGCCTAGCAAAATCACGCTGGCTGGGGACAAACGAAGCAACGTAGCTGCCCACTTCCTGAACTTTGAGCATCGGCGAGGCTATGGCACCCGACGTGATTTGTCGCGATAGCAGCAATCCGGTGGGTTGTGGGGCTGGAAAGCCCCTCTGGAGATCGGCGAAGAAATTGTCGTAATCCGATAGGTCCAGAAACTTCAGCGACTGCTCGTCGGCGGCCTGCTCGACAGGTAGCGGCAGAATCATTGCATTGAGGTTAGGCGACTGAAAGCGCATTTGATAGGCGAGGTACTGCGTGCCCTGCCCAGATAGTCGGCCGAAAATACGCGTGTTGGTGACTGAGGTTACTGGGCCAGCGAAACAGCACATGCGAAGCTCCTTAAAAATTTGCGGTAGGCAATGCACCTACCCTACAGACGCGCAGGGCTGCATGCCAGTTCCCGCCTTTCATACTGGGTAAATTGCGAAGACTGTTGTACCTACCACAACTCTTCTGAAGACTACCGTTGTTCGGGTCGATCTTCTGAGGAGGATCACCAGTTGAACTCAGCGGACAAATCACGAGCCAAACTTGCCGCGCTGGGGCAGTAGCCAATTCGAGACTTTCGCAGGAATTTTCACAAATATGAGCCATGCCACACCTGTCGAGAAAATTCGGATGGCCATTGCTGAGCAACTCGACAGCTTTGGCGCTCAGCCGTCGCAAAGTGTGAGCGAAGCCATCTTGATCCGCGATGGCCTCTTCTGCGGCCGCAAATTCCAGCGCGACGGCTATGAAGTCGTGTGGTTTATCGAAGAGGACGAGATTAAGTTCTTCAGTCCTTGCGGCGAGCTCCTCAAAGCCACGTCGGCCATTGCTTGTATCAGGCAATACGAGGGCCGTCAGGTCCAACACGACCAGCGCCGAGCGGCCTAGCGCCTGGTCAAAGTGATGAACGGGGTTTGCGTGATGAGCCGTATGGGTGATAGCCGCTTTTGATTGCCTAGGAACCGTGGCTATCGGCCTGTTGATTTAAACGCGCTCGCCGAAATAGCGTACGTACGATGGCCTTCCAAGGCCGTCGAATGGCGTGGACGACGGCCTTGGAAGGCCATCGTACATTGAATCGCCGCGCTTTCGCCAAAACGGCTCGCGTCGTTTTGCTTTTTGACAAAGCACTAATTGCTTGGCGCTACGGCAGCACGAAGTTCTCGGGAGTGCCGGGAATCAATTCATTCCCTTCCACGCCCAGCGGTTTGAGCAAACACAGGTAGCTGAGCAAATCAAACAATTCTTGTTCTTGCATCTGCTCCTCAACGCCTTCGGGCATCAAGCTCTTGGTGCTCGCTTTTACCTGTTCGATATCTTGCTTGTCGAATTCAACAATTTTGCCGCCTTGGATTTTCAATTTTAAGTAGCGATCACTTTCGGCCACGACCAGCCCCGCCACGATTTGGCCATCGACCGTCAGCACCGTCTTGGCTTGAAAGGCCTCGCCGATCACTAGGCTAGGGTCGAGGATATTTGAGACAAGTTGCGGCAGATTTCCTCGACCATTGCCCATAATATTCGGTCCGACTTCGAATCCGCGACCGTGCAACACGTGGCACTGCGAACAGACGCGATCGAAAACAATCGCGCCGCGACTCGCACTACCTGACACGCCGCTACCGAGCTTGGCCACAACGCCCGCGACCAACTCTTGCCTCGCGACGTCATCGGTCCGGCGGACCTTGCCCCACACAGTTTCAATGTCGGCGATGATCGATGTGTTTTCGCTCGCCAACCATTTGCGCAGTTGATTGGGATTCACTGAATCCTTAGAGATTTTTTCGGACTTAACGGCTTCGAGCAGCAACTGCATCGAAGGGGCGGTTGCCGTGAGTGATTCGATCGCTGCCAATCTCGCCGACGGCAGTACATGCGACCAATTCGTCAAGACGACACCCGTCGCTCGCTCGCGGTCGGCTGGCACGGCTTGGCGTGAAAGTGCTTCGCGAATCAAGGTGGCTTGCCATGCGGCTCGTAAACCCGAATCTTCGGTCTGTTGGGCTGGGTCGCTTGCAAGGCTACTCGCGAAATAATCCTGTGCGGCGACGGGGTCTGTCGTCAACCAAGCTCGCCACAGCAGTTCGCAACCGCTGACCGATTCCGCTTTTTCCAAAGCGACCCGCATGGCCTGAGCGCTGACTAGCTCTCGATTTTTGGCGGGCAGGCTTTCGGGGCACAGCATGGCGGCGGCCAGCGAGGCACAGAAGCGTGGATCGGAGCGGTCGGCGGCCACCAAGACCGCTTCAAATTGCGGACCGAGACTCGACAATTCGGCTCGCAGCAACGTCAGCTCGCGACGGTCCAAAGCGGTAGAAATACTTTTGGTCAGTGTGTCAGCCGCATTCTTGGAGTTTGACTTCCACAGCAATTTGACAATTCTGAGCGGGCCGGAAATGCTGGCTGATTTAGGCTGGGTGTCGCCGCTCAGCAGATTTTCTTGTGAGAAGATTGAGCCACTCAATAATATGAATAATGGGCCGCAAAGGGCCATTAAAGTGGCGAGCACTACAGCCAAGGGAGAGTGAAACTTCATAGGAGTTGTGGGGTTAGATATCATCGGACTTACGGGAGCCACTGGATTAGTGAGCAATCTTACAGAACTCAGAGCGGGCACCTCGTAGCATAGTAGCAAGAAAACCGGCCTGCCACCCACCGTTTAGACTCGAAACGCCCTCCGAAAGGAGCCCGCCCTATGATCGTTCGCAAGCCCCTGATCAAATTTATGTTCTGTGCCCGCCTACTGATGGCGTTGGTTTGCTTTCTGCCAGCGTATAGCGCTCCAGCAGCCGACAATGAATCGACGAACGCGACTGCGAAGTCTGACAACGAAACGAAGTCTAGCAACCGAACGGAAGCGGATAGCGGACTGCGCCGAGCGTCTGCCATCTTCGCGGGTGGTTGTTTCTGGTGCATCGAGAGCGATCTCGAACATGCGCCTGGGGTCATCGATGTCATTTCGGGATATAGCGGCGGTCGCACCAAGAATCCAACCTACGAAACCTACGTTGCGGGCGGACATCGGGAAGTTATCTTCGTCATGTACGATCCTCATAAAGTTACCTTCGCGGGGCTGGTCGAGTTCTTCATCAAGCACATCGATCCACTCAATCGCCGCGGTCAATTTCTTGATAAGGGCCTGCAGTATAGTCCCGCCGTTTACTATGAGACCGAAGAAGAGAAAACGGCCGCTGAGAGTGTGATCCAAGCGATCGACGAGCTCAAAATTTACCGTGGCAAAATTGGGGTAGTCGTCGAGAAACGGGAAGAGTTTTGGCCTGCCGAGGCCTACCATCAAAACTTTCACGTCAAAGACACTATGAAGTATAAATACTTCCGCCTCTCGACAGGCCGCGATGCATTTGTGGCTGGGCACTGGGGAAACCGCGCAGGTATCTTAGAATTGCCTGGCGCATTTCCAGAGGGCCTATCAGATCAGTCCGCAGCGAGCGAGCAGCCGGAAGCCAAAAAGTATCCGGCTCCCTGGTCCGAATTTCGCAAGCCCAACCCAACCGAACTCCGCAAAAGCTTAGCACCGATACAGTTCAAGGTAACCCAGCAGGATGGCACCGAAACAGCCTACCGGAACAGCTATTGGGACAACAAAAAGGTAGGACTCTACGTCGATGTGGTGTCGGGTGCCCCGCTGTTTTCTTCGACGGCCAAGTTTGAATCGGGCACAGGCTGGCCCTCGTTCGTCGCCCCAATCATGGCCGATGCCGTCGTGTTCAAAAATGATCGCAAGATGGCTGTGCCACGTATCGAAGTCCGCTCCCGCTATGGCGATTCGCACCTTGGCCACGTGTTCGATGACGGTCCGGTAAACCGAGGTGGCAAACGCTACTGCATGAACTCGGCGGCGCTACGCTTCGTTCCCAAGGAAAGTCTGGAGCAAGAGGGTTACGGCGAGTTTCTCAAGTTGTTCGAAGCAGTGGTCCCGCTGCCTTAAAAAGGCTGTCCCGCTGTCCTACCAAGGTTGATCTAGCGCTTCGCAGAGCACTGCCATTAAGGGTTTGCCAGCACCAACTAATTTAGGAACAAGTTCACCGAGTTCAGGACTTTCGAGTTGCTGACGCCCTAACTTCACCATGCCAATAAAGCTCTGCTGGCGCAAAGCATCGATCAGCGGATGCATTTTGTCGAAGCCACGCGGAGTCGACTTGAGTCGATCTTCGTACATGTCAAATGTATCCTTAAACGACTTGCTCCTCATAGCTTTTAACCATTGGGTTTCATGTTCGCAGATAAAGTTGCGGATCTTCTTCAATGCGTCCGAAGGTGGACGCCACGTACCAATGCCGAGGAAGCATTCGCTGGGTTCGATCTGTAGGTAGACACCCGGCGCATGAACGTCGCGACCATTTTGATGTCGAAATTGGATCCCGATGTTGGTCTTGAAGGGCGTCTTGTCTTTGGAAAAGCGTGTGTCTTTGTAAATGCGCATGAGCGAGCCGCCGACCTTTTTGGCTTCGACCGTCAATAGTGGTGCAATTTTAGACAACGGCTTTTCTAGACTGCGAATCAATTCCAGCGCTGGCTGCTGAACGCTTTGTTCGTAGCGAATTTTGTTGGCAGCGAACCACTCGCGGTTGTTGTTCTCTTTTAGATCGCTGAGAAACTCTAGCGTGTCTGCTGGAAACCCTTGGAACCTGGCCATGCATGGGACTCTCTGTGGACTACTCGCTCATGCCGAGCTGTTGCATTTTTCGATATAGGTTGGAACGGTGCATACCCAGTTGTTTCGCGGCTTGCGCTAAGTTGCCGGTGCCGGTCTCGACGTGTCTCGAAATGTACTGTCGCTGGAACATGTTAGTCGCATCGGCCAGGGATAGATTGGAGGGAATATTCAGTACATCCCCAGAGGCCACGGGCGACAGCACAAACGCCAAGTCGGATTCTTCGACAATCGCTCCGCTGGTTAGGTAAGCAATGCGTTCCATGAGATTTCGCAGCTCGCGCACATTGCCCGGCCAAGAGTGTGAGAGCAGGCGACGCCTGGCGGCATCGGAAAGTTTTGGTGGTGGGCGTCCGATCTGATGTCCGAACTGATCCAGAAAGAATTCTGCCAGGACAATCACGTCCTCGCCGCGTTCACGCATGGGTGGGAGCTGAAGTGTGACAACATTCAAGCGGAAATAGAGATCCTCGCGGAACCGTTTTTCGCGCACGAGTTTGACTAGGTCTTGATTGGTGGCGGCGATGACGCGCACATCGGTTTGGATTGGCTTGGAACCGCCGACGCGGACGACCACTTTGTCTTCGAGCACGCGCAGCAGCTTGGCTTGTCCTCCCAGACTCATTTCACCGATTTCGTCCAGCAGCAGCGTACCGCTTGAGGCCAATTCGAATTTGCCAGCTCGCTCGCTGATCGCATCCGTAAATGCGCCTTTCTCGTGACCGAACAGCTCGCTTTCGAGCAATGTTTCCGCGATAGCCGCACAATTCACAGCGACGAACGCTTGATCGCGCCGCGAACTCTGCAAGTGCAAACTGCGCGCGATGACTTCTTTGCCCGTACCGTTTTCACCCAGGATGAGGACCGCTAGCTCGGTGGGTGCTACGCGCGCTACCGTATCTCTCAAAGCCTTAATCTGTGGGCAACTGCCGATCAATTGCAGCGACTCGGAGACGCTCTTCACCAGGCGATCGCGACTTTTGACCAGCGAGGCGATGTGCTGAGTATTTTCGACCGCCGACGATGCGTGCCGCGCTAACTCCGTCAGAAACTGTTCGTCGTCGGCCGAAAATTTTCCAGATCGGTGGTTGAGGACTTCAAATACTCCAAGTGGTTTGCTCCGCCGATCGAGCAGCGGCACGGCGACCAGCGAGCGCGTCACGTAGCCCAGCTTCTGACCAACTTTCACATTGATCGCGGCCGGGTCTCCGGACATATCCCACCGCTCGGGCTGACCATTTCGAAGCACTTGTCCGGCAATGCCTTGGTCGTCGCGAATCCGCAACGGCTCGCCCTCGACTCCCAGCGCGGGATGACCCACCAGTTGATTGGCTGGTTTGTCCCACAAGAAAATACTGGCACGATCGCCGTTGAGCACTCGCGAAGCGGCCTGTGCCATGTTGTTGAGCAGCTCGGTCAAGTCGTGACTCTGCTGCCAATTTGAGGCCAGTTCGAGAAGTGTCTGAAGTTGTTCGACGCGCGTCTTGAGTTCGGAGTGGTCCATCGAGATCAACAGGCCACTACGGAGCATCTGCGCCATCGCTTCGGCTTCATCCGCGTCGATTACGCTGGCCGGACTGAGCAACAATACCTCCGCCGGCAAGGTGCGGCCGGTGATCGGAACGGCCAGCCAGCCTGCGGCGCTCAGCACCGACATTTGGTCGCATGCCGTGGCGGCCAGTTCGACAGGCAACTGCGACAACGAACCTGCGGAACCCGCCACTTCCCAGTGCGAGCCCTGCTGATGTACCCAGGCGACGCGGGCCTGTCCCAACTGTCCTCCGACCGCAGAGAGCGCCTGCTCGCGGAATTCGACCGCCGATTTGCTGCGGGCAATGGCCGCCAAAAGTTCGTTGGCAATTCTACAACTTGATGGGTTCTCGTGCGTCATGCTATTCCAAAACAGAAGTTTTCCTGATCGTGATCTTATTACCTAAACTCCAACATAAACTTTGGGTTTACGTGGAAGTCTCCGAAAACCGGAGCCGGTTTGCTAAAAACCTGCCAATCGCGAATATCCCCACTAATTGCAAAATAGTTGTGTTACTATGATAGTCACGGTGTCGCCCACCTGTCTTGTTACATTTGTCTTTCGCGCCTGAGGTAAATGTCGGTGCTATGAATCAACCAATTCGCAGAATTGGCATCAGCAAACTCGCCACGGTTTCAGAAATCCAAAGATCGCAGGGACCGCCAGTCGCCCTGAAGGAGTTTAACCGACAATCGTTAACTCCGTTGCAGCACGAGCGGATCTTCGCGGCAGCACAGCGATGGCAGAGGCTGGAGATCCCTGGCATTGTACCGTTTATTGAGGTGTTGCCGAGTGAGAACCAGATCGTTATGGATCTGTACGATCGTAGCGCGGCGATGCGTTTGAGCGACGGGCCCTCGGACCCGCGACTGGTGCTACATGCGATGCGGGGCATGTTACTGGCACTCGCGCAATTGCATGAACACGGTTGGTTGCACCTGAATCTGAAGCCCACGAATGTCTTCTTCGATCCGCAGGGTCGCGCCCTGTTAAGCGACGGACTGTTGGCGTCCGCCGGCCAAACCGGCGAACTGCCACCAGCGATGAACCAAAAGTATGTCTCGCCCGAATATGCCAATGGGGCCTTCGGACCGTTGTCGGTGGCTACCGACTTATACTCCGTTGGTTTCCTGGCGCTGGAGTTACTCGCTGGCGATCGTTTCAATCGCAGCTTTCAAGGCCTGCATGATTCGGTCGGCGACGACGATCCGGCTTGGCTACAGTGGCACGCTTCGTCGCTGGACGCTCCTCACGCTACCGTGTTTGCCAAGTCGTGCCCGCACGAACTCACTTCGGTCATCATGCGTTTACTTTCCAAAGCTCCCAGTGCGCGTTTCTCGTCCGCTCGCGCGGCTCTGGACGAGCTGCCTCGCGACATATCTGCTTCGGCGAAGATTCGATCCGCAGGCAGGGATCAGCCTGAGGTAGGCGATCTCCAGCGGGAAGCATTTGCGACCCATGTCGTGCAACGACCTGCAATGGGTATCGTGCTGGCCATCGCTTCCGGACCGAGGGCAGGGGAGATGATAGGAACTAACGACAAAGAGCTCTTGATCGGCTATGACCACGATTGCACTCTGCGATTTTCTAAAGAACTCTATCCACATCCAGGCGGTAAAGTGCTGCTGCGACGCGGCACCGAGGGTTGGTACGCATTGCGAGTTTCAGGGGACGCGGCCTTTGTGAATCAGACCCAGTTAGAAGAGAGGGCCGCATTGCGATCCGGAGATATTGTGCGGTTGTCGCCACGCGGGCCCGACGTGCAGTTTACGATGCAGAGTGGCGGCGTGGCTATCCGCACGTTGGTCGATCGCTTTCTACCCACGCAACCCAAGCTATCCGATGAACGAACCAAGCAGCCAGTCGGGGCCGAAGCCCGCAGTACCGCTGCGGCTGGTTTGGCGCAGGCGTCTCAGCCGCGATGGGCGGGCAGCTTTCCTGAGGCCAGTCCCGCAGGTTCAGTCCCACGTGCTTCCGAAGCGACCAAACCCAGTGGCTCCCCTGCCGACGGTAGCACCTTTATTTATGAAAGTGCTAGCCAACCAGGCGCGACCGTGTGGCGCCGGCTCTCGCCACGTTATTGGGAACGCAACGTTAGGGATTTTGTTATCGGTATCCTGGGTGGACTGCTGGCGATGGTCGTGATTATTTCGATCGCCACGTTCATGACAAATCGCCGCAGCGACAGCAGCCAGACCCCCGACGAAACCACGCAGCGGCCTGTGGCACCCGACCCAGTAGATCGACCCGCAGACCTCCCCGACCAGGCACCCCCAGAGAACTCTGAAACGAGACAAGACTGACTATGCATAGAGCGGGTTTGGGATTGGATCTAGGTACGACCATGTCATTGGCTTCCATCGTTGACGAACGTGGACAGCCCGAGGTGGTGCGCGGTCCTGCGGGAAGTCACTTGATACCCAGCGCCGTCTATTTTGACAACAATATCGTGGTGGGCGAGAATGCTTTGGAACTGGGTCTGCGCGATCCGGAGGGTTTGGCGGAAGCTTTCAAACGCGATATTGGCAAGCCACACTACAGTCGCGAAGTGCGTTCATCGCAGGTACCACCCGAAGTACTCACTGGCTTCCTCATTCGGCACTTGATAAGCAATGTGCGGGCTTGTTATGGAGAAGTTAATTCGGCCGTGGTCACAGTGCCAGCCTACTTTGACGAGCGGAAGCGGACGGCGACGCAACAAGCCGCTCAACTGGCTGGCTTAGAGGTGCTGGACATAATCAACGAGCCGACGGCCGCGGCGATTGCGTTGGGGCACGAGATGATGCTGGTTTCAGCCGCCCATCAAAACCATACTGTCAAGCCGCGACGGCTTTTAGTTTACGATTTGGGTGGCGGCACGTTTGACGTGACCTTACTGGAATTCTCCAATCGTACCTTTCGAGCTCTGGGGACGGACGGAGACATTTATTTGGGCGGGCGAGACTTTGACGAACGAATCATCGGCATGATTGCGGATCGGTTTCGCGATCGTCATGGAGTCGATCCCCGCCACAACATTTTCGAAATGCAGCGACTCTGGAAGTACTCGCGCGAACTGAAGCACCTGCTATCCGTGCAGCCGCTGGTGACCATCGACTTCCAGTACGAAGGTATGAGTATTCGTTTTGATTTGAAGCGGGCAGAATTCGAAGATGCTATCGAACCTTTAGTCGAACGTTCGATGGCTACCACGCGCGAAGTTATTCTGGCGGCAGGCTGTAGTTGGGCGGATATCGACGAGTTCATGTTGGTGGGTGGTTCGAGCCGCATACCCATGATTGCGACCAAAGCCCACGAATTGTCTGGGATTGCTCCGCGACTTGCCAGTAATCCGGACGAGTTGATTGCAAACGGTGCGGCGCTGTATGCCGCCACCAAGCGCGGTGATATTTTGGACTCCTCCGCGCAATTTGAAGTGGTCAACGTCAACGCGCACAGTCTGGGGGTTCGCGGGACCGACGCTGCCACGAAGCAAAAAGTCAATAAGATTCTGATTCCACGCAACACGCCGCTACCCGCATCGAAGATTTACAGCTTTGTGACGTCTCGGGATGGACAGAAAAATGCAAAGGTGCCGCTGCTCGAAGGCGAAAGCGAAAATCCTGACTATTGCACGCTGCTGGGCGAGTGCCTGGTGAAAATTGACGCCGATTTACCCAAGGGTTCGGGAATCAAAGTTATTTGCAATTATGCAGCCAATGGAACGATAGCTGTAACGGCCAAGCTGGCGCGAAATAACGCAGCCGCTTATGTTGAAATTCGTCGCGACGGATATTCCACGCTGGAATCGCTCGACATTTGGACCGCACGGCTCACCTCCGGCGGCGATATTCCGTCCACGGAACTGCTATCGCATTTGGCTTCCAAGCCGTCGGCTTTACCATTGCATGATCGCAGCGATAAGAACCGAGTGATCAGCCGACTGGACGAACTGTACCGCTACGTAGGAAAATTGTCTGCGGATTTGGCGCCACCCGCAGGTGCGACGCAAACGTGCCGGCTGATCGGTGTCATGCAGTCGGAGACGGGCACCCTGAAGCAACTCATTCGGCAACTCGAAGCGCGACACCAACAAACCGAACGCTTGCAGGATCGACTGGAGCTAGCTGGGCAATTGGCTCAGTTGAAGATGGCTTGGGAGCATTCGATGCGTCTGCTGGACCACTCGTTGGTAGTACTGGGTCGGGAGTGTATTGCCGAAAACGTGGCGAGTCCGCAGGCTGGTAGTTTCCTGAACGAGGCGCGGGAGCTCCAAGCGATTCTCGAGCGTTAAGCGGAACGGAAACTGAGATTCATGGACACAGACGAATACGACGCATACCACTTATGGCTGGGTATTCCACCGGACGAGCAACCGCCATCGCACTATCGCTTGCTCGGCGTACGACTGTTTGAAGAAAATATGGAAGTAATTCGCAATGCTGCCGATCGCCAACGCAGCCATGTCAAGCGGCTGGGCACAAACCAGTTCGAAAGGATTGGCCAAGATTTACTGAATCAGATCGAAGCGGCGAAGATTTGTTTGCTGCGACCCGAGCGGCGACTGGTCTACGACAAAGCGCTGCGGGCCGATCTGAAGCGGCTCGACGCCTCAGAACCTGGCACCACCTTCGAAGAGCAACTGGGTGAAGAAACTCTGATTGTAGGGTCGGACCCCAATTGCGATATCGTAGCCGATTTGCCGACTATCTCAGGCATTCACTGCTCAGTGATGCGACGCCAGGACCGCGTCATTTTGCGAGATCTGAAGTCGACGAACGGAACTTTTATCAATTTCAATCGCGTTTTGCAGCCATCGAAAATCACTCTGACCGATCTAATCGTGCTGGGCCGCGATACACGCTTGAAACTGCCCGTCACCTTTTTTCCGGCTGCCATGCGGTCGCCACTTGTGACTTTTGTCGGCCGAAATGAACAGTGCGAAATCGTAATCTCCGACCACTCGGTGTCATCCTTCCACGCTCGATTATGGAAAGAAAATGGCGGCACCTTTGTCGAGGATCTGGGTTCCACCAACGGCACGTCTTTGGCTACAGCCAATGGCCGTATCGTGAAAGTGCCACCGCGCAATGTTGTCGAAATCAATCGCTACCAAAAGATTACTTTTGGAAAGCACCACATGCTCGTAGATCAATTGATCAATCATACGGCATTGAGTAGCAGCCCGAGCAACAATAGCGGCTCGTGGAGTCAACAGGATTCGCCGCTGCTGCTGGACGATGGCTAGTAGCCGCTGCACTCTTCCCAGAACATGGCAACTTCACCCACATGCGACTGACCGAGCAGCACGCCTCTTTGCACCGGTACGCAATTGCCTGGTCGTCCATTGCCCAGCGTGTAAACGCGTTCGCGTGGGTGGTGTGTAAGTGTTTTGTAGGGCACCAGCGGGATACTACCAAAGAAGTGGACAGACGATAGGATCGGCTGCACCAGCCGCGACCTGCCCAGACCATATCGCTCCAAATTGGGCTGTTCAAAGTAAAGTGGGTGGTGATAGAAAGCTGGCGAGATCCAAGTGTACGCCGCTGGCATCCAAACATAATTCGACCCATCGGCTCGGGGCCCCGATGCAATGTGTGCTGCTATTTCCCGATAGTCATCCTGCAATCCGAGACGTGCAAATAGATCATCTGTGTTCGACAGCGGACCTGTCATCGAGTCTATGGCCAAGAGCGGTTTGCTGGCTTTGATTGTCGAACTGGAATCATCGCGCAATTTTTCAGACAGACCTCTCGGTTGACTTGGAGTGTCAGTTTGTCCAGACTTGGCTTGTACGCTGCTCGCTCGGACATCGCTCGATGAGGGCTGGTCGTCTGTAAGTGCATACCTTTCCGTAGAGGCGTTGGCGACAGTTTCAGATATGGCTTTGGGCCAATCTCCAAGTTTCGTCGACTCGCCCAGCGCAGGCCCAAAGGCTTCGGCCAGAGTCGCGTGTCCGCTGGAAATCTGCTGCGGACTGGCGATTGCCGACCAGGGCACTTCTGCAAACGCAACCTGCACACCTAGTTGGTTCGTCGGAGCGGCGACGGCTGTGATGGTCGCAGGATTTCTGGCTGGGTCCACCTCTGCATCGGCTGCTGGCTGGACTTTTGCGTTGACCGAGTCAACAGTAAGAGCGTTCATGCGAGCGCTGGCACTATGCAGCAAGTTGCTGAATTGTTCGGAGTACGATTGCTCGGAATTTTTTGCGCCAATTGCAGTCTCAGGAACTGACGCGGCAGGCACAGTCGCATTAGACATACTGCTTTTAGGGGTCTGGGCCTGGGTTGTGGTTTGCGAGTCTGCTTGCGCGTGTTTTGCCAATTCAGACCAGATGGAATGAGTCGCATGTGGGGTGGGTGAACCTATTTCTGGCGCGGCGATTGGATGGACTTTATCGGTCGAAGCTTGAGTCCTCTGGAACCACAGCCCGTGCTTCTGCAATGGTACCAAATCGCTTTGCTTGGGTTGCGATTCGACAGCGGAGGACCAAAAGCGATTCGTGTTCGGAGCCACGGCAATTGGGGCGGGCTCGGTGGATGAAGTCGCATGTGGGGTGAACCACAGCGGCGCTGGTGTCGACGGTCCGGGAGAGGGCAGCAATTGGGCCTGGGCCGAACCGCCCGTTGAAATTGCGCATGTCGCCCAGGCTAGCGCCATGAGTCCAGCCATTAAATTGACTCGCATTGTGACCGACTCCGTTCTCATTCGATACCGACGGGACTTGATAATTACGTTGCTTGGGCATGACCAAGCCGTGGCTAACGCTGGCTGCCCACGACGAGGTCGCGAACATGTGGCGTGGTGTCGAAGTCCAGGAAGTCGGTCTTCTCACCTGCGTCCATGTAGGCTTTGCCTGGCGCCATCGCTTCAACTAGACTGACGTTGCAATATTGTAGGAGCGTGCCTTTTTCGAAATTGACATTCCGCAGAGCCAACGCGTATTCAACTTCGGCTTGATGAAAGCGCAGACGTGCATCGAGTAGTCGACGATGGGTTTCCAATCGTACATCGAGCTCTGCTTTTTCTCCCTGATCGCCTTTGGCTTCGATCGCGTTCAACTGCACCACGATTTCCTCGAGCCGCTGTTTCTGCAAGTTCATGTTTTCAAAGGCGCGCTTGCCTTCGTTGATGGCGTTGCTGAGCGCATAATGAATGAATCGTTCCTGCTCCTTGAGCACTTGGACTTCGCGAGCCAATCCCAATCGCGAATTTTGCACGGCGGCATGGGCGCGACGGAAGCCGACGGGTACATTGTATTCCAAGCCAACCTGCCACTCTTGGAATTGACCACCATATAGGCTGGCGATCGCTGAGTCTGGTCCCAAGGCGTCCTCGCCGAAGCCGCGAAAACGATAACGGCTGATGACGTCCAGTTGCGGTTTCAGAAAATTCCGGTTGGCTACCAATTCGAGTTCGCGCTGCTTGATCACCCACTTCTGCCTACGCAGCTCTGCACGATTGCGCAGCGCTTCGTCAATGCTACTGGACCAATCGTAGATCACTGGGGCGTTAAACGGCGAGTCGACTGGCTTCAAGAGATTGCCGTCGTTGATAGGTAAGCCCACCAACAGGCGCAGTCGCCGCTCGGAAATGCGCAGGCCACCCGTACTGCGAAATGTTCCCGGCGAACTACCATTGTTGGTGCGCGTGGCATCGATCGGGCGACCATTGAGCGAGTCGACAATTTCAGCTTGGAAGCGGTAGACTTGCTCGCGAGCCTGAGCGATTTTTCCGCGAGAAGTCGCGTTGACATCCTGCAATTCGAGCGTTTCCTGCGCGATATCGCGCACGTCGATGCGGGCTTCTAAATCCCGATAGGAATAGTACAAATCCCAGTAGGCGTTTTCGACTTCAGCGAGCAGGTCGCGGACCGACCGCTCAAACTCGATTAGGCTAACGTCGGTGCGAACGCGTGCCAGTAGCACGCCATTCAACTGGCCAGCCGTAGCGCCCGGTCCTGCGATTCGATTGAACTGAGTGCCGGCACCTTGCAGTAAGGGTTGCCGCGCCTCAGCTTCGACATAGGTTTCCCACGAATCGAAAGGAAAGCGGTTCGACAATTGATTATTGCGATCGTAGGTGGCCACATTGCGAAACGCGAAAAATCCACCGGTCGCCGAGCGTTTACTGATTCCGGCCTGGGTCGTGTTCAAATCCTGCCGGAACTGGCCGTTGTTGCCGAAAAACTGATTGTTCAAGCCACGGTCGTTACGTTCAAAGTAGTTGTTCACGAAGAAGTTCGCGTCAAATGCACTTAGCGCGGCTTCTTCACCCAGTCTTGGATCGGTAAACACTAGCGCGGGATCCAGGCTGGTTGTTACCCCTTGCGGGGAGCGTACGACAGTGCCGCCCAAATCGCGCATGACTTTCGAATTTTCCAGTGCCAGGTGAATGCACTCTTCGAGCGTCATGAGGTGTAGATTGCCCTGCGAGAGCTTGCGTTCGTCCAGATCCAATGGCGACATCAGCTCGGGGTTGACCGGATCTAAACAGGGCACCGCGCACACCTCGGAAAACTGCAGTTGGGTTGGACCACAACTGGGCTCGGTCTGGAGTTGCAAGCATTTGTCTTTGCAAAAATTGAATTGCTCGCTATGCAGCGCACAACCTCCAGCTAGCAACAACCCAACAAACAACAGTGTGCCTGTTGCGGGTCGTGATGGATGATGCATTGCCTACCCCTCCTGAGATCCGCAAATCGTGCGGAGCCGACTTCATCAAAGCAGAAACTCGCCACCGGTGAATTCGGATTTAACGGTTGTATCAATTCAACAAATCGTGCCGCAGATACTATTTGTACCGATTTTTGCAGGAAGAATTCCGGTTAGTTAACGCAGATAAGGATGAAGGGCAAACGGCATCAGAAGTTTTTCTACAGAAGAGTACAATACAACTAAAGTTTTCGAATTGCGGTTGTTTTTGGGTTTCGCTCGCTTGAACACTGATCACATAGACAATCTAGATCGAATCCTCGACGAGCTCGAAGACTTGGCACGATCGGACCTGCCCAGCTCGCGATTCTTCCAAGTGCTGGCTGAGCGCGCAAGATTGACTTTGCAGGCGGGTTCATGCATTTTGCTGTTGCCTGTCGATAAATCGAACTGGTTGCCGCTGGCCAGCAGTGGCAATCCAACGCAACGAGTGAGCGACGCGATGGTTGCGACGTTGAACACTTCACTCGAGAGCTCCAGCGGAGTTCAGATGGGGCAGAGCGACGGCCAATTTTGGTATGCTGCACCATTTCGGTCCAGCACCTTCACAAAAGGCTGTTGCGTCGTTTGTTTGGAAGAACCGGTACCCGCCAGTTCCACGACCGGCTTCTTCGAGTTATTGGCCGCGTTCGCCGAAGTAGCCGCGACGCGGCAAGCCGCCGAGCTCGAGTCGTTTCTAGATGACTTTTGGCAACCGATTCAAGCGACTTGCCTTGAAATTGGCAACACAAAGTCGAGTGATGAGGCGGCAACATTGCTAGCCAGCAGTTTGGCAAGCGCCCTGCGTGCCGCACGCGTGTCGGTAATGGCCCCAAACTCCCGGCGGAGCCTCGATGTTTTAGCAGTTAGTGGTGTCCCGCTGGCCAACTCTCGCTCGGCGACCTTGCGTTCTATATTGGCAATTGGCCAGGAGGTACAGAGCTCCACGCAGCCCATTTTGCGTCAGCAATCTCACGCCCAAACGCCAACCGAAGAGCCGCGTCCAGAAATTCGAGAGGATGGTCTCTTCGCGAATTTGCTCTGCTTGCGTCTGACTAGTTCCGCTGCCAGCTCTGTCGAGCCAGCCGTAGTGTTGTTTGAGTTCGCTGACACCAGCGCACTGATCAGTAGCGCCACCAAACTTCCACAACTCCTGCCCGCCGTAGCGCTGGCTTGGGAACAGCAACAGCGCTGGTTACGTGTTCCATCAACGGTCAGAAAACTGCTGGCCGGCCCAGTGCGATTGGCAACGATATGGCTACCAACCATCAAATGGATGCTCGCACTGGGTTTGCTGGGTCTAACAATTTGGATGTTGGTGCGCCCAGCCCCGTTGATCATCGAAGCGGATGGGATCTATGAACCTGTTGTCGCGCGGACCATCTACGCAACCGACGACGGTTTCGTCGACGAACTGCTGGTTGATGATGGCCAAAGTGTGCTGGCGGGGCAATCGTTAGCACGTTTGCGTTCACCCGCCTTGGAACTAAAAATTTCGCAAGCTACTGGCGAAATTCGCGCCTTGGAGGAGGAAGCCTCGGGCATTCGCATCGCCCTGAATCAGCTCGCTGCCGAATCGGCTAGCGTTCTGGGAGACCAAAGTCGACTGGCTGCCAAGATCAGCGAGCTGGAGTTGAAGAAGATCAATTTGCAGCAGCAGTTGGCATTGTTGAGTCAGCAAAGCGATCGTTTGTCTTTGGTCGCACCCATCGCCGGCTGTGTTGTGGCCAGAGACTTGAAACAGCGTTTGGCTGGACGTCCGGTGCGACGCGGCGATCCGCTTTTCACCATCGTCGACCTAGATGGACCCTGGCATATTCGTGTGCATGTCGCGGACCGGGATACGGGTTATGTGACCGCGAATTACGGCCACACAGAACCTAAAAACACCGACATGGGAGACACCGACATGGGAGACACCTACATGGGAAATAAAGCGAAAGATCGTCAGTCGCATGGACTCGAGTACTCGCTGGATAGCGCGCCCAGCCAGCGCTACGTCGCACACCTAACCTGGATGGCCGATCAAGTCGAAAACAAACCGGGTGAAGGCTGTTACTTAGAGCTTCGCGCGGGCAGCTCGGTAGCGGCTGAGGCCAACCTGCCAACGGGCACCCAGGCCGGTGCAGGTGTACGAGCGTTTTTCGAATGTGGCCAGCAACCCCTGTGGTTTGTTTGGAGTCGTCCGATCGTGGAAGCCGTACAGCGTCGCTGGTGGTTTAGGAGTGAAGCAACCCATGAATAGATTCTCTATTCACTGCAGCCCGACCTGTGCGCTGTTTGCGCTGGCCGCGATGGGTTTCATACCCGTCAGTGCGCAGGACTCCATCCAAGTCGAAGGAGCCATACTTAAAACGATCGAAGCCACCACGTTGGCTGCTCAAGTCTCGGGTGTGATCGACCAACTCGCGACGAAAGAGGGCGACATTATCGAGGCAGGGAAGCAGCTCGGGAAAATTAGAGATGAAGCGGTGCGACTTAAGCTGGAACAATTGCAAACTCAAGTCGAATTGGCGAAGAAAAAGCAAGCCAACGATATCAACCAACGCTTAGCGGAGAACAGCCAGGAGGTTGCACGCAACGAATACCAGCGCGCACTAAGTGCCAATCAACGCGTGCCCAATACCTACCCAGTTAATGAAATCGATCGTCTACAGCTCGTTGCCGACCAATCGCAGCTCGAATTGGAACGCGCGAAATACGAACGCGACTTGGCCCAATTTGATGTCACTTTAGCTGTCGGCGAGTATCGCCAGGCTCACGAACTGTATAACCGCCATCGGATTATTGCCCCAGCCAGCGGCGTCGTCGTCGCAGTCGAGAAACGCGCCGGAGAGTGGGTTGAGCCTGGTACGGATTTGCTGCGAGTTGTACGGATCGACCAACTTCGGCTCGAAGGTTTCATCAGTGCCGACCAAGCGCAGCGAGAACTCGTCGGTCGTCCTGCGACTATCAAGCTACCCGCCCGCGAGCCCAGCAGTCCCGAGCCTGCCAGTCCCGAGCCTGCCAGCTATACGGGAGCCGTAGTGTTTGTGAGCCCAGATGTGAATCCAGTTAATGGACAGGTCCGCATCTTCATCGAAGTCGACAACGCCAGCGGCAGGCTTCGGCCAGGACTGCGGGTAGACACGCAGATTGACGTGAAATAGATGAGCTCGGCTTTACGAACAGAACTATCGCCGAAGATGCGGCAGGATTTGGAGTGGATAGAGCACACGTCCCCAGCCCGCTGGATTGTCCGCGATCCGCTGACGGCCAGTTTCTTTTCTTTAAGCCAAGTCGAACGCGCGGCCGCGCGGCTCATGGACGGTAGTCACCCACTCTCAGACATCCTACTGAGCGTGAGGCGCATGTTCCCAGCTTTGCAAATCGACCGGCGCTGGCTGCACGCGCTCCTGCTGCGATTGCAAATGCACCATCTGACGACCGACGCCAGCCCGCGACGTCTGAATCACTTAAGGCAGAAACTACGTCGAAGAAATTGGTTGCAGCAAGCCATGTCTCCGCTCGCGATCCGCATCCCCCTACTCAATCCGACTTTTGCACTCGAGAGATTTCGCATTCCAGCCAGAATACTTTTTCATCCGTGGATGATCGCCGCCAGCATGGTGATGGCTGCGTTGCTGTTTTTTTGGGTGCTCTGTGAATTCTTGGGTAGTCACTGGAGCTTGGCGGTCGATCTAAGCAGCATACAAGGTGACCGCTGGTTGATGCTCTTTGTGTGCTATGTGGTCGCAAAGTCTTTGCACGAACTCGGGCACGCAGTGGCATGTGTGCATACGAAGACAGAATGCAATGAAGTTGGCGTGATGTTCTTGTGTTTGGCACCCTGCCTGTATTGCGATACGACCGATTCGTGGAAACTTCCCTCGAAGTGGCAACGGGCGGGTATTGCGGCGGCGGGCATGTATGTCGAACTGATCCTGGCCACTCTCGCGGCGGCAGTTTGGCTGGCCACCCGCGACGGGACGTACCATTACGTGGCCGCGAGTATGATGATTGTCTGCTCGACGGGCACACTACTAGTCAATTCAAACCCGTTCTTGAAGTACGACGGCTACTACATCCTGTCCGATCTGTGGGGTGTCCCCAACTTGGCCGAACAGGGGCGCGAAGCACTGAGGAGTTTAGGGAAACGTTGGCTGACGGGCCGCCGCCCCCATGAATTCCAGTTCGATGCACCGGTGGTTCAGTTGGCCGCCTATGCGGTCATTGCATCCATATACCGCACGTTCATACTGTGTGTGATACTGTGGATCGCTTGGTCGACATTGGTCCCGCTCGGGTTGGGCCTGGTGGCGTTGGTGCTGTCGGTAGCCATGCTCACAGGACTCGTCCTAAGCTCACTGCACGCAACGTCTGCGTTTGTACGCAGCCTGCAGGGGTTGCGCTCGCTGCGATTCTTTCCAGTCGTGCTGAGCTGTATTGCTGTGTGCGTTGGGATCGGCTTTCTATTCCAAGTTCCGCTGCCATCGAGGGTTCTGTCGCGAGGTGTTACCGACTACGCCAACAAAACGCCGCTCTTTGCCAGTCAGAGTGCAGAGTTAGTGTACGCCGCCCCACACGGGCGCATCGTGCCGCGTGGTGAAAAGCTACTTGGATTTTCCTCGTCGGAAAGCGACTTTGAATTGTTGGTTACTCAGGGTGCCATCGACGGACTCGAACAGGACCTACTGCAGTTGCGGTCGCGGAGCGTCGTGGATGCGTCCATTGCCTATCAGATCCCACGCAAGACAGAGGAACTGGCAGATCTGAGAACTCGGCTACAACTTCTATCTCGAGAATCCGACGCGCTGGATGTGGTGGCACAGCAAGACGGTTTTCTATTGGCGGGCCCAGTGTCTGGAATCCAAACACTATCCGCGCCTCGCAATGATCGCTTCCAAAATCATCCGCTCGATCCGGTCAGTCTGGGATGCTACGTCGAGCGAGGTACACTTCTGGGTTGGCTTTCCGATAAGCGGGACGTCACGGTGACCGCCTTGGTGCCCGAGCGCGAAGTCAAGCGATTGACCGTTGGCATGAAGGTACTTATTCAGTGGGACGCGAACGTCGCTGGAACCACTTCAGGCCAGATTGTTCGCATCGCTCCCGAAGCAGCCACCGCCACACCGCCACAGCTCGTCGGCGACCCAGGCCTGATCTCGATTCGCAACCAGGCAGGAGTTTATGAGCCTGAGAAGCCTCACTTCGAGGTAACGGTTAGCATCGTAACAGCCGGCCCATCAAGCGGCGGCGAAAGAACCGCCGGAGCCTTGGCAACTCTTCAGATTGAATTGCCTGCTCAAACGCTCAGTGAACGAATTGTCGACGCGGTCAGGCTTAACTTAAAGCTTCCGTGAGCGATGGTCCCCACCGAGATTCCACGTTGGGGACCAACTGTGCCACATTTAAATTTGCCCCAAATTTTGCGGCCTGACATCGCACTAGTTGCGATCGCGCTTGGACTTCAGATGCAACACCAGCGGTGCGTCTGGCCACTCCTTAGGCGGCGATAGTTGGGCCGTGCCATTCCCAAATTCACCCGCGCCAGTTCTTTGCCCAGTAAACACGTTAAACCATTCGCCGCTCAACGTCGAATCGGCTCCCGCGATGTCGAGCGTGAAGGGTTGGGCTGTTTCCTGATAGACTACGTATTCGTTGGCCGGCTGTGCAAGACACCAGCCGTGGTTCACCAGCGAATCGGTAGGAGCGAGTTTCCAATATTCGGTCCCGCGCCAGAAATCACCGAAGTGTTTCATGTAGGTGTACCCCGTCGGCGCGTCCAGCGGACGGATCACGTCCCACGCGGTATAAGTGTAGTAGTAAGCGATATAGCCGCCCGCCATCGCGATGCTCCAAAGCGTCCTAGTCGTTGCTTCGGCCGTCATCGCTTGGCCATAGGTCTTGTCCTCCAAGCCCAAGGGACCGCACTCGTAGTCCGATTCGACATTGGCGACCGGCCAAGCGCGACGATTGCGTTGCAGAAGAATGGTCTGGTGATCAGTCGCCCCTTTCTGGCTCTTATGATGCTGGTCAGTTCGAAAATCGGTTAGCTCGTCATACGCCCCACTATCGTTTGCCACATCATCATCATGGACAGTCACCAAATGTTTGTAGGGATCGGTGGCACGAATGAACGTCAACCAGCGTTGTTTGTAGGCCAGGTCCTTCTCGTTGTGTGCCTCCTTCGAAAAATCCCAGATGACATTTGGATAGGCAGCATAGCGCGCCATCAGCCAACGAAAGAACATCTGTTCCTCCGGGCTGTCTTTTGCAGGCCAATTGACGGCTTTGTTGTAGACTTTGATAAAAATGTGAGCTTGCATGCCGCGCCGTAGCAACGCATTCATTATTTTGTCGTAGTGCTGCCAGAAGTCGACATTCATGCGGGTATGATCTGGCGCATCGTTGCTGCCCGCCCAAGCGTACATCGGTGCAGGCCCAAAGTCGTCCGGCCCGGTCTTTCCCTTGCGCCACCCCGTATCGTGGGCGTAAGTATTTAGAATCACGTAGTTAAAACCATGTTCTAGCAACAGGTCGAGCGACGCTTCCACCGTTGGGATATTTGGCTTACCGGTATCGAGGGCCCAGAGCCAATCGTACTCATAGGCTTGCATGAAGAATCGCGTACCATCTTGGTAGACAAAGTGATGCGGATGTTCTGTGTCGACGCGCAGCACACCATGAATGTTAGGATCGGCATTCTTTATGCATGTAAAGGCTGCGGTTTTCCCATCCAGGGCCGGAAGGTCGGATTTAGTTTTCAGCGACCATGCGCCTTCGGCGGTTGGCGCGACACGCACCTTCCAAGTCCCATTGCCATCGAAGAAGCCTGGCAGGACAAATGACGTGCCCTGAGGCCCCGTCACTTCGGCGCTGAAGGTGGTATCAAACGGATTTTCCAAAGCGGTATCCGTCGTAAACGCAAAATCGTGTGGCGTCCAGCACGGAATCGATACCGCATCGGCGGCTACCGCAGAGTGATTCATTCCGACCAGAATGGCCATTGCAATCAATAGGTATCTCATGTCAATCCTCCAATTAGTTAGTGGGATAGGCTTCCAGCCTGTCAGGCCTGAATTGACAGGCTGGAAAACTATCCCACGTTTAAAATCCGACAACATCCGAACTCCTGCGACCATTTTTGCATCTTTATTACCACAGAGGCACACCGAGATAATCAATGGTAGTTGGATTTTCTAGTAAAAGCACCCAATCGTTTCTGTGCCATCGGCAAACCATATTCCCTGGCGCGGTTTGAACCAACCAGCGTTCATGGACTGTTTTGGCAGGCGGTCCATCGCGACTCGAAAACTTCGAACATTGGCGGCGTAAAACATCGCCACCTTTCCATCCACTGTTCGGCAAGTAGATAGACATGTCCGCCAGTCATTACGACCATCGTGTTGTCTTCGAGAAACAACTCCTGTACAGGAGCATCGCCAGATGACAGGTATTAAAAGGAACAGGATGCATGGAGCGCCTGTTGTTCAAAAGTTTGATTTGATTAAGTCGAGAATGACACGACCTTCGACGTCGCTGAGGCGGAAGTCACGACCGCCGAAGTGGTAGGTTAGCTTTTCGTGATTGATCCCCATCTGATGCTGCACGGTGGCCCAGAGGTCGTACACCGTAAGTGGGTTTTCGATGGCATAGTAACCGAATTCATCGGTTGCTCCGTAGCTGATCCCGCTGCGAAATCCACCGCCGGCGACCCAGAGACTGAAGCCGTACGGATTGTGGTCGCGGCCATCAGCCCCTTGCGCAAAAGGCGTACGTCCGAACTCGCCAGTGAAGATCACGATCGTTGATTCAAGCAAGCCCCGCGCTTTCAAATCGGCAATTAACGCCGCGACAGGGCGATCGACTTGCTGGGCCATCGCAGCATGCCCTTTTTCCAGTCCATCGTGCTGGTCCCACGGGTTGATTGCTTGTGTCTTTTCGCCCACAACTCTGGGCAAGCACGATAACTCCACGAAGCGAACACCGCGTTCAACTAAGCGTCTGGCCACCAAACACTGACGTGCAAAACCAGCTTCGGGCACGAAGTTAGAATCGATACCGTACATTTGATGGGTCAATTTGGATTCATTGCTAATATCGGTCGCTTCGGGCACCGACGACTGCATTCGAAAGGCGGTTTCATAATTCAAAATTGCGGCTTCGACATTCGAATCACCACCCAGCTTCGATGCGAATTGACGATCAAAGCTGTTAAGTGTATCGATGCGCTGCATTTGCTGGTCGGTTGGCTCTGCGGGTTTCAAATTCGCGAGGGCTGGATCGTGATCGACGCTCAAGAAGGAGGCTTGATGTTGCGCTGGCAAAAAGCCACTGCTGTAGATTCCTTGACCACCGATCGGATGGACCGCTTCTCCGCTTCGCAGCACAACATAGCCCGGTAAATTTTCGTTCTCGGTCCCCAAGCCGTAACTCATCCACGCTCCGACACTCGGATAGCCTTGAAACGAAAAGCCCGTGTGTAAATGAAAATTCCCTTGAGCATGTTCGTTGGCCTTGCTCGTCATCGAACGAATGACGCACAGATCGTCGGCATGTTGTGCGATGTGAGGAAACAGTTGGCTGATCCCCAATCCGCTCGCGCCGCGTGGCTGAAATTTCCAAGGTGATGGCATGATCGTTCCGATATTATCGAACATCGTCGCTTGTACAGGAACTGGCATCGGTTGTCCTGCCATTTTCGCCAGCAACGGTTTCTCATCGAACGCATCGACGTGCGATACTCCGCCCGACATATAGCACAGCACAATGCTCTTGGCTTTGGCTGCAAAATGGGGCTTGGCCAGAAGATTCTGACAAGCTAACCAGCCGAAGCCGAGCGATGTTGTTTGCAAGAATTGACGGCGAGACTTCATAGAAAACACTTCTAGCGAGTGCGAAAATGTAGCTGGAGCGAGCCGACGCCGCTGGCCGCAGGTTTGCCGGCTGGCATTGAACCAACCAAAACCCGTGGCAAGCGCCATCGGCTCACGGGACGTAGATAAATTCTTTGAGATTGAAAATCAAATGTGCGACGCTTGTAAGCGCTTGGGTATTATCGTGTCCTGTTCGTGATTCATCAAGGAACAGTTCCAGTCTCTCTAATTCCTCATCGGTCGCAGCGCGTGCTAGCGCATGCTGTATCAATCCAAAGAGTCGATCTCGATCAGACACATCGGCCTGCTCGCTTAGACTGCGCTGAGCCCACGCTCGGGCTTGATGCCATACAAACGGTGAATTGAGTAGCGTAATCGACTGCGCGGGAGTCGTCGTCACATCTCGAGTCCCGCGTGTCGTGGTTGGAAACGGCACATCGAAGGCGGCGAACAATTCATGTTGGTCCGATCGATCGATAGCAACATAAATTCCTCGGCGTTTGTCTTTTTCAACCGCCACTGGAACTGGAACGCTTGGTCCAAACATCCGAATATCTAGTTCACCAGAGACAGTCAGCAGTGAATCGCGGATAATCTCCGCGTCCAGGCGTCGTACATCGGCGTGAGTTCGCCAACGATTGGTCGGATCACTGATTTTTGCGATCGCTGTCGGTGTACTCGCCAATCGGAACGCCCGCGATGTCAACATCGTCCGCAACAAACTCTTTATACTCCAGCCGTCGCGCTCGAACTGAGTCGCAAGATAGTCCAAAAGCTCAGGATGAGTCGGCATTTCGCCAGTCGCACCAAAGTTGTCGGTGGTAGCAACGATCCCACGACCAAATACGCGCTGCCATAATCGATTGACAATCACTCGGCGAACCAACGGGTTGTCACGCATGGTCAGATCATCAGCGAGTTGCAAACGGCTGTAGGGTTTTCGTTTGTCAGTCGAGCTCGTTGCCAACTCTTTTCCACCGCTTGAGAACGCGGTCAGGAAGCCTCTTTCAACGGGTTTTTCGGGCTTGCGATGATCACCACGAATAAGCAGTAGCTGGTCAAAGCCAACTGTGTCCATGATCGCGGGGGTAGAACGGTTCAAAGCTGGAAAAGCGTTCTCGATCCTACGGATTCGAAGCAGAATTTCTTTCGCTTCATCATCAAAGTCCGAAAGAGTGTGGGCGAGGAGTTCCGCGTCGAAACAATGACTAAGAAACAGGGCGTCTTCATCGGTAAACTGATCGGTTTGAAAACGCTCAAGCACGTCTTTGATAGAATCCACATAGGCATAGAGTAAGTCGATACGATTGTGGGGTGCGTCGTGAGCAAGCAGGACTTCAATTGGAAACAACTCGTCACGCGCTCGATCCTTTTCATTTTTCAGAAGCCGAATCTCGGAGAGGCTGAACCATGATCCTCGGCTATCCAGGGATGGCTTCTTGTCGGTCGCTTTCGGAGCTGACCCAGGTGGCTTTGCAGTCGCCGTGTCGCGGGTCATTAGTTGAAAGTAGCCGCGACGACCTTGCCAGAAATCGGTTTCTTGACCGAACCAATGCGCTTGACCATCGATCACCGCTTCGACTTGTTTGTAAAGTCCACCACCGGGTTGCGGATAATTTTCTGGCACCAGTCGCAACATGGCCGCACCGGCTCCAGCCCAGTTGGCCGAAAATGCTCCGTTGGGAATCGTGAAGTCAGGCGAAGCGATTGAGGCCTGCTCGAAGGTGGTCGCCGAATGCGTGCTGATTCCAGCCGGCAAGAGACTCAAGATCGCGTCGTCGTCATTCGTAGCCATCCCAAGCTCGCCTGCTCGATGAACGCGGACCGTTCCGTCTGCCACCTGCCAGCCGTCAGGTAGACCTTCGCGAAATGACCACAATTTGTCCGTGATAGACGCATTGTGTGCCTTTGCATCACTGCGGAGGTTTTCTATTCGCTCGCGATGGGACAGCCATAGGCCCGCCACTTCAGTGTCGTTCTGCCATGTGTCCCACGCGTACATCAAGTCCGTTGGTGCGATACGGCTGAATTTCACTTGCGATTTCGGGTTCGCGTCAATTAAAACTTTCTCTTGCTGGCGTCGGTTGCTCCATGTTTCCAATCGCTCGCGAACCGCTTCGCGATTCACTTCGTCAAGCCAGTGCTGCTTCAGTGCCACTGCGAACGATTGCCGAAGTGCTTCGAGTGTCTCTCGTTGCGCATCGACAGGTTCTGAACTCACAAGCAGTCGATGGGCGGGACGCGAGCTAGCGAATAGGCCGAACAGCGCGTAGTAATCGCGTTGGCTGATCGCGTCGAATTTATGGTCATGGCAGCGCGCACAGGAAACGGTAAGTCCCAAAAAGGATTTTGATACGACATCGATCTGGTTGTCCGTGAATTTGACGAGTTCGTCGAGCGCATCGACGGGAAAGTAGCCGTGCTCGACAAAGCGGAAATGCGCCAAGCCGATCATGGATTCTCGGATGCCGGTCTCCTGATCAATGCGAGGATTGGGCAGGAGATCACCGGCGATGTGCTCGCGAACCAATTGATCAAACGGAACGTCGGCGTTTAAGGCTCGGATCAGGTAGTCGCGATACTCGAACGCATTTACAATTCGTGGATCACCTTGGCCTCCGCTCCCTTCGGAGTATCGAACGCAATCCATCCAATGCCTGGCCCAACGTTCGCCAAAAGATGGTTCGGCCATCAGTTCGTTGATCTTGTGTTCGATAGCCGACGTTGCTCCCTTGGCAAAGTCAGACTCAAACGCGACCCGCTCGTGAACATCGGCAGGCAGTCCGATCAGGATCGTATGAAGACGTCTCAGGACGGTCGCGGCGTCGGCATCCGCCACAGGTAACAAACCGTTTTCGCTCCAAGCATCTTCTAAAAATCGATCGATTGTATGATCGGACCATTCAGTGGACGCGGGCACGACCGGGTCCGTGATCGGCTGCAAGCTCCACCATCGCTTACGACGTTCGAATTTTGCTTCCCAACTCGTTTCGGCGGCAGTCGATTGCGCGGTTGGCCTATTCGTGCGTGGGTCGATCGCACCATCCCGAATCCAACGCTCGAAATCAGCAATCGTCGCCTCGCTCAACTTTGGCCCTCCACTGGGCATCTCCTGCCCGTCGATCTCATGACGAATCATTTTTAAGAGAAGACTACCTTCTGGCTTACCAGGTACAACACTCGGTCCCGTTGCACCGCCCTTCATCAAGCTATTTCGCCAGTCGAGCGCCAATTCGCCTTCCGCCAAATCGATGCTATTGTGGCACGCATAACAATGCTCGACCAAGACCGGACGAATACGAGCTTCGAAGAATGCTTCCCTGTCTTCGCCAGCACCGGCGGCTTGCACGAGTGTCGCCGCGATGTAAGCAGCCACCGAAATGTTGCGACGATAGCTCATGCCTACTCCCTCATTCGCTGCTGAATGTCTCGCGCTGCCTCGGTGCATAACTCCGCGAATGAGTCGAATGCCGATTCGGGCATCCGCGCAACCGGAGCCATCGCCGTGATCGCTGCCAGCGGTTGTCCGTATTCATCAAGGATTGGCGCGGCGATGCAATGAATCCCCTCAATGCCTTCGCCCTGATCGATCGCGTAGCCTCGCCTTAGACATTCCTGCACCGATTCATCCAGCTCTTTGTGCATCGTGATCGTCTTTTGGCTCTTCAGGAGAATTGGTGGGTAGTCAAGCGATTCAAGATTGATAGGTTTTAAAAGGCATGGCAGGCCAAAAAGAATGGCTGTGGGAAAAAATCATTTGATATTCGAAAATTAAAACTCGGTAAAACATACGTCCTTCCGAGGCCAAGCGAGACATTCTTCGCGACCTGACCCAGCTATTCCTTGGCAGGTTGCATCTGAGCAGCGCCTACCTCCGTTTTGCTGGGCAAATTAAGTGTAACCGATCCAACGCGGCTGAGGAAACGAATCGGATACACGATATTCTTTTTACCCTGCCCAGCCTCCGAAAACCCAGCCTCCGAAAACCCCGCCTCCGAAAACCCCGCCTCCGAAAACCCCGCCTCCGAAAACCTAGTACGCGGGGTTGTTACCCACTAATTCTTCTGAAGAGCAAAAGTTTTCATGGAGGGTGCCTTTCGGATCGACAGACGATTTGGCTGGGATGGACATCGGCGTCGCCTGTGGATCTGCGCCATTGAGCAAACTCCTTCCGCAATCGATCGAGCGCCGTCGCGTGGGCGGAATTATTAACCAAGTTCTTAACACCCCAAGGATCGGCATCGAGGTCATACAACTTCTCGGGCGGCGCGTCACTCATGCACATCTGACGAAGCAATTCGTATGGCGCCGGCTGAGCGTCCTTCTGCAGTACGGTTTCGTCGTGCAAATTGTTTCGCAGGAGCTGCGCCGAATGCTTCGAGGAAGGTCGGATTGAAATCCATTTGTGAAATTGGCGTCGCGATAACGCGGCCGATTTTCATGTTGCAACGCCAACATCTCTTGTAAACGCGCGGGGTTGGCATCCGCCAGATCGTTTGTTTCCGTCCGATCGTTGCTCAAGTCATACAATTGCCAGGGCTGGTCATAGGCGGTGACCATTCGCCAGCCGCCATCGACAATCGCCATGTTGTTGAACAGCGAGAAGTACAGTGGCTTGGGAGGAAGTATTTCGCCGTCGGTTAGCGCCTTGGCGAACGAACGCCCCGGGAGTGGCGGGTGCTGTTTCCCGCCGAACGATTGCGGATACTTGGCACCGGTCAATTCGATCAGTGTTGGCAAGATATCGGAGATGTGCAGTGGTTGATCATTGAACTTGGCCTGGGCCTGAATTCCGGCGGGCCAATTGGCAATGAACGGTGTCGTAACACCGCCGCTATGCTGAGTCCGCTTGTAGTATTTCAGAGGTGTATTGGATGCGTTTGCCCAACCGACACCCACGTTCCATGTTGTCACCGGTTCGCCGAAGTTGCCGCGGCGAACTCGGTCGTTCGGACTGGCTCCATTGTCGTTCATAAAGATCACCAGCGTATTGTTGGCGATGCCGAGTTCCTCCAGCGTACGCGTCACACGTCCGACCCCTTGGTCGACGCAATCGACCATGGCGGCGTAGGTCGACATGCGTAAGTCTTCGAAGTCGCGAGACTTTTTGTCGAGTCGCACTTGCCACAATTGTAAAACTGTGAGAACTTGACGCCCCCGCGTGCTAGAGAATCGATGTTGGGTGTCTCAATCTCTCCGCCGTAGCAGCCGAGGTCTGAAAAGCCCATATCGTCGGTGATGATCAAAACTAGATTGGGGCGCAAATTTTCTGCACGGATCGGTAGCGACCCCAAGGTAAGCAACGCACAAATGGTTAATCTCAATAGGCTCGATTGGAAAACGCCACTTTGCGCCGCATTCTAGGCTTGAGCGGCCAGTGGGGAGATCGACATGCGAAATCGTTTGAAACCGAACGGAGCGACTGGTTTGTCGTGCATGCGTGGATGTCAATCTAGATAGTTGTTGGCAATTCGAAACTGAAAATCGAATCGTGCAGTAGACCGCTACTGTCCGCAAATGAGTCCTGCGGAATCCCGAGCGAATGAAGAATACTGAGATGCACATCGGACATCCGAGTGTCCTCCTTACGCCAATATGTTCCGTGCTTGAGTCCCATGTTCGCGCCTCCAGCGATCAGGGTTGGCAGGTTCGTCGCATTATGGGTGGTGCTGGCTCCGCTACCATACAACACTAAACTGTTGTCGAGCAGCGTGCTGCCGGACTGCGTGTATTGCGACAGGCGATCCAAGAAGTAGGCGAGTTGCTGGCAGAGAAACAAATCGTATTTCGCAAATTCCAATTGCCCAGTTCTATCGGTGGCATGTGAAAGTTTATGGTGTGTTTCGTGCAAACCGAGTTTGAGTGGAAATGTATCGCTAATCCCCATTCCGTCTTCGCGGTTGAGCATAAATGTCACACTGCGCGTGATATCCGCGTCGAACGCTAAAGCGATCAAGTCGAACATTATGCGGTAGTATTCGCCGGGCTCATCTTCGTTCGTAGTATCTAAGTTCAAATGCGAATAGTCTTGGGCCTTGAGAGGCACGTCAATCCAGCGCTCCGATGCGATCAGCCGCGTTTCCACTTCGCTGAGCGAGGTGAGGTATTGGTCCATTTTATTGCGATCCGCGAGACCCAATCGGCGATCGAGTGATTTCGAGTTTTCGAGCACCGCGTCAACTAGCTTGATACGTCGTTTGAGTTGATCGCGCTGGGCCACCAGCGAGTCTTGATGGCTGCGGAAAAGGCGCTCGAAGACGCGACGCGGGTTGTTCTCAGCCGGGATAGGATTGCCCGAAAGATTGTACGAGATCGTACCGGTTCGCGACAGAAAACCGACCCCCGCATCGATGGACAGCACCAGCGACGGCTGCCGGCAGTCTTGCTTGGTATGCAACGCAACCACTTGGTCTAGTGAAACCGAGTTGTAGCTGCCCGGCTTCGGATTGTGGAGCTGGGCACCGGTCAACCACATATCCGAACAAACGTGAGGATCCGCCTTGGGGCCACTGGGATGGTAGAGTCCACCTAGAAAACTGAGTTGCTCCCGAAACGGCTGGAACGACTGCGTCGACTTACCGAACTGGAAATCGCGACCGGTCGTGACTGGAAACCAACTCCACTCTTCCAAGTCGTTCTTGGCAATTGGCAAACACATACCATTGGCCGTGTAAACTGCGCAAAAACGACTTGGCGTTACCGCAGACTCGGCTCCCATGATCTCAAGCATGGGCAGAGCGAGTGCCGTACCAGCCATGCCTCGGAGTAGCGTGCGTCGGTGCATCGAATTTGCTTTTGTCATCACAGTTCTACCAGTTAATAGCCAAGGAGTCCGATACCTATTTCTTCAAAAATATTTCGCTGTGAACCACAAATCGAAGCAGGTCTTGCAAGTGGTAACCCTGCTTCCCCAGCTCTTGGACTTGCTCGCGCAGCTCGGCCTGCTCATGATAGCTGAGACTGCGACCGATGGCGTAGCAAGTCAAATGTTTTAGGAAGCTAAAGGCGACTTGATCCTGCCGCTGCAGGACCAAATAGTCCTTGAGGTCATTGAGTTGCCCGATTTGAGTTCCGTCGGGCAGGGTGGAACTAGCATCGATGTGTGCCCCTTTATATGCACCGCCCGCATCAAACTGCTCGAACGGGACACCCCATGGATCGATGCCCGAGTGGCACTTGGCACATCCCTCCTGATTGCGATGCCGCTCCAGCTTCTCGCGCAAGGTGAGGCTACTTTGCTCTTCGCCGGGAAGTTCTGGGACGTTGGGTGGAGGATCATCGGGCGGTTCGGCGATAATTTTGCGCGCCAGCCAGGCGCCTCGTTTGACGGGATTCGATTCTCGGCCATTAGAAAGTCCTGCCAGAATGCTTGCCTGCGTTAGCAGGCCGCCAAGGTGTTTACTGCGGTGGGGTACTGCAATAAATTCAAAACCGCAGTTCAGTTTCTCTGACAGGCCGTAGTAGCCGGCAACCGCTTCGTTGACGACCAGGAAATCTGAATTCACAAGCGTGCTCAGAGGTAAATTATGCTCCAGTGCATAGCTTAAAAAAGCGATCGGCTCTTCTCTAAGTTGTGATTTGAGCTCTCGCGTCAGTTGTGGATACTTTTCGTTATCGACTTCGACGACATCGAATTTGTCGAGACTCAACCACTGAGAGCTAAATTCGCGAACGAAAGAATCGAAGCGTTCGCTGTGCAGCATGCGTGACAATTCGCTGTCGAGCGATGCTTTCAATTTACCTTGGGCGGCCAAGAGGAGTAGCGGTTCGTCCGGCGCCGTATTCCACAAGAAATACGAAAGTTTTGAAGCCAATTCGTAGGCATCGAGAGCTTCAGCGGCAGGGCTATGGCTGACTTCACTTAGGAACAGGAACTGAGGCGAAGTTAATACGACCAGTAGCGCGTCAATAATACTGTCGCGAAAGTCTTTGGACTCTCCGAAGGACTGTTGCCATACGCCGAAGACGACCGACAGTTCGTCCTCGGTTATGGGCCGACGAAAGGCACGAGCCATAAAGGATGAGAGAATTGCTTTTGCGTGGGCAGGGCCTTCGGCGGGATGTTCTGAGTCGACAAAAATGCGTTGATGAGTCGCCGGTGGCCAGCTTTGGAGGTACGGACCTTCGAATTCCACCGAGCAGATTTGCAAACGCGGCATGTCACGGCCATCTGTGTACTCGCTGCGCACGGCGATTTCTCTGAAGCCTGCTAGATAGTTCTCATTGCTCGGATCGACATGGGGGCTCGGAAAATCAGCGATGGACGCTTCAAAAATGAACTCCCGTACGTCGGAATTGGGTACGGGCTGCGGCGACTCGACTCGCTTGAACGTGCTGCCACAATCGCGGCGAAGGCCGAGATGCACACCTAAAATCGGTGACTGTTGTTCGAATTCAACAAACCGAGCCATCTGCTGGCTGTGTGCAGCCATTGGGCAGAGTTCGAGACGCACCAATTGAATTGCCTTACCCGCGCGGCATTCCAACTGCAAGTTGCCGGCCGGCAAACGAACGAGCAGAAATGCTGATCGATGCTGGCTTATAGCGTCATCGCTCGACGGCACATGAGCCACCTGCGTTAGCGCCGAAGCGTCCAATTCGGCTGCGAATTCACGATCGCCTAGCTGTAGAGCCAACCGAAATTGAGGATCGTTTTCAGGATTCCGTTTGTTCCTCTTTTCCCTGTCACCAACCTGATCATTGACAGTATAGTTTACGTCGATTTGGTACACGCCACTCTGCGCGATGTTCAGAGCACCAGCGTACTGAGCGGAAGCTTCGGCAACAGAAACATCGAGAATGTCGCTCGAATTGGCAGGGTCCGAAACAAGGGCATCGGTGGCATCCAACAATAGGCCATCGGGATACTTGGCAGCTCGGACTTTGATTCGAACATTACCGTGATCGGGCAACTCGCGCAACGAGATCTTGAAATTGGCTCTAGGACCATAGGTACTCGACTGGCCAAACAGTTCACTGCTGGGTATGGCAGGCCGCAAAAGGAGACCGCTGGGAACGACTTGGTAGGGGTCGCCCTTGGGATATCCACGGGCCCCGCGCATGCATGCGAACACGGCGTGGTAGATGCTGTTAAATTCCTGCCAGCCCCGTACCGTGGAATTTCCTTCATAGCCCTCGATAAATCGGAATGCAGTTTGCATCTCCAGCGGTTGATAGTCAAAGGGCTTGACTGGCGCGAGCTGCGTGACAATGAAGTCAGCGTTGTCGAGCAATTCGCTGTTTGCTCCTAAGATAAGCGGTTTTGGGTAGGGTGTTGCATTGATATTCTTTCCCAAATCAACACGAAAATTTTGAATGACCGGTCGAGTTTGGCTGTCCACCAAGCATAAGTCGAGTGCCTTCTCTGCGATCTCAAAGTAATATTCAATTTGGAGTGGCGAAAGAGCCAATACGGATGCGTCATTGGTGAAGCCTTCTCTGGACAGACCATCGGGTGGCAGAATGCCCGTCAAATCTTCTTCCAAGGCAAGTAGATCGCGAAGTGTGTTGCGATATTGTGAGACCGTGAGTCTGCGAAAGCTGCCGTGGTTCTCACGATCGCGAGCCGTAGCTTGTTGTAAGCCATCGCGAATGGACGCTACCAGCTGGTTTCGCTGTTGGCCGCTGGGTTGCAGTTCATCTTCGGGCGGCATGGTTGCGCTCTCTACCTGTCGCAACACTTCCTCCCACAAAAAGAGTTGGTCTTCTGGGAATCCATTATCGAGTTGATCCAAACGGATGTTGGATTTCATTTCTTCAGCGTTGTGGCAACGCAGGCAGAATTTGCCCAACAGTGGCTGAATCGACTCCGTAGCAATACTCAATTTAGCAGTTTGCTCAGCTTCGGTCGCCGCCAGGTCATCCGTGGAGTCCTGCGCTAGAGCCGACAGCGAAAAAGTTACCGCTGTTGACGCCAGCAGGTAAAACGCTAGCTTCGAGCCCAGCAGTGTGCGAAGTAGTGCGTTGGCAGTGTCCTGCGGACGGTGGTTAGTAGAGCTCATTGCCAAGCGAAACAAACCACTTGCCATCGCTTTGCGATTGAAGACACAATTCCAGAACAATAATCGCATCAAAAGAAAATTCCCATTTTGCAATTTGTCACACAGCCCCGGCAGATCCTGCAATACATTCCCGCGGTGACGCTTGCGGGTTGTAATTCGCAAGTCAAAATGCAGTGGCTATCTTAAGTACAGGAACTCGTTCGAATTTAGCAGGACGTGACAAAAATCGATGAAGCGGTCCGGGCTGAGCGTTTGCGCTTCGTGGCCTGGCGAGAGTCCGAGGAACTCGATCGCTCGGTTGAGTTCGCTATCCGATGGCGGACGCCCCCAGGCTTCGGAGCAAGCGATTTGCAACAAGTCTCTGGGTGCTAAGTCACTGGATGCTAAGTCTCTGGATGCTAAGTCACTGGATGCTGGCGACGAGCCGGCTTGCAAACGTGCCGCCATCTCGGTGGCTCGCTCAATCGCGTAGTTTCCATTGAACAGCAACAGCGCTTGAGTGGGTGTCGTGGTCGAGTCGCGCATGGAAACACTCTTGAGACCAGGTGCCATGTCAAAGGTGTGCAGAAATGTTTCCAGATTGTTGCGGAAACTCTTCACATACAGAGCTCGCCTCGGAATCGTCTCATCGATGCTGGGGCCACCCAGGTCCGCATTCAGCTCACCACTGACGGTTAGCATCGCGTCTCGGATCTGCTCGGCCTGCAAGCGTCTCACTCGGGCTCGCCAAAGCAGTCGTTCGCTCGGGTCTATTTGCTGGTATTGAGTAGCCTGCGGATGATCTGCCGACTGCTGCCAAGTCGCCGACATCAAAATCTGTTTGTGCAACCATTTGAAACTCCAACCTTGCTCGATAAATTCACTTGCCAGCCAATCCAACAACAGAGGATGCGACGGCAGTGTCCCCAACCGTCCAAAATCGCTGCTGGTGGCTACCAAGCCTTCACCAAAATGTTGCTGCCAGATCCGATTAACGATGACACGCGTCGTGAGACCGTTGTTCGGATTACCGATCCATTTGGCGAGCTGCGTACGTCGGCCGGAAGTACCGGATGCCAGTGGATGTGTGCTGACGAGAGCGCTTGGCGGTGACACGCTTCTGCGGCCTAGCGCCTGGTGAGCATTCCAGCTTTGCTGGGACATGACTGCCAAAAAACCTGGCTCAACGGCAGTTTGGGAGGGATCATCGGGTATGACCGTCGGCGAAAGCGGACCGCGGAAGTCGCTCACGGTGGCTACGCTCGCCAACGGTACAGGCCGCAGTTCATCGTAGGCGGCTAGTTGGGTTTCCAGTGCATCCAGCTTGGCTTTGTCATCCTTTTTCATGCTCTTGAACGGGCCGCCGCCCTCATCCAGGAACTGCCGCGAGACAAGGTAGGCCATCTGTTCATCGAAACTCGTCCGCTCGGATTGAGGTTTGCGAAAACATGCTTGTATGTCCAGCGGAAACTTGTCGACCGTCGATTCCCATTTCCTTTCGTTGTAGGGTGCAACGATCGCTTCAATTTGGCCGCGGATCGAGCGGGTTGCCTCATCCCATTTAATTAACTGCTGTTGGTACTCGCGCTTTTCATGTTCGGTAGCAGCGACCAAGTCGTCGCGCCAAATGAGGGGCTCAAAGAAAGCCCGCAATTTGAAATAGTCTTTTTGTGGCAGCGGATCGAATTTGTGGTCATGGCAACGGCAGCAGGCCATGCTCATCCCGAGGAACACGTCGCTGGTGACATCGGTAATTTCGTTTAGCGCGTCGTTCCAAAGTCCTCGGGCATCGCGTTGATTGTATTCATAGATACCCAGTCGTAGAAAACCCGCGGCAACCAAGTGTTCTGGATTGTCGCTGGCCATTTCGTCGCCAGCCAATTGTTCCAGTACGAAATCTGGATAGGGTTTGTCGCGATTAAAGGCGTTGACGACATAGTCGCGAAATCGCCACGCTTCCGGACGATAGGCGTCTTGATTCCAGCCGTCCGATTCGCAGTAGCGCACGAGATCAAGCCAATATCGGGCCCAGTGCTCGCCATAGCGTTCATCCTGTAAAAGACGATCGATAACCCTTTCCCATGCGTCGGGTGCGACGTCCGCCAGGAAGTCGGCGACTTCCTGGGGGCTGGGTGGCACGCCGACCAAATCGAAGTAAAGTCGTCGGATCAGCACGGCTCGATCGGCGGGCGGGGCGGGCTTCAATCCGTGTTCGACCAGCTTTTGCAATACAAACCGATCGATTGCATTGTGCGACCCGCTATCGTGTTCGTTGCCAGGCGGCGTAGGGCTAGCCAGCGGCTGGAACGCCCACCACAGGCGATCGTCTTCGGCAATTGCTGATGCATCTTCGCGTAGCGCCGCCGTCTGCTGGGGCCAAACGGCGCCCGCTTCGATCCACTTTTCAAATTTGGCTACCGTCGTCTCCGACAGCCTGCCTGAGGGCGGCATTTCTAAGCTCTCGTACTTGAGCGCTTCGATCAGTAGACTCTGCATGGGCTTGCCCGCCACGAGCGCTTCTCCACTGTCGCCTCCCGTTAGTAGCGATGCCTCCGAGTCCAGCCGCAGGCCGCCTTCTTGTTTCTTCGCACCGTGACACTGGATGCACTTGGCCACCAACACGGGGCGAATGTCCTGTTCGAATTGCAATACAGATTGCGAGGCAGTCGACTGGCCCTCATCAGCTCTGACATCGCCTGAGTCACACAGCATTCCAATCGCACTGGTAACAACGACCATCGCCCATCGACACGCCCGATCGATGGCGTACGAGTTTGCGTGATTTGCAAGCATACTTTTTACTCTGTAGCAAACGTGACACTACTGGAAAATAATTTGAAACTCGCTGGCAGCTCCCGCGCATCCAGCCGCAATAGCAGATTGTGCGGACCGGCCGACAAATCGACTTCATATTTTGTCGCTGCATCTCCAGTCGCTGCATCGCCAGTCGCTGGTGGGACAGATTGCCCGTCGATCCACATTGCCATAGGTGTGCCCGCTGCAACTGTAATCGCAGTTCGACCATCCATCGCAGCTTGGAACGTAGTGCGGGCATAAACGTGAATCAAAGCAATGTTCATGGGCTGCGCCGTCAAATCGGTTAGCATCGCCGTCGTGTACTGACCGCTTGCGAGACTCGTCAGCGGCTTCCAGCCGTCGATTTTTCCTTGGATGATGGGATCGGCTCCTGATTGCTCCAAGCGGTGTGTGCCGGCCAGGATTTCCAGTCGCCGCGCGACGCCAACTTGGCTAGCATCGAATGGACCGGGCTTTCCAAGTAGCGACAGAAAGCGAATCAGGTCCAACTGTTCGCTTTCGCTCAGTCGCTCGACCACGCCCACTGGCATAAGCGAAGGTCCGGGTTTCTTAGCGGTCACTTCGCTGGTGGGGATGGTTACCAGTTTGTTGGACAAGTCTCGAATGACCAATTCCGTAGGGCCGCCAGAGACTTCGATACCGTTGATGACTAGTCCATCTTCGGTGGCTACGGTTACGGAATGGAAACCCTCTTTTATTTTAGCGTTGGGATTGAACAGCGACTCGACAATGTAATCGATCGGCGCGCTGGCACCGATGCTGGTCAGATCGGGGCCGACTCGGCCACCGACACCACCTATCGCATGGCAGGTGGCGCACGCAAGTTCGCTCTTTCGATAGAGGGATTCGCCTCTGCTCGCATCGCCATTGGCCGCAGCCATTCTGGCCAGAGACGCGATCTGAGCTGGCTTCATTTGGTCAGCCAGCTCACCCAATCCGCTGAGCGGCAGCAGCGCCGCCAGCAGTTCGGGTTCCTCTCGCCCGCCATCGCGCGTCGCGCGCACGCCCGCGCGCGCGGCGGTCTGAGAAATACCACTTGATGGCAGTGCGGCGGCCAGAATCTTGCCAACGGCTGGATTGGCAAGCATGCTTCTCCATAACTGCAGCGCACGTTCTTCGTCGCTTACCGTCGACAAGAATTCATAGAACGGGCCGGCGACCTTCGAAGGCGCGATACTCGCTAGAATTCCGAGCGCCTGTGCGCGGCGCGTGCCGTCAGTAGTCAATCCGGGCGCTACGAGTGCGAGCAAACCATCTTGGGCGGCTGGACTGGCTATCGAACCCAGTGCACCAATGGCAGCGGCTCTCAATTCGTTTCCGCCGTTTTCCTGTTTAGCCAGCTCGACAAGCTGGTCAGTCGTTTCGTTCAATTTCCAAACGCCCGCCAATTCGATGGTAGCGAGCTGAACTTCCGAATCGCTCGTCGAGAGTAGACCCAACAGTGTTTGCTGGGCATTCGCAGGACGAAGCTTCCGCTGCTGAAATGCCTCGCGGAGTGCATTCAACCCTCGCACCGTAGCGCTCGAACTGAGTTTCCCATTGGCATTCTGTTTGTCTGCAATCCGCTGGAACAGAAGATTGACTTCCGCCAGGCCGCCAGCCTTGCCAATGAGCTCGATCCAGGGACCCGCACCATCCGCAGGGATGACCGACCTGTTCAGGTAATTAGCTAGAAAATTGCGTGCGCGCTCTGGGGGAATTGAAGTCAGCACAAATTCGAGCTGTCGTTCCCGCTGCTGTGTGTCAGCCTGCCAAGCTCCGCTGTCGATCACCGCCATCAATGGCTCGGCCAGATCGTCGATCGTTTGCTCCAGGGCGTACAGGATGAAACGGTCCGTGGGACTTTGAAGGGCATCGAGCGCCGTCAAACCGGCTTCGGCTGAGCCGAGCCGAGCGAGTCCATGAATGGCTTCCAAGCGAACGCGAGGATGTTCATCGGCAACACGTTCGCGCAACAGCCGCAGCGATAAATCGCTGGGCAGCGGCGCGAATTCGATCGCCTTGGGATCGGACCAACTGCTGAGCACACGCACGGCGGCGGCGCGAATGTTTCCATCGCTCGAATTGAGAAGCCCTTTGAGTAAAGGCATGTCGAACTGATTGAACGATTGTTGCAGCCACAGCGCCTGTAACCTGCTGGCATCATCGGTCAGTTCGTTCGACCAGCTGGGCAGCAGCGCTTGGGTTGCCTCCGCATGTTCCGTTAAGACGCGGCGAGCTTGATCTCGCGAATAGCGATCGTTGGAACTGAGTAAATTCAGCAACTGTTCTGTGGTCAGCTTCGTCAAATCTACCTTCGGATGCGGTTTGCCACCGGTCCAGGCAACACGCCAAATGCGACCGTGCCAACGATCGCGGCGCGGATCGCGAAAGTCGACTTCGCCGTGATTGATAATTGGATTGGACCAGTCGGCAATGTATAGCGCACCGTCGGGGCCTTGCTTGACGTCGATCGGACGAAACGACGCCGCGCTGGTGCGCAGCAGGTCTGCCTGTGGCTCGGTGGCAAAACCTGAGCCTTGGTCGCGTAGGCTGAACCGAGTTACTCGATTGGCTCGGAAGTCACAAGTTACGATGGAGCCCTGCCAATCCGCTGGAAATGAATCGCCGTAAACGATTTCCATCGAAGCGAACTTTGGATACTTGCCAGCACCAATCAGGGCGAGTTGGCGGCGGGCACTGGGCGTCGGATTAAATCGCGCACTGGGAAAAGAGTAGGCCACACCGTCAAAGCCGGCACCATCGGTTAAGAAGGATTGGCCCCGCTCATCGAACTGATGTCCCCAGGCATTCCACAGTCCCCGAAACACGACTTCCAGGCGTAGGGTCTGCGTGTCCAAGCGGAAGCCGCCGCCAGCTTTCAGACGCACCACGCCATGGGGTGTCTCGGCATCCGTACGGGTGTAGACGGACTGATTCATGTACAGCCTACCATCGGGCCCCCAAGTCAACGTATGCAGATTGTGGTGCGTGTCCTCGGTGCCAAATCCGCTCAGCACGCGACGTTTACGGTCGGCACGTCCATCGCCATCGGTATCTTGTAGAAATAGAAGGTCTGTACTCTGCGCGACGTAAACGCCTCCATCGCCAGGCACCACACCGGTAGGAATCAATAATCCGTCGGCAAAGACGGTCGACTTATCAGCCGTGCCGTCGCCATTGGTATCTTCCAGCACCAGGATTTTATCCGGCGGAGACTGACCAACTTCGATCATCGGATAGGCTTCGCTGCTGGCCACCCACAAGCGACCCTGCGGATCAAAGTTGATTTGGATGGGTTTGTTAAGCTGCGGATTCTCAGCCCACAAGTTCACTTCCCATCCGTCCGCAACCGTGAATTCAGGAGTCGCCTGCGCAGTAAATTTTGCGTACTCGGATTCAACTCGCAACGGCCGATTTTCTAGTTGGCTTGGCTGCAGTCGGCGTAGATCGCCAATATGCTGCTCTTCGGCAACGATCAGCTCGTCGAATTTTGGTATCTCGACTGCATTCTGCCCTTGCTCGTGTTTGCGAAAGCCGAACACGTAGGCCATGTTGGCTGGACGCGAACGGTGAAACCACCACTCATTCTTCTTCACGATGACCTGCCGCAGCGCTTCGCTGTAGGGGCTGGTTGTCCATCCGACATCGGCGAATTTAAGCGACTTGGATATCGCGATTGCTAGTTCGCGATAGCCAGCGTCATTTAGGTGAATCGAGTCTTTCCGAGCTGCTGGCGATTGTCCGACGCGACTGATATCGACAAAGCTGGCTTGATTGCGTTCGGCAATTTCTCGAATGGACGAAACGTATAGTGCAGTCCGCGCTTCAGCAGTCTGCGCTTCAGCAGTCTGCGCTCTCTTCAATTGGGAGTTGGTTTCAGCAGACGGCAGTGGCGATAGTGGCGATAACAGCAGCAGTCTAACTTCGGGTGAAATTCGGCGGACCGCATCGAGCAGGCGTTGGTAGTCGGCAACAAACTGTGTTAGTCCTGCCTCTCCTCCCTCAAGTGAGCTCGCCATACCGTAACCGACGATGAGCACCGTCGGACGCGTCAGCTCCAGTTGTGTTTGCAGTTGCCGCCAGCCCTCGTCTGGGGGCTCGTGACCCGCTTGCAATAAACTTAACCCCTGCCGTGAAACTCCCGCTGGCGTATCTCCATTCCAACCCAAATTGCGGAAGGAAATGTCATCGTCAGGGAACGACGTCGTCAACATCAGTTCGAGCCAGCCTGCATACTGTTCTTGCTCGATAAGGCCATCGCCCAACAGGACCACGCGATCAGCGTCCTGCAATGCAAATTCGGCCGCTTCAGACGAGCCTGCGTAGTGGCAAATCACTAAGCAACATGCAAATTGGAGAATCGAGTTGCGCAGCATAAAATAATCCGCCGGTGGGATGGGTAGAGGCTCGGGAAGGGCCAACGAGCCGTCACAGCCCGCCAGTGGTCTTATTCTACCCTAAAATGGCTTGCTTCGGACGTCGAAAATAGTCGGTCTGAATGACTTGATTTGCTAAAACTTGAGCACCAGCGATTTGCAAATTGCTGGAATTGATTCCTCGCTGAGCAGGTGATAGACGGCAATATGCTGAGTCAGTAGTCTAGCCGAGGCTGTGGTGAAGGCTTCGTTTTCAAAGTTGTTCACGATCGCAGAAACGGAGTAACCTTGACGCCGGAGCATTCCCAAAGCGAGCGCGGCGGTTTCGTCGATGTCTTGCAAAATAACCAGGATTGAAGCGTCGCGCGGCAGGCGACTGTGTGTTTCCAGCAGCAAATCCTGCAGCGGCATTCCGCTGGTGCGTTCCAGCCGCGCGAGCGCTTTGTGCACTTCGACGAAATGCGCCGCTCCACGCCCAGTGGGCAATACCACGGGGCGCAACCGATCGCTGCCGCTACGCATGGCAACCTGAGCTTGCGCGCTTTCCATGGATTCAAACTCTGCTTTGCCCACTGGGCTGCCAGCGCGATCAGATGCGTCGCGACCGTTGGAGACCAATCCAAATTGCTGTTGCATGAGCATGAGCGTATGGCAAATCGAAGCTGCCGCCGTTACGGCCAAATCCGTGCGGACGGGTTCGTGTCGGTCTGGGTTCGTCTGCGTGTGCATGTCGATCACGATCGTCGCGCCGGCAACACTAGTTGGCTGATACTGTTTGCATTGAAGCACGCCGGTGCGGGCCGTTGCCCGCCAATGGATACTCCGCATCGGATCGCCATTTTGATAGTGACGAATTCCAGAGATCAGCGTGGGGTCCTCCAAAAAGCGATAGGTTACATTGACTTCGCCAATGGGTCGTCTGGAAGCAACGTCATAGCCTGCCAATGGAATAAGTTTCGGTAGCACCAGCAGAAAATTGACACCGGTCAGTGTGCGAAAACGGCGATGCAATCCGAATAAATCACCGGTCTCCGCAATGGCCGGTCCAATTTGAAAATAACCGCGTCGCCGAGCTGTCAACTTATAGCTGATCACGCGACTGGCTTGTGCCGGTACGCTGCAGATGCGTAGCTTCTTACCGTCGATCTCCAGCGCCGGCGGCGGGCCAGCCAGCGCTTTGGCAGGCAAGACATCGTCGATCAACACCCACAAAATAGAGAGCGAGCCGCGATTGTCGAGCCGCAATTGAATCGCCGTAGACTGGCCCACTTCAATCTCATGTCGGCTAATGGTTCGAGTCGCGGAAAGCGACTCGGTCCAGCGTTTTGTCAGGTAACGACTTACCCAGAAAACAGCCAGCAGCACGTAGGCGGCGTAAACCAGCAGGCTCGCTCCGAGCAAAAGCCCTACCAACAAGAGTAGCGATAGGCCTGCAATAGTCCGCATGTTAGCATCGGTGGCCGTTACAGAATTTTACATACCGTAGAGTCGCACGTCGTCGAAATCATTCATGTCATCAAAGGATCCAATCCCAATGCGCCCTTTCTGAAATGTTTTATCGACCACGAACATATGGGCGGTTTCCATGTCGTCAAAGTAAATTTCGATTTTGCCTTCCTGGCTGTCACGCACTACTTTGACCGTGTGCCATTTATCGTCCCAGGCTACCAACGCTTTATTGTCCGTTAGAGGAGTGCGGGGCGCATCGTTGACGATCATAATCTGTCCGCTGGCCGGATCGGGCTTGGCACCCAAATGAATATAATAAAAATGGTTGGCATCTTGATGGCAAAAGAATGTGCAGCAGTCGCGATGATTTCCAGTGTCCTTGGTGGACTTAACTTTGTAAATCAACACAAAATCAGCAAGCTGAATATCCTTAATCATGGCAATATTGTAAGGACTTCGATACTTGGGCTGGTAATTGCTTTCCCGTCGATTGAGTCCGAAGACCTGGTTCTCGCCTTCCTTACTTAGGCTCCAAGCCGTATCGTCGGTCGTTTCCCAGCGGTCGCTGCCCTGCTGAAAGTCTTCGCTAAACACAAGCGGCATCCCCCGAGATTGCTCGTCAGCCGTTTTTACAGTTTTTGGGCTTGGTACTTCCTGTGCCCATAGGTTGGTCGTCGCGAGGAAAAATCCCAACGCCACAACAGCAGCCCGCGAAAGGCGCCCGTTGCGGATCACGTTGGAGCAAGAGAGAACCAGTTTAGTTTGCATTGAAAGTCTTCTATAATTGAAAATTGTTTTTGCAGGCTCAGTGACGTCGTAGTTATCTAATATTGCGGAACCGTTGCATCGATTTGCTCCGACCAAGCTTGAATTCCGCCAGTCATGTTTTGAGTATTATCGAAGCCGTTCTGCCGCATCCACTTAGTCACGCGTAAGCTACGACCGCCATGGTGACAATGTACCACGATTCTTTGATCGACGTATTGCTTTAGATCGGGCCCCAGATCGGCCCAGCGACTCATCGGCATTAGCACCGCACCACTTATTTTAGCGATTTGAAATTCGGGCTCTTCGCGGCAGTCGATCAAGACAATCTGTCCGTCATTCAGCAGCCGCGCGACTTCTTGAACGTCGATTTCCATTGGCAATTGATTTGACATGGACCTATTTCTCTTTGGCCACGCTGAAGTTGAGCAACGTGTGCGATGCGAACTTTTCGCCTGGCTTGAGGATTGTATTGGGAAATTTCGCCTGGTTGACAGAGTCTGGGAAATGTTGAGTTTCCAAGCAGCAGGCGCTCTGGTGTGCGTAGGTTTTGCCTTCTTTACCCGTTTGACCCATTAGGAAATTGCCCGAGTAGAACTGCACTCCCGGCTGCGTGCTGCTGATCCGCAGCGTTCTACCCGACAGCTTGTCCGACAGGACTGCCGCCAATCGCATTAGTTGGCCGTCCTCCGGTGGGTTAAGCACAAAATTGTGGTCATAACCCAGCGCCGCTGTGCCTACCAGCTCGCCAATTCCCTCACCAATTTTCACCGGTTTGCGCAGGTCGAGCACTGTGCCTTCCACCGTTGCCAGCACGCCGGTGGGAATGAGCGTATCATCCACGGGCGTGTATTTGTCTGCGTTGATCCGCAACATATGGTCGAGGATCGTATCGCTGCCATGCCCACCCAAGTTGAAATAGGCATGATTCGTCAAGTTGACGGGAGTTGCTTTGTCGGTGGTGGCTTCGTAACGAATACTAATTGATGTGCCCTCCTTGGGAACAAAGTACGTCACCGTGGCGGCCAGTTTACCAGGATACCCTTCCTCTCCGTCGGGACTTTCGTACGTGAATGCGACTCCCTGGCCTCGGTCGTTTTCGAACGGTCGCGCGGCCCAAATCACTTTGTCAAAACTCCGCTCCGCACCACCATGCAAGTGATTGGGGTCGTTGTTGATGGCTAGCGAGTATTCCTGTCCATCCAGCTGAAATTGGCCTTTGGCAATGCGGTTGCAAACCCGTCCCGCCGTGCATCCAAAATATTGGTTTTGATCCGATTCGTAGCCTGACACGTTGTCGAAACCCAGTACAACATCAGCCGACTTGCCCGCGCGGTCTGGAACATGAAGTTGCACAAGCGTCGCTCCGCGAGTCATTACTTTCGCTTGCAGGCCATTGGCATTCTCGATCGTATACAACTGCACATTGTGACCGTCCTTTGAGTTACCAAAACTCACCGATTGAGGTTTGTCCGCGCGGAGAGCCGCAGCGTTGAACAGAAGTAGACAAGCAAAAGACATTACGCAGAGAGGACGGAGCATGACGCAATTCCCGAGACGAGGATGACTTGGTGCGAGAGGACCAGAAGATGCACAAAGCTATTCCATAGTCAGGTTTGAGTCCACAGGGCGCTCCATCGCAGGTGGTTGACTGCGTTCGGCGGATCGGTTGTGCAGCATTTGCTTGGCTGCGCGCCCTAACCAAATGCCTGTTGCGTCGAGGCATTTGGGCCGCGCGGTCTCATCGGAAATCGCGCGCGAGCTGGCTACCCCCCTGCGGAATGCCCATTGCTATCAACGAATATTCTTTCGTAAGTTCTTACTGGTAAGGACTTTGCGATAAATTCCGTAAGTTGCCGAATTGGGATGGAAACTCGATGCGGTGTCGTTAGACTGGGACCTGTCGAAGCCCCGTTCGTCTAGAGGCCCAGGACGCCGCCCTCTCACGGCGGTAACAGGGGTTCGACTCCCCTACGGGGTATTGGCCACTCTCCGCACCCCTGGAAACGCCACGGTTTCCAGGGGTTTTTTAGTTTCTGGGTCGCGAGCCTCTGTGGCAACTGCGCGGGTCCGCTATAAAAGTTTAGCATTGCTTTACGTTTTCGGCCCAGACTCTCGATGCCGCTATTGTTCCGCCTTTTTAGCCCGGCGGGCGACACAACCTTTGCCGGTGGCGTCAGCCACCGGTGTCCGTTTTCACCACCGGTAGCCCGGAGGGCGACACACAAAACGCCTTTAAATCAATGTGTCGCCCGCTGGGCTATGGGTGTTGTGATGCGATCCGGTGGCTTACGCCAACGGCAGTGAATGTTTCGCCCTCCGGGCTAAAAGCCTGTTGCAAATTTCAGGAACAAAACCAGCGCAACGAATGACAGCACACAACCCCAAACTTTTAGCAGTCCACACTTGCGCCCCCGTTACTGCGCCCCCGTTACGAGTTGACTATCCGCGATGACATTGACAAAACCAAACACAGTGGCACGTTCATTACTGGCTCGAACTCTATCCGCACTTTCGATATTGCTCGGGTTGGTTGGCCCACCCGACGTGGCCAAATCTGAAGATATCGAAAGTACGGCGGTGAAGATTGCCACCTTCGATGTAGACGCAACTCCGCCACTGGGGTCAGCGATGGCCTACGATCCGGTTAAGAGAGTGGACGAATTGACACTTCGCTGCCGTGGCATAGTCATCCAAGGCGACGACAAACCGATTGTGTTATGCGCAGTGGACTGGATCGGTATTGCGAACGAAGGCCACGATGCGTTTCGCGATGCCCTGGCCGACGCAGCTGGCACTACGCGCGCGCGTGTGGCCGTGCATACACTCCATCAGCACGATGCACCCGGCTGCGACTTTACCGCCGAGCGGATTGTCCGCGAGTTGGGACTGTCGAATTATGAGCGCTTCGAGGGTTCGTTTCACCGGCAGGTGATCCAGCGCGCGGCAGATGCAATTCGAGCCGCGATCCCAGTTGCTAAGCCAGCCACGCACTTTGGTTGGGGCGAAGCAGTCGTTGAGGAAGTAGCCTCCAATCGGAGGATTTTGGGACCGGACGGCCGAGTTCGAGCGGTCCGCTACACGGCGTCCAAGGACCCTGCGCTGCGGGCTGAACCCGAAGGCGTGATCGATCCTCAAGTATCGCTGCTTTCGTTCTGGAACAACGAAGAACCCATTGCAGTGTTGAGCTACTATGCCTGCCATCCGCAGAGCTACTATCGAACGGGGATACCCAGTCCTGACTTTCCTGGCATCGCGAGATTCATGCGCGGCCAAGCGGTTCCCAGCGGACTGCATGTTCATTTCAATGGTGCCGGAGGAAACGTGGGAGCTGGCAAATATAACGATGGGGCTCCAGAGAATCGGCTGCTACTGGCCACACGCCTAGCGGCAGGCATGAAACAGGCTTGGCAAGCAACTGAAAGAACGCCGCTGACGGGCGTGGATATCGGCTGGCATACCGCGCCGGTGAAGCTTCCGCTGGCAAAGCATCTGGACGAAGCCGCCTTGCTCGCTGCCCTGAAATCCGAACCTGCGCGCGGCTACATTGCCAAGGCGGACCAGTTGGCATGGCTCCAGCGGTGCCAAGCCGGAAATACACTCGATATCGCCTGCCTGCGTATCGGGCCAGTGCGCGTACTGCACATGCCTGGCGAACTATTTGTGGAGTACCAATTGGCTGCCAAGGCCATGCGTCCAGATCTACCTATCGCGATGGCGGCCTACGGGGACTATGGACCTGGCTATATCGGCACCACGACAGCCTACCGTGAGGGCGGCTATGAAACGGGTCCCAACGCCAGCAACGTAGCACCCGAAGTGGAAGCGATACTCTTAGCGGCGATGCGCCAATTACTCTAAGTGCTCCTGGTGGGTCAGCATCGCTGTCG
>JBGSJL010000282.1:0-4427 GCA_041741955.1 Pirellulaceae bacterium | reverse complement strand
GCAGTCAATGGTTTTGCGCGCCGGACGCAGGCCCGCAACATTGCTCTGGCTGGCCCCGGCGAGAGCGGCTGGCGGCCGTTTTTCGTGCCGCAGGGTGAGCCGAAAAATGGTCGTTTCGTCGCTCCCGGTGAGGATCCGGCGCATCTGGCGGCCCATGGCAGCGTCGGCGAAGTCGCTTTGGGGAAACTTGATCCAGACGGTTTTGAAAGGGTTGATTTCATCAAGATCGATGTCGAGGGTGCCGAGCTTGCGATCCTTGATCATTTGCGCCCCGTGCTTGAGAAATTTCGCCCCAAAGTCGTTTGCGAAGTCAATTTTGCGCGCGGGTACACGTGGGACGATGTCGCCGCTGCGTTTGGCACCGATGCGCTGTCCTATCTCGATTTCCACAGCGCCATAAAGCCCCTGACCCGCGCCATGGCCGAAACCGAGCAATTGGGCGAAGACTGGCTGGTGTGCGTCGATCTTGCCCGAGCCGCAGGCGGCAAGATTTTCGCCGCAAAGGCTGGTGATGGAGGCGGAGCGTGAAGGCGGCAAAGATCGCCGGTGCCTTCATTGGCGGGATTTCTGGTGGCGCGGCCGATCCGGGCGCAATTCTCTCCGCAGCCGATGCGGCCCGCGACCGCACCGATTGGGTGACGGCAGCGCACCATTACCGCCGTTATCTCAAACGCAAACCTGATCATGCCGAGATCTGGGTTCAGCTTGGCAACATGTGCAAGGAAGCGCGCCAGATTGAAGCCAGCATGGCGGCGTACAGAAAAGCGCTGGCTCTGGGATTGAACACTTCTGACACTCATCTTCAGCTGGGGCACCTGCATAAGATCATGGGGGACCGGCAGGGCGCGATCCAATTCTATTTGGATGCGCTCGACTTTACGCCGCTCAATCTGCATGCCTACGGAGAGCTTGAGCTTATGGGCCTGGTCGACCAAGCAAATGAAAAAATTGTCCGTACGCATTCTTCGTCGCATCGCGCCGAACAGATGATAGTGTTCGATGTTTCCGATCTGGTATTCTATATCGGCGAACACGATAATTTGTCGGGCATCCAGCGGGTGCAGTGCTGCGTGATCCAGGCGGTGATGAAATACGCCTTGCATGATTTGCGTGACCTGCGCCTTATTTCCTATGATCGCGAACTGCGGGCATTCCGTTCAATCGATCAGGAAAAATTCCTCGCGCTGATCGACGATTTGGCGTTGCCGAAAGCGCGGCGGAGTGTCGATTTCGACGTAGTGGCCGCGCGCCATGGTCGGCTTTTTCCACAAGAGCCGCTGGCCGCTTTCGTCCGGCCAGGACGGACAATTGTGGTACTGCTTGGCGCGGCATGGGTGATCCCGGAATATGCGTCGCTGATCGTCAATCTCAAACGCAGCCACAACGCACGCTTCGCGATGCTGTTCCATGATTTCATCCCGATCTACGCCCGCGAAACCTGCGATCAGGGCACTGCGGTGGTGTTCCGCGAATTTGTCGATCAGGTGCTTCCGATCGTCGATTCCGCAATGTGTGTATCGCGCAGCACCGAGCGCGATCTGAAGCGTTATTGCGAGGAAAGCGGATTCCCGGTGCCACCCACGCTGGTCACCCAGCTGGGCACCAGTTTTGACGAGTTTTTTCCGCGCGGCACCGACACGCTCCAGCCCCACACCAAGGCACAGGGCGCTGACCCCTTCGTGCTGTTCGTGTCCACCATCGAAGGGCGCAAGAACCACAATTTCATGTTCAAAACGTGGCAGGCATTGGCCGAACGAGGGATTGATGTGCCGCGGCTTGTGTGTGTCGGGCGATTCGGCTGGCGGGCGCAAGGCTTCCTCACCAATCTATTCGAAACCGATTTCCTCGGCGGTCGGATTGAACTGCGTGAGGATGTTTCGGACGAGGCGCTGAATGCGCTTTACCGCGATTGTCTCTTTACCGTTTTCCCGAGCGTCTATGAAGGCTGGGGTCTGCCGATCGGCGAGAGTCTCGGCCATGGCAAGCTGTGCGTGCTGGCCGACAATTCATCGCTGCCCGAAGTGGCGGGCGAATTCGGCTGCTTCATTCCCATCGACGATGTTGATGCCGCCGCTGACATAATTGCGGGACTGCTGGAGAATCCCGACCGGCTACGTGCCTATGAAGAAGCGATCGCAGAACGCTTCATCCCTCTCAGGTGGGAAGATGTCGCGGGCCGGGTGGTCAAAGGCTGCAACGCAGTCCAGCGCAGCGAAACGCCGTCAAAAGCGCGCCCTCTGGTCGTGCCCGGCAGCGAATACACTCTCAAAAAGGTGCGCGGCGGATTTGACGATCTGGTTGGTCGCGCTCTGATTGAATCGATTGAGGAAAGCTACAACGCACCGATCTTTGGCGGCAATACCAGAGCGGCCCACCGCATTGCGGGACTGCTGGCGCGCGACGATAAGTGGCGTCCTGCGGAACACTGGGGCAGTTGGGCACTGCATGAACGCGCCGGACTGCAATTCGCGCTCGATCCGGCATGCCTCGCGGATGAACGTGAGGTGGTATTCTACGGCGCGTTTGCTTTCTCCGCATCGGTGATGGGCTCACGGGTTCGACTGCTGGTTGGCGGCACGAGGCTGGGGGATGAACGTTCGGTTGAAAGCCAAAGCTCCGTGCTCGCTTGGGCGTTGTCGGTCACTGAATTGCGCCGCCACGCGACGGAGAGTGCCGACGGATTGCTGGCAGTCGACCTCCAGTTTGAACTGATGGGTGTAACCCCGGCCATGCGCGAGGAAGGCCATGCGATTGACCCGCACGCGCCGACCTTCGGACTCAAGAGCTTCGTTTTGCTTGGTGCAAGCGCAATGGCCGAACGCCTGCGCATCGCCGAGCGCAATGCCTATAGGCTCGCATGCTGAATATTGCGGTGTTTTGACTGAGGCCTTTTTACTAAAGATGCATTATGAAAAATATTGTTAAAGGCTTTCAAACTTCCGATAGCGAGATATATCAAGAACTTCTTGATATATCATCGCAATCAAATAAATTATATTGTGAAAAGTTTGAAATAGAATTTGAAACTTTTGTTGGCCTGAAACGCGGATATTTCCCATGGCATGCTTGCTTTAATCGGATAGTTTATCTGAAAGAGCAAATTGAAAGTGGGTTTGATGGTTGGATTTTCTATATTGATGCTGATGCTTTTGTTTTCGACCACTCGCAAGATGTCCGTGAGCTTCTGCGTTCTTACGAAGGCGATTATCTTTTTTCTCCGGGCGGCCTGACCGGAGAAAAGTGGGACGTTAATGACGGGGTGTTTCTTATCAACCTCGGCTCCGAAGCAGGAAAGGAACTGGTGCTGGCATGGTATGAGCACTTCATGTCAACGCCGGAGGATGAACTTCGAAATGCAAGTGATTGGCAGATGGTCCCAAGCGATCAGCCGCGACTGCATGAAATTCTGATAAAAAAACCCCACCTGCTTGAACGGCTTGCGCTGGTCCCGCGTGAGATCTTCAATCATGAGCAGGCGAGTTTTGTTCGGCAAGTTCTGCGATCAAATGTATCGACCATGGATGAGCGCATCGCAAAACTGCGAGAAGGCGTTGTCGAGGCACTGTCAGGCAGGAGTACACCAATGAAAGCAGAGGATAAACCCATTCTCCAGAACCCTGAACAATATGGTCAAGCCTACGACACTGAGTTTCGTAGAGTTTTGCGGCAATACGCCGCTCATGCATCGTCGTTTCTCGAATGGGGCGCAGGCTACACAACGCAGATGACGATCGAACATATTGGTGAGCGACCCGTCGACTTGTTTCTCACCATCGATCACAACAAGGAATATCTCGAAAAGGTGGTCGAACCTTATTCCCAATGCGGTTTCCTGCGTTCTAAGTTCATGTCGCTTGCCGGACCTTGCGTTGATGATCGCGATACAGGTTTGAACTACTCGACCTACCCGTTCACGATGCAACGAACATTCGACTTCATATTCATCGATGGTCGAAGGCGAATGGAATGCGCGATGATGGCGCTGGCACTCTCCAATCCCGACAGCATTATCGTTATCCATGATTATCGGCGCACACGGTACCAGCCGCTGCTGGCCTACTACCGGGTCATCGAAGACGGCCCGCAATTTCGTGTATTGGCACCGAGAATGACCATTTTCCCGGCGGTTCAGGAAATGATGCCGTTCGTCATGCAGGCGATGGAAGGGCATCTTGAACCATGAAGCCCCCCGCCCCATCATGACCATTCTCCTCGACGCCTATAACATCGCGCGCCCGCATGGCACCGGGGTGGCGACCTATGGGCGCAATCTGGCGCGGGCTGCTGCCGGGTTGGGGCATGATATCAGCCTGCTGTTCGGCACCCGCGCGGGCCATTCAAAGCAGCCGCTGCTCAACGAAATCGCGCTCGCCGAAGGCGATGAAGCGCAGGCGGGGACGCGCAAACGCGGGGCGGCGGCGCTGCCC
>JBGSJL010000281.1:0-1989 GCA_041741955.1 Pirellulaceae bacterium | reverse complement strand
AGCTTGGTCAGTTCATCATCCGTTTGCGGTTTGGTCGCGCCGGACTTTTTGTTGTCGCGGCGTTCCCCCCGTTCGGCGAGCCGCGCGCGGAGACGATCGGCTTCGGCCTGGACAACCTTTGACGGGGAATAATTCTCGACTGCCAACCCTTGCGCGGCGGCGGCGAGGAATGCAGCTTTCCTGAACTTGTCGCCGCCATTCACCTTGATCGACGTCCAGCCATTGGCCTTGGCGATCCTGATAATGTCTGGGAGCGCGTCGATGTTGTTAGTCTTGAGCCGGTCAGGCTCGATCCGTACGATCGGCGTCTTGTCGTCCGATGTGCGGTAGAGCTTGTTACCAACGCGCAGAAATTTGCCGGTAAGGTCGTCGGTGATCGTTGGAGGTTCGGCTTTTCGTTTGGGCTTTGCGCGGGTGGACGTGGGGGCAGCCGGCTTGGGCTTCGCCGGGCGGCTTTGTCCATCCGTTGCATCTCCTTCGAGTTTGTCAGCCATGTTCATCGCCCTCCTCAATAATGCCGGTTATTTTGCCATCGTGATCCAGCGTCACCATGTCAGCATTGAAGCTGGGATAATCTTCGGTGCGGATGTCGTCTGGCTTGAACGGATGTGCGGGATTCCCCTCTGCCTCTTCGTCGGTCATGTCGCGGAACGGTGAGGGCGTGTTGGCAATGCGCGTCTGCTTTTCGGCTGGCGACACAATGGGTGGAGGCAACACCCGCTTCCCGAAGAAGCGACTTTTGAAATAGAAAATTTTGCTGCCAACGATCGGCGGGATGCCCCCGCGCAGCAGGATCAGCTTGTCGGGCGGAAACTGCATCAGCTCTTGCGGCAGCATCAGCGCGCGGCGCTGTTCCGAAATTGATTTTGACCGGTTAGCAAGCCAGCCATTGATCGTGAGCGACTTGGTGACGCTGGCTTGACCGACATAGCCCAGTCTCTCCGAAAGCTCGTTTGCAACCCGCAGCTCTTTGGGGGTGAAGGCGACTTCAACCCCGCAGTTGGCGACAATTTCGTCGGCCAAATGCTCACCGTAAACACCGCGCAATTGTGAACGTGACTGGATCACGGGGAGCAAGCGGATGCCGTAGCCCGCGACATACGAAAAGGCGCTGGCGATCACCGATGCGCGGCCAAGCCTTGCGAATTCATCAAGGATGACCAGCACGGGAACCCGCGTCATTTCACCCGGCAATTCCCGCACATTCAGATCAATCAGTTGCTGGAACAGAAGATTGTAGAGCGGCGCGATCCGGTCGAGTTCATCGGGCGACACACCAAGATAGATTGAAATGTGGCGCTTTCGTAAGTTCCGAAGGTCAAAATCGCTCGCGGACGTTGCTGCATCGACCAGTGGATTGAGCCAAAGTCCAAGGACGTTGGTGATGGTCTTCTTGATGTCAGCAAAACTGTTGTCCGAACCACCGGCAAAATCGGCCAGCGCCGTTCGGCATCCCGTGGAAAGGTTGAGTTTGGGATTGGCCAGTTCCTTTTTGAAGAAGCTGCGGGCATCGCCTTCGGTCAAATGGCGATAGATTGCACCCATCGTCAGCGGCTCGTCGCTGGTCTCCGCGAGCCAGGCCCCGACACCGGCAAAGCCGGTGCGCGCGCCATTTGCCCAAAAGGCTTCGCCGCGTTCGGGTGCAACGAACAGCATGGTCGCGATCTTTTGCAGTTCGATGATCACGTCGTCGGGATCGCCACGGTCGATATAGGCCAGCGGATTGTATCGCGCCGTCCGGCCTTCTCGGTCGGTCGGGTTGAATAGGAACACTTCCTGCCCGTATCTCGCACGAAAGCCTGCGCTCGCATCGAAGTTCTCGCGCTTCACATCGAGAACCACCACCGATCCTTGCCATGTCAGCAAATTGGGAATGACGATGCCAGTTCCTTTGCCCGAGCGGGTCGGTGCTTCGATCAGGACATGCTCACTCCCACCAAAGGTCAGGAAACGTCCCCCTTTGCGTCCGACGACTATGCCGGAGGTCGA
>JBGSJL010000280.1:0-6799 GCA_041741955.1 Pirellulaceae bacterium | reverse complement strand
ACCACCGCTGCCACATCATCGCCTGTGCCAAGTCGATTGGCTGGAATTCGCTTTTTGACTTCCTTCAAAACTTCGTCGCCCAGAGCCCGAGTCATGTCGCTTTCGATGAAGCCTGGAGCGACCGCGTTGATCGTGATTTTCCGTTTGCCCAGTTCGCGTGCGAGGCTCCGCGTCAAGCCGATCATGCCGGCTTTGGACGCCGAGTAGTTCGTTTGCCCGGGGTTGCCGATTAAGCCCGAAACGCTGGACATGTTGATGATTCGCCCGTACCGAGCCGACATCATGATTTTGGACGCTTCGCGGCAGAATAGAAAACAACTGGTCAAATTCGTCTGGATGACTTCATCCCATTGCTCGTCGGTCATGCGTGGCAACAGCGTATCTCGGGTAACGCCAGCGTTATTGACCAGGATGTCGAGCTTGCTGTGGGCTTCTTCGATTTGCTCAAATAGTGCCGCCACGCTTTGTCGCGACGTGACGTCGCAAGCCATCGCATAGGCTTTGCCGCCAGCCGCTTCAATGTCAGCGACGACTTGAGTTAGCTTTTCGACGTTGCGGGCGACACACAGCGTGGTTGCACCGCACTGGGCCAGCCGCTCAGCACAGGTCTTGCCGAGCCCTTGAGAAGCTCCGGTCACCATTGCAATTTGGCCGCTTAGATTTGTACTAAGACCAAGTTCTGCCGCTGCGCTCATCGGGATTCTCGCTGACTAAGGACCATGCAACACAATCGCTTCGATCGATCGTAAATCGAGTTGCTGTTTAGTGAATATTTTCGAACGCAAGCCAAGAATGCTGCTCCTAGGAGCCGACGCTTTCACAGGCGATTTTGCGGTTGATTCTCTTGAGAGTTCCGGCGAGTATGCGGCCCGCGCCTACCTCGATAAATTGCTCGCAACCGGCCGCAACCATGTTGGTGAGCAAGGCTTCCCATAGTACCGGCACCACGACCTGTTCAGCTAATAGTTGGCGAAAATCTTCGGCTTGCCTATGCGCTGTCGCGTCGACATTGGAAAACACGTCCACTCGGGTCGTCTTGAAGTCGACTGCAGCGAGGGCTTGGGCCAGACGCGACACGGCAGGTTGCATGAGCGGAGTATGAAAGGCACCTGCGACGGGCAAGCGGACTGTTTTAAATGCACCTGCCGCCAAGCACAGCTCTTCCGCCCGCTCGACTGCCGGTATGTGTCCGGAAATAGCAATGTTGCCTGGGCACAGTAGGTTTGCGACTCGCACAAATTGGTCCTGCGCGGAAGCCTGCTCGCAGACAGTCACCAGTTTTTCCAGCTCCAGTCCCAGCACGCTGCTCATGCCACTGGACACTGCATCGGCAGCCGCCTGCATGGCCACACCTCGGGTATGAACCAAACGGAGCCCTGCCTCAAAGTCAACGCCGCCGCTGGCAGCTACAGCCGTATATTCGCCAAGGCTCAAGCCCGCCACGGCAATGACCGAATCCCACAGTTCTGGACGATCCAGTTCCAGTTGTCCAAGCGCAGCCAAGCTATGCACAAACAGGGCGGGCTGTGCGAACTCTGTCCGATTCAATTGCTCGGATGGACCTTCCAAGCACAGCGTGAGCAAATCAAAGCCAAGAATTTCACCCGCTTGCTCGTACAGCTTCCTAGCCAGCGAGCTACGCAGGACCAGTTCTCCGCCCATGCCGGTAGCTTGGGCTCCCTGTCCAGGAAAAAGAAGGCCAGTTTTCACGCGCTCCACCAGTCTGCAGCCAGCAAGCCCTGCTTAAGCGTTTTCAGACATCTCGACGACGACGCGTCCCATGTAATAGCCGCATTTTGGGCATACCGAGTGCGTAGGTACTAGCGTGCTGCACTTCGGGCAGAAGCAATTCTGCTTGGGCTTAATAGCATGGTGCGAGCGGCGCTTGTTAGTGCGCGAATTGGAGTGTCGTCTCTTTGGAACGGCCATGGTTCCAAGTCCTTCAACTAAATAAGATTCATCGGGATGTCGGCCAGCCCGCTATCGACGCGGAGCCCGCTATCGACGCGGAGGGTGCTCACGAGCCTGCCTCAAAACGCAGACGTACCGTTTGCAAGAGGCTGGGAAGGTATGGCCTGCGTGGCTTTTTGTCAAGCCGCTTTCACATTCGACGCCAATTGAATCCGCAGATTTGTACTCTGCGAGTGCTTGTACGATGGCCTTCCAAGGCCGTCGGATGGCGTGGACGACGGCCTTGGAAGGCCATCGTACATTAAATTGACAGCGCGCTATCGCCAAAATGGCTCACCCGCGTTTTGATTTTTGACAAAACACTCGCGTCAAAATGCACATTTTTTGCCGCCATAGGGTAGGACGTTCTATCCGCCGCCGTGCGTTAACACCCAGTTTGCCTGTAGTTCGAAAACCGGACGCTAATACGTGGCGGCTGATGCGACCCACACGGTTGTCCGGATTGGGGGGGCGGAAGTTATCCCGCATCGTCAAGAAAGTCGAAAAAACTACAAATCGAGCTCATTTTTTGAGCCTAGGTGTGCTCCACCGCCCTCGGACTCTCCTACACTATAGCGGTGCCTTCAAAAAAGCTCCTCAGGCGCGGTCCTTTTTGCAGGTTCGCATAGGGCATCTAAAACGATTGCGGCCAAAGCTGCACGTACAACAGATTTTTCGGGAGGTCGCTCGCGGTGCAAATTGTCACGAAGCAGTCGTCGCTAATTGTTCTATTGTCAGGATTCGCCGCTATCGGCTTGGGCCTCACCGCCTATCGCGGATTGGCTTGCCCCTTTTGTTCAGCGGTCTCGCAAACATTGTCCGAAGAAATGTCGGCGATGGATACCGTCGCCATCGCGAAAATCGTGGCTGGCTCGGAAACCGACTCGGATGCAGAGTTCGAGATCATTTCGGTCGTTCGTGGAGACAAATTGATCCTGCCGGCTCAAAAACTGCGAGTCAATTACTTTGGCAAAGCCAAGCCCGACCAACAGTTTTTACTGATGGGAGTCGACCCGCCCGACCTACTGTGGTCCTCGCCATTGCCCGTCACCGAGTTGGCGATGCAATACGTCAAGATGTTGCCAAGCTTACCCAAAGAGCCGCTAGAGCGGCTCCAGTTTTTCTTGAAGTACCTCGAGCACCCCGAGTCGATGCTGGCCCGCGATGCCTATGATGAGTTCGCCAAGGCGCCCTACCCAGACATAAAAAAGCTGAAGGACCAGCTCGATCGTAAGCAACTGATCACCTGGATCAAAGACACGGGCATGCCGCCGGATCGCAAGCGACTGTACTTGGTGATGTTGGGTGTCTGCGGGCATGCCGAAGATGCATTGTTACTCGAAAAAATGCTCCGCAGCGAGGACCAAAACTTGCGCGGCGGTCTGGACGCAATGGTCGCTTGTTATCTGACGCTGCAGGGCAGCGAGGGGCTCAAGCTGATCGATGAGCTGTTCTTGGCCAACAAGAAGAGTCAGTATGCCGATACCTACGCGGCCATCATGGCGTTGCGTTTTCATGGTACCGACGGTGGCGTAATCGAAAAGGAGCGTGTGCTGGAGTCGATGCGGTTGATTCTGGATCGCCCTGAACTGGCCGATCTGGTTATCCCCGACCTGGCGCGATGGGAGGATTGGACGCAGATAGCCAAACTGGCTGAATTATTTAAGTCGGCAGATGAAAAATCCAGTTGGGTTCGCGTGCCAGTTATTAACTACCTGCGGGCATGCCCACTGCCTGTCGCCGCAGAGCAGCTCGAAGAACTCAAGGAGCTGGACCCAGACGCATTCAAACGGGCGACTTCTTTCTTTCCGATTCCCAAACCGGCCTCCGCAGCCACCGATAGTAGCTCGCAGCTTAACCCGTCCAGGGTCGGCAGCTTGGCTGCAACAAGCGACCTGCTAGCCCCTTGGGCCTACCGCCCTGGCCAATTGGTAGCAATGCGCACAAGCGTTGCCCAAGCCAAGTCCACCGCGGCTCGGACTCCTATCCCTGCGGGCCAGTCAAGCTCGGTGCAGGGCAAGGCAGCCCAAGCGAACCCACCTCTGGCTGCCGGCGTAATTGGTATGGCTTCGGTTACGGTTGGCTTGGCAATGTGGCTAGCCATAAGCGGGGCTGGAAGTCGCGGATTGATCGCCCAACTTCGCGAAGATCGACCCGCGTCGTTGGCAGCGTAGTGTTCCTGCCAACATCGCTAACCAAAATACATTAGTTGCCCATGCCTACCATGACCCAACTCGACGCTTCGCCTGCCATCGAAATGTCTGCTGCTGCCAATTTTTCAGACGGCGACGCGGACGTTTATAAGTCCGTTTCTCGGGCCGCAATCGCATCGTTGGTGCTTGGCATTGCCGGGCTTACGGCATTTCCATTTTTGTTCCTCACAATTTTACCCATCGTCGGGCTCGTGTTTGCTTACATAGCGTTTGCCGCAATTCGCAAGTTTCCCGACGAAGTGATCGGTAAGCCGATTGCAGTGGCAGGTTTGCTATGTTGCGGTGCGATCTGTTTGCTGGCACCTGCCTACCATACCTACGTGTACATGACCGAAGTACCCGAGGGTTACATCCGCGTCGATTTCGACTCGCTTAAGAGTGGTCTTGGCCAGCCCGATCTCCCGCCTCTGGACGCCCTGAGTCTCGATGGAAAACAAGTGTTCATTAAGGGCTATATCCATCCGACCTCCATGGATACCATGTTGGCGAAACGCTTCGTGCTGGTACCAGACTTGGGTACCTGCTGCTTTGGCGGACAGCCTCCGCTAACCCACATGATCGAAGTCAGTTTGTCGGGAGATCAACACGCCCGCAAGAGCTATCGCAAGCAGCGATTGGCCGGAACGCTGCATGTAAATCCCAGTCTTAAGCCAATCGATGGTCTAACGGGCGTGTTTTATCAGCTCCGCGCTGATATCCTTAAATGAGACAGTGCCCAACCTGCACAGTCACTGTCTATGGGGTCACTGCCCGATTGGGCACCGCCATTTGGCCGTCTCACAGAAGGACTAAGCGTGCTCATTCTCAAACCAACGACGACATCAATTCTTGCCTGCCTGGGATGTTGTTTGCTAGCCACATCTGGGCGGGCCCAGACGCCCAGTTCAAGCGACCGGCCCAGCAATCCCAATCGGCCGGTGGTGGAGGAGCGAAAGAGTCGCGAAACAGCCAAATTGAAGGGCGAGCTGACCTTTGATGACATTAAATTTGACATCGAAAAGGATGGCAAATTTAATCGGGCAATGCTGACTCAAGAGATCGAAGAGCTCAATAAAAAGACCTTTAAGATTCGCGGCTATATCCTGCCTGCGAGTGTCTGGAAGCAAAGCGGTATCGAGGAGTTCGTGCTCGTTCGCGACAACATGCAATGCTGTTTCGGGCCTGGCGCGGCCCTGTACGATTGCATCATGGTACAGATGGAGAAGGGCAAAACGGCCGATTTTACGACCCGCCCCGTCGCCGTGAATGGGAAATTTGAAATCAAAGAGTTCAAATACCCCGACAGCCAAGATCACTACGCGATCTATAAGATAACGGCAATCGAAGTTAAGTAAGCGAGGTCCAGGAAGCTTGGGTAGCTTGGGAAATCGCCTGAATCGCCTTTCCTCGCACTGGCGTGGCTGCTAAATTTAATATTCGCTCGCACGGTAGAGCACGACAGTTGTTTGGCTTGTCGCCCCAGCCAACCGCGTAAGGATTTCGAGAAAATGACCTACCCCATCACCCTCAAGCTGCCCACCCTTATCTTGGCATTCGCCTTTGCGACCCAGGCCGCTTGCGCGCAGGATTGGGTTCGAGAAATGTTTTCGGAAAGTTCCCACGACTTTGGGAACGTACCGCGCGGTGCGAAAGCAGAATACGAGTTTGTACTGAGCAATAAGTACCAAGAGATCTTGCACATTGAGTCGGTCCGGTCCAGTTGCGGCTGCACGATTCCAAGAATTGGACAAGGCAAATCCGATCTGAAGACCTACGAGAAGGGATCGATCATTTGCGAGTTCAACACGCGATCTTTCATCGGATCCAAGTCGGCAGTGGTGACAGTCGTGTTCACTCGACCCTTTCGCGGCGAGATGCAATTGAATGTGAAGGGCAATATCCTTTCAGACGTGGTTACCGAGCCGGGGGAGATTCAATTTGGCGAGCTGGATCAGAAAACAGAGAAAATGACTTCCGTAAAGGTAACGTACACCGGACCCAAGAAAGATTGGAGTATCACGGACGTTCGCAGCGTCAATCAGCATTTGGGTGTCAAACTCAACCAAAACACCAATAAATCCACCGGTCGCGTCGAGTATGAGATGCTTGTTCGCCTTAAAGATACGGCCGAGGCGGGCGAGTTTTCCGATCAAATCGTGCTGGTTACCAACGACGCTCAATACGATTTGGTGACCGTGCCCGTCCGCGGCAACGTGCTGCCTCCGCTCGTGCTGCCTGTTTCCGTGGATATTGGTACGGTCAAGGAAGGGCAAGCCGTGCAGACACGCATGATCGTCAAGAGCAACCAAGAATTTGAAGTCACCCAGGTCGTTTGCCCTGACGCTCGATTCACCTTCGCCCCCACGTTCGGCAAAGCCGCAAAGGTTCATTTGATCCCAGTCGAGTTTGCGGCCGGAGCCGGGGTTGGCGCCTTTCGCGAACGAGTAACCGTGCATACGACATTGGCCGAAGGCGGCAGTGCGTCGACGCACGTAAGCGGGAACGTGGTTCCTTAGGCAGCGGGACAAAATAAACGTACCATCGAACCCACTAGTTTTTGGGCCAAGTTGAGCTCTGCGAAGTTTGAAGGCGCAAGATTGCTAGCTATGCGAGTGATTTTAACCGACTTCAAACTTCGCAGAGTCAAATTCAGCCCA
>JBGSJL010000279.1:0-12261 GCA_041741955.1 Pirellulaceae bacterium | reverse complement strand
GAGTTTCTGCGCGCTCACACTCAGGAAAAAAAGTAATGCTGCCTCAAGAAGAGTATATCGAACAAGCGTATTTTTTTCGCGTGCTGCTGGACAGACTCGCTCAAAATGTACCTCTGCAAGAACTCATGGAGCAAGTTAAGTTCGAGGTGCTGGCTTCGACCAAGCTGCCAATGGCGATCGATTTGCTGTTGGGGGAGTTGAAGCACAGCGGACAAATGCAAAGTGGCATGGCCATGCTCGCCCACTATTTCGCTCCCTTCCAAACTTTCTTAGTCGCGGAAGCGGAGGTGGATCGCGGGCGATTCGACTATCGCACCGCCCTGCGCATTCTGGCAGCGGAGTCTCAGTATCGCAGCCAAGAAAGCCTTTCGCCGCAGGGGTTGTTCTTCTTTCAGTTCGAAGCGATCTCGCGCAATCGTTTGCACTACGACCGGGGCTTAAAAGCAATGTCCGAAGACCCGGCCTATCCCGCCCAGTGGAAAGAGTGGCTTTTGATTCTCCGGCGACAATTGGGCCTAGTGGATCTGGCTGACATGATTTACGTCCGTAGCCAATTCTATTTTGAAAAGCGGCAGAGATTTGGCGAGCAGGCGGCAGAGGCTCCGGTCCTCTTTGGCCTGCCAGAGGGTAAGATTGCCAACGCCAATCATCGCAAGGACCCGCTGTTCCTGTTCTCGGCGATGCAAAGGCATGTTGGGTATCCGAGTGTGCCGATTCTCGAACCTATCGATCCCCTACCAGCGCTGGTGCCACTGTTGCAAAGGCGTATCGAACGGATGGAGTTGCGAATTAAGCTAATGGAAGAGGAGCAGCGTGGCGGATTGGATATCACAAAGTTCTACAAGGACGGCAAGTCACCCCCACCAGGCGATGACCTGCTAGAGCTCTAACGCTCTCGGAGTTCGTGAACCGACGGCGCTAGCCGCAGGTATCGTTATCGGAGTTTATGAGCCGACGGCGCTAGCCGCGGGTATGGTTGATTCCTTATACTACAGGATGCGGTTTGATCGACGATTCGGGCAGGGATGCGAACGACCATGCAAAACTTAAACTCCCATCACGGGCCAAACCTAACCGATCTTGCGACGGAGACAAATGCCGCTGAGAAAGATTTACTGGTGGGTCATCATGACGATGGCCCGGTGTCGCATCCGGTTCAAACACGGGTTTCGGTGGCGCTGGCCTGGTGGTTGCTATTGAGCTGTCTGACAATTTGCCTAGTGGCCAAGAAGGCGCTGTGGCCCAGTCCCGAAGCCGCCGAACCGCTCACAACCGTCCAATTTGTCGTCGATATCAATTCGGCTCCGCAAGTGGATTTGGAGGCACTGCCCGAGATTGGCCCGTCGCTCGCACTACGCATCATCGAGTACCGCGAAAGTAATGGACCATTCCTTTCAGTGGAAGATTTACAGCATGTTCGTGGCTTTGGTAAACGCACTTTGGAGCAACTAAGGCCCATGTTGATGATTGCACCCGACCTGCTACCAACCCAGGTTATGGTGGCAGGTCGCACCGAGAATCCGCAAAGTGAATAGTGCTTGGCGGCTCGATATCCTTTCAGAGGTTTCTACATGTCCCATGACCCAACCGACGGCCCATTCCAACTGGTCAGCGAATTCGCGCCCGCCGGCGATCAGCCCAACGCGATCGAAGCACTTGTCAAGGGCTTACGTGCCCAAACGCGGCAGCAAGTGCTGATGGGCGTGACGGGTTCGGGTAAAACGTTCACAATGGCCAACGTGATCCAGCAAGTACAACGCCCAACCTTGGTCCTCAGCCACAATAAGACACTGGCCGCACAGCTATATGCTGAGTTTCGAGATTTTTTTCCACGCAATGCCGTCCATTATTTCGTCAGCTACTACGACTACTATCAGCCTGAAGCGTACATCCCCGCCCGAGACGTCTATATCGAGAAGGATTCCTCGATCAATGAGGAGATTGATCGCCTGCGCTTGGCCGCCACCAGTGCACTCGTCAGCAGACGCGATGTAATCATCGTAGCCAGCGTGTCGAGCATTTACGGCTTGGGTAGCCCCGAGGACTACAAGAACATGGTTGTATCGCTGAAGGTTGGCGAGCGGATCGTGCGCGATGATGTCCTGTTGCGACTCATCGATATTCAATACGAACGGAACGATGTTGCCTTTGAGCGATCCAAGTTTCGCGTACGCGGCGATTGCTTAGAACTCTGGCCATCGTACGAAGAATTCGCCTACCGGATCGAGTTGTGGGGCGATGAGATCGAGCAGATTTCTATAACGAATCCCTTGACGGGCGAAGTGATCTCGCGGCTGGAAGAAGTCTTCGTCTATCCCGCCAAACACTTTGTTACACCAGAAGAGCGCGTCGAGCAGGCAATCGTACTGATTCGAGAAGAGCTGCGTGAGCAGTTGGCAAAATTCGAATCCGAAGGCAAACTTCTAGAGGCCCAGCGTTTGAACGCGAGGACACGTTTTGACCTGGAAATGCTGCAGGAGGTTGGTCAATGCCCAGGTGTCGAAAACTACTCGCGGCCGTTATCTGGCAAACCGCCCGGTGCCACGCCAGACACCCTCTACGATTTCTTTCCAGACGACTTCTTGCTCATGGTCGACGAGTCCCACGTGACCATTCCACAATTGCGGGCGATGTATGCGGGTGATCAAAGTCGCAAGAAGACGCTCGTCGCTCACGGCTTTCGGTTGCCCAGCGCACTGGACAACCGCCCCTTGATGTTTGAAGAATGGGAAGCCAAAACAAACCAAGTCATCTTTGTGTCCGCTACGCCCAGCAAATACGAACTGGAAAGAACGGGCGGCGAAGTTGTCGAGCAAGTCATTCGCCCAACGGGTTTGCTGGATCCTGAAATCGAAGTCGTCGCGGCACGCGGACAGGTGGCGCATTTGCTGGAGCAGGTGCGGCACCGCGCACAGCGTGATGAACGTACGCTGGTGACCGCGCTCACCAAACGTCTGGCGGAGGACTTGGCTGGCTACCTGACCGAACAAAATGTGCGATGCCGTTGGTTGCACAGCGAGCTCGATGCCTTCGAACGCGTCGAACTGTTATACGAGTTGCGACAGGGGAAATTCGATTGCTTGGTCGGCGTTAACTTGTTGCGAGAAGGCTTGGATTTACCCGAAGTTTCACTAGTGGCCATTCTCGACGCCGACAAAGAGGGTTTTCTCCGCAGCGAAACATCGCTGATCCAGACGATTGGTCGCGCAGCCAGAAATGTGAACTCTAAAGTCATCTTGTACGCCGATAGAATGACCACAGCCATGCAGGCAGCGATCAGTGAAACACTCCGGCGTCGCCATTTGCAGCAGAACTTCAACACGGCCAACGACATCGTGCCACAATCGGTACGCCGAACGATTAAGGCCGGCATTCAATCCGCCTCCGAAGCCCATCAGCGCGCCCGCGCCGCCATACGTGGAGAAGGCGGTGGGCGTTTAGTTACCGACGAATATCTAGATTCGCTCGAGAAGGAAATGTTACAGGCCGCAGAAGATCTCGAGTTCGAGCGAGCCGCATCGCTACGAGATCAAGTTACCTCGCTGCGCGACCGCGTTGGCGAAACCGTCGAAGACTACACGGATTCTTCCAAGCAGAAGGGTGGTAAACGCAACCGCGGCAATAAGTCCAAAGCCCGCGTGCCTCGGCCAAAGAAATAGCTGCACGCTATGAACTGCTCGGCGCTGAAGCATGTTAAGTTGCGACGGTGCGATAAGTCGGCACAGGACGCCCGGGTCGAAAACTCTCTAGTTGCTTGACCGTGTACGTTGCACTGTACGATTCGACGACCGAGTCAAGCGTTGCGACCACAAACGACTTCAGCTCTGCAGGATCGAGCCGCACACGCGCATTGATAATCAATTCCAGTTCCCGCGCTGAGGCTTCCGAAGACATAGAAAGCATCGTTTTGGATTGGCTACTGACTAGGTTGGCTACACTTACGTCGCCCGTGGATGAACACAAAATTTTTAGATGTCCCGGTTCGGCCTGAACTTGTTCTAAACGTTGGCGCAAATCGTCGACTAGTTTGACGACAAAATCGTCGAGCGGTATGGGCTCTGGGCTGCTAACGGTGGCGGTTGCATTCAACCAACCCAATTCAGCTTCGCCATCCGCGTAAATATCGTAGTCGACGTCCATGGTCAGGGCTCGCGGCACGGCTGATTCCTGAAGTGTCCGGTAGAGCAGTTCGAGATTTTCTCCCGTTTTTGCCGAAAGGCAGATTAGTTTGCGACCAGGGTACTCGGCCTCGATCAAGGACTCAAGCTCGGTTACTTGCTCTGAGGATAGCTCGTCGATTCGGTTCAACAGAATCACGTCGGATTCTTCGAGCTGTTTTCGGAAAATGTATTCAGCCTTAGGTGAAAAGCCACCGCGTCCCGAACCCGAGAGGATGCGTTGCCCGTGTCCAGGTTTCAGTACGACGGCATAAGGGCTATGTTCGAATTTCCCTCCTAGTCGCTCCATCATGGGCATAGCAATTGTGGCCACCAAATCCGTGCAGCTTCCTACAGGTTCGGCCAATATCACATCGGGCCGCTGCCGTTGCTCGAATTCGTCCATGGCTGCGGTCAAGCCATTGAAGTTGCAACAAAAGCACGAGCCAGCCACTTCGTTGACTTCGAGACCTTGGCTCTTGAGCAACTGAGTATCCACCAGCCCCGCAGCTTGGTCGTTGGTAACAATGCAAACATGTTTGCCGTCGGCTTGAAATCGCCGCGCCAATTGGCTGATCAAAGTGGTTTTACCTGCGCCCAGAAATCCACCAATCATCACGAAGCGAATGGGAGTTGTCATGCTGCGGTTGCCCCTGCTGGTTCCGGCTGAGAGTGGGTCGAGATCATTGAACGCCTTAACATTCTGACAGTTGTTAGAATGAACGTCAACGAGGCGCTATTGTTCTGTAAAGCAGACTGGTTGCGCACAACTCAACCTTCAGCTTTGGTTCAAATTTCCCAGTCGTGCCCCTTATCGCAGCTTTGGCTTGCCAAATTTGGAGCGCGTGCGACTTGTCGCCGCTTTGGCTTGCCAAGGAGTTGGCCGAAAATGGGTATGTTGAGTTGGCAAGCTTGTTGGAGAGAGTCTAATTACGCCCCCGACGCGCTGCGTGTAACTTACTGTAGGCCAGCGAACCGAGAACACTACTGCTTGCACACCCGCTTCGCTTCCGATCTTAACTTCTCAATCTCAATCAGCGACTTTAATTTCAGATCCTTAGATGGCTGCCAGACCTCCAGTTCCTGCAAGTGCTTCTCGGCGCTATCGCGATCATTGAGCTTGGCAGCGCTCATAACGATCACGCTCAGAGCACAGGGGTATAGCGCGTTGGTTGTGTCCGACAGATTGGGGGATAGAGTATCCAAGGCCTTGAAGTACTCGTCGTTGCGATAGTAGACTAGCCCAATCGTGTCGCGGACGCTCGAAGAGTATTCGGTTTGCAGGGACAGCAATTTTTCAATGCACAGGCTCGCCAGCACGGGCTGTCGCAAAGAGATATCGTCAGCGACCATGTAATAGGCCCAACTGTTAAGCGACTCTACATCATCGCTGGAGTCCTTGAAAAAGTGCGCTCGATCGGCAATGGCTTCGGTTTCGTGACCCATGGCTGCATGGTTTAAATGGCGCAGCCCGTGGGCCAGAGTAACAAACCCTGGTCCGTTCGCGATGAGCCAAGAACACTCTTCGAGCGATCTCGCAAAATCCTGGTTGTGGTAGTACCACTGGGCGCGCAGAAATCGAAATCGGGCATCGGTGATCCGCTGTAGCACCCAGTCGGCATCCGCGATGGCTTCCGGCCAGCGTCGCATTTCGGCCAACAAGTAGGCTCGCCATTGACGCGGAGTGATCGCATCGGGCAACAACTCGCACGACTGATTCAAGCGTTCGAGAGCTTCTTCCCAATTGCGTCCATCGATAGAAACCATGGCGGCTGAAAAAGCCAAATGACCGTCTTCAGGATGTAGGCGCGCCCGCTGTTCACATTGATGGTCCATCGCGCGCAACAGGTCGGCACCCGTCTCGACACTTGCCATTTGGTCAGCAAACTTGGCCACTTCGATCGATACGGGCTCAACACAGTCGGCATAGTCAGGACCACTCCAGGGAATACCAAGATCGAGCACACCTCGGCGGATTAGCTTCATGTCGCACAGCGCGTGACGATCGTCCACACGGATCGCGATCTTGCTACCATCGGGCAGGAATTGTGGATGCATTCCATCGATTCGCGCATACACTTTTCCCGACCGCACATCGGAAAGAAAGGACGTGTTGCTATTGTAACTTGCGATTTGGGTACCGTCCGCAGAAAGGTCATACAATGCCCCCTCAAAGTTGTGCTGCTGCGGCTTCCAACTGTCCGTTGAAAGGATTGTGTAGGTGTTCAACATCCACTTTCCGTCCTCGCTGAAAACTTGTCTTCCAGCGTGAGGAAATGAAATGGCTTGCCCAAGTTGGCCGTGATTTTGTTGGTACACGGCAGTGGTTGAGCTAGTGGAAAACCCGATCGTCTTGCCGTCCTGGGACACGCTAGCAGCAGTGCCACCTAATCGGTCGACAATTTTTCGGGCGGCGGGTTCATTTTCCAATTTAGCCCAGCAACCAGCGTATTGAGACGTTCCAAAGCCATCATAACAACTGTTGGCGATTGTCCTGCCGTCAAGGCTCGCTGCAATATTCAACGTACTGGCGGGAATGTGAATTCGTTCGGGTAATCCCAAGCTAAGGGTTGCCGGGGAGTCTTCCGAAAGTTGATACGGGAATCGGCAGCACATCTCGATGGATTGGATGTAAAAATAACGGTCATCGAAAAAGAGCGAGTAGATATTAAGTCCAGGCCAGCGCTGGGTCACCAGGAGCCTTTTGGATGAAACGTCCAAGATGCTCACCTTATCGGCCAGTGCAAAAGCCAAAAGGCGACCCGTCGGATCGGACACTAAAGGTGTACCACCTTTTTCCTGTTCCGGCACGAGCAGCGTTCGTTCGCGCCCAGGCGAGATAGACATCATTCCGTACTTCGTTTCTCCGGGTGCAGTGAAGATTCCGGCCAGCGTTTCCTGCGGATCAGCCTTGGGAGCATTCGTCGGGAAAAAAGGGTGGGAAGCAAACACAGGCAAACCCAAATTGGCATCGACCAGGCCCGAACTGTTGTTCCATCCGAAGACCAGCAAACGATCGCCAAAGGTATTGAAGCTGAGATAGGGACCGCCGCCACCCTGGTTAGGAGCTGGGCTCTGCGTCCGCTCAAGTACAAGTTCCGTTGAGTCCGGATCGAAGTGAAAGCAGCTCATCGCGGATCCATCGCGCGTTATAACGGCCAAGCGGCGTCCATCCTTGGACCAGGCCGCGCCAGTAAACTTGGCTTCTTCATCGCTCTCCAGAAGATAGCGAAAAAATGTCTCGCCGGTTTGCCAATTCCTTAGTTCTACGCCGGGCTCAAAGTAACTATGAATGGCCAGATACGGGTGAGTTGGATGCAAAGAAATCGCTAGCTCGCGTGTGTACGGTTTTGGAGAGAACTGAGCCAGGTGCAATCCGTCGGATGTTCTCAATACCTCTGCGGTCATGGCATCGTCGCAAACGATCGTCGTCTTTGCATCGCAAGCTATCAGAGGCGAGCGGTTGCCTGATGAGTGATTTGGGACCGGTGGCCGACTCCAAAGGCGCTGTGGCGATTCGAGCTCTACGTTCCACAGTTCGATCGCCCCACTGGGCATGCCTAGCTGAAACAGTCTACTATTATCGACAAAACGCAGCATGCAATTCTTGTCGATCCGTGGCAGCGTTGCGAGCTCGTGATTGTCGGAAAGCCGCCTAATAGAAATGGGGCCCGACTCGAAACTCATCGCGACCAACCGATGGTCGTCGGTAAAGTCGGAGTACTGCAGCGGTTGTGCCTCGGTGCGAAATTGCGCGATGTGCGCATCCGGCAGTACCAGGGCGCTAATGGCTTCGTCCCGTAGCGAGTCGTACCACGCCAAGGGTTGATTCAACTCGCGACCAATGCTGGCAGCCTCGCGGATAGCCGCCAATGCATCGAAGCGCTGTCCAGGCTGGCGACTTACACGGATGCTATGGGCTCTGCCCACTAAGGCGTCGGCCTGCCCCAGCTTGGCAACGATCTCCGAATACCGAATGCGGCGGTTGGCCTTGACCATGGAATCGGCAAAGACAAGTGAAACCACCGTTATAGCGAGCAACAACGTAACGGAAGCGGTTGTCAGTCCGGCCACCAACGGGTATTTGCGTGCCAAACGGCTCGCCGACTCATACCAGCGTTCGCGCCGCGCTAGAATCGGCTGCCTATTGAGAAATCGCGACAGATCCTCCTGCAACTCGGCGACTGTAGAGTAGCGTTGCTGCGGTTCTTTACGCATACATTTATGCGTGATCGTTTCCAAATCGAAGGGTACATGCGGCTCAAGATGCCGAGCCGGTATAGGTTCGCGTCGACGGACTTGTTCCAATGTGTCGGCGATGGATACACCCAAGAACGGTGGTCGCCCTGTCAGGCACTCATAGAGAATCGCACCCAACGCGTAGATATCGGCGGCCGGACCAACTCGCTTATTATCTCCAAAGGCTTGCTCAGGCGCCATGTAGGCCGGCGTACCGAGTATGCTGCCGGTCGCGGTCGCAGTGCTGTCATTGTCCATCAGCTTTGCCAAACCAAAATCGGAAACCTTGGGACTCCAATTCCCCTCCGCTTCCAGCAACACATTTTTCGGCTTGAGGTCGCGATGGATGATGCGTTGCGAATGAGCCGCAGCCACGCCATCGCAGATTTTCCTAATCAATTCGGCAGCCAACCTGGGTTGAATCGGCTTTCCACTGAGTCGTTTATCCAGGGTGCCGCCGCCGCAATATTCCATGGCCAAGTACGGTAGCGCATCGGCTTCACCCACGTCAAAGATTTGTACAATGGATGGATGCTGAATCTGAGCAACCGCTTCGGCTTCGGTCCGAATCCTAGCTACTTCCTCAGTCGTTGAATCCGCACCGGTCCTCAATCGCTTGATCGCGATATTGCGTTTGAGTTGCGGATCCCAGGCTAAAAAGACCACCCCCATCGCGCCTCGGCCCAGCTCAGAAAGTACTTCATAGCGGCCGATTCGCTTGACCCCAGATGGCTTGTCGGCCGTACCAAGCTCGTTGAAAACTTCTGAAGACAGCTCGGCATCGATCTCCCATTGAATCAGTATGTCTCTAGCGAGCTCTGGAAATCGAGTTTGATACTCGGCCATCGTCGGCGTACGCCCGTTCTCTTCGCGCAGAAATCTTTCGTTGCATATCAGAGCCAAGAGAGCTTCCGATGGCGGCGGACCGTTTGGCATCGGATATCGCAGCAAAATCGCCTCGATAAGCAAACGCTCTCCTGACCTCCAGGATTGTTCTTGAACGTCGAGCCAGCATTCGGTGAAATCGCCGTCTTGAGTCGATCCGCGAACCGATGATTCCCGAGTTGTTGAATCGGCGATCTCCAATTCAGTTAGTGACGTGGGGTGAGCTTTGCGATTCATTTGGGTCGATCCGAAGCGGGACTCATTCTTCGTCTTCCTCAAGTCCCATTTCTGTAGCGATGCGCTGGATGGCTCGCGAAAGTCGCTTACGGAGTACGCTCGGCGACTCCCCTAGTTTCTCACCGATGTTCGTCCAAGATTGGCCAAGTCCGCGCGAACGAAAGAGCTCCAGTTCTTGCGCTGACAGTCGTAGTGTGAGCTGTCTGAGCAATTCGCAGGTCTTTAGTGGACTTATAGATGGATTCTCAGGACGCGCGGCTAGCTCCGGCAAATCGCTGAGTGACTCTGTCTGCGCTCGGCAGCGTTTCGCAGCCGTTTCGTGGCGTTTGAGTCGTAAGAACTTCTTGTTGGCGATGGCCATCAGGAGTTTCCGCAGATCTTCCTCGCTGTGCAGTTCGTAGTTACCCCCCGACAGACGCATGAGAAAGCCAATTAATACGGACTGACACACGTCGACCGAATCTGCGGCAGGATTTAGCGACGCGCGAGCGATGCGGAATCGCAGCGAACGTCGAATGAACGGTTCGTACTTGGCAACAAACAGTTCCACCTCCTTTTCGTCGCACGAGCGCAACCGCGTCAAGCGATTGGCGAATGTCGAATCGAGTGATTGGTCCATGCGTCCACCTGTCTCGTTTCTTAATAGAAGAACCGCAGACATCATCATGCGCGCCGCGAAAAGCAAAGACAAGTGCGAATGCCCATACCCCTAAAATCATTTGCGATCTTTAGCCGAAAATAAATCCGTTTGTTTTGGGTCACAACTCTCGCAACTGGGAATGCGACCTGTTTGACGTCTAGCCGCAGGCGTAACCCGTTTCGCTTGCGTCTCAGCGTCAAGCGACTAACACCGTCGCCTGCGGCTCTGCGTCAAACGAGACACCAGTTTTTCAGTGGTAGGTCGTCCAGGCACCTTTGGTTATCCCAGCAAATGGCACCAAGAATGGCCACGGCTGCGGTTTCTTACCCTCTTTGGCTGGATTGTCAAAAACATAGCCAATTGCATTTTCGATCGCTTCTTCGGAATCCAAAAAGATCTTCCAACATCTTGCAGCCCAGGGGGAGGGCGTTCGTCCGTTCTTAATTTGATATCCAGCCAGCGGATGAAGATGGTCTTCGGTCAAATTCCGCGATGCAGCACCTTTTTTCAAGTTCGACATTTGCTCGACCGCATATGAATGCCTGGCAATGACCAAGTGCGTGTGCTCTGGCAAGATTGCGCAAGCCCACAGCGTGTAGTTGCACTTCCGACAATGCATCTCAAAGCCGTGTGCGATATTGAGTGCCTGCCGATCGGTTAGAGTCACAGGCGGAAAAGCCAAGCTGGAACGCGCTCGATCGCGCTCCAGGAGCTCTTCGACTGACAGTTCGCCCAGAGCGCGTCGTTCTGTTCCGAAGCGAATTGGTCCGAATTGGACCAGCTCCCACTTTCGAATAAATTCAGACCAGGAGCCACGTGGGTCATTCGGAAGCCAATATCCGTACATCGGCAAAATCACGTGATAGCCATGAATCACGACTTGCGCCCTCCCATCGTTAGCCGTCTAGCTTCCGCCCGCATTTGTTTGACGTCTAGCCGCAGGCGTAACCTGTTTGACGTCTAGCCGCAGACGTAGGTTATCTAACGCCCCACGCGATACTGGCAGCGGTCCTACCTACTCTAGAACATCTGCCCGGCCAGGCAACACCGTCGCCTGCGGTGCCTCACACAGTCGCCTGCGGCTCCGCCTCAAACGTATCAACACCGTCGCCTGCGGTGCTTCACACCGTCGCCTGCGGCTCCCCGTCAAACGATTCGGGTGCCCCTCTGGGCAGAAATTTGCCAATTAATTTATCGATTCGGTCACAAATCTCTCAAGTTGGGAAATTTTTGAGTGGACGGTTGTGTGCGAACACGATTTTTGTTCTTAGGGATGCAACAAGTCGCAGACTCCACAGGGTTCTGGTGTGGTTGACGGTTAGTCTTGTGTTTTCGTCCATTCAACGGCTGCAGGTATTTGGGGATGATCGATGTTTTTTCGCGCGAGTCAACCGAGGCCAAAGCTGTTATTGTCCGATGGTTCGCCTCGTTCGAAAGCGAAAAAGAATCGCATCCATTCCGAATCGCGAAAAAAGCTTCGACGCCAGTTGATGCAACCTGAGCGCCTCGAAGATCGAAGAGTATTGGCTACCATCGCGTGGATCAATGCAGCCGGTGGCGACTGGAATTTGGCCGCCAACTGGAATCTGAACCGAGTACCTACCGCCGCCGATGATGTTGTTATTCCCGATCTCGGTGTGCCCGGCAAGGATTTAACCATCGCGTTCAGTTCAGGGTCGACGACCGTAAACAGCATTACCAATGCTGAAATCCTTCAAGTCGCTGGCGGATCGCTCACCGATGGGGGAAACCTTGCTGGCGCCGGAACACTTAAGGTTGATGGCGGGACAGCGGCCTTCAGCGGCATCAACTGGACGAATAATTCGACTATTGAACTAGTCTCTGGCACGTTGAACCTCGGTGGAAATTTTTCGCTGAACCAACTGGCTACCGTCACACGTGTAAATGGAACAGCCGGCACGGTGAACGTCACAGGGACGTTGGACCTGACCGGAACGACTCTGGTGCTTGATACGGCTAACAACGGACTGGGGACGTGGAACTTAGCGGGCGGGGTGATCACAGCTGGAATCGCTGGAGGTACCATTCGAACGCTGAACGGGGCCGCCTTGCGGGTAGTAAGTGGCACGCTAAACCATCTCA
>JBGSJL010000278.1:0-31476 GCA_041741955.1 Pirellulaceae bacterium | reverse complement strand
ATTATAGTACGCCAAAACGGCGTCCGTCGGAGGCAAGCTCCGAACGGACGTGCTCACAACAATACGCCAAGGTAGCGTCCGGAGCAGGCGAAACTTCGAACGGACGTGCTCAATTATAGTATGCCAAAACGGCGTCCGTAGGAGGCAAGCTCCGAACGGACGTGCCAATTAGACTAGCAGCGGTGGCATGGGGCAATCCAGCAAGTCGGAGATGCCGCGCAGCATTTCAGCTTCTTGCCAAGTGACATGTTTGTCCGCCGAGATGGCAGCGGCGCAGGCATCGACCAGCCGTCCGCGCTGTTTGGCAGCAACTAGCGCCAGCTTAGACAGCACAACACGCAGCTCATCCAGGGCTTGTGGAGAGCGCGGCTGTAGCGTCAGCTTGAGCTCGGGCAGATGTTCCGCGCCCAGGCGAAAGCCCTGCGCGGCCACTGCATCGCTGTTGCCGGCCGCAGCGATAATGGAAAGCAGCGCAGCGCACTCGTGTTCCAACTGTTTCAAGCTGTAATACTGTGCATTGGGCGCGCGAACTCGTTCGAATTGCGGATGCAGGTGCCGCAGCAGAACTTGGGATAACATCCACTCGAATAAATCGATCCGCTGATCGGCCTTCGCCAGCTCGATGAAGCACTGACGAAAATCTCGGTACTGGGGAGGCGACATCGCCCGCAGGGCTGGCAAGGCCAAATCGATGAGTGGCAATCTCGCGCGGACATCGAGACCATCGATCTGGGCTTGTAAGCTGGTGACCAATCGCACGATGTCGGCGGACGAGTAGGCGACGAGCGTTTCGAGCTGCTTGTCGCGAATCGCTCGATCGCGATCCAACAGGAGCGCATACACGACCGCGCGGGCTCCGTACGGCTCGCGAACCGTTGCCAATACGACAGGCGGCATCTGTTGTAGCAAGTCGGCGGCATAGTCGCGGTGGGACTGTGTGGGTGCCCCAACGGACTCAACGGCATGATCGACAACATTTAGGGGAACATCATCCGACGATGCGGGCATATGTCGCGCAGATTTAGCGGCGCGGGATTGAGGAGCGGCTGCTCCGGCAAATCCGGCCGCTCCTTCGGCGCGAATATTCGTGGAACGGGACTCGCTTGACAAAAACTCGCCATCCCAACTCGGTTCGATGGCGAGAATCCGTTTGGCCAGTGGTGGATGGGTGGCCCAAAGTCCAGAAAAACCTTCCCAGACACCTTGGGAAAAGTACATGTGGCTGGCTTCTGCCGCGCTGGGAGCCTGCAAACGCGAACCCGTCTTGTAGCCGCCGATTCGCTTAAGCGCATTGGCGATACCCGATGGATTGCGAGTGAACTGCACGGCGGAAGCGTCCGCCAAAAATTCTCGTTGCCGGGACACGGCGGCTTTGATTAAGTTACCGAGGAACGTACCGATAAATCCAAGTATTATCGCGAGGATGCCCAACGCGATGATCACCATCACGATTTGCCCGCCTCCGTCTTTGCCGTTGCTATTGCTGCGTGAGCGCCCCGAACCCGAATAGAAGAAAATTCGCAGGATCAGCTGGCCGGTCAAGCCAATCAGCAGGATGCCATGCAGAATGCCGATCAAGCGGATGCTCATACGCATGTCGCCATTGAGGATATGGCTGAACTCGTGGGCGATCACACCCTGCAGTTCCTCGCGCGTGAGAAGTTCGGCGCAACCGCGGGTTACGCCCAGTACGGCATCGCTGGGCGAATAGCCGGCTGCAAACGCATTGATGCCAGGCTCGTCCAGCATAAACACCGGCGGAACGGGTGTGCCCGATGCCAGAGCCATTTCTTCGACAATGTTCAGCAGTCGACGTTGGGTTGGATCGGCCGCGTCTGGAGAGAGCCGCCGCCCACCCAGGCTCTCAGCGACTCGCGAGCCACCGCCCGCCCGCAGGTCTACGACCTTGTATAGAGTACCACCCAAAATGATCAACAGCGTAACCCCGCCAGCCAGCAGCGGCACGCTCAATTGCTCGGGATGGCTGACCAACGATTGGCCAGGTTCGCGCATTTGCGATTGAACGATAGCCGCAGCAATCGCAGTCACAGTGCCTACAATGGCCAGCACAGACAGGCTGAACATCGTGATCAGCCACAACGTACTGCGCTGCGCATCCGACTGGCGTTGGAAAAAATCGGTAGCCATAGTCTAGTTGAAAGATACCTTAGGAGCCTCGGCGATGGCCGCGCTATCAAACTGTAGGAGCTGGGCATTTTCGGCGTGCCCAAAGAAGCCTGCTACGACTACGGGGGGAAAGGTTTCTTTATAAGTGTTGTACGAAGTCGCCGCATCATTGTAGGCTTGCCTCGCAAAGGAAACCTTGTTTTCGGTCGTGGTGATCTCCTCAGTCAATTGAGCCATATTCTGATTGGCTTTCAAATCGGGATAGGCTTCCGCCAAGGCGAACAACTTGCCCAGAGCACCCGTCAAGCCTTGTTCGGCGCCCGCAAGCGCCTGCATGGACGCAGCATCAGACGGATTGGCGGCCGCTTGCTGTAAACCAGTCACCGCCATGTTGCGAGCTTTAATGACCGCTTCGAGCGTACCTCGCTCGTGAGCCATATAGCCCTTGACGGTCTCGACTAAGTTTGGAATCAGATCGTAGCGTCGTTTCAACTGCACTTCGATCTGCGAGAATGCGTTTTCGTTTCGATTCTGCAGCCTGACCAGCTGGTTGTAGATTCCAACGATATACAAGCCCGCCAGGAGCACGATCGCTACCAAAAAGGCCAACACAATTAAAGCCATCCAGCCCATTTTCTTACCCTGAGTTTGCTAATTGCCGTGGGTCGCTTGTCAAACCCGAAAACTCGCTGTACGACAGCGTTCGCAGAAAGATAGATACTAGCATGAGTTCGCAAGCGACAACGGTATCTTTTGTGCGATCTGTAGCAAATCCAGAACTATTTTTGCAACGGGTTGTGCATGGAATTCCAATCACTAGATTCCAAGAAGTTAAGCAGCTCGACGCATAGCGCTCATCACCAGCACGGATTCGACTCTTTCCAGTATCGCTTCTTCAATTTTGCGTTTGAACTTTCGCGCCGTTTCTGGAATCCGTCCGTGCAGTGCAACCTGATCGTCGTAGATTTCTGCCTTCCAATGCACAACGTAACCGTAGGCAGCAAAACTGACGTCCACCCAGTGATCCTTCAGATGCAATTGAACTTGGTGCACTTGCTGCGGAAATCGCTGCGTCAGCGACGCCACCAGCCGGTGCATCCGCTCGACCGCCAGTTCCTGTCCAAGACTATGCTGGATGCTCGCTTCGATTTCAATCATGGTCACTCCCTGCACCTACCGTACACGTATTAGGACTACTGACAAACCATTCAAAAAGGCCTGGACGGTCGTAAAACCGGCCAGGCCCTTGGAGATCTTTTTTCTATCGCTGAGCTCGCGGGCAGTTACGGACTGACGCCGTACTTCAGCTCTTCCTCTTCCTGGATGATGATACGCGGTGTGACCGTCATCATCAGCGTACTGGTCTCGCGACCTACGGCAGTGTTCTTGAACAAGCGATTGACGTAAGGAATCTTGCTGAGGATCGGTACACCACGCTCGATTCGGCCTTCTCGCATTCGCTTGATACCACCTAGCAAAATCGTACCGCCGTCTGGAACACTGACCGTGGTCGAGATGTTGGTCTGAGCGAGACTAGGTTGCTGTACGGTAGTACCGCTGATGATCTGTTCTTGATCTTCGTCGGAGCCGTTGATGCTGCCGGTTGGATTCAGAATGTTAGTTCCCGTTCGAGTACTATTAGAACGAGTGGTTCGCGAGCCTTCGAAAGTGAAGGTGTCGACGCGATCGATCTGCGAGAACGTGGGGTTCAGCGTCAAGCGTACAAATCGTTTGTCGGGCGAACATGTGGCTTGGACGTTGAGCACAGTACCTTCGTTGATGACCACAATCACAGGTTGCTGAGCGACGGCGAAGTCGGCTACCACTGGAATCAAACTGGTCACAAACGGTCTCTGAACCGTATCAGAGATCGAAGCAAACTGTCCGTCAAACATGGTGACTCGCGGAGCTTGGAGAACGTTAGTTCTTTGGTCGCCCTGAGCGGCATTCATGAAGAAGAACAATTCTAGATCGCTGAGGATCGCAAAGCCCAGGCTAGCTCCCGTGTCGGCATTGAACACACCACCGAACGGAGGAACCGCACTGGCGAAGCCATCTTGGCTCAAGGCAATGTCAAAGTCGGCGGTAACAGGGAAGCGGTTGGATCCGCTAACACCTGCACTGAGGCCGACAACAGTGCTGTTGCCCTGGTCATCCTGAGGTAATGCACGGACGTTGTCATCGATTCGCAAGTCGAAGTCGACACCGATTCGCTCGAAGAAATTGTCGTTCAGGGTAATGAACTTCACTTCAATCGTCACTTGCAAATCTTGTTGACGACGGAGCGTCTCCAGTAGTTCTTCAATTTGTTCGTGTGTCGTTTGCGGTGCACTGACCACCAGCGATAGCGTCGAGAAGAACGGTGACATCGTGCTTTGTCCGCCCGCAGTATCCCAATCCAGCGGCTCGATCGTAGTTTGGATCAGCGTCATCAGCTCGGTGAAGTCGGCACCGCCGCCACCACCCGCCATGCCGTTTCCAACCGACATCGGAGGAGTTCCGGCCATACCACCTGAGGCTCCAAAGCCGCCCATGCCACCGGGGAGATTTCCACCAAGGCCGGGCAAGCCACCCGCCAATTGGCCCAGTGCAGGGGAGTTGGGGTCCAGTGAAGTCGCTGAAGCAAGGGCAATGTCGTTGCTCAAGCCCGTCAGTCCACCGGCTTTCTGAGCGATCAGACCACGACCCATCGTTTCATAGGCTTGGCGAATCGCACCTCCCATACCGCTGTTATAGTCAGTCACGAAATTTGGAATCGGGATCACCAAGTCGCGTACATTGTAGGTCCGCGATACATTCGACTTGGCCGTGTTTCGTACGGAAGTGATCATGAGCACTTCATTGCGAACATGGAAGTCCAAGTTAATTGGATTGAGGATTAGGTTCAGTGCACTCCGCAGTGAAATCTGCGACGCCAGGCTGAGTGTTACGGTTTGCTCGGTGGTTAGTCTCTCGCCAGCCAAGCTGGTCTGGTCGATGTGGACGAGCACACCGGTCAAATCCGAAAGAGCATTGATGACTTCACCGAGTGGGCGATTCTTAAAGTCGACCAACACGGGCTGCTTCAGTTGTTCGTAGATCTTCTGGTCTGCGGGCGACATGCCTCGCTTGGCCTCGGACAACTGATTGGCGCGACGCTTGGTCAAATCTCCCCATTCTTTGGCATCGGGAAACATGAGTGGTTGACGATCATCGAACGGAATCGCCGCTTCATCCACGGTGATCATGTTGTCGATGAACTTGTCTTCCTTAATCGCCTTGATCGTCTCGTATTCACCGATACGACGAGCGTTGCGAGCGTTGGAAATCAACAAGCTGGCGATCATTGAATTGCGATCCAGCGTACCGACTTGCTTCGCCACAACTTCCGCTTCTGCGAAGCGTCCTTTGTCCATCAGATCGTTATAGGTTTCAACCAACGAGGCGATTTGTTGATCGACTTTGAAACGCTGTTCCTGGTCGAGTGCCATCTGCTCGGTGACCTGGCGATTCATGAGGCTCTGATCGATGGCCGACTTATTCTGAGTCATGTAGACTTGGTGCGCAGAAACAGCGCGGTCTACGATCGTCAGCATTTGTTTGCGGGCATTGCCATCCAAGTTGGCTTGGGAAACGCGTGTCCGCAGGGTCTGAAGACGCTCGGCAACCACCTGCGGCTCGGCCTCGCGGTTGGCCTCTGCAGCGGCGATTTCACCGGTGATTTCGCTCATCATCTTTTGACGAGTTGCCATTTCCTCGTCGGTCGCTTGACGCAGCGGCGTCGCTGAGCCTGGCTGAGGCAGACTGCTGGGTCCAGCATTCATCGAGCTCAGTTTGTCTTTGAGCTGAGTGCGCAGAGCCGGGTCCATCTCGCGTTCGAATTGCCACGCGCGGCGGAAGTGATCGTAAGCGGCCTGACTGTTGCCCTGGCTGAGCAACTCGACTCCGCGACGGTACAGTTCGTCACCGCTGGAATTGTTTCCAAGAGGCGTGGGGTTTCCAAGAGGCGTGGGGACTGCTAACTCGACTTGCGAGCTGGCTGGACGCATGACTGTTTTATCATTGGCAGGGACAAAGATGCCCGGCTGAACTGGTGCTCCTGCTACGGGCAAATTGGTGGCCGCAGCATGAGAAACCGAACCTGTGGCAGCCGATCCGGCGACCAAGGGGCTGGTCGAACTGGCTGGTACGACGGGCGGCAGCGTGTTAAATGCAGCCGCATTGGGTAGGGATGGCATGGTCGAGCCCATGGCAGCGGTGACAACCGCAGACTTGACGGATGGAGCAGCGACAATGGCACCCAAGCTGCCGATCGAGTCGACCACCGTGGACCGCGTCACGCCCTTGCTGATGACATAGGTCTCGACTTCTTTGAGTCGCGCCTCGATTTTGTCGTTCTTCTCGCCGAGCATCTGCCTGCCTCGGAGGGCCTCGGCAATCGATTTGGCGGATCCTTTTAGATCCCCCGCTTCGGCCTGCTTGGCTGAATGTTCTAGCCAGCCTAACACATACTCGACGTTGACCGTCGCACTTGTGCCAGCGGCTGTTTGCACGGCGCTGGGCACTTGACCGCGAGCCACGCTGGGAACCACCGTCGCTGTAACAATGGGCGACAATAGGGCCGGTGCTAACCACAGTGCAGTGGATGCCCGTGCACTGAGAATTCGCTTAAGCCAACGTCGCTTCTGTATCGAATTATCTTGACTCAACGCGACTCTCCTTCTTCGCGAAATGAACCGGTCGCCCGGCCGTGTGATTAAACATGTCGATCATGGTGCCGCAATCCTCACGGCCCTGTTAGTTAAGCAGGCTTGATTCGCCGGAGTAAACCAACGCGGTAGAAAATCATCCACCGAAACAAGTCTGCCTGACTGGTCCGACGGGATAAATGGCACGGTTGTGCGCCATTTGGATAGTCTAGATTCCTGATCTCGGACAGCGATCGATTGCCGTCAAAGGGGAATACTTGATCCCGATCTCGTCGTCAATGTTTCTTTTCGGCATCCCATGTCAAAATGTTCTGATTATTCCGCCAAGTTAAGCTTTTTCGGTCGTAACGATTGTTCCAGTGATGACTCGTAACGGTCGAAGCTTGTATTGGAGGGGGAGTGGAGGAGTGTGGGGAGAAAGTTTAGTGGGGGAACCTGAAAGTTCCGTCATGGCGTGAACCTCAGGCGCTAGCCTGGGCTGTTAAAACATTGGGCTTGTGAAGAATAACGGCTTGCGCAGGTCTTATCCCGATAGGGATTCGAGCTATTAGCCGGTGGTTGACTCGGGCTCCCGGTTTGGTTAGCTGCAGAGCAGCGGATTTTGATAGCCTGGGGTGGAGCGGAGTGAGCGCTGCGAACGAAGGTGCAACCCCAGGATACACAGCGGCTGACCTCGCAACACAGGTTTGACGAATATGCGGACGAGGGGATTTGTTTAACGATGAACGGATCATCGCCGAGTCCGCAATATCACGGCCGCCCGTGGAAATCATGCGGTTGAATTTACGGCGCGCACGCAATTTAGATTTATCGTTGACAAGCGCGGTGGTTGGGTGATCGACGTCAACTGAGGATGCACTCGTGATCGAGGACCAACATGATTGCGACCTCGAATGGGTTTCAAACGTTGATGAAAATCACCCCTCGGTCGCTTTAAAAAACGGGGAGATGGATGGGTTTTGCGGTGGGTCATCTGGGGTTCCGCTTGGCTCGCTTTGGCTCGCCGCGCTCCACCCCAGGCTATCAAAATCCGCTGCTTGCGACGTGCGATTTATAAGTTGGGAGAGTGCTTTTGCTAGCATTGTGTAAATGCATTCTCAACCCACTGAAGAATCGCAACTTATAAATCGCACGTCCCTCGCGACTAAGAACTAGCATGTCGATGTTCAAGTTTAGGTTTATTCGCGGCGGAGCGAGAATGACATATAGTGCAATCCGGTCTCTTCCTCGACCAAGTAGCCACCAGCGGGTGCGAGGTATTTAGCAATCACGGAGAAGGGCGGTAGCTCGCGACTTTCCAGGGCGCTGAGCAGTGCTTTGAAGAAACCGTTGTTGTCAGCGACTTGCTTAAGTCGCTCGCGATTTTTGGATCTCGGGCCAATTCATAAAACAACTGCATCGATTCTTCCGGTCGTGAGAAAGTAATGGCCGAACACTCTTTTTCTTGTAATTGAGCCGCGATGCGATCGGATATCAGTTGATATTCTAGCGACTCGCTGAGCGATCCTCCCGATCCGGCAGAACATTCGGCGACTTGGCGCATCATGTACTTGCTATCTGAAACTACGACGTAATCGTCGATGAACGCGACACAAATTTCTGGTTGCCGAATGGCAGATTCCTCCGACTGTTGCCCGCGTCCCACTTGGAACACACTCGCGGTCAATTTACCAAAAGTTTCGGTGGTGACTTCTGTTCCCTTCTCTACTTGTGCCAACAATTTCGGCAGCACATTGGCTTTCACATATTCGGGATTCTTTAAGCGAACGGCATATACGTTGGAGCCGCTGTTGATACGCACGGGCCTTACAAACCCCTGCATGATGGTGATGCGTCCCTCCAGGTTGTCCAATATATCTTTACGAAAATCGAGCTCTAAACGATCGCCGATCGGTTTGAAAACGTTGTTATCCAAGCCCTCCTCACCGTAAAACTGATTGTAGAGCCGCTCAACACCTTGTAGCGTGGAAGCCAAATCCCAGTTGATCGTCGAATAGCCAGCCACCGAGTCTGGGATCCAAGCTTCAGGGGCGGTCGAGCCAGATTTGGGGCGCAACAAACTTAGCACCCCACGCCTGGGACTACCGAGCAACAAGTGCGCGTGGCTGATCGAATCAAAGTCCGGCGGTGCCACAATCCAGCTCCCGCCGATGGCTTCAATCCCATCGATTCCCAAAGCCGGCAACATCGCCAATGTCATCGATGTGGCTGCATTTTTAGGCACAAACTGCCGCACGATTTCCAGCGGATCGACATAGAAAGAAACTTGCGGACGCTCGCCGTCGGTGCCCACACTACGCGTCATAATCGAATTGAATTTTCGATTGTCGGCCAGCGACTTCTCGTCGGGAACTTGCCCCAACCAGCGAGCCGCCAAGTGTTCCAAGTATTCCGCATCGGATGTGGCTACGATGACTCCGTCATCGATAAAGTAAGCGAACTGCTGCCGAGCCCGATTGGGATTTTGGTAGCGATGGAGAGTCAAGCGATCGATAACTTTTTCGTCGTGCTCCATGCTCTGCTGCGCAGACTGCATGCGACTAAGGATCACCTGCACACTGCTGATTTCTTTGCCCGCATCCAATAACATGGCTACGGCGGGTGCTTCCAAGCGGACCTCCACCCGCTGGCCATCGTCGTCTTTTCTTCGGTCGACTTTGGCTGAGTTCCGATCGCTGGGCAGCAGCGCGATCGCCATTTCACCGCTGGGAATCGACAGCAGTTCGTCCAGGTTTAAGCCGATGGCATCCTGCATTTGCTCTGTGTTGCGCACCAGCGAACCGTAGAACTCCGAAAGAATCGGCTTAAGTTGTTCGTCCTGGCCGAGCTTACCTAGCGAGCTGCGATCCAAATCGGCTTTTAGTTGTTTCACGTCGTCGATGCGAAGGTAGGCAAGAGTCTTTTCTGCGAACAGCCGCGGTGCCGTCATGCGCGCAGGTGCCTCCTGAGCAGTCGCTTGAGAACCAAGGGCGGTCGCAAAAATAATGCAACACAATGTCAGCAGTGAACATAGTCGAGAGATCATGAAAACTCCGCTTGGGGGTCGTTTCGAATTCTGGAAGCCTGATTCTACTGTAGATTACACGCCAGGTAGAAGATGCGTTCCTAGGCCGGAGGCCTGAAGCAAACTCGTTCTAAGAGCTACAGAGCTCAATTATCGAATAAAGTCATATTTGGATTGAAGAACGACCGACTTGATCCCGAAGGAGCAGACCGTTGAGTCAATTTCGTCCGATTTTGCCAAATATTGGCAATTCCAGACGGTTTTCGACAGAACATGCGGCTGCTAAACTAGTTTATCAATCATGTGGCTCGAAACTTAATGTAGGTCCGCTCGAGTATCAAATCGCTTCAGACTCCTGTCAAGCGAGAACTACCGTTCAAAATCGCTGTAGAGGTTGTAACGCTATGCTTCGAATTGTCACATTACTGATCGCGACCCTAGCGATTTCACAATTGGCCTACTGCCAAACGACGGGCTTCGGAAACACCGGCAACACGGGTGGTTTTGGCACCACGCAAAGCCCCTTCGGTGGCACCACGACGCAAAGTATCTTTGGACAAGCGGGGACCACTGGGACAAGTCAAACGGGCCAAACAACTGCAGCTGGACAGAGTGCCCTGGGTGGCGCAGCACTTGGCTCGTCATTCACATTTGACCCCAATTTTGGATCCAGCCAGTTGTCGAGCAGCTTGCAAACTGCCGCAGCAGTCAGCCGAGCTACTTCGGGCTTCGGTGGCCGAAGCGGATTCGGTGGAGGATTTGGCGGTGGTTTTGGAGGTGGCGGTTTTGGCGGCCGAGGAGGGTTTGGAAGCCAGAACAACAATAATTCTCAAAACAAAACTAAAATCCGAGCCGTCGTTAGCGTCGGTTTTGACTACGTGCCCCCAACGGCAGCCATTACCAGCCGGAAAGTGGGCGAACGCTTGGCCAGAATGCCTCTGCCACGGAACTTGGGCAGTATCGAAGTCGCAATGGAGGGACGCACCGCAGTGTTAACTGGCGTGGTCCAATCTGCTGGCGATGGAAAGCTCGCCGAACGACTGCTGGCGTTAGAACCCGGCGTAGACAACGTGCGCAGCGAATTAACAGTCGCAGCTGCTAGTGCGAGTGCCGGAAGCTCACCCGCCGAGGTGGTACCGCCGCCAAATTAAAAGTCTATCGCTCCTTTTGCTAGCATTGCGCAAGTGCATTGCCAAACCGCAGTAGAAACGCAACTTATAAATCCCACGTCCCTCGGGATGGGTGCGCGTGTTTAGTGCGTCGGAGGACGAAGCGCCAGCGGTCTTTACCCCGAAGGGGTTCAAGCCATTAGCCGGTGGTAAGTGTTCCGGTGGTGCGCTGCGCGACCACCGGCTAATGGCTTTCATCCCTTCGGGATGGGTGACTGTTGGGTCTGCCATCCCTTGGGACGCGCGATTTATTAGTTGGGAGAGTACTTTTGCTGGCATTGCGCAACTGCATTGCCAAACCGCAGTATAAACGCAACTTTCAAATCCGCACGATCCAAGCGGTCGCAGAGAGAAACTACTTGAGCTGCGATTGCCAGGGCTGGAACCGGAGCGGTGTACCTGCGGCTTTCAATTCACCGGCTGGCTGCATGGCGGCGCGGCCATCGAGATTTTGCGCGGGTGTTATCTGGGTAGGCTGAGCTGAGTTGTCGGTGCTGCCAGGAGGTGGCTGCAATGCAACGGGCTGCAATGGACTTTGAGCCGGCTGGGAGTAACTGGCCTGGGACGCCCCGTAGCTCGCCGACGAAGCCTGTTGCACGGGTTGATTCTGCATGTTTCCCAACGTGAAACCCTGTACGGACGACTGCGGCTTGTTGCGAGGTCTGCCGATGGACCCCAGCGGCGGAAGGTCGATCGTGGTGGGTTCTGTCGTTGGCTGGGGGTACTGAGCGTGTTGTTTCTGGAACTCCGGCAGCCGGCCAAGTTCGTTGGTGGGTAGCGTAGCGCTAGTGTAAGAAACAGTTTGGGTGTGAGAACTGGCCGCATTGTCCTTACCGTCCAACGAACGCCCCGGCAGGTTGAGCTTGGCAGGCGCACCCTGCACGATTCCACCATCTTTGACTTTGAACGTTGGAATGAGCGTTACCTCTGTGCGGTAACCATCGGCACCGTCCCAAGGAATCCAAATGCTGTACGAAGCACCCAGCTCCGAAGGGCTGAAGTGCGAGGTCAACTGCTCCGCCGTAAATGCGAATTTCTTGTCCGCTTTGACTTGTTCGGACTCGCCCACCATTGGATCTCCGCGATAGCCATGCACAATCAATTCCCCTTCGACCGGTACGGCTTGTGACCGCGCATTGTAGAAGAATACGCGTCCACCGAATCCGCGCGTGGGCGGCTTGCCGGTCATCGTTAACACATCCGGCGACCAGATCACAGAAATCGTGCTGGGCGTTTGATACCCTTTCTTCCACAGATTGCTCACAGACCAACTTTTGTCCGAGCTCTTATTCTGTTTGCTATCGAAGATACTACAGCCTGCGCCATTGGCGACGACACCACATAGGACCGCAAGAGCTATCGACTTGATTTGCATGGCTAAACTCCGTTTCACAACGTGGGATAGACTTCCAGCCTGTCGATTCGCGCATGACAGGCTGGAAGCCTATCCCACTTATCCTTAGCACGCCAAAACGGCCAATCGTAAAATCTAGTTAGAACATATCACTAATAGGCTGTGCGCTGGACGGGAGTTGTCGGCTGAGCTGGGGTGGTGCTGGGTACCGTATATCCTGCGGGCTTGAAGACCGAGTTGCTCGGCTGCAAAGCTGCGTTGGTGTTTAGCTCTGGGGCGCTAGTCGACTCGATGATCGAACCACCGTCCTGCCCTAAAGGAACACCCTCGTACATGCCTGGAAATTCATTCATGCCCCTTCCCGAGTTGGGTACGGCGTGATCTTCCAGCATGGTGGGTTGCAGGTCAGGATAAATGGTCGCACTCCTGGCCGGTCCCCACAGGCCATTGCCTCCGGTCAGTCCCACATCGCCATGCACGTTGAGCACATCGCCCAAGCACCAGCTCATTCGCGACGAGGCCACTGTCTTGACCGTCTCGTAGTCCGAGTCGGATTGGATAAGGCGCGGAGTCAGCACAACCAGCAACTCTTTGCGGCTTTCCGTCTCGGTATCAAAGCGGAATGCAGCACCAATAATTGGCAGGCTGCCAAGGATCGGTACCTGTTGTCTGGTACTGGCGCGGCTCTTGGTGATCAGACCGGCGAACACAACAGTTTGCCCCGAGTAGGCGCTGACCGTCGAGTTTGCCGTTGTTTCATTGATAATTGGCGACCGAATGACTTCTCCGTTGACTCCGAATCCCACCGGAATTCCCGGATTGACATTGTCCAAACTAGAATTCGTAACCACGATTTGCATTAATATCAGGCCATCTTGATTCACACGTGGCAGCACTTGAATTTGGAGGCCCACTTGAGTGTCGGGGGCGTTCACCGTTTGTCCGAATTGTGCTTGAGTTACCCCGGATACACGCGGCACGAGCTGCCCGACGAGAGTGGAGGCCGGCCGGCCGTCCATGGTGGTGATTTGCGGATTGCTCAAAACCTGTAGGCGGCCGGAAGTTTGCAATGCCCGCACCAGCACGCCAACTGCCTCGCTGGACGCGGACAGCACTAAACCACCGATGCCTGCCGCATTGGTTCGGCCCATAGCAAAGCTGCTCAACCCCTGGCCTGCCACCTGTTGCTCGGCGCCGGGTCCGGCGATCGACGGACCGGTTATCGCATTGCCGATATTGAAGACGGGCGAAGTCAGCGTGCCACCCGAGGAAGCCTGGCGATCAAACAACAGTCCGTCTTGCAGGCCCCATTCGGTACCGAGTTCAAATCCGTCCGATAGATTCACTTCAGCGATCAAGACTTGGATTTCCACCAGCGGTGGTCTACGGTCCAAGCGGTCGATAACATTGCGCATCGTTTCGAAATAGCGTGACGTCGCGCTCAGGATCAAGCTATTGGTATCCAGATCGGGGACCACAAATACTTCGCGGTCTACTTGGTCGAACACACTAATGAATTGGTTCGTTTGAGTCAGCAGTTGGTTGACGCTGCGCTGCGACGTGATATACGTATTCAAGGCGGTAGAGACCGATTGCGCAGTCGCATTACGCAGCCAAATCACCTCCGTCTTGCGATTCTCGACGCCTTCGATATCCAAACGGTAGAGCAGGGCTTCGATGACTTCCAAGTCTGAGCTGGAGCCGCTGACGATGATGCTGTTGGTGCGAATTTCAGGCGTAATACTCAGTTGCACCAGCGAACTTTCGCCGCCGCCAGTGAGGGCCGCTTGGTTCAAGTTGCCGAGTCCAAACAGGCCGCCACTAGTATTTTGACCCGCCGTAACCTGCAGACCATATAGTTGCTGTAGCGTTTGCGAGAGCTGCGTGGCATCGCCATTCTCGATCGGGTATACCTTGATCTTGGCTTCCGCGCTGGGCTGTTTGTCGAGTTCTTCGATCAAGCGCGCGATGAGCTCCATACTTTGCGCGGGTGCGCGCACTAGCAGCGCATTGGCGGACGGATCAGAGGTCACGACCACTCCCGCCAAAATGCCGCTCTCGACGCCTGCCCGACCGTCCTCTCCCACAATCGTAATCTTACCACTGGGTGGAGTCGCGGTGCCGGCACCGCCTCCGGCGGCGTCCGTCGGCCCGCTGATCACTTCTTGAATCACGGTTTGTAGATCGTCGGAGAGTGTGTTCTTGAGCCGGAAGACTCGCAGACCGCTCTGTGCGACTGCGGTTTCGACATCGAGTTGGTTGATCAGGGCTTCGACTTCCGCCATCTCGCGCGGAGCCGCTTGGATGATCAGCGAGTTGGTGCGATAGTCGGAGAGGACTTTTACCTTGGTTCCCAAATTGGGTCGATCCGCCGTGTCGCCACCTGGCTTCGCCACAAAAAATTCGCGGATACGTGTTTGCAAGTCTTCGCTGGACGCATGTTGCAGCGGAATGACTTTCAGTTGATTGGCTGGATCGAGAGGCTGGTCGATCTTGTCGATGAGTTCCTTCACGGATTTGACAACCTCGGCGCGGCCGATGATCAACAGCGCGTTGGGCTGACCTAAAGCAGTGATGCTGACCGTACCCTGCCGCGGCGCGTAAACGGCATCGTAGAGTTGTGTCACCAGGGCCGCCACCGCTTCGCCATTGGCATGTTTCAGCGGAAACACCTCGACCTCGGGCTGCGTCTCTTTGGCTTGGCGTTTGATCTCATCGATGACCTTTAGCGTGCGCTCGACATCGCGTTTGCTACCGCGAATAATTACCAAGTCAATTTCTTCAACGAATTCGATCTGCACGTCGCCAAAAAGGCCGCTGTCGGATCCTAGCGAATCGATCGACCCCATGGCCATCGCCCGCTCGTTGTCGCCCAGTTCCACTTGAGCTTCGACATTGCCACCGGCCGCATCTTGTTGAATGGTTGTCTTAACCAGTTGCATGGCCCGTTTGACCCGCCGCGGTTCGGCCGGCGCGAGTGGTACAACTTGAGTCAAGCGACTTGGGTCCGCCTGGCCGCGATCTAGGCTGTAGACGACCTGCGTCCATCCCGCCACAGTGGGTCCCTCACCCAACAGGGTGACTTTGTTCGCCCGACGGTCGATTTGAATGATATCCGAGCGGCCCGTCGAGTTACTGACCTCGAGATTTGACAATTCCCCGTTGCGATCGGTCGACTGCGTCAGGCGACTGCCGGCCAATCGCTGGATCGAGTCTTCCAGTTCGCGCCAGGAAAGATTTTGCAGCGCGTAGCTTTGCTGGTTGTAGGAGGCCAGATTCACGCCGCGATCGCCGGCCGGAATTTTATGCTGCTTCATAAAACCAGAAATCTGAGCAGCGATTTCTCGATGCACGGCTTCCGAAGCCATGATCATCAACTGACCCGTTTTAGGGTCTGTTGTGACGCGAACCTCGGGATCGCTGTGATAATGAACTTGAATTTGCGCGCCAACTTGGCCAATCAATTCCGATGGCACCTCATAGACTTGCAGCCGCGAGCTACTGGCGGACTGAGCGCCAGCACCATAGGTCGTTGCTGGCGGCAACGACAGCGACTTGACCTGTGCCCAGCTCTCAGAGGCTCCACCCAGCCCAACACCCAGCACGCTGCCGAATAGGACCACACGCGCCCACTGACGCTTGCTTTGTTTTGATCGCCTATGCTTACGCAACATCATGTCGCCTCCTGAGACCGTCCGAAATATGCAGTCAATGCGGGCGTACCTGCAAGTTCACCCTACAATCCTTCCCATCGGCATAACCGCTACAAAGCTACTCTTAAAATTCTTCTTATAACGAAGCTGTAATTGTTATTATCCACCATTTCTACGCAGAGCCCGCATATTAACAGCGAGTGGGTGCGAATCCATCGTTGTCCGTGGCACGGGCGTCCCGCCCGAGTTACAGCACCCGTGGCACGGGCGTCCCGCCCGTTTTCTCCACAGTCTTCAAAAGTGTTGACCTATTCGTTTGATATTACGGTTTCGGGTCTGTTGGCATTATAGTTTCGGGCGGGACGCCCGAGCCACGACCGCGATCTGCACGCCATTTCGCTGTCGCATTGGACGGAAAAAACTGCTACCTACAGGCTGATAGTAGATGGCCACGTAAAATCGGAGCTCAAAACGATGACTTCTTGCCTTCCTAAACACAAACACTGCGCACGATGCGCGGTTGCATGCTTGTTTGCATTGGGTTTTGCCACGTCTGCGATGGCCGACCCGCCTTCGATATTTAATATGTTCCGGCAAAAGAAACCCATTGCGGACGAATCGCTGGAGCTTAAGGTCGAACATGGACCCTGGCTTATTCTGGCCGCGACTCTGCCGGGCGAAGTAGCGAAACCTAAAGCCATCGCGCTGGCTCGAGAGATTCGTGAAACGCTGCATATTCCGAGCTTCGTCATGGAGAAATCCACCGGCGTGGCTACCACGCTTGCCAAGCGCGAACGCATTAAGAATGATCGGGATGGCAATCCGATCCCGTATGAACTCGAAATTCGCTATGCCAATGGCGGTCAAGAAAACGTATGGGTCGTGCTGGTAGGCGAGTTCACTGACAACGACGACCCGCGGATAGCAGAGACTCTCAAAACAGTCCGCAATGCCAAGCCCGCTGCTTTGGCGGCAAACAACAAATCCAGTTCCGCAGACACGGCAAAAGCAGAGGAGAGCAATAACTGGTTGGTGCAAAAATACCGCTCCGTGATTTGGTCGCGCACGGATCGCAAAGACGATTTTGGCCCGATGGGCGCTGCTTTTTTGACTCGAAATCCCCTGCTGCCAGACGATTATTTCGAGGCGCCCAAAGTCGACGAGTTTGTTGCAAACTTGAACAAGAATGTTGATCACTCGTTGCTCGCATGTCCCGGCAAATTCACGGTTCGCGTCGCCTCTTTCACGGGCAAGCAGGTGACCGACTTCGGAAATGGCTCTCCGGCCTCCAAAATGTCCGATCCCACCGATGCCTTAGACCTGGCTGCGCTCAGCGCACATGAACTAACCACGGCTTTGCGTCGCGAAGGGCAGGAGGCCTACGAGTTTCATGATCGCTTTGGAAGTTACGTCATGGTCGGCAGTTTCGATAGTCTGGGTCAAGAAATGTCCTCGGGTCAGTTTCAATACAATGCGGCAATTTTACAAGTCATCGACAAGTGGTGCGGCTACCGAGTGGTCGACACTCGCGACCCCGCCAGCGGTGCCACCGGTAAAAAAACGTCGCTGAAGTCGTTGGACAAAATCCCGTTTGATGTCGACGGCAAGCCGATGGCCGTACCGCGCGCGGCGACGTCGAAGCTTTACAGCGGTGCGTTGCTCGGCGGACGCTGAAGTATCGGCAACCGAAAGCTAACGCGTGCCGGCTGATGTGACGACCCAGCCTTTGTCCGACCGATTGTCGCACTTAGGCCGGAGCGTTATCCTCTGGCCATGAAACCTACACTGGATCAAAATCACAGCCGACTCGTGCTGGGTACGCATAATGCGAAGAAGTGTCTGGAACTGCGGTACCTGCTCGAGCCACTAGGGCTCGAACTGTGTTCGTTGGCCGAAGTCGACCAGCCGCTCAACGTGGACGAAACCGGAACCACGTTTATCGACAACGCGCGCCTCAAAGCGTCCCTGCAGGCAGTCCATTTGGCGCAGTGGACGATCGGCGAAGACAGTGGATTGTGCGTTCCATTTCTCGACGGAGCTCCAGGAATTTTTTCTGCGCGATACTCGGACCCTGGTGCTACCGACGCACGCAACAACGAAAAATTACTTGAAGCCATGCGCGACGCACATGACGGGCAGCGCAGTGCCTACTATACTTCTACGATTGCTTTGGCCGATCCTACGGGCACGCTTCGACTGGAGGCCGAAGGTCGTTGCTGGGGTAGAATTTTGCACGCTTATCGCGGCCAAGGCGGCTTCGGTTACGATCCACTGTTCGAGCTGCCAGAATACCACCAGACATTCGCCGAACTTGGCCCTACTGTCAAAGGGGTGCTCAGCCATCGCGCCCGGGCTCTCGAGAAATTCATACGTGGTTTGAGCAGTTTGTTGCCGCTTGAATTATAGTACTGGGGCCACAGGTGCGTCGAGAACAGGGAAAGTCATGCGACCAACACTGCTAGTAACGGGTGGAGCTGGTTTCATCGGCAGTTGCTTTGTGCGACGGCATCTCGCTCTGGCCCGTTATCGAATTATCAATCTCGATTTGCTGACCTATGCTGGCAACCTTGATTCGATTCCCATCCCAGCGTCGCGCGATCCTGCCGAATCGCAACACTATGTGTTTGTACACGGCGATATCGGTGATCGCGAATTAGTCGACCGCATGTTGGCAAGCTACCGTCCGCAGGCCATCGTCAACTTTGCGGCTGAGTCGCATGTCGACCGCTCGATCGACGATGCATCCGCTTTTGTGCAAACCAACGTAGTCGGCACTTCTCACTTGCTCGACGCGGCGCGGGCCTATTGTCAGGAGTTATCGAGTCGCGAGCAGAGCAACTTTCGTTTTTTGCAGGTTTCAACCGATGAGGTTTATGGTTCGCTGGGAGCGGACGGGAAATTTACCGAGTCGACGCCCTACGCGCCCAACTCACCCTACTCAGCTTCCAAAGCGGCTGCTGACATGTTTGTCCGCGCCTACCGCGAAACCTATGGATTGCCAACCCTGCAAACCAACTGCTCCAACAACTACGGCCCCTATCAATTCCCCGAGAAACTCATCCCCTTGATGACTCTCAATGCTTGCGAAGGCAAACCACTGCCTGTTTATGGAGACGGTGCCAACATCCGCGATTGGCTCTATGTCGAAGATCACTGCGCGGCCCTCGACTGTGTGTTGTCACATGGCCGCGTGGGTCAAACGTACAATATCGGCGGCGATAGCGAACAAACGAACTTGCAAGTCGTCCAGGCAATTTGCGACCTAGTCAACGAAATGCATGTCAGCCCGCCTCTGGCGTTTGAAGAACGAATCTGTTTTGTGGCCGATCGACCAGGTCACGATCGGCGCTATGCCATCGACAGCTCGAAGATCCGTCGCGAACTTGGCTGGCAACCCCGCGTCGATTTCTCAGCCGGATTGCGCGTTACAGTGGCTTGGTATCTCGCCAACTCGGCCTGGGTGCAGCGGGTGCAGTCGGGCCAATATCGGCGCGAGCGGCAGGGATTAGGTAAACAACATGACCACGACTGAACAAGCCAGCGTCGAGAATATCAACATTCCCCCTGAGCGTCGCGGAATTATTCTCGCCGGCGGCTCGGGCACGCGCCTACATCCGTTGACAATTGCCGTTAGCAAACAACTCCTGCCGGTTTACGACAAACCGATGATTTACTACCCGCTATCGACGCTGATGTTGGCAGGCATTCGTCAGGTGCTGGTGATTGCGACGGCTCGGGATCTGCCCCAGTTCAAACGCTTGTTAGGCGACGGCAGCCAACTGGGTATGCAGTTGGAATATGCGGTGCAACCGTCGCCGGGCGGACTGGCTCAAGCCTTCACGATCGGGCGAGAATTTATTGGCGTTCACGCCAGCGCTCTGGTGCTGGGCGACAACATTTTTTACGGCCAAGGCTTTCAGCCGCTGCTGGACCGAGCGATGGTGGGTCGGACTGGGGCAACGCTCTTTGGCTACCAAGTCCAGCATCCGCAGGAATATGGAGTCATCGAGCTCGATCGCGCCGGCGCCCCGGTCTCGCTGGAGGAAAAGCCCCTGCGGCCCAAGTCGCGATTGGCGGTTCCTGGCCTCTATTTTTACGACAACTCGGTACTGGAAATCGCTGCCAACCTGCGTCCTTCGCCGCGCGGCGAACTGGAAATTACGGATGTCAATCGCATTTACTTGGAGCGTGGGCAACTGCAGGTGCTGATATTCTCGCGCGGTTTTGCCTGGCTGGATGCTGGCACGCACGAATCGCTGTTAGAAGCTGGGCAGTTCATCGCGACAGTGGAAAAGCGACAGGGCTTAAAAATTGGCTGTCCTGAGGAAATAGCCTTCCGCAAGGGCTTTATCGATCGCAGCTGCCTAGAGAAATTGGCCGCCGCCAATTCGAGCGGCTATGGCGAATATTTGCGCAGCGTGCTGGCTGAGTAATAAACCCGGGCGGAGTGATAATTCTGGCGGAGTAATAATTCTGGACGCCACAGCATGAACCTGCACACAAAACGACAAAAGCCCGAGCGAGATGGGGATACGTAATTCCCAAGTCTTACACGAGCTTTCGTCAAGCGGAGAGGACAGGATTTGAACCTGCGGACCAGTTTAACCCGGTCGCGTCATTAGCAATGACGTGCTTTCGACCACTCAGCCACCTCTCCAGATGGTGCCGCTCGGGCAGCGTCGAATCCGAGGCGAGCCGTCAAGCGGCCCTCTCATGGGGTTATATCTAACCAATTGTACGCCAATCTTGCAACATGGGAAAGCAAGATTTTCTGGCAGGCTGTTCGCTACGGTAACCCCATAGCGAACCCTTCGACACAGTTTCGGGGTAAGATAGGGGACGGAACTTTTATCGTCGACACCACCCCACCAACCTAGGATGGAAAATGGGTTTAGTTTGCGTTGCGACTGCCGCTGTGTGCGTCTTGCTGTCGCAAGTCGAAATCACAACCACCGACCGCCCAACCTTCCAAGCCAAACTTCTGGGTCTGTCCCCAACCTCGGCCGAAGTCTCCGTGGATGGGAAGCCCATGGAAATCCCATTGGGCAAGTTGCGGCAGATTGCATTGCGCAGCTACTCAGCTAACCAGCGCAGCTTCCCAGCTAACCAGCTTGGTTCTGCGGCCCAGGTAGCTCGCTTGGTAGATGGCAGCCAATTTGCCTACACCTCATTCGCTATCGAAAACGGCTCGGCCCAATTTTCGCTCGCAGACGGTACGCAGCTCCAAACACCTTCTAAAAATTTGTTTTACGTCCAATTGCAGGCGCTCAATGACCAGCAGGCGACCCAGTGGCAGGCCATCACACAGTCGCGACTCTCTGGGGATGCCTTGGTTCTGATACGCTCCGAAGAGGCCCTGGAAAACTTGGAGGGCGTGATTCTCGGAATCTCTGCCGAGTCGGTGAGCTTTGATTTCGGCGGTCAGAAAATCGAGGCGCCGAGACCTAAGTTGGCAGGCATGCGATTCTTTGCTGGCGACGGTGCCAAACAAGCGGGCAATCTGGCCGCTATCGTGTACGACACGCACGGCGGAAGCTGGATGTCGTCCGCCGTGCAAGTTCCGCGCGATGGCACTTCGGCGAGCATGACCCTGCTGTGTGGTGCGACAGTAACTCTACCATTAACCGAATTGAGTAGAATCGACTACTCGTCCGGCAGCATGCTGTTCCTGGCCGAGCTGGAACCGCTGCAATCGGCGTCCATCAAGCGGATCGATGTCGGCCTGGCCATCGCTGGAGCCGAGAAATTATTTGGCGCGCAGCTAAAAGATCTACGCCAACCCGGCGGTAGCTCGCTCGGCCCCAGCCTAGAGTTTGTGGGCAGTGGCTCAGCCGTTTACCGCGTTCCGGCGGGCTACGCGCGACTGGTGGGGGCCGTCGAGCTTCGTCCCACGGGCAGCCGCTACACTCCGTGTAAGGTTTCCGTTCAACTGGAAAGCAATACGCTTTGGCAAGAGCGACTCGCGGAAACCGGCAAGCCGATTTCCTTCGACTTGCCCATCCAAGCCGATGGGCGTCTGCGGATCGAAGTCGACGCAGAATCCAAAGTCCCTGTCGGTGATGTGGTTCTCTGGCATGATATCCGTTTCGTCAAATAGCACTTCCATCCGCCGTGCACGCAGGCAATCGAATCCAAACTATGCAGCCCATTCAGTACACGCCATTCATAAACTGCATCACCAAGCTTGGTACAGGTTCTGCAACACCTAGGCCTCGGCTGGGTTGGCTAGCCTTAGCTGCGTTGGGATGGCTACTAGCCGTTTCTCAGATTGCCCTGTCACAGCTCGCTGGCGGTGCCGAGCAGACTTCGCCTGAACCGCAAACGCCCGAAGCAAACTCGGTGTCCCAACAAGTGTTGGCCGCTCAGCAGCAGCGCGTTGCCACGATGCAGCAAGCTGCGAAGGCTACGGTGGCCATCTTTGGACTCGATGGCGGCGGCGGAGGTAGCGGAGTCATCGTCACGCCCGACGGCTATGCGCTAACCAACTACCACGTCTCCAGCGCGTGTGGCGACCACATGCGCTGCGGACTCAACGACGGCAATGTCTACGATGCTGTCATCGTTGGCGTCGACGCGACCGGCGATGTGTCTTTAATAAAACTGCTGGGCCGCCAGGACTTTCCCACGGCACCCTTGGCAGACAGCGACCAAGTTCGAGTCGGACAATGGTGTTTCGCCGCTGGCAACCCTTTCGTGTTGGCGACCAACCTACAACCTTCGGTCAGCCTGGGATTAGTCAGCGGCGTCAATCGCTACCAGTATCCTGCAGGCACACTACTCGAGTATGCAGACTGTATTCAAACCGATGCGGCGATCAATCCGGGTAATTCTGGAGGACCGCTTTTCAACATGGCTGGCGAAGTGATCGGTATCAATGGCCGCTGCTCGTTTGAGAAGCGAGGTCGAGTGAACGTGGGAGTAGGCTATGCGATTAGCGCGAACCAAATTAAGTACTTTTTCGGAATGCTGCAGAGTGGACGACTCGTCGACCACGCGACGCTGGGTGCCACGGTTTCTACCGACAGCTCCGGCGGGGTGCTCGTCAGCAATATCCTCAGCAGCTCGGACGCCTACCGTCGTGGGCTGCGCTATGGCGACAGCATCGTTTCGTTGGCAGACCGCGAAGTCCACACAACCAACGGATTCAAGAACATTCTGGGCACGCTACCCAAAGACTGGCGCGTGCCTCTGACCATTCGCCGCGGGGGTGAAGAGCGATCCCTGCTGGTACGGCTCGAAGGCGTCCACTCGGAAAAGCAATTGGTCGACCTCGTAAACTCCGAGGTCGCGGAGGGGGAACCCAAACCCGGCAAGGACTCAGGTGACCCACCCCAGGACCAGCCCGACGAAACACCCGCAGACCCACCAGCCGACGAAGCAGAATCGGATAAATCCTCACCCGAAAGTCTTCTGGAACTCGGTCGACCCAACATGCAGTTAGTCAAAGCACACTTGGCGACACGCACCGGTTTTGCAAACTACTACTTTAACCAATTTCAGCGGGACGCGATCTGGGAACAACTTAAGAAGCGAGCTGACTATACAACTACGGGCGACCTGTGGACTCTGCAGGGCAACGTGGCCGGCGAGACGACGCCCATTGAAATCAAAATGGACGCTACACACGCAGAGCTAAAAGTCGGTGCGCGGACGCTCCCGACGATCGACTTGGGCGATCGCATGTCGGACGTAGTGACCGCTCGTCGGGAAACTGGCATGTTGATCGCACTGCACGCGCTCAGACAATTGCTACAGTTGGGCCCCCAGCGTATCGGCGACACGATCTATCTGGGTAAATTACCGGTGTACCAAGGTAGCTCGCAGAAATTGGCCGACCAACCGCTGCATGGAGTGCTGCAGACACTGTGGTATGACACCCGCGTCCGCTACCATTTTTCTCCAGATACCGGCGACGTTTCGCTGGTGGAAGTCTTCGGTGATCCAGGGCACGACCCGGTCGAATTGTACGTCGATCAGTACTCCCAAATCGCGACCGGCGGCGAACTCCAGCTTTCGTTTCCTACAAGGTTGCGACTGCAATACGGTACCGATCCATTGTTGCTGCTATCGATCCAGTCCGTAGCGTTGGACAGCAAATCCGCCGCCGATACGACCGAGTCCCTTCCCCGTACGTCTCACGCTCCGGGTGAGGTTCCTCGATGACACACCTGAAACGCTTCATCGCAACTGGCTGCCTGTGGCAACTGTTGGCATTCCAACTCCCAACCTACAGCGCAGACCCGATCGGCATGGGTTCACTCAGCCAAGTCGTCGTCCCCACTGAACTGAAAACGGTCAAGCTGTACGGGGCAGGAGGTGTCGCCGGCTTGGATGCTTACCAAAGCGGCTTTTTCGTGTCTGGCGAAGGGCACCTGCTTACCGCTTGGAGCACCGTTCTGGACGTGGATACGATTATCGTTGTCTCCAGCGATGGCGGACGATTAGAAGCGAAGGTGCTGGGCATCGACCCCAACCTGGAGATCGCTGTGCTGACAACCGGCCAAGCCACCAACAATTATTTTGACATGGCACAAGCGGTGGACCCACCGGTGGGCACGCGCGTTCTAGCCTTCAGCAATTTGTACGGAATTGCCACGGGCAATGAAATGTCGAGCGTGCAAAAAGGGATCGTGATGGCACGCACCGAACTCAATGCGCGACGCGGCACTTTTGATTCGGTCTACCAGGGGCCCGTCTATATCATTGATGCCATGACCAACAACCCAGGAGCTGCCGGTGGAGCACTTACCACTTTTGAGGGTAAGCTCATCGGGATGCTCGGCAAGGAACTTCGCGATGCCAGCGCTAACACTTGGCTCAACTACGCCATACCCATGAGCCAACTTCGCGAATCGGTCGAGAGAATCATGAGCGGCAAATCGATTCAACGGGCCGCCAGCTCTCGACGTTTGGCGGACCGACCCGCTAGCCTCAACGCGCTGGGTATCGCGCTGGTGCCCAATGTTCTTTCCAAGACCCCAGCCTTCGTGGATCTCGTGAAACCCGAGTCGCCTGCCGCCCTGGCCGGACTGAACAATGATGACCTCATACTGTTTCTGAATTCGACTCGCATCACCTCCCAGTCAACTCTGCTCGATGAGTTGAAGTATTTGGATCGCGCCGATGCGATCGCCCTCTTGGTACAGCGTGGCAAGGAACTTAAAGAGATCGTCATCGCACCGTGAATACAGCCGGAAACTCGCAGCACCGAAATTACTGGGCCCCGGGTTTAGCCCTCAAGCTCCAACCGCACCTCCGCGGCTGTTGCCAGTGGGCGGCCTTCGGGTTGGCTGTACAACTGCTGCTACAGAGCTCACCGCTGCACGCGCAATCCGCCAGTTTGCAGAGCCCATCATTGGTTGAAAACGAAGAAATCGCGTTTGGGCGTGCGGTTGCAAGCGTTGCCCAAAGCGTTGTGCAAATCGAAACCTTCGGTGGTTTGGAACGCGTCGACGCGGAGTTGGTAGCCGAAGGCCCCACCACCGGTACGATCGTTGATAAGGACGGCTGGATCGTTTCGAGTTTGTTCAACTTCCGACAGCAACCCGCTTCGATCCTGGTCACGCTGCCCAGCGGCCAACGGGCAGCGGCACGCATTGTCGCCCGAGACTTCAGTCGCGAGATCGCGTTGTTGAAGGTCGAGACCGACGATGACCTACCGGTGCCGCCATTTGCTCCTAAATCCGATGCGGCCGTGGGGCACTGGACGATTGCGCTGGGAAAGACATACAACAAGCAAACCGTCTCTCAGACTGTGGGGATCATCAGCGCGGTGGGGCGCGCCTACGATAAAGCCGTTCAAACCGACGCCAAGATCTCTCCGATCAACTACGGTGGACCGCTCATCGATATTTCAGGACAAGTCATCGGCATTCTGTCGCCTATTTCACCCGGTACATTTTTGGAAGGTGATAGTTCGCAGCTCTATGATTCCGGAGTCGGATTTGCCATTCCAATCGAAGATATCCTCGCCAGGCTACCCGCGATGAAGGCGGGCCAAGATGTCCACAGCGGCAAGCTCGGGATCGTCAGTGCGGATCAAAACGAATTGATGGGACCGGTCCGTATCTCCGGAACTGCACCGGGCTCCCCAGCCGCCAAAGCGCTGTTCAAAGCGGGTGACGTTGTCGTTCAGGCAGGCGGAAAACCAGTCTCTTTATTGGCACACTTACGCCATGCGTTGGGCCCCGTCGACGCGGGCCAGTCGCTGCCGATCGTTGTCGAGCGAGGGGGCCAACGTCTGACCTTAGAGCCCGTGTTGACGGAGGAGATTCCCGTTTACCGGCGCCGCTACATTGGCCTGCGACTCGCCCAACGCGACGCGGGAGTCCAGATTCTTTCCATCGAACCGAACTCTCCGGCCGCCCAAACGGAGTTAGCAATTGGCCAAATCATCACGCATTGCAACGGAGAAGCCATCTCCAAAATCAGTGAGCTGCAGCAACAGATCGCCGTGCTGGAACTCGACCAACCTCTTAAACTCGAAATATCGGCGGACGACTCCAGTCCAACTCGCCCAGCGGATGCCCAGCCAATCCCAACGAAATCCGTAGAGATTTTTGCCACGGTCTGGCCCCAGCAGTTTGCAGAGTCCCTGCCGGCTATCGACCCTCAAATCGAAGAGGGCATGCAAACGGAAATCGTCGACGTCCTGCTCGGCGACTTCCCTAACAAGTCCTACGCGATTGTTCCGCCGTTGTCGGACGTTCGCGACTTGGGTCTGTTGATCGTCTTTCCCGAACCGGGCGAGCTGGAGCGCGAAAAGACGCAGGCTTACTGGTCAGATTTTTGCAGAGACTACGGCTGGATCGTCGCCGTCGTAAACTCGGGCAACCCGCGTGGTTGGTCTAGAGAAGAAGTCGAATTGGCCGGTCGTGTGATAGGACGGCTCGATAAAAACTATCGTATCGATAAATTGCGAACCGCCATCGTGGGCCTGGGCGTCGGCGGGCAGATCGCCCTGGGGGCTTCGCTCTCAGAGCTGCGGCGCGTGTCGGGAGTCATTACCTGCGGTACAAGTTTGGCGGGCTTTAAATGGCCCAAACCAAACTCGCCGTTGCAGTCGCTCGACTTTCTGATGTTGGGCGATTTGGCTCAACTTGGGCCGGTCGCCGAGCAACTGAGCGACATGGGCTACGTTGCCAACACCCTAGCGGCTCCGAACTTAGAACTCTCAAAATGGGAGACGATTCCCAAGCAGACCCTTCAGGCATGGTTGGAAGGACTTGGCCGACTCTAGCCCACCCCATTTCGATAGGCCAGTCTCCATGAATTGAAGCGATGCCAGCCAACCCAAAAAAGAGCAAGCAGAAAATTCCATTGTCGGCGGCTGCACGCTGGCAAAGATTTTTGCTAGCGTTTTTTTCAGTCTCCCTAATTGCAGCCGGTCTGCTCATCGATTTTTTGCCCAATGTGGATGCCAGCAGCAGCCGGTTCTTGTCCGGCACGCTGCTCAAAGTCGGTTTGGTGCTCGGTTTGGCGTGGGTTTCGGCACCGCAACTCGAACGACTCGGTTGGCAGCGGATTCGCGGCACGCTGCTCGTGGCGATCATCATTATCGTCGTCCTCTATGCAATCCGACCGAAGATTGGCGCCATTGCGGCTGCATTGCTCGTAGGGGGAAGCCTGGTGTTTAGCTTAGTGGGTTGGTTCCGCAACCTCACCCAGCCACCTCGGCGATAAGGCCCAGCCACCTCGGCGATAAGCTTAGTTGCCGATGGATTTAAGCTCGCCAGCTGTAGCCAACGCTACAACCGGCAAGGTTCGCGCAGCTTCTCATGGCCCAGGTATCGTTCACCATCCGGCCAAGTATTTTTTGCGTTTAGACCCTCAAAATTGGAAAATACGTTACCAGAGTCAACGTTGGTTGCCGAAAACTATCCTCGGATGAAATGCTATTCGTGGCACTTCGAGCTGGCGGCACAGGCGTGCGGCTAGGTTGTCGAGTTCACGGGTTAGCTAGTCCTACTGCGAACAAGGGGGGCAATCTTTGTAGCAATAGGCATTGGCTGGCATTCGAGCGACTTACTCTCGACGTGAATGAGAGTGCATCGATCTCGGCTGCCCGACGAACGCATATTGACTGTCTAAGCTGCTCCAACTCCGCAGTTCCCAAAAGACTTACATTCTCCCAGGCTACGCAAGCCACACGTTATTGCGTGGTTTCGGAGATACCACTATCTCCCGCAACCCTTCTGCCGCTAGGCACCCCGCATCGCTGGGCGTATGGCACAGGCAGGAAGCTAGATTGTGGACACTCGACAGTGATTCGTAGGAGGGTTTCCAATGCGACGATTTCTGTTTGGCGTGGTAATCGCTTCGGTCACCGCCGCAATGCCTGCTTGGGCGTGCGGTGGAGATCGTGAAATTGCCCAGACTGTAATGGCCGAGCTACAGCAGCATAAAGCAGCCGGCAATCTCAAGGGTTTCGACATCGATTTGAAGGTCGAAGATGGCGTTGTCTATCTGACCGGAGAAGTTGCCACGCGGGCCCAACGGGCCATCGTCGAGCAAGCCGCCATCAATGAGGTGGGCCGAGTCAACCTAGTCAACGAACTGCGAGTCAAGGGCGATGAGCCTGAAGCTCTACCAATGCCAACTCAGAAAGCTGGTACAGCCGTTAAGAAGGCCGCCAAACCGACTGAATCGGCTGTAGTCTTGGCTGAACCGCAGGTTTTGCCTGTCTCTAGCTCTAAAAAAGCTGAGATTCCTGGTAGCACCGACGCTGCTGTCACCGACTCCGTGATCGACCAGCTACAACAGTCCAAAGCAGCTGGCACGCTGCGTGGATTTGACCTCGACGTGAGCACCGTAAATGGTGACGTTTGGATCAAGGGCACCGTGGCCAACCAAAGTCAAAAGGACATTGTCATCGACATCGTCCGCCGCACCCGTGGCGTTTCACGAGTCGTTGATGACGTTTTGGTAGCTAACAGTAGCCCGGTCCGTCAGGTTTCGACCGGCGCGCCTATGCCCGTACCGCAAGGTTCGAGCATGCCCATCCAAGGGCAAGTCCAAGGGCAAGGGCAAGTCCAAGTCGTCCCAATGGCACCACAAGCCTTTGCGCCCTCGGGTCTGGCCGGCTACACGCAGAACGTCGATTACGCAGGCGGCCCTGTCCCGATGCAGGGTGCAGGCGGCGAATACGGGGCAGGTGCGCCTCGCTACGACCAGCCGAACATGCCTTCCTACGCTTGGCCAAGCTACGCGGCGCATCCAAACTACGCCGCAGTGACCTATCCAAAGCAGTACAGCCCGTCGGCATGGCCTTATATCGGCCCGTTCTATCCGTATCCTCAGGTTCCACTGGGATGGCGTAAAGTAGCGTTGGAATGGGATGACGGTCTGTGGTATCTGGACTTTACTAGCAAGTAAGTCCGTACTCTCCCACGTGTCCTGACTTCGCGTGGCCCGACCCTCCACGAACGCAGTTTCAACAAAAGGCCTGAGCCGCACCAGCAGCTCAGGCCTTTTTTCGTTGGAATGGAGTGCAGCTAGGCAACCGCAAGGCTACGACTACAGTAAACATCGCGTGAGGAACAAGTGACGAATGTGATGACGTGGGATAGGCTTCCAGCCTGTCATTGCACGCTTGACAGGCTGGAAGCCTATCCCACTTATAGTTCACGCGATGCTAAGCAGTGCGCCTGAGAACTGAGAACTGAGAACTCGCACCTCGATTTCCCGCCGTAAAACTAGAAAAACCCGCAAGTTCTGCCCACCTTAACAACGATAAACCATGTAGATCGGAGACGAGCGGCCCAAAGTTCTCTTCGCTTGCAGTCAGCGGCATTCGTGCCTTGGCTCGAGCGATTAGTTCGACAGCATGGAAAGCCGGGTGGGCAATAGGGCCGCTTATGTTTCCACCAACTCAAATCGATACGAGGGATCGTTCGATGTCGCGTACATACAACAAGCTATTTCTGGGTCTCGCAATTTCGGGAATGCTGGCAACCACTGGTTGCGTCGGCATTACCTACGGACCCAACTTGGGGCCTTTCGGAATTCCGATTCCGGTCAGCCCCTACTTCCAAGACCAAGAGGAATTGGAATTCCATATTCACGAGCGCTATGAGCGTGTGCCAATCATTGGCCCGATCACAGCCGGCGGTCCTGCCATCGCCCTGGATCCACCTAGCGACGACGAAGTCATGCAGGCGCTGGAAAAGGCTCGTCCTGTCCGCGGCGGCATTCCTTTGCTGTTCGAGCGTCAACGCAACAACGTGCGCCTAGTGAAGGAAAAGATCGCCGATTACGTCGATCCGCCACGCTTCATCCCCTTGATTGGTATGGCGAGCCTTCATCACGCTCATTACAAATGCACCGTCTACTTTACCGAACGAACTATCAACGGTTGGCCAGTTCCCTACACGCTCGAAGACGAAGAAGCGGCAGAAGTACTGTACATCGACCATAACCACTTCCACATGTGCGGTAACCCCGATACCGGTGCTAGCAGTATTTACTAGTACCACGATGCAGTCGATCGCGGCGAGTGTACCCACCCACAACGCGCCCAGCACCTGATTGCTACATTCGGCATGTCAGAATAAAACAAGCCGCAGAGTGTATCCACTCCGCGGCTTTTTTCGTGAACGATCGGCAAGGTAGCGGACCGCGAAGCCGGTCCTAGATGGTAGCCGTGGGTCGAAGACCCACGGTTGGGAGTTGAGCGACTACCGACCGCAAAGCGGTCGCAGATAGACCCTTTTGAAGAGTTAGTTACCGTTATGCAGCCAGACTCGCAAATCGCAGTAGTAACCGGAAGCTCTTCAGGAATTGGCCGCGCAACGGCGCTGGAACTAGCCCGAGCCGGATATGGCATCGTGCTGCATGCACACCAGAACTTGGCTGGACTTCACGATACCGCCCACCAAATCGCCGCAATTAACGCAGGCGTTCGGCCACAGACAAACCCAAACCACAAATCCAGCGCGCTGTGTATCACCGCTGATATCTCCTGTGCTCGGGCCTGCCGCGACTTCGTAGATTGCGCTTTTGCATGGCGCGGCCCCATCGCGGTGTGGGTCAACAATGCTGGTGCCGACGTCCTGACTGGCAGCGCTCGAGAACTGCCGTTTGAAAGTCGCCTGCAGCGCTTGATCGATACCGATTTACTGGGCACAATCCGCCTCAGTCGTCTTGCCGCAGCCAGAATGGTCCAGGAACTACGCACTTCGAACGGGCCACCATTGCCGCTACCGACCCTGATCAATATGAGCTGGGATCAAGCCGCCCTGGGCATGGAGGGCGAAGCGGGCCAGCTGTTCTGCACCACCAAGTCAGCCGTGGCGGCGTTCAGCACGGCACTGGCCATGTCGACCCCCGGTCTGCGAGTCAACTGCATCGCTCCAGGCTGGATCAAGACCCAGTGGGGGCAGAGTACAGCCAATGGCCCATGGTCCCACCGAGCGACAGCCGAATCGCTTCTAAATCGCTGGGGCAGCCCCGAAGACGTCGCCCATACCATTCGCTGGCTGGC
>JBGSJL010000277.1:0-1635 GCA_041741955.1 Pirellulaceae bacterium | reverse complement strand
TCCAGGGACCGTGGGTGACGTAGCCGATCAAAGGCCGTTCTCGATTAGCGCACTGACCCCCATCAGCGCGTATCCACATTCGTTTGTACCCAGTCCGCTACCGACAATTTACAATCCGCACAATCTACTTGGCAAGAGCGGCGACAAGGCAACTGTTGTTTACAATCGTGCCGCTGGCCAGTGGCAACTGCTCAAGATTCATCCGGCTACGATGCGGTCCTTCCGCTTCAAGCTCAATAGCAGTTTTCCGTCAGGTACTTCGGCGTCCACCACAGCCTATACGATTGAAAGCCCGTCTGGCATACATGATGGTAGCAATGTGCCTATTCCCCTGCCGTCGCTCCGTGACTCCAACTCGCTGGCCATGCGTGCTCGGACGGGCGATACCGGCGTGGCTGTCTACGACTGGAAGCTCGATGGCTGGATCATCGAGTCGATCGTGCACGAAGCCACCATGCTTCGCGGAAGTCTAACCTCCGACTTCAGCGGAACGCCCCCGACATTTTCCGTCACACCAATCGTTGAGTTTAACGGGCGACTACCGTCGGGCACAGTCACAGTACAGAACATTTATCGATGGGCTAGCGGATCAAGTAATGGTGCCGTGTTCGTAGTTTGGAACCCCGTCGATGAGCAATGGGAACCACTTCAAATGGAGTGTCCCTAATGCCTGGCTGTCCCTTTCCCGCGTGCTGTACGAAACCTACCGTCACCTGTGACCGTGGCGCCGGCAGCTACTATACTCCCGCATATTTTCATTACGAAATATCCGATGCGGTGACCGCTTGGATTACCGAAACCTGCTTTGATGCCAACGATGTGGAAACAGTCGTCGTTCATCAGCTTGAAATGGATGAAGATGGAAATGCCAGCGGAGACTTTGAGACCACTCCAAACTGCGATTACTGCGTCTATGCCGAGAACAAGTGTGGGGTCGAATTCTGCTGTGACCAGTGCGCGGTGGATCCAGTCTGTTCGATCTCGGCCAGACTGCAGTCGGCCGCGTGCGGCATTGATAACATGGAAATTGATTGGTCCTATGATGCGCGGGGCGGACCACCGATCTACGAGGCTCTCATCAACGGCTCGGTCAGCGTGCTCGGCGATCCCAATGCGGACAGCGGCACGATCACCACTTCGCTAGCCAGTCTCGGTGTCGACATTACGTATTCGGGGGTCTATGAGTTCGAGCTGGCCGTCAAAAGTGCCTGCGGCGAAGTTCGCTCAAAAGCCGTTGTGAACATCAACTGCATGGATACCAAGAGCCAATTGCGGGCGACGGTCAACTTGGCCGAATTGAATTTTCAATGTCAGTTCAACTTGCCAACCACGTATCCCGAGTACGACGCTTACAGGTTTGGAGCCTTCGGTGATTTCCACGTCGAGTTCTACCAGGTGGCGTCGACGACGTCAGGCATGACCGGACTGAATGGCACCTACTTCTTCGAGCGAGATCCGAATAATGCATGCTTGGCCGAAGTGCATCGATTCATTGGATCCATCACTGTCAACGAAGCCTATACGGCGATTGTCATCAACGGACCCTATTTTAGTTCGGGCGACTGGCACTGGGATACCTACACTTACACGGGAACACACTCTGCGACCTACAGCGTCTACTTAGGGCGCGATGGA
>JBGSJL010000276.1:0-18482 GCA_041741955.1 Pirellulaceae bacterium | reverse complement strand
ACTGTCGAGCAACGGGCTAGCCTGGTGCCAGGAGAGGGCAATGCAGGCAAATTTGATGAAAGCGAACCTAAGCCAGTGCAGGAGCTGCGTGCACGGATGCGTTTACTTCACCATCCTCAGTCGACGGAGCGCGCGTACGTCAGTTGGCTCAAGCGTTACGTCCGACATGTGGGTGACGAACGTCTACATCGCTTTGGCGAGCAGCAAATTGCAGAGTTTTTGAGTGAATTGGCTCTCACGGGTGAGGTATGCGGAGGAACTCAAAATCAGGCTCTCTCCGCGCTACTTTTCTACTATCAAAATTTGCTCGGACGAGAAATTGGTTTTGTAAATGCGGTCCGCGCCAAAGTAAGCGACTATCGACCGCTGGTGCTCACACCGCGCGAAGTGCGAGAACTCGAACAACACATACTTGGCCCCTACCGCTTAATGTATCAGTTGATGTATGGCGGCGGGCTCCGACATCGCGAGTGCCGCACGTTGAGAATTAAGGACATTTGTATCGAGCGCCGCGAGATTCTGGTGCGCGATGGCAAGGGTATGAAGGATCGCGTTACGGTATTGTCCGAGCGTGCAATCGAGCCTCTTGAACGTCAAATCAACGATGTGAGGCACTTGCACGAAAGCGAATTGCTGCAGGGGTTTGGGAGTGTCTATTTGCCATTTGCCTTGGCGAGGAAATACCCGCAAGCGGAACGTGACTTTTGTTGGCAGTTTCTTTTTCCGGCGAGTCGATTGAGCATAGACAAGCGGAGTGGTGCGGTGCGTCGCCACCATATTCACGAATCAACGTTTGCGGGCCGTTTCAAGCGCGCACTTAAGTTGGCGGCCATTGACCAGCCCGCGACGCCTCATACGCTGCGGCATTGTTTCGCGACGCACATGCTAGAATCGGGTGCCGACATCCGCACGGTCCAAGAGTTGTTGGGGCACAAGGATGTCAGCACTACGATGATTTATACGCATGTCATGAATCGCCCAGGCATGAATGTGGTAAGTCCCATGGATCGATTGTTCGCATTGAGCAAATAGCATATGGGGAATCGAGAATTCTCGGTCGGGGACCACCGAGCCACTTTAAGCCTGCTGACCTAAGCCAATTTAGCAGCTCGCATTTTGCTGGCGTTGCCGGCTTGGCCAAACGATGTCATCCGCGCCATGCAGACTTGCTTCATGGCTTCGCGCGCGGGCTTGAGATAATCGCGAGGATCGAATTTTTCGGGACTTTCTGCGAGCACCTTGCGGATGGCACCGGTGATCGCCATGCGGCAGTCGGTATCGACATTGATCTTGCGGACACCACTCTTGATACCACGCTGAATCTCCTCGACGGGCACGCCGTAGGTCTGCTTCATCTTGCCGCCGTATTTGTTGATGATATCCTGCAACTCCTGCGGCACCGAGGAACTACCGTGCATGACCAGGTGCGTGTTAGGCAAACGAGCGTGGATTTCTTCGATGCGGCCCATCGCTAGCACTTCGCCATCAGGCTTGCGTGAAAATTTGTAGGCCCCATGGCTAGTGCCGATGGCTACGGCCAACGCATCGACACCGGTGGCTTCGACAAAACGAGCCGCTTCTTCTGGGTCCGTCAACAATTGATCATGGCTGAGCTGCCCAACGGCTCCGTGACCGTCCTCCTGCTCACCCTCGCCCGACTCCAGCGAACCCAGGCAACCCAACTCACCTTCGACCGAAACACCGCGAGCGTGGGCCATTTTGACGACTTCGGCAGTCACCCGTACGTTGTAATCGAACGAGCCAGGCGACTTGCCGTCTTCTTCGAGCGAACCATCCATCATGACCGAGGTGAAACCGTTTTCGATAGCGCTGAGGCACGTAGACACGCTGTTGCCGTGATCCTGGTGCATGACGATGGGGATGTGTGGGTAGAGTTCCGCAGCAGCCAGCATCAGATGGCGGAGATAGGCGTCTTGAGAATACGATCGAGCCCCGCGGGAAGCCTGGATGATCACGGGCGAATCGGTATCCTGGGCAGCTTCCATGATCGATTGGATCTGCTCCATGTTGTTGACATTAAAAGCAGCTACTCCGTAGTTATTCTCGGCTGCGTGATCCAAAACGACTCGGAGGGGAACCATTGCCATCGAAATCAACTCCTCAAGAAACATGAAAAAATTCGTAGATTGCCGACTAGAAGTCGAGCTCGCAAGCCCAAAGTATCGACTGGTCTCTGGTTGCTGGCAATCCCTGGTTCTTGGCACAATCGTAGCGGGACTCGCCAGAGTTCAGTTTCTCGCGACGCGCTGAAGTCTGGCGACTCCAGCTACCTCAAAATCTAAAGTGGACAAAGGACTGGTAACAATTCGGCAATTAGCCATCGGGCGTAGTGTGTTTGAAGCGGACAATAAGCTACAACCAGACGCTAAGGCGTGTCGGCTGATTGAATCAAAAGTCCGTCGGATCGGCGGTAAGTTTGGCTGTGGTACGTGGTGGCTGGAGTCGACAAATAAATTGTGATGTGGGAATAGAGTTATGGTCAAAGAGCATCGATTTTCTGCCGAAAAATTCTTGGTGGAGCAGCGCGAAAAGTTGGACCTTTCCAAGCGCTCGACCAGCGCTGGCAAGGAATTGAAAAACAAGGCCCATGCATCGGAAGAATTGGCCATCGATGTGACTGCACTCCAGTCGGCGCAACGCTTGCTTTACGCGAGCGACACCCATTCGCTGCTGGTCATTTTTCAAGGCATGGACGCAGCGGGCAAGGATGGAACCATCGGTCACGTCATGGGCGGAATCAATCCTCAGGGTTGCCGCGTCTATTCGTTCAAGGCCCCCAACAGCACCGATTTGCAATACCATTTTTTGAATCGTGCGATGCCTTGCCTGCCAGCTCGCGGGATGATCAGCCTATTTAATCGTTCCTACTACGAAGAAGTTCTGGTTGTTCGCGTTCACCCGCAGTTTCTGCTGCCACAAAAGCTGCCGATGCTGAAATCGCTCGAACCCAAGTCGCTGGAAAAACTATGGCAACTTCGCTACCAGGAAATCAACGCATTTGAAGAAACGCTGGCTCATCATGGCACGGTGATCCTGAAGTTCTACTTGCATGTCTCGCGCGAAGAACAAAAGAAGCGTTTGCTGGAACGCTTGAATCAACCCGAGAAATATTGGAAATTCAACTCGGGCGATTTGGCTGAACGAAAGCTGTGGCCCGAATATCAGCAGGCGCTTGAACAAGCGTTGCAGAGTACCAGCACAAAGTGGGCACCTTGGTACGTGATCCCCGCCGACGACAAGTGGTATACTCGCGCAGCCGTGGCGGACCTAATCGCAGCAAAACTCGAAGCGCTGGATCTGGAGTATCCCGTCGTTGCCGAATCGGAAAAAGCGAATTTCGAAGAATATCGACAGCAGCTCATCGACGACTGAGCTACAGCAACTAAGCATCGCGTGAACAATGCGTGGGATAGGCTTGAAGTGAATCTAACATTTGGCAGTCCGAGGCCTGCCGATAGTTTCGCCGCAGCCTATTATCTGTGGGATAGTGAGCGAGCCGGGGATGCCAACGCCTGACGAATAGTTTGCGCGACTTGGTCGTTTTGCTCCTGATTCAACAAGCGTCGCAGTTCGCCCTGAACATAGACTTGATTGGCCGCTCTGCTGAGCAGGGTGATAGCTTCCTGGCGTACTTCCGGCTGGCCATCCTCGGCCATCCAGATCAACCAAGGTCGCGGGTCCATGTCTGCCGTGGCTATCTGCTGTAGCAACTCGATTCGCCGTACTGGGGAACAAGTCGCAAGCTCGGAAGCGAGCGAGATGAGCTCGTCCGAAAAATTATGTTGACGCAGGGCCAAGGCAGCGGTCTGAGCGACCTGCGGTTGACTGCTGGCAAGTAGCCGGACCAGTTCGTCAATCGGCAAACCGGGAATACCGGCGACATCGACTTCTAGCGACAGCTTTCGCATTCGCACGATGGGTACTGTTGCGACGGTTTGGACTAAGCCTTCAGGTGCTTCTATCAACGCGGACTGGGTCAGGGATTGTGTCTGCAGCGAAGGGTAATCGGTAATGGTCCGATCGGAAGCGCCATCTTTGTCGCTCAGTGAAATCGATGCGCGGCCTGGTTGCAGCGTTGGGGTACGCGGGCGTGTGGCAGCCGTCAAGAATTGCACGTGAGCAGCCGGATTGCCGGTCGAACTGTGCTGGTTGTCGGAAGCGGCAATTGGAGTGTACTGTCCAGTATTCTGTCCAGTGTTCTGTTCAATGTTCTGTTCAATGTTCTGTTCGGTGAATTGTTCATCGGAAAGCGAACGAGTTGCCGCCGATGCATTCAGCGGTGGCGGTGGTCGCAATTGATTCAATTCGCTCTTAAGCTTCGCAATTTCAGCCGCAGCGTTCGCAGTTTCTAAGCGGGATTGCGTGGACTGCGCCGTAAAACTGGCTGGAACCTGCGCGGGACGCGCCACACGCTGAAAAACCGATTCGCAGGCCGTCATCACCGGTGCCAATTGCGGATCGTCCAGCTCGAGGCACATCGTGAAGATCCGCGATGCGAGACTACTGGCCAATACCAAATTGTCCGGCGGGGTTTCATCCGACAGCCCCGCCAGCTTGCCCGCCAAAGCGCGCATACGAGCCATTGCAACGGAAGCTTCCAACTGCGACCAGCCCGTAATCTGCGCATCGAGCGTGCGATAAGCGGTACGAGCGACTTGTGTGTTGGGATGCTGCAAGCCGCGGGCAATTTCGAGAGTGGCATCGGAGTTGAGCATGAGCAGTCCTTCGAGCGCCAAAAAGGCCTCGCTGGGCGAATGGGCCGTGGCGAGTTGATCGCTGAGTCGACGGGCTAGAAAACGCTGGCTATATTGCCAACCTCCAAATACGAGGCCCGCACCGATAAGGCACCACAGCAGCCATCCGCCGGAAAATCGGCTGCGAGGTGGCCTAGCTGGCTCGGCTCGGAATTTGAGATCGAGTCGTTCCAAGGTACATATGCTCAAAGGTTGAAGTGGGCCCAGCAGTTGCAGAATAAATCTGCGTCAACGCTGCTTCTCTCAAATTGGAGGGTTCGGCTCAAGATCAATTGGGCCAACTTCCTGATGCTGCTTAGCAAGAAGCACTGAGGATTATGTCGATCGTAAGCCGAAAAGAGCTCATACACATGGTGCTGAAACCATGATCCTCTACCTGCGGGGTAATCTGGGTGAAGTGGGCAGCCTCATCAATGCGATTTGCACGACAGCTTATGCTGGCGATCTCAGGCTGTGCCCTCTCGTTTGGTCCTGTTGCCGGGAGCGGTCCGTTTGAGTTGTGGGGCTGCCCGATCGGTCTAGCTCAAAATTGTTGGGCTGCTGAGCCCGCTGTACCCGAAGGGGTTTCGTCGCGAGAAGTTCGCTTGCAAGCTGCCCGCGGCGTGCCCATTGAGCGACTCAGCTCCCAAGTCAGCGGCGACGTTCGCGAAGTACTCGACAGCCCCAGCTATTTCCGCCGCATGCCATCGCAACAAATTGCTTGCGATCCACATATGTTCACCTTTTTGGTCCGTCGTCCCGAAGTCATGGTGAATATTTGGGAAGTGATGGGTATCACCAAAGTCAAAGCCCAGCGGACCAGCCCATTCACATTCCTGGCCGACGATGGCGTTGGTACAGCCTGCAAATGCGATTTGGTCTTTTCCAATGGCAATATGCACATCTACTTTGGAAATGGTACCTACGATGGCACGATGGCTCCGCGAAAAGTCACAGGTCGCTGCGTATGTATATTGCGAACCGAGAATCATACCGTCAACGTCGGCTCGCCGAACATTGTTGGCACGATGGATGTATTCCTCAAAGTTGATAATTTCGGGGCTGACCTACTGACGCGGACCATCGGTCCCTTTGTGGGAAAAACTGCAGATTATAACTTTGTTGAAACCGCAAAATTTATTGCCCAGATTTCGCTGGTTTGCCAAAATAATCCCTCGGCCGCGCAGGCGCTTGTTGGGCGGCTCGACCGAGTCGATGACGCGACCCGCCGCGAGTTTGGAGAGATCGTTACTCGAATCGCTTCAACCAATGCCGACCTCGATTCTCAGCTCACACGAGACGACCATTCTGAGCCCAAAGAGACTTTCGCTAAGCTCGAAGTACGACAGACTGTACCGCCTATGGATCTGCAACTTAGCGACAGCGCGCCCGTAGCGGGCTCTCAGTCCGAGCTTCTCCTATCGCCGTCCGCGATACGGCCCAGCAAGCCGCATATCTACATGCGACGCTAGTCGCTATGCGATTAGAAGAGCTTTTCTGCAGCGCGGTGAACTTCGTCGGCGGTGGCGACGTTGTCTTCGTTGAGATCCCAAAGTTTGAAGTGCATATGCCGCACCACGATCGAGCCTTCCGACTTGTTAATCTGCCCATCTTGGTTGCTATCGAGCTCCTCGAAAACTCGCGCAACATACTGCTCAATTTTGAGCGAGCGATCCTCGGCTGACTGCGGACTTGCCTGGCTGTTCCGTTTTGCACTTCGACTTGTCGAATCGGCAGTCAGCGGCCTGGAGACCTCGAAAAAGGCGACCGCCATTTCCTCCCACGTTTGATCGCCCCAAGTAACGATTTGCGTGGGGTCGGGGTTGAATGGGTTTTGATCCGAGTTATCGAACACCGTTTCGAAGCGCAAACTCCCGAGCGTTTCGACAGGCAACGGTTGAGCAAGCTGGTAGGTGTGCTGCCAATTGAAATCGTAATTGGGCACGCTTAAAATCTCGGTCGTATTTCCGTCCTTGGCTAACATTCGAAACGACTTTCCACGCAAGTGCATATGCGGTGTGATGGCCAGTAAATCCGCACCGGCAGGCAACGCATCGCTTTGAACACGAACGCTGAAATTTTCTTCGCCGGGCGGAATCTCAAATTCTTGATCTAAGGCCATCCATGTGAAAACTTCGTGCGTCACTTCCTCAGGGTTTCCGAACAGCAAACCTAGCTGAGTCACATCCGCTGTTTCAGTGCCATTGGGAGTGTAGTGCATTTGGAACACGAACTTGGAACCGGCTGGCACCTTGCGGGCTCTACCGGACGGCAATTCGTAAATGCGTTGACCCGGCACGTAAGCAGTCAACCAGCCAATACCGTTGAATTCGGCCCCGTCAGGCGGACGGACGAAAACGATCGCATGGTGTACAACGGAACGCGAACCAGGGATGACTTGTGCAGCCGTAATCCATTTGTCCTCGGTAAAACCCGGATCAGACACAAAGTACTGGTACTCGACAGCGCCATCCCTGGGTACCACAAATGGACGCTGTCTCATGGCGACAATTTGGTCTGGTTGCCTGGGCAAGTTCCAGCCGTCGACAAACGTGGGCGATGGCGGCAGACTCGCGACCTCGCCTTTCGCTAAGCCACCACGGATCCAATCTCTTAAGATTTGTTTGTCGGCCTCGGGCATCGTGCGCTCGTTCGAAAATGAGCCGAACGCAGGATCGGCGTGCCAGGGTGGCATGCGGCCGTTGTCGACGGTCTCTAACATCGTCTCTGCCCAGCCCACAACTTCGTCGAAGTCATCCATCGCAAATGGACCAATCTCACCCGCGCGATGGCATTCGACACAGTGTGTGTTGAGCACGCGTGCAACTTGCCCGTAATACGTGACTGCGCTGGCGTCCGCTTCTGCTGCTTTGGCCTGCGGTACCCGACCGATTATACAGCCTAGAGCACGGGTGGCAGGAATCGAAACGGGTTTACCAGCTAGCAATTCGTCGATCGCCAGTCGAAGGTCCTCGCGCGTGGCCTGTGCGCGGGCCACACCCGGCGCAAGTCGATCATCGATCCGGCCCCGATAGCGAAGTTTGACTTGGCTGTCGAGCAAAAAGACCTCCGGCGTGCGACTCGCGCCGTATCGATCCGCAATCACGTTATCCGCATCGCGCACTAGCGGGAAAACAATCCCCAGTTCCTGCGCGGCCTGAGCAATGTCCTCAACCGAATCCTGTCGATTGCTCATCACACCGATAATCCGCACACCGCGCTCCGCGTAGTCGGCGTGCAATCGGTTCAGTGTCCCCACGTAACCGCGCGCCATCGGACATTGCGTGCCTAGGAAGCACACCGCCGTCGTTTGACCCACGCTGGGTTCCACCACCACCGTGCTGGTGCTGGCATCGCTGCTGAGCGGACTTGGTATGACAACAGGCTTCGCCGTGAATGACAACTGTTCAGCGTGCAGACTCGACGCACAGCCTATAACCAGGGCCCAGGCTAAGCAATCTGTACTCAGTTTACGAATGTGAATCTTATACAAAATGTAAATCTCTCTAAGCGAATGAGTGCGGCGTGTTGGAGCGAATATCGTAGACTAGCCTAAGTCATGAACTGGTCAAAAAATATCGGGATCGCGATCGGGCGACTTACCTGTCAGGAAATCAAAATCGCAGCCTTCATGGGCTTGCGTTACGTGCTTGGCAAATAGAGCTTGATAGCCGCGCGTCCACTTCTCAACTGGTGGCTGCCAATCCGCCCTGCGTCTGGCCAGCTCCGCGTCCGAGACGTGCCAATGGATGCGACGCTGGTCGACATTCAACTCAATTTCGTCGCCCGTACGAACCAGCGCCAAGGGCCCACCCACATGCGATTCTGGTGAAATGTGCAACACGCAGGTGCCATAACTCGTCCCGCTCATGCGCGCGTCGGATATGCGGACCATGTCGCGGACGCCGGCTTTTAAGAGCTTCTTTGGTATCGGCAACATGCCCCACTCTGGAAAGCCCGGAGCGCCCAGTGGACCAGCACTCTTTAGGACGATGATCGACTCGGCAGTCACCGGCAGGTCCGGGTCGTCGATACCAGCTTTCAGCTCCGCGTAATTCTCAAAAACAATGGCTGTTCCGCGGTGATTGAGCAATTTCGGATCGGCGGCCACGGTCTTGATCACGCACCCGTCAGGTGCCAAGTTGCCCCGCAACACAAACGTTCCACCCGACTTGGACAGCGGGTTATTGCGGGGTCGAATCACCTCCGGATTAATGGTTTCTTTGCCTGCGATTTCCTCGCCCAGTGTGCGCCCCGTGACCGTGCGACATTCCAGGTGCAGTAGATCGTTCAACTGGTTTAGCAGCGCCGCCAACCCTCCCGCATCGTAGAAGTCTTCCATAAGGAAGCGACCGCAGGGACGAATATCCCCCAAAAGTGGTGTTTTTTGAGACAACTCATCGAAGCGATCCAGGGACACCGGCAATCCAGCTCGGCCAGCCATAGCGATAATGTGGACGATGGCATTGGTCGAACCGCCGATTGTCAACTGCGTGACGATGGCATTGTCGATGGCTTCGCGCGTTACGATGTGGCTGGGCCGCAACTGCTCCCAAGCCAGCTCGACCGCCCGCCGTCCGGAAGCTGATGCCAGGCGGCTGTGCTCGGCCATAACGGCTGGAGTGCAGGCCGCTCCGGGCAGGGTCATACCCATGGCTTCCGCGATGCAGGCCATCGTCGAAGCCGTGCCCATTGTCATGCACGTGCCGGCCGAGCGAGCGATGCAGTCTTCGATTTGGCCCCAATCGCCGTCGCATAAATTTCCTGCGCTACGTTCTGCCCAATATTTCCAGACATCCGAACCGCTGCCGAGCGTCTCATTTTTCCAGCGAGCTTTGAGCATCGGACCTGCGGGCATGAAGATCGCGGGAATATCGGCCGACAGCGCCCCCATCAACAGGCCTGGCACTGTCTTGTCGCAGCCACCCATCAATACCACGGCGTCAATTGGATGGCAGCGGATAACCTCTTCGGTTTCCATGGCCAATAGATTGCGATATAGCATCGTCGTGGGCTTCATGAGCATTTCGCCCAAGCTCATGACGGGCACTTCCACCGCGCAGCCGCCCGCCTGCAATATACCTCGGCGCACTTCATTTGCACGTTCGCGAAAATGCGAATGGCACGTATTTAGATCGCTCCACGTGTTCAAGATCGCCACCATGGGCTTGTCTCGAAAATCGGCGTCGCCCAGCCCCATTTGCTTCATGCGCGAGCGGTGGCCAAACGATCGCAAATCATCCGGTGCGAACCACTTGGCACTGCGCAGTAGCGAGGGGTCGCGCTGTGAGTTTGCGTGGCTGGCTTGGGGGTTTGCGTGGCGCGCTTGGGAGGCCGCTTTTGCCATGGTCAACTTTCCGAGAGTGTTTCGAAGTTTGAACCCTCTATTATCTACCAATCTCGCCCGTTTGAGAACGCCGTATCGAAGGTGCTAACAGCGGCAATACGCCGCTCGGTGTTGGAGTTTAGGCTGCAGGGACAGTCCAAGGTAGGGTTAAAAGCTGGTTGTCTCTGGTCTTTCCTATTCTTCACGGTCGACGGAGAAAAAAATCGGTCGCGATTACTTGTAACATCTATACGCGGAACTCGCTGAGGATGGTGGGGAATTGGATGACGGGCCACTCTTCTCCACGGGAACGACCAGTTTTATCTGGCGGCCGAAAATGCGAGCCCTCACAAGGAGTTTCCCATGTCCAAATTTGATATCATCCGTGCGTGGAAGGACGAAGAGTTCCGCCGTAGCTTGACTGATGCACAGCGCGAAGCGCTACCGCAAAATCCAGCGGGGTTGGTTGAACTGTTTGCTGCCGACCTGGAGGAAGTTGTCGGAGGCGCGCCTCCTAGCCCTCGTCCTGCTCCTCCGAAATCACGCCGGTATAGCTGCACCCCACGGTTATGCTGCTGAACAGTTCGATCAAACGGTCCACACGGCGTGTTCTGGGTTGGCGGCAAGTGGATGGCGGCAAGCGATTGGCGTCAAACACTTCGCCGCCCACCCGACTTAGAATAGACTTTTCGGGAAAGACTTTCATGGACACGTTTGAACGAGTACCAACGCCGGCTTGGTATCGAGGTCTCGATCTGGCAGATCGCTTAAGAACGCTCCATGCCACTAGATCCACAGTGGACCCAAGATCCACTGAGTCTACTAGCTCCATAGCGGTCACTGGTTCCGCAGTAGCGAGCGGTGCGGTCGACGAGTCGCTCGCCGAACGCCGGCTGCAACGCTGGAAAATGCAATCGCCCTTCGAGTCCGATCTATATCTTAAGCAGCGTCTTGCTCAGGATCGCATGACCGAAGAGGAGTGGTTTCAGCTTCTGGGCGAACCCGCGGAGGCGATACGCGATCGTGGCTCCATGCCTCCAAGTTGGTTGACGACGATGGAACGAGCTTACTCACGAACGAGTACTGAGCGTCTGTTTCCTATTCCCACCGCGACTGAAGAACAACAAGTTCTCGGTTTTTTGGAAGCCGTGCGACCCTTGCTCGACGACGGCTGGGAGCGACTGATGCGACGAGTTCGAACCTTGCATTCGACCTCGCTTAGCCCACCGTTTGACCCGGACAACGTCGCACAAGCCCTCGCTGCGAGCCTGCCGTGGCAAGTCGCACAGATGTTGAGCCGAACCATGATCTTGGAGCTCAACGTGGCCCGGCTTCTAGGAGAGTTGTCGGGTGATACATCCGAAGCCCGCTTCGATAGCTTTCAACAGAGATTAAAGCAGGGCGACGTGGTTTGGTCCATGTTCCTGGAGTATCCCGTTCTCGCTCGCCAAGTAGTCACTGCTATCGATCAGTGGGTCGAATTCAGCCTAGAGTTTCTGCAGCACTTGTGTACCGACTGGACGACGCTGAAGACTACTTTCTTTTCCGAATCCGATCCCGGTCCCATTATCGCAGTGAAAGAAGCCGGCGATAGTCACCGCGGAGGGCGCAGCGTGATGATCGCGACCTTCGCAAACGGCTCACAGATCGTCTACAAACCCAAGCCGCTTGCGGTGGATTCACACTTTCAGGGGCTGTTGCTATGGATGAACGAGCGTGGCCTTGAAGTTCCGTTTCGGCCGTTGGTCATCCTGAACCGTGGCGAATATGGCTGGGTCGAATTCGTGGAAGCTCGCGAATGCGAATCAGAATCGGAAGTGCGACGTTTTTACGAGCGGCAAGGGGGACAACTCGCTTTGCTGTATGCTTTGGAAGCTACCGACCTGCATTCCGAGAACCTGATCGCAGTCGGCGAGCACCCAGTCTTTGTAGATTTGGAGACGCTCTTCCACCCACACACACCGACGTCAGAGCCGTCACCCTCTTTGGCTGACACGTTGCTGGACCGTTCGGTTTTGCGAACCGGACTGCTCCCCGAACGAATTTGGTCAGGCGCCGATTCGGAAGGGATCGACATCAGCGGACTCGGTGGAGAACTGGAACAGCAGACTCCGTTTGGCGTGCCACGGTGGGAGGGCACAGGCACTGACCAGATGCGGGTCGTCTACAAGCAAGTGTTGATTCCTGGTGCCGCCAATCGACCGTCCCTTCACGGTCAATCCGTGGAAGTGTCGGATTATTCCGATGCGGTTGCTGACGGGTTCATGCGAATTTACCGCATACTCATGGATCACCGCGAAGCGTTGCTCGCTGACGGTGGGGCCGTGGCTCGCTTCGCTGAAGATGACGTACGCGTGATACTTCGGCCCACAACGACTTACTGTGTCCTGATGCGCGAGAGTTTTCATCCCGACCTGTTGCGCGACGGACTGGAAAGAGATCAATTGTTCGATCGACTTTGGGTTAAGGTTGTAGAGCTACCGTGTTTGGCTCGAGTCATTGCCGCCGAGCGCGACGATTTATGGCGTGGCGACATTCCGGTGTTTACGACCCGTCCGAATTCCCGTGAGCTCTGGACGAGCTCGGGGGCATGTGTCGCGGAATTCTTCGACCAGTCGGGAATGGAAATTGTGCGGCAACGCATGGAAAAGCTGAGCGATTCCGATATGGACCAACAGGCTTGGATCATTCGAGCATCCATGGCAACATTAGCGAAACCCAGGGGTCGCTCGGAGCGCCCAAGGGCAAACCAAAATCAGAGGGAGGGCTGCGAACACCACGCCGATCGTGAGCAGTTACTGGCCGCCGCCCGCGCGGTTGGGAAACGCCTTGAAACACTGGCCTTACGCGACACCACCGGCACCTCTTGGGTCGGGCTAACTGCAATCGACGAACGTCAATGTACTCTGGAACTTCTGGGGACGGATCTCTACGACGGTTTGCCGGGCGTGGCGCTCTTTCTCGCCTACCTCGGTGCCGCGACGGGTGAGGACCGTTGGACGAGCTTAGCACAGAGCGCGCTCCCGACGCTGCTTCACCAAGTAAGAAACGAACCATCGCTAATGGGCTCGATCGGGGCATTCAGCGGTTGGGGAGGAGTCATTTACGCTCTGACCCACTTAGCAACACTATGGTCCGAGCCGTCATTAATCGCCGAAGCCGCCGCGATGTCACTGCGTCCTCAAGTTGAACAGGATCATCACTTTGACATCGTCTCCGGAACAGCGGGCCTCTTGGCAAGTCTCGTGAGCCTCTACCGCTGTGCACCGACGACCTCGGTGTTGTTGGCTGCACGAGCCTGTGGTGACCATCTGCTGGCACATGCCCAGCCCGCCGGCGCAGGCATGGCATGGCCACCGACTTTACCCGCCCAAGGACCCTTGACGGGGTTTTCGCATGGTACTTCAGGGATTGGGTGGTCACTGGCCGAATTGGCGGAGATCACAGGTGACCCACAATACGCGAAGGTCGCTTCCGCAGCGGTCCAGTACGAGCGTGGTTTGTTTTCTCCGCAAATGGAAAATTGGCCAGATCTGCGCAGTGCGGATGAACCAGGTGAAACGACGCCGGGGTTTGTGACTGCATGGTGTCACGGTGCGCCAGGGATCGGTTTGGCTCGACTCAATTCGCTCAAACGGCGCGAAGACCCTTTGACGCGGGCCGAGGTTGAAGCGGCGGTGCGAACTACGATCGCCTATGGGGTCGGCAGAAATCACTCGCTGTGTCATGGAGATTTAGGCAACCTCGAGTTGCTACTACAGGCGACTCAAATTCTCGATTTGCCGATGCACCGTGTCCAACTTGATCGGTTGGCATCTCGGGTGCTCCAAGATATCCGTCAACATGGCTGGATTTGTGGAGTTCCCCAGGGAGTCGAATCGCCGGGGTTGATGACAGGCTTGGCCGGTATTGGCTATGGTTTATTGCGACTGGCAGATCCGATGTGCGTCCCGTCCGTGCTGACCCTCGAGTCGCCGAAGGAGATCACGCATGCCGGATGACACCCGAACCATCTTTCGCGGGGACGCACTACGCCACTTCGTTGAGGGTCGAGAACCGTCGGTCCTCCCGCACTTCATCCGCCCGCGCACTTTTCTGTGCCTATGGATCCTGCTGGGACTTATCATCGTGTCCTTGGTCATGACTTGGGCGATGCGAGTACCGAGTTACGTGGCTGGCATTTCCTTAGTGGCGGAGGCCGACGGGAAGACAATGCTCTTCGTTCTCGTCCCAACAGAGTTTTCTGAAAAGCTCGCCGTAGGCCAAACGGTCTGGGTACGCAGGCCAGCGTCGCGCGTCGTCACTCGAACCCGAATCATCCACGTCGAACCAATGCCGCAAAGCCCAGTAGTCGCGAGGCTACGATTTGGCCTTTCCTCAGAAACGATCCAAGTACCCGTTGTGGTCGCGACCGCAAACGTTGAGGAAGAACTCCAAACCGCGCGGGAACCGCTTCTCGAATCCTATTTGGGGAGCACGGCACCCGTCGATGTTGAGGTCGGCTCGCGCCGCGTCTTGTCGTTGTTGTCCGGCTTCAGTGAGATCATCCCCTAATTGAATTCTGAGCGATCCCTTACCCTGAGCCGTCCGAACTTCCATGTTTCAACGTAAACGCGTGCCTGTTGTTCTTCAGATGAATACGGTCGAGTGCGGCGCCGCCTGTCTCGCTATGATACTTGGCTACCACGGACGGGATACCAGCTTGGCCGACTGCCGCGATGCCTGCGCTCCGGGTCGGGATGGAGTGTCCGCCCAAACCCTCGTCTCGGCGGCACGAAAACAAGGCCTGCGCGTGAAAGCCTATTCGGTCCAGAGCGACGCGAATCTCCGCGACGTTCCACTGCCAGCGATCGTTCACTGGAATTTCAGCCATTACCTGGTGCTGGAACGAATTGCGTCGGTCGGAGTGGAGGTCGTCGATCCGGCGGACGGTCGGCGGCATTTGACGCATGAGGAATTTTCCAATGGTTTCACTGGCGTCATCCTGACGATGGAGCCCGGACCAGGATTCACGAGCCGACAAAAAACCGATCAGCCACTATGGCGACAGTTTCTTCGCGTCATGTGGCAAACTCCGGGTACTCCTGCGGCACTCACGCAAATCCTCATCGCTTCATTGATTCTTCAAGTGCTGGGGCTGGGGATCCCATTGTTCACGAAAGTGCTGGTCGATAGTGTGCTCCCATTCCGCATCGAAAATATGCTGTTCATTTTGGGTTTTGGGATGGCAGTACTCGTCTTAGCACAGATGGTATCGGGCTACCTCCGTTCCGCAGTCATGATCTACCTTCAAGCGCGGCTTGATACGCAGTTGATGCTCGGCTTCTTCGAGCGAATGTTGGCGCTTCCGTTTAGCTTCTATCAGCAGCGATCGACGGGTGACCTTATCATGCGGCTCGCGAGTAACTCTCAAATTCGCGCAATTCTCACCAGCCAAACGCTTTCAGTCTTTCTCGATGGCAGCTTGGCACTCGCTTATCTCGCGATCTTATTGTGGCAAGACGTTGTACTCGGCGCCTTGGGCCTTGGAATCGGCGCAGTCCAAATTGCGTTATTGCTGATCACGCTGAGACGGACGGTAGCCTTGACGCAACAGCGGCTCGGAGCGGAAGCGGAGGCCCAAGGGTATTTGATCGAGGCTCTTAACGGCATCGCGACGCTCAAAGCGACAGGGGCCGAGGATCGCGCCCTGGACCGCTGGAGCAATCTGTTCGTAAAGGAGCTCAACCTCGCCTCGCGACTGGGCCATTTGGAGGCTGTGATCGAGACGGCCTTGTTAGGACTGCGCACGGCTGCGCCCCTTTTGCTGTTGTGGTTCGGAGCCTGGCGCGTGCTCGATGGTTCATTGACCCTGGGAACGATGTTGGCTCTGAATGCATTAGCCTTGGCCTTCCTCGCACCGCTGGCATCGCTGATGGCCAACGGGCAGCGTTTGCAACTGGTTGGGGCATTCTTAGAACGCATCGCTGACGTACTCAACACAGCGCCCGAGCAAGATTTGCAAACGACGCGCATGGCACCGACCCTCTCAGGCCGGATTGAGGTTCGGGGTGTCAGCTTTCGCTATGAGGAACAGGCGGCTTTCGTCCTGCGAAATGTCTCACTCGTCATCGAACCGGGCCAGAAAGTCGCGCTGGTGGGTCGGTCCGGTTGCGGAAAAAGCACGCTCGTCAAATTACTTCTCGGGCTGCATTCACCCAGCGAAGGCGAGATCCTGGTTCACGACGTTGATAGCACGAACGAAGTAGGAATTCCTCTGGGAACTCTCAACTATCCGACCGTTCGCCGCCAAATCGGCGTCGTTCTTCAGGAATCGTTTCTGTTTAGCGGTTCCATTCGCCAAAACATCGCCTTTCAGAACCCCGATTTGGATTTGATGGCCGTCCAAGCAGCCGCGCGACTCGCCGCCCTCGACCAAGAAATCGCCGAAATGCCGATGGGCTATCAAACACTCGTATCCGAAGGTGGCTCAGGACTCTCGGGCGGACAACGTCAACGCTTGTCGATAGCCCGCGCGCTGGCGAACGAACCCACAATCGTGATCCTAGATGAAGCGACCAGCCAACTCGATACTATCACCGAGCGGACAGTCGACGACCACCTCAACACACTCTCCGCCACGCGGATCGTAATCGCACACCGCCTGAGCACGGTCTATAATGCGGACAAAATTTTTGTTTTTGACGAGGGTACCATTGTAGAACACGGCACGCACGCGGAATTGCTCGCCCAGGCGGGCCACTACGCGGCCCTAGTCCGCAGCCAGACGTTTGAATCAAAATAGAGCGGCTCGGTCGTCCCCATCGCTATTCAGCTTGGCATTGGAACTTCACCACTAAACATTTGTTTGCAGCATTTACGATTGCGAATCCACTGCCACTCATTGCTTGCGAACTCATTGGAGATTGTACGTTGGGATCGTGCGAACTCGGTTGACTCGGAAGCACTCGTGAATGACAGCATTGTGGCGACCCGTGATGTCCACGTCCAGAGTTATAAGTCGTTCAAATGCATGACTTAAAAGTTGGACGATCTCTACTGGAGAGAAAGGAGCAAGAGTCTAATACTCCGCGTTACTAACATTCAAGTAATCTCAACGGGGACACAGCCACAACTGTTCGGCACGGAGGTTGCTGTTTCCGGTCGCGAGGCACTTCAGCGGGGGGAGGGCGGTCAGGTTTCGGGAAGTCTGCGAGGTAGTCGGCGGGCTACGTTATGATTGAGTCGATACGTTGCATTACCGACCGCGCAGCAGCGAACCGACTCAGTGCGTTAGAAACGCAGAGCTCTTGAGAAACGATGGGGTTTCAATTTTTCAATATGCTGCTCCGGTTCTTTCAAGGTCGCCCAGCCGCTCATGTAGAAGCAATTCATCTCAAAGGTCCGCTTGGTCCGCGAACGACCGGTGTTCGTGCAATCGATAGCCGCACGTCGGTGGACCATCGCCGATCCGGACCCAAGCCAAATTGGCAACTCGAGCAAGGACTTGGACGATTGAGCCATCGACGGCAGTGATAGTTTTGCCCAGCGAAGAAAGCTGGTCGAGCTTGGCGGTTTGGATACCTTTGGAGATTTGGCGATGCTGAACCTTGAGTAATTGATCGCCCAGTTCTTTGGCAATCGCCTTTAGTCCTTCTGGGTCAAAGATGCGGACTGATTCGGAGAGTGTGCCAAGCGAAGTTCTTGAGATGCCGAATCTATTGTGCACATTTTTGAGAGTCGAAGCTGGCTGCAGCCCCCGCAATGAATCGACGATTGGGCAATAGAGCCACAGAAGAATCAGCGTGGGAAATTTCACTGCGGTCACAGCTTTCGCTGGGAAATATCTGTCCATCCGGAAATCTCACTAACCGAACTGCGGTCACAGCTTTCGCTGGGAAATATCTGTCCATCCGGATGGACAGATGGAAGGGGGGGGCCTATGCCCACGAACAAGCTGTGACCCCGACGCAACCCCGACGCACGTGTGACCCCGACGCACGAACAAGCTGTGACCCCGACGCATGCCTCCTGAACAAGCTTTGACCCCGACGCATGCCTCCTGAACAAGCTGTGACCCCGAGGACGCAAGCTGTGACCCCGGGGGCGCCCTGTGTGACCCCGGGGGCGCATGCCCCTGAACAAGCTGTGACCCCGGGGGCGCCCTGACCCCGGGGGCGCCCTGACCCCGGGTGCGCCCCCCGAGGGACTGACCCCTGAACAAGCTGTGACCCCGAGGGCGCACGAGGGCGTGACGACCCCGAGGGCGGTGACGAACAAGCTGTGACCCCGAGGGCCGTGTGACCCCGAGGGCCGTGACGAACAAGCTGTGACCCCGAGGGCGGACCCCGAGGGCGCCCCCGTAGATTTTGAACAACTTACAACTTCGGACGTGGGAATCACGGGCCGCCACAATGCTATCA
>JBGSJL010000275.1:0-6077 GCA_041741955.1 Pirellulaceae bacterium | reverse complement strand
GAACATCGATATCGTTTGTGAACTGGCTGGCGATGCAAAACATGTTGGCATCGGCAGCGACCTGGATGGTGCCTATGGATGCGAACAAACTCCAGCCGATTTGGATCGCATCGGCGATCTAGCCAAACTGCAGGGCATGTTGGCCGCCCGTGGTTACACAGAGCCCGACATTGCGGGCATCTTACACGGCAATTGGCTCCGATTTTTCGGAGAAGTCTTGCCATAGTATCCATGCCACTCTGCTCTGGCAGGACTATAATGTATGGTTGCTTGCGCATTTTTCTAAGCTCCGTGGAGTGACTTGTGGGTTCGTGGAGCACGCTGTTGCGTTGAGCTGATCATGTTAGACTAGCGGTCGAGGCAGGGCAGAAATGGATCCTTTCCACGGCGCGGCTGGATTGAGATGCGACGGTTCTGCCGCTTGTTTGTCAAGGCATTTCTGCGCGGGTTTTGGGAGGCGTACTTGAATGTTTGGCGGTCGTAGCATCTTCAGCACGCTTATTGCGATATGCATCGTCGGTATTGCGATGGCCGACGAAGGGTCGTCGATCAGCGACGAACAATTGGCTTTTTTTGAGAGTCGTATTCGGCCGGTGCTGGTCGAAAAGTGCTACGCCTGCCATAGCGCCGAAGCTGAAGAGCTTGAAGGCGATCTGCTGGTCGACTCGCGCGATGCGCTGCGAAAAGGCGGGGCGGGCGGTCCAGCGGTCGTCCCTGGAGATCCACGGCATAGTTTGCTGGTCGAAGCCATTCGCTTTGAGAATCCCGATTTGCAAATGCCACCCGAAGGCAAGTTGGCAGATACGGAAATAGCCGACTTGATTCGCTGGGTCGAAATGGGTGCACCCGATCCACGCTTGTCCCAAACAAAACACGCGAGTAAAAAAATCGACCTGCTAGCCGCGCGAGAATTCTGGTCGCTACGACCGATCGCTGTGCCGCCAGTCCCAATCGTAGAGAACGACCATTGGTCCACGCTCGACATCGATCGCTTCGTACTGGCCGAGCTCGAGCGCAACCACCTCGCGCCCGCTCCGGCAGCCGACAAACGTGTATTGATACGCCGAGCGACCTATGACTTGACTGGCCTACCACCAACGCCCAGCCAGGTTGCGAACTTCCTAGCCGACGAATCGGATGACGCCTACTCAAAGTTGCTCGATCGTCTGCTTGATTCCCCGCGGTACGGTGAACGCTGGGGACGTCATTGGTTGGACGTGGTGCGCTATGCCGATACGGCAGGCGACAATTCTGATTTTCCGATTCCGCAGAATTACCGCTATCGCGATTGGGTTATCGACGCCTTCAATCGCGATCTGCCCTACGACGAATTTGTTCGCGATCAGTTGGCGGGCGATCTACGGGGAGGTGCGACCGAAGCCCAACGCCATGCACGTTTGATCGCCACCGGTTATATCGCCGGAGCCAGGCGGTTTGGTTCGCGAGTCGTCGACTATCCCCAACACCTGACGATCGAAGACACACTGGACAACCTCGGACGAACATTTTTGGGCATGACGATAAGCTGCGCGCGATGCCACGATCACAAATTTGATCCCATCACCGCGCAAGATTATTACGGCTTGTATGGTGTCTTCCATAGCACGCGCTATCCCTGGCCCGGCATCGAACTGGATCAAAAACAGCGCAAATTCGTGCCTCTAGTCGAGAGTGACAGGCGAGTCGAGACCGAAAAAGAATTGGCTGCTTGGCTCCAAGAGCAGACCAAGTTGTCTAGTGCTGCCCAAAAGCTCAAAGAGCAGCTTGAAAAATCCAAGGGCCAAGAAGCGGGCAAGATCAAAGGGCAACTCGAAGCTGCAGAGAAGAGTCTGGCCGAACATCGGCAGCAAGCGCCCCAAGTTGAGACCGTCTATGCGGTGGTCGATGCAGAAGTGTGCGAAGATGTTGCCCTGCAACTCAAGGGCGATCCAGCGCGGCTAGGCGAGACCGTCGAGCGACATTTTCCAAGTGTGCTCGGGGGAGAAATCGCGAAAATAGGCGCGAGCGTCAGTGGTCGAGAGGAGTTGGCCGAATGGATCTTGTCGGAAGCCAATCCGCTGCCCGCGCGCGTGATGGTCAATCGCATTTGGCAATACCACTTCGGACGCGGACTCGTGCCAACACCAAACGACTTTGGTAAGCAGGGCAAACCACCGACTCATCCGCAATTACTCGACTATTTGGCCGCTAAATTCCGTAGCTACGGCTGGTCTATCAAGTCAATGCATCGCGAGATCATGTTGTCGAGCACCTACCGCCAGTCGAGTCATGCCAGCGGCGAAGCCATAGAGCAGGACCCAGAAAATTTGTGGTTGTCCTGCTTCCCCAGGCAGCGGCTTGAAGCAGAAGCCATTCGCGATACGTTGCTTGTGCTCGGTGAGAACTTGGAATTGTCCGTGACAGGCCCGCATCCGTTCCCACCGCCATCGGAATGGAAGTACACTCAGCACAATCCGTTCAAAGATGTTTACGAGAGCAATCAGCGTAGCGTTTACCTGATGACGCAGCGAATCCAGCGGCACCCCTATCTGGCGATTTTCGACGGTGCCGATCCGTCCACCAGCACAGCCACGCGGATGACCACCACCACACCGATTCAGGCTTTGTATTTGATGAACGCGCCGCTCATTCACGAGCAATCACAACGTTTTGCTCAAAGAATTTGCGATTCGACTTCTGCCATCGATGAGCGGGTTGAGCTAGCGTACCAAATGGCGCTGTCTCGACCACCGCAGGCTGAGGAGCTAGAGGCTGCCCGTTCCTTCGTGGTCAGTGCTACCACGTTACTCGCCGATGCAGGTATTCCTGCTCAGCAGCAAGAATCGGAAGCCTGGCAAGCGTGGGTGCGCACGTTGTTTCGATTGAACGAGTTTGTCTACTTAGATTGAGACCGATTATGTCAACTGACATTCCACAGTTCATCCCGCGCCGCACTTGGCTTCGTTCGTTTGTGGGTGGGTCGCTACTGATGCCGGCCCTACTGGGAGAAATGTTGGCGGCCGGCGATGTTCCTTCAAGCCATTTACCCGCAGGCGATCCGCTGGCGCCAAAGTCGACGCACTTCGCAGCGCGAGCTAAGCGAGTCATTTTTGTATTCTCAAATGGCGGCGTGTCGCACATGGATACGTTCGATTACAAACCCGAACTCTTCAAGGCCGATGGCAAGCGAACGGGCGCTGGCGGCGGTCTTTCGGATAAAGAGCGCACACTGCTCAAGCCACTTTGGCAGTTTCGTCCCGGTGGCGAGTGCGGCACGCTGGTGAGCGATCTGTTTCCGCATTTGCGCAATTGCATGGACGACATTTGCCTGATTCGATCTATGTGTGGCAACGACAATGAACACTACAACGCCACGCTGGGTATGCACACGGGCTCCTTCTTTTTTTCGCGACCGAGTATTGGTTCTTGGGTGAGCTACGGTCTGGGTACTGAAAACCAGAACTTGCCATCCTTCGTGGCGCTTGCACCGCAAATGCCGTATGCCGGAACGCAAATTTTCAACAACGATTTCTTGCCTGCCTACCATCAAGGTGTACGGGTGGTCGGTGGCACCGAGCCGATCGCCAACCTAGCCCGTCGCTCTCAACAGGCTGGCCTGCAGGAGCTCGAGCTGGGATTAGCGGATTTGCTGAATAATCGACACCTGTCCCAGCGGGCCCAGGATAGCCAACTTTCAGCTCGCATTCGCAGCTTTGAGACGGCTTACCATATGCAAAGCGATGCACCAGAGGCGTTTGACGTCGCACAAGAAAGCGATCTTACGCTCGACATGTATGGTCTAAAACGGGGGCAAAGCGAGGGATTTGGATGGCAATGTTTGGTCGCACGACGACTGGCCGAACGCGGCGTGCGCTTTGTCGAACTGGTAGATGGCAGCAGCAGACACAACTGGGATCAGCACGGCGATATGGCCGAACACGCCGAACATGCCAAGAACATCGACCAACCCCTAGCTGGCTTGCTGCAAGATCTGAAAATTCGCGGCATGTTAGATGACACGCTCGTCGTCTGGACTACCGAGTTCGGACGGACGCCTGGCGTTGATGGTGAAAAAGGGCGGGGCCACCACAGCGCGTGTTTTTCGTCGTGGATGGCGGGTGCCGGCGTCAAGGGAGGCAGCGTCTACGGTACAACCGACGAACTGGGCGCCACCGTCGCGGAGAACAGAGTTCATGTCCACGATTTCCACGCGACGATTCTGCATCTCATGGGATTGGACCATGAGCGTTTGACGTATCGCTACGGCGGACGCGACTACCGCTTGACCGATGTGCACGGTCAAGTTGTACAGGCTCTATTTGCCTAACACAGACGCCACTTTCCGGCTTAGTTAGGAGCTTGCGAGTCGCCCAGGCGAGGCTCAGGTATCGACGAAACCATCGCTCGCGTAATCGCGGTTTGATAGACTCCAGACGAACCGGGAGCATCCTGGTCGGTGAGGTACAATTGAGGCAGCGGACCGACGGGAATCAGCTCGGAAATGGCCAGCTGAGTCGACTCGACGCGGACCATGGTTTGGTTCGGCGCGTCGGCTTGCAGCACAAACACGACGCGACGGTCTTGCGGAGCGCGCGAAACGATCCAGCGCACATGGGCTTTACCTGAGTCGGTCAAGCGATGTGTCTCAGGATCAAACATCGCCGCCCCGAGTGTATTGTGAAGCTTCCAACCGTTGTCGCGCTGCACTTGGAAATAATCCAGTACCGACTGCGAATCCATGGCACGAAATGGCAACGGCCACATTTTGTTGCGATAGTAATCGTACTTGAAGCGCTGCCCACAGCTCATGTCGTCTGCGCAATACTGCTGTGCAGAGGCCGCGTCGGTGAGAGCAACCGTCAAAACGCTACAAAAAGCGATAATGATTCTAAGTTTCATGCAACTGCGGTCCTTCGCACTCAGGGTATGTTTGCATGGATAGCGGCCCAGAAGCCTCCTTGCCTTGGAGTATTCAATCGAACCGCGCGCGTGCAAATCTTCGGCATAACTGAGTTTGCCCGCAAAGTTTTCGCAAGTGCCGCATGGAACACAAACTTCCTAAACTGTTTACGCAACAAGTTTGAAGCCTGAATCAACGGAGTTCAGCCGAAGCTCAAGTACTCTATTCAAGAAGCCCGATAGAAGCCTTACAGGTTATGTTGGGTAAAGCACTTTGTCTTCTCTCAATAGTAAGCGTCTTTCGACATCGCTTGGGTCCCCGATGGCGTTTAGCCGACTTCGCGTGAATAACGCGTTGACAGTAAAGCAGCTTGTCGAGCCATTTGACTCGCCAGCGTACGCGGCAAATTTGGAGTGCGTGCGAGTTGTCGCTGCTTTGGCTCGCCCAAGTGTCTGACGGAAGCGGGATAGCTTTTTCCGTTGGTGTAGGAAGGATGCCTGTCGAGCTGGTAGGCACGCGGCTGCACGGTTATCGTCCCAATTGATGCTAGCATATTCGCCCGCGACTATTAACTGGTAGAACAGGCTCCGACATTTCTAGCCAGAGTTTGAATACAAGCTATTTAGCGCTGACGGGAGTTCTGACTAGGAACACTAATCTGCTTTAATCGAACTCTAATCTCTACAGAGTTCCGTTGCTCGATGTGATTTTGTTGGGCCAAGCCAGCAACGCCAGCAAAATGTGCGCTACCATAGTGGCTTAGGTCAGTAGGCTTACTCAGCAGGCTTACATTGACTCGGTAGTTCCCTACCGAGAATCCTCCATTCCCCGTGTGCTATTTGCTCAACGCGAACAATCGATCCATCGGACTTACCACATTCATGCCTGGGCGATTCATGACATGCGTATAAATCATCGTAGTGCTAACGTCCTTGTGCCCCAACAACTCTTGGACCGTGCGGATGTCCAATTCACTCAAAAACTCTGCAATTTGCTGCTCGCCAAAGCGATGTAGGCGTTCGTCACCCACATGTCGGACGTAACGCTTGAGCCAACCGACGTACGCGCGCTCCGTCGACTGAGGATGGTGAAGTAAACGCATCCGTGCACGCAGCTCCTGCACTGGCTTAGGTTCGCTTTCATCAAATTTGCCTGCATTGCCCTCTCCTGGCACCAGGCTAGCCCGTTGCTCGACAGT
>JBGSJL010000274.1:0-8283 GCA_041741955.1 Pirellulaceae bacterium | reverse complement strand
CACCGACGCTCCCGGAGGAATCGCTCCCAACGGAGCACTGGTGCTTCATGCAGGCGCGTTTGCCGGCCTACGGTCCGGCGGCCGTAGCACCGATGTTTCGGAAGACTTTACGTTGACTCGCCTAGCACCTGGTGTCGTACGCGTTACTGGCCAAGGCATGGATGCGCGCTACGGTGGAGTGACGAGCATCATCTTTGACGGAGGAATCGGTAACGACGTATTGCGACTGAGAGTCGGAGAAAACGGCGGACCAGAAACCTATCAAGCCTTTGATATTCCGATCGTAGCCTTCGGTGGCGATGGGAATGACCGTATCGAAGGTGGCCTCCGGAGAGATCGGTTGTTCGGCGGCAACGGGAATGACACGATTTACGGCGGTCCCGAGCGAGACATGATCGACGGTGGCAACGACGACGACGTCCTCCATGGTGACGATGGCAACGACACCATTTTCGGTGGTAGGGGGAGTGATTTTATCTATGGTGAAGGGGGCTCGGATACGATCGATGGTGGCGAAGGGGGCGATAAGATTTGGGGGGATTACCCAGACAATATCGTGCTAGTCGGCCGCCCAGCCGATGGAGACGATTCGATTCATGGCGGTCCCGGTGGCGATACCATCCATGGTGGCCCAGGAAACGATAATCTGTGGGGTGATGGCGGCAATGACCTCCTCTACGGGTACGCTGGCAGCGATCGAATCGATGGTGGAGATGGACACGATTGGGTGGATGGCGGTGACGATAGCGACCCGTGGTTACACGGCGGGCTGGGCAACGACTTTGTAGTGGGCGGAGATGCAAACGACAATGTATTAGGTGGTTGGGGCAATGATGTGCTGGTGGGGAACCGACTCCCAGTGGGAACTGTCGGAGGCTCGACCGGGGATAGGCTCGAAGGTGGCCCCGATGGCGACTTCATTTGTGGAACTGCCGGGGCAGATTTTATCTACGGTGGTACGACCGCCCTAGGCTATCAGGGATTGTCAGGGCAATCCTTGTTTGCCCCAGTTCCATTTGACGATATCTATCCGCTGCTGACAGGCGGATACACGTTAGACAGTTGTACAGTTGCAGCCCCCCAGACACCCGCTCTGCCCATCCCAGGGTCAACAATGCTAAATGTGTTCTTGGACCGGAACAATAACCGTGTTCACGATGCCGATGAACCGAACGATAATGGCCAAGTCATACGTCTCGAAACGGCCGGCGGAGATCTCATTGGTGAGTTCCTGACGCAAGACGTCGACCTCAACGGTGACGGGCGGATCGACGCAGCAACGGAACGGGGTGTGATTCAATTCAACGATCTCGATCCAGGGACATACCGTGCTCGCTTAATCGTTCCCAGTGATCTTCAAGGCGTACCGAATGTGTTCTCTGTCACCACTCCAGAGCGTGGCTATCGACTGATCACAATTTCCAACGGGCAAGTGGTCGAGGGTGGCGAATTTGGCCTTTACCAGCGACCCATTGTGCGCGGGCGCGTGCTCAGCGCGATCGGGCAGGGAGTGGGCAACCAACGCGTCTACATTGACTCAATTCCCATTGGCGGCGATGGGAATTTCGCAGACCCGAATCTGCTTCAATTTCAGGAAGAGTATGAGCTCAATGCGCGCACGTCCGCTGATGGTAGTTATGCGATCGCTTTCGAAGGTAATCCAGGTGAGTACTTTGTGCGCTTAGCCCCTCCTACCTTAAATGAGACATTTCCCTCACACCAAACACTCCCAGCACAGCAGACACCGTATCCAACTGCGAATTTTAATGGCGGCGTCATCGGTCCTGAATGGAGCCCGCAACAAGCGACTGTCTCGCCCAGCGGCAGAGGTTTCGCGGGTGAATTTGCAAACCAATCCTTGACGTTGACGCTAGATGATTTCGCTGACCACGAGGAGGTCACCGTCTCGTTTGACTTCTACATTATCGGTCCTTGGCTTGGTACTGCCTATCAATCGGGGACGAGCGATGATCGCTTCCGTGTCGAAATTGTGGGTGGCAACGTTCTACTCAATGAAACGTTCGCACGTTCCGATACGTTTTTTGAGTTCGAGTCGCAATCGTTCGGACGACTTGCTGGTCAGACCTCCGCCCTGCCTGGTACGGGTCGTGTCATAGCGCGTGACAATGAATTGAATTTTGCGGGACGTCGCAGCGAGACCTACAGCTTCACCGGAACAGCCGCATTCACTCGCGAGCACTTCGGACCACTGCAACTTCGCTTCAGCGGTAGCGGTTTGGAAGCGGGTAAGACCTGGGGAATTGACAATATCCGCGTTACTTCAAAATTTGCGGGACAGCCGGTCAACATTCCACTCCAAGGGGAAGCGAACGCTGGAGATTTTCGTATCAGCGTACCAGCCGGAGCCATGGTCGCTAGCGCCAGTGGCAAAACTGAATTCGTTGACAAGGCTGCCAACAACACGAACGCACCTAGGCCTGTTGCCACGGATACTCCAGCCGCCCGTTCACAAGCCAACCTGTTGCCAGCCGCAGCGCTGGCCAGCTCGACGACAGGGCGCATTAGTGGAGTTCGCTTTAACGATCGCAACTTCAACGGCGTTCGGGATTCCAACGAACCTGCGATAGCCAATGAAGTCGTCTACGTCGATCTTAACGGAGATGGGCGACGCAACGCCGGTGAACCGTCGACGCGAATCAATAACGCCGGCCAATACACTTTTGATTTGGCACCAGGGACATACACCATTCGCGAGGTGTTGCGTGAGGGCTGGGAAGAAACACAGCCGCTCAGCCGCCCATTCGCCATCACTCAAGATGGCAAGCTTACAGAAATCGATCCGGTCACGGGACCGATCACTCACACGCGAATGATCAGCAGTCCGATCAGCATCGCGCAGTGGATTGGGCTAGCTTACCTGCCAAGTGAACAAGTACTGTTGGCGGTCGGCAACGCGACCAGCGGAAATAGCTATCTGTTCGACATCGATCCGATCACGGCCAAGGCAACATTGCGAGTTCAGTTGAGCGATCGTCTTTCCGAAGGCGATATCGCGGTCCAGCCCAGTACGGGCCGCCTGCTGGCGGTGACCAGCCGGAGTACCTTGGGCTCCTTTTTAGTAGAGATCAATCCTATCTCGGGACACGTTCGCGATATTAACAACTATCGCTCTGTGTTCGAGGGTGGTGCACCGACGGATCCGTCTGCCATGGCCTTTTCTAGCACAGGCGAGCTGTATGTACTCGACCGCGCTTATTCTATTTTAGATCGAGTTGATCCAACCACCGGCATGATCGTGATCGGTGGTGGTGCGAATCTAACTCCGACGAGTACCATCGGCAATGTTGCGGGCATGATATGGATCAACGGTCGACTATTCTTGGCCGCTGGAGACCCACGTACGAGCCCACCAGACTTTGTGCCCGCGTCCTACTTCCTCAATCCGACCAATGGCTCGTTGACGTTTTCGCCAGCGGGGGCACTGTCCGAAAGTATCAGCGGTATGGCCTATGTTCCCAAGTCGGGGCACATTGCAACAATTCGAAGTCTGCCTAGCGGTATCACCGCAGTGACCTCGGTTGACTTTGGCAACGTCCCCGCAGTCTATATCATCGACGGCAGGGATCATATCGAGGCGTTTAGTGGCGACGACCAGATTTGGGGAGACAATGTATTGATCCAGCCGCCAATGTTGCCACGGCTGGTTCTGATTGGCGACGACGATGTATTAGCTGGTGGCGATGGAAACGATATCATTCTTGGCCAGCAAAAGGAAGACACACTGTGGGGAGGGAACTACAACTCCGTAGGTGCAAGTTCGACGACTGGGAACAATGATAACCTCGACGGTGGTGAGGGTCGCAACTTGGTCGTGCAGTGGGTCAATCGCAATCAATCGGTTGTAGATCGGTCCATGCCAGCCCACGTGGACAACGATGCTGACTTAATCGGGCAAGGCGCAACAACTACGTTGACCAACATCTACCGAGTGCGATTGATCGCTGGCGATGCAGGATTTACTCTCGATGCATCGAGCTTCACGCTCGGACCGGTGGAGCTGAATGGTGGTAATGGCGGTGACACGCTGATCGGTAGCCCGCAAGATGATACGATCGAAGGCCGCGGGGGCAATGACAACTTGCAAGGCAACTCAGGCAACGATACGTTTGTCTTCGATGTTGATGAAGTACTGGGGACGGACACTTTTATCAATGCGACAGAGGCCTTTAATGGCAACGACACTCTTGATTTTTCATCGACCACCGGAATCGGGATCACGGTCAACCTTTCGATGAGCAACGATCAACCCGTCGCCGTGGGTAGATTGAACCTGGTTCTCTCTGTGCCGACGGGCTTCGACAACGTCATCGGCGGTTCTGGTAACGATACCATCACCGGCAATACGTTGGCCAATCGACTCACCGGTGGCCCCGGCAACGACACGCTGATTGGCGGTAGTGGCAACGATGTGTTTATCTTTGGAGAGGTTCCCATTGGCCCAGTGGAAACTGATATCGTCGAAGGCGAAATCGGCACGGATACGATTGATTTTTCCTCGATCGCAGGCAGCGATCGTGTGACGTTTAACTTTCGGAACGGCGGAACCATCTTTGGCCCATATGCTACGCAGTTAAACGAACAATCTGAAGTCCGTCGAACTGTCCGCAGCAGTGTCGCCCCGTCGACGGTAGAACGGGCGGTTGGGACGAAAAACAATGATCTATTCCTCGACGGGCCAGGGGCGCAAATCTTCGTCGGCGGCTTTGGCGATGATGTGTATACTTTCTCGACCGATTCGGTCGCTGACACAGTGACAGAATTCCCCGGCGAAGGTATCGATCGACTCGACTTTAGCGCGATTACCAGCGCTAGTCCATTGCGGATCGATTTGTCTGCGACTTATGGCTTTGCACGTCTCAACACAACCGGGAATATCGATGTAGCCCCCACTGGCTTGCCGATCCGTGTCAACGGCAGCGGCTTGGCGATTGAAGAAGTTATCGGTAGTAGTGGTCCCGATCGAATCATTGGCAATTCGCTTGACAATTGGATCGACGGCGGACTCAGTGCCGACAAGCTCGAAGGGGGCTTGGGAGATGACTTGTATGCTTACAGCCAAGCGACCATCGTCAGCGGCACAGGCGAGTTCATCGTCGAAAACGCAAATGAGGGCCAAGATAGGATCAGTTTCGCCTTGGTCAATTCAAACGTGACTATTAATCTCGGTACGGGCACGGCCACGGTTGGAGCATTCTCAGTGACCTGGACCGGCGGACGGATCGAGAATGCGGTAGGTGGCAACGGCCATGACATACTCACTGGTTCAACAGGCAACAATGAATTGGTGGGTGGACCAGGAAATGATCAACTTAACGGTGGCGGCGGTTCGGACAAGTTAATCGGCAGTGCAGGAAATGATCGTTATCTCTTCGCTCCCCTATTCGGAGTCTTCATCACCCCATACTGGACACTGACACCGGAGTTCGGCTCCATCTTTGATCCCGATATTGCACTCGACGCTTTCGGCAGGGTAATACTGGATGCTTCAGGTCGCCCCATTTTTGCAGATGGTGGTAGAGACGAGATCGATTTTAGCGGCCTGACAACCGCGACGTCCGGCGGCCTGGTGGTTGATCTCTCAACCGAGCAATCGGTTTTGGGTCTCAATAATGTCCAGCACTTCGACTCGCGTCCGACTCAGCCGGGGAGCCCTGTCGGCATACGGCAGCTGGCGTTTTCTCGCATTACAGTCGACGGCCAAATCTTCCCGACTTGGATCGAAGATGCGCTTGGATCTCTGGGAAATGACACGCTCATCGGCAACGAGCGCGGAAATGTGCTGCGTGGCGGCGCGGGAATCAACACCATTTACGGACGTGGCGGGGATGATCGGTACTTGTTTGATTGGTCCGCCAACTCCACCGATATCTTGATCGAAGGGACGGCCTCGGTACGTGGTGGCGTACTAAGCACTGATGGCGCGGACACGCTTGATTTCAGCGGTGCGCCTTCCGGATTGAATTTCAATCTCAGCCACTTCAACCCAGGCAGTTCGACACCCACCGAATTCATTCCGGGAGTCGTCACAACACCGCTCACTCGTATTCTGCTGAAAGCACTGGGGCAATCGGTGACCGATGATGCGCAGTTTGACGGCAACGGTTTCGAAAACCTGTTCGGATCCAACTCCAGTACACAAATTCTAGTTGGCAACGCCCAGGACAATATCATCATCGGTGGTACCTCTAACGACACACTCAATGGGGGTAGAGGACGTGACATTGTAATCGGCGGAGCGGGGCTCGATACGTTGAGCGGCTTCGATGGCGAAGATATCTTGATCGGCGGCTCGGTCAATTTCGGCACAACCGATCGCAATCAAATCATGGCAGCACTCAATGCGATCCGTCGGACTTGGAGTGAGGCTCGACCCTTTGCTGCTCGACAGTCAGACATCATCGCAGGCGTTGGCGATCCGGCCTTGAACGCGAGATTTGTCGATTCGGGCGTAGGTGCCACGATCGTCAATGACGGCCTAGCTGACATCATTGACGGTGGTGCAGATCTCGACTGGATCATCGAACCGGGAGTGGCCTCGCCTGCATTGCGGGCCGGCTCGGTTATCTCAACATCCGCCAAGCCTTTGCTGTCTAGAGCGGATTCGGTTGACCATGTGTTTAAGCAATTTGAAATAGATCCATTGTCGATAGGCTTTGTTACCCAAGGTGTGTTGGGACAATCGGCACCGGCGCTTCGACCATCTGCAATTTCCAGATGGAGTCGCTCTTTGCTGGCACGGCAAGCTAAGCTTTCATCGACGATCGGCGAAGACGAATGGATAGCGGGGTTAGCGATCGATATGCGACATTTGGACAATATTTGACTTTCCGTAATCCACATCACGGCTTGAGCCCTGTGATGCCCTTCAATAACAAAAGGTTTCCACGAGACGTGCCAGGGCCGTAACTGTTGATGATTTGGGCGACGCCAAACGTATCCACTGCAGGTTGTATTTTGAAGCAAGGCATTTGCTAGTCTGACAATAATTTCTGCAGCCGTACGAGTGCGCGGCAATGCCGCTTGCTAGCGACAGTTTCGGAGACACCCAGGAATTTAGAGGCTTGTGTGTTCGTCAAACCATTGATGTAGCGCAATAGCAAAATTTCGCGATCTGCTGGGACCAGTTTTAGTAGAGCATCTCGAGTTCGCATGGCGTCCTCGGTTTCCTCATACCGCTTCTGTGGCGTGGAGACGACCGCTGTCAGTTGTTCAGCTAGACGAAATACACTTGATTGCTCGCAAGACACTTCGCGAAATACGGACCGCTTTCCGGCAAGCAAGTGCTTGCGTACGGCAATTTGCAATTGCTGGATGGCGGTAGTGCGCAGCCAACTTTCGATCGGCATCGGCTGACGTTGGTGAAAATCATTCAAACGTGTAAAAGCTTCTAAGAGCGTTTCCTGGACCACATCCGAAGCATCGATGCGCTGCTGCAAGCTGGCATTCAATTGAGCTTCAACGATACTCCGCAAAACTGGACGAAAGTGTTCGCATAGTTTCTCAAAAGACTTGGCTTGTTCTGCAGGCGACTTGCTCAATGTACTTCCCGCCGGGTCGAACTGCTGGGTCGTGTTCTGCTCTTGGGTATTCATCGAATCTTCACACCTCGAAAGACTTATTTGTCGGAATTTTGACTGGCTGACTGCCTAGGCGAACGTCATGCACTCAACTAACCCTGCGCGATGCGTCTGTGCAGGACCGAGAAAATAAAAAAACAGCATATCTAAAAACCGGCTACAAATACTTAACGAAGTTGCCGAGCAATTTCGATGCCACGGCTAGGTGCTGGACACTATACTAGCAGTCAAGCTTAATCGAAGTTCTAGCGTGAATTCGCGGCACGCCTACGTATGCAATCAAACGGCAGGTTTCGCAATATGGCTGAGAGCCAATCTTCGCAAGATACTTCGTGTTTTGATGCAGTGGATCAGCAAGTTTCGCAACTTTGCGACCAGTTCGCGGACGAGTTGAGAGGCGGAAAGCAACCTTCTATCGAAGAGTACCTCGTCGGAAGATCGGCCTGCGCAGATCGGCTTCGCCCAGCTCTTATGGCCGTGCAATCGCTAGTCTTACTCGGAGCTGTAGCGCCACCACCCCATCGGCCCTTTTTGCAATCGCCCTTTCCACAGCCAGGGGATATCATTGGCGATTTTCAAGTCGTTGGAGTTGTTTCGCGCGGTGGGATGGGAATTGTTTACGAGGCTATCCAGTTGTCGCTCCAGCGCGTGGTCGCCCTAAAGGTCCTCGCGTTGCTGGAACCAT
>JBGSJL010000273.1:0-2768 GCA_041741955.1 Pirellulaceae bacterium | reverse complement strand
AATCACCAACAAGTTTCCTGGAGTCAACTAATGCAAACGAAACCGACCCAGTCGCGATTCGCGCACTTTCTCGTGCGATCGATTTGCGGCATCACACTGGCTACGGCACTTATCACCGCCGGGCTGGCGGCCTATTGTTGGCTGGACGTCCAGTCTTTCTTTGCTGGGGCCAAACCACTCGAAGCCACCATAGCCAATCTTCACTCTCCGGCCGGCGGGGACATTAGTCGAGCGGATCGTTTTCGGTTCGACGCCTCACTGAAGCAACCTGTTGATGGTCGGCAGTCGGTGACCATGACGGGTCTTTATCGTGTTGCAGCTGAGGACGAAGGTCGCGCCATCACCGTGTTTCACAATCCCAACCATCAGATTCGCTGGGCCCTCTCGTCACCATGGAACTACATCGGCACAGGAGTGTATGGCGCGCTCTCACTGATTCTTTTATTCGCGGGGGTAGTTTTCCAACTTGTGTTCCGTTGTTCGGGATCATCATCGATGCCACCGACTGCGGCATCCTGCGATGTACTTGTGTGAAAGGCAGGCATGAACAAAGGAAATCACAGCATGAAAAGTATTAGCGCTGCGATCGTCGTCACGGCTGGAGCGTCGATTATCGTGTCTTCACAGTTGTGTGAAGCGATGATTCGACGTTCATTCAACGCCTGGGACTCCAGCATCTTCATTTATGGCCTTTCACTTGGCACAACGATGATTGCCGTCGGAATGCTGGGGTGGGGTTACGTCATCAGGTCGCGGACAGATCCTCAATGCGATCCGGATTCGAAGGCTGGTTGAGGAACCTTGTGCGATGAGACAGGAATCCAATTTGCGTTCACCACTCAGGAGCAGAACTGTGCAGAAACGAATGTTCGTGCGAATAGCGATTGCTGTCGTGCTCGTGTTGAGTTGCCACCAGACGGCTCGGTGCCTGGGCGGGCTCACTCCAGAGGCGATTGAGCTAGTCTTTGGAGAACTCAGTCGGCCTGCCGATGTTTTGCTTGCGGAAGCGGAGGCGCAAGTTGCAAAGGCCGCGCTTGGCAGGCGACTGACGGAATACATGGAACTTCAAGGGTATTTGAATGAGCTTCGTGCAGCGAAGTTCGATGAACTTCAGGGACCAGCGGCCGTCGAGGCTGATCAGACCTACATTGCCGCAAAGATCGAGCGATTTAAGCGAGACCTGAAGCAAACCGAATCCGATATTCGGGAACTTAGCGCCAAGTTGGCATCTAGTTGGTTACCCCCCGTTCAAACGAACATCGACGATCAGCAAGCTGTGACTACACTTCAAAGAGCCAACGTGTTGGTTACGATACGCTCCAAGTCTGGCGACGCTCTCGAACCCACAAAGCTTACTCTCACCGCACCAGGAGTATCGCCTGTCGGTTTCGTGCAATTCCGCCCTGGTGTTTATCTTGCCGGCGACGTTACCCCCGGTGATTACCAACTTGCCTGGCAGTTGACACCGAAGTCGATCGTTCAACGAGTATCAAAGATCACCATTGGCGAACCGGGCTGCATCGCCTGCGAGGTAGTTCTGGGACTGCCTAAACCGAAATGCACAACCAGGACTTTCGATGCGATTGTCTTACCGCATCGATCAACAACAGGGCAGGGATACAACATCTCAGGGTCCGCACCCTCTTTAAGTTTAAGTATCGCACTACCCTACGGCCCGCAACCATTCTACGACGCGCCACCCAACGACGCGCCACCAGCAACTGTGGAAAACCATGATGTCACGAATTCGGAATCTGGTACGGCAACACCTGCACTAACTGCTGACGAAGTTGAGAGTCCGAAGATCGTTGCGAAGGAAGACTTGTTAGGTCTTTCAATCCTCTGGGATGAAGAGTGCCTCTTTAATTACCGATTGATTGGTTTGAAGTTTCAAACTTTAACCGGCGAACGAGTTGTGTTTTTCGTCAGCCAGCAGAATACAGAGTCAACGCCTAAACCTTTGGTTCTCTCCGCAGTCGTGGAACTTCCCTATCAGAATGGGCACTTGCATGGCAAGGTTCGTCGCTGGGCAGAAGATGGAACGCTGCTTATGGAAGTCCCGTATCGAAACGGCATCATGGATGGTGAGAGCCGATTCTTTAACCGCACAGGTAAGTTGCTCGGAACATCAAAGCTGGTACAGGGAACCGGCACGTATCGAATCTGGGATCGCAACAAAGATGAGCCGGTATTGATTAAGGAAGTCGAGTACGTTGATGGTAAGGAGCTGCCTAAACCATGAGACACGAAGCCTGGAGCGATGGCAGTTTCTTTCCCGTCATCAATCGGTCCGCCGCTGAGCAATTGGAACCAGGAGCGACGCTGGTTTGGACGGTCGACACCGGCAGTTGGCATGAAGCCATGACTCGTTACCACGAATGACAAGGCTGGAAGCCTTATGTACCCATGGATGACGATCCAATTACCTACACGTCCACAGAAGAAGCCGAGGCTGCCAGATTGTTGGCCGCTCTGAACACCAATCTTCAAGACACCACAAAGAATGTGTTCACGGCAGCGAACATAAACCGACAGGGAAACCAAACATGAACGACAACGCCGACATTCGATCACAATCCGGAACTGCTCTATGGATCACGGCTATCGTGGTTCTCGTCGCTATCCTTGTTTCTGGCGTGTGCTATGTTCGAGCCACCAGCAATCCGCAGTCACTCGTTGGCAAGCTCCTGCGAGGAGAAGAACTGCCGCAGGCAAACAGTTCACAGCCGGGTTTGCGTGAGAATTCATTACGGCCCAATGAATTTCGG
>JBGSJL010000272.1:0-19881 GCA_041741955.1 Pirellulaceae bacterium | reverse complement strand
GTGGAGGCGGCGGGAATCGAACCCGCGTCCCGCGATATTTCCATGAAAGCCTCTACGTGCGTAGCCAATTATTTGTTTCTCGTCCTGCCAAGCGCCTATTGACAAGGCTCTCGACCAGACCAGCTAGGAGCTTTTTCTAGTTCACTACGTGCCTAGCACGGTAACAAACGATCCGGAATTGCAACTGACAGTCGGGCGCCTCCGGCGGGCCCCCTCAGCCAGGACAACCTTATTTAGGCTGCCATTGCTAGATTTGCATCTGCAACTAAATTTTTAGTCAGCTTTTTACGTGGCCAACTGACCAACCACGGCACGCCACTCCCACTTCTGTCTACCCGGTCGAATCCAATTCGCCCCCAGAGTTGCCAGCAGTCAACCGCGCACCTAGCCTCGCTTGACCGCCAATAGGAATGAGAGCTAGATGCTCCCACGACCTTATTGTCGGCGAACCGGAGCTAAAGACAAGTCGCTAGCCAGGGTTTTTAAAACTATTACTTACAGTTGGCTTAGGAAGCGGATGTAATGAGCCCAGTCCCAGGAGTTAATATCGTGCTTGCCTTGTCGCAAATGATAGCCAACTCGCTGACTTACTGTCGATGGGTCGGCGGCGTCAGGCAGGCGCTCGTAGACTTCGATAGCCGTGCAGAACGATAAAAACTCCCCGTGGGGATCCGCCCATTTGTCTTCAGTCGCGCTGGCTACATACAACAGTCGCGGAGCCATGAGGGCGAGCAATTGATGTTGGTCAACCGGCAGCTTGGCTTCATTGCGGTTGTATTGCTGAAAGTTCGGGCAAAACCAGTGCGGGAACGAGCTGTTGATGCGTCCGACGGTTTCTCCAAAGGCGCGGCGACTGAGGGCTGCGCCCCCACAACCCGAGTCGTTGGAAATGACGGCGGCAAAACGCGTATCGGTGGCTCCAGCCCACAAGGCGGTCTTGCCTAATCTTGAATGCCCAATCACACCTACTTTTTGCGGGTCGACCTGGGGAACTTTCTGTTCGATACAGTCCAGTAACCGCGACAAGCCGAACGACCAGGATGCAATCGAGCCCCAGCGCTGAGGGTGCTCGGCCGACGCGCGGTACTCGGGGAATAGGGCATGAATTCCGTTCTGGAAACCATCGTCGATATCGGGGTCGATATCGCCATAGTAGGCGGTGGCTACTCCTAAGCCGCTACTGACGATGGCTTCGATCGGCCAGCGACCGATGGCTGTTCCGCGTCCTGCCTCGGTCGCGGCATGTTTGTCCGTGCCATTGGCATCGTTCTCGCGAACCCAAGATTTGGTAACGGCCACTTCGCTATCCATCGTGACAGTATGATTGCCGCCGAAGTTCAAGCCTAAAAAGCAGGGAACCGCTTTCGCTGCGTTAGTCGGCGTGTAGATCAAGAGGTCGATGGGCAGTCGGCCACTGGCCGTCGACACTGTGACGGTCCACTGTTGTCGTAGCGCTTTGCCGCCACAGCTCTCACCCTGTTCGAGCAGTTCGAATTTTAGCTCGTAGGGCGCGGTGGGCATGGTCCCGTAGACCTGCTCGGAAAATAGCTGCAACAACTCAGCGCGTCGCAGACTCCAAGCGGCTGAAAAGTTGTCTGCTATATCGGCTTTTTCATCGATCAGCGGCGGTAGTTGATAGGCTGGAACTTTGGCCTCGTCGTAGTTTGCCTCGAAGGTCTGAGCCCACGATGGGTGGCACCAACAAGCCAGAGCGAAAGCGGCCAGCAAGATTTTCATGCATTGGCTGCAAGCATAGCAGCGGGAAATCGGGTTGAGCATAATTGCATTTTCCTATGGGTACGCGGTGAGAGTGCGAGTGCCAATAGGTTACAGTATTCGTGGAGCAATTGTGCAATGTGCTACTGACACTCTGTGTGAAGTTCTGATTGTAGACTCGAGCAGCCCAAGGCGAGCGTCCTCGTTATTTCCCACAGTTCTACGCCTAAGTCGAAGTCAGTGAAACGGTACTCGTACTCGAAACGCCCTGGGTAGAAGTTCAAGTTCAAGTACATCTCGGGGGTAACCGCATGATGTACAGGCTGGAAGCCGAAACATCCTCTGCTGTGGCCGTCAGGCCAAGGAACTTCAACCTTCAAGCTAGAATCGAAACCCACCATGAAGCAAGAGTGTCAGATCTTCTTGGACAGCCATAAAGATCGAATACGATCGGAAATACCTCATCCAGGTCGTAGTAATCGTGCAACTTCAAAAAGTGTAGGCAAGAATGACGAAAGAGGAAAATCCTTGCTGACGCGGCGGGCTGGGATTAAGGTTCACAACGGATGCTTGAGTTTTATATAACACTACAGCTACAATTTAATTTCCCCACCTATATGATTCTCCCACTCAGGACTGCGTTTTATGAATTGTGTTCGCTGGTTTGGAATTCAACTCGGCCTGCTCGTTGGTCTGTGCATCAATCCGCTATTGGCCGCAGATGTTCGCTTGGAGCCGAAAGTCGATCGCGTGAGCGTCTACATCGACAACGAGCTTTTCACCGAGTACATTTTTGAGGGCTTTGAAAAACCGATTCTGTTTCCGGTGATCGGGCCCGATGGCATCGGCATGACTCGCAGTTGGCCGATGGAAGACGGTGTGGCGCACGAGGCACACGATCACCCGCATCACAAATCGATTTGGTTTGGACACATGGAAGTCAATGGTGAGAGTTTCTGGCACTCTGGTGAAACGGCAGGTACAACAGTGCAGAAGGAATTGCGGGTAGATGGCAATGCCATTTTCGTCAAAAACGATTTGTTGAGCCGCGACGGCAAGCTAGTGGCCACCGACTCGCGCGAGATTCATTTTTCTGCGGACGGTGAGTTTCGATTTATCGATTACCAGGTGACCTATCACGCCAGTCAGGGTGACGTGGTCTTCGGTGACAACAAAGACGGGCAATTGGGTATCCGCACCAATCCGTACCTCGACCTGAAGGGACCGATTGGAACGGGCCAAGCCATCAATGCAGAGGGCGTTACTACCAAAGAAATTTGGGGCAAGCGAGCGTCCTGGATCGACTTCTGGGGAACCGTTGACGGGAAAGTGGTAGGCGTCGCAATGTTCGACCACCCGACCAACTTCCGCTATCCAACTTGGTGGCATGCTCGCGACTACGGACTGCTGTCTGCAAACCCCTTTGGCCGGCAAGACTTTGAAGGTGAAACCGCTGCGAGCGGTGAGCACACGTTAGCCAAGGGCGAGTCGTTGACTTTCAAGCATCGATTTGTCATTCACCGAGGGAGCGCGGAAGAAGCCAAAATCGAGGCCCTCTATCAAGCGTGGGTCAAAGCCTATTGATACTGACGGACTGGGGCGGGCCTACCGAAATGAAAACCCTGTGCCGTTTGGAAGCCCATATCGCGGCACATGTCCGCCTCTTCGGGAGTTTCAACACCTTCAGCCAATGGGTTTACACCCAAGTCGATCACCATGCTCACCAGCGAAGCCAGCATGCGCTGCCGCTCGGGGGTGGCTTTGTCGATGCCGTGAATCAGCGAGATATCGAACTTCAGGTAGTCCGGCGGCGCCTCGATCAACTCGGTCAATCGCGTCTGTCCCGCACCGAAATCGTCATAGGCGATACCAATACTCAGCTCCTTCAATTGGGCTCGTAACTCGCGCATTTCTTTGGGATCGGTGATAGCCGCTTCATGCACTTCCAGGATGATGGGCACGTCGGCAGAAAGCTGACGGGCGGTAGCCATCGAATCTATCAGCCCTTCGTTGCGAATTTCCAACGGGTGAGTATTTACAAAAAGCGTCGATTTGTTAGGGAGTTGCAGTCCTTCGCGGACGCCTTCCCAGCGTAGCATCCGGCTGAGTTCAACTTCCATGTTCAACCTTGAGGCGGCGTCGAACATGGCTGCACAAGACTCGAGTCCGAACAGGCGACTACGCGCTAATACTTCGTAGCCGCGAAACTGGCCGTTCTTCATATCGATGATGGGCTGGTAGTAGGGTGTGACTAGCCGATTTTCCATCAGTCGATCAAATTGAACGAGAGCCAGCGCGCGATCGCACATATCCTCCTGCATCGTATGGCAGGTTACGCCGCGCTGTTCACTCTTGACGCGGAACGCTAGATCCGCGAACTGAAGTAGATCTTCTTCGCGCAGGGGAGTCATCTCGGCGATGCGTCGACCATTGACATAGGTCCCATTCGTACTATTTAGATCGTTGACCCACAACTGGCCATTGTCGAGCGCCAGAACCGCATGGCTCCCAGAAATCGTCTTGGAATTGAGTTGCATCGAACAGCCCGGGCGGCGACCCACACTAAATGGGAGCGGGTGAACCAGTACCGACTCACTTTCGACCTCAGTGCTTTTGCCGCCACCGCGTACCAGCGTCCACGCAGTTTCCGACGACTCCGAGTGACCGATGCGGTCGATCGGTGTACTCTTAATCGGGCTTGAGGATTTTACAGAGTCCATGGGGTCTTGCATCTTGTGAGTTTGGCTGGGATCTCGGGTGGATTACAAAGATCACCTAGAAATCTAGGTTATGAATAGGTGAGCGCATGCAGATTTCTGCGGAAATAAAGTTCCTGTAGCCGGAGTTGCCAGACATAGGTTCTTAAAGACTGAAGTCTGGCGACTCCAGCTACGCAGGTCGGTGCCCGATTTATCCGGTTCTTCGTTACAGTCAAATGGACAGAAGCGATTTGTTGTTCCGAATCGAACAGCTAGGAAAAGTGTGCCAGCCGTACCCAACTGCAAGAGGTATGGTTATGCGGAAAATCTTCTGCGCGGCGCAAGCAAACGGCGCGGCCAAAAGTCGCGGCAAGATGTTGATGTGCTCGTCGTCCGCATCAGGTCGCCAATGGAACCGGAAAATTGATGAACAATCGCAATAGTCAGTTAACGCGCGATACAGCGTCGATCTCGGGGCATGAACTCCCGTCGATTCTGCACGATGACCATTACTGGCCAGCGGAGCCAATGTCGCTAGAGGACGCGGGACTTAGCGAATCCCTAGTCGAATCCTTAATGTGCCAGATTCTGCTAGCTGGTGGAACGATCAGCGGGCGAAAAATTGCAGAAGCGGTCGGACTGCCGTTTGGCATTATTGATCAACAGCTTGGCGGCCTGCGCACTCGACAAATCGTTGCGCATGCGCGGTCGGCGCCCCTGAACGACTACTATTATGCACTAACCGAAAATGGCCAACGCCGCACGCTGAACCATCAAAAGGCATTCACATACACCGGCCAGGCGCCCGTGCCGCTGAGCGAGTATCTGCTATCGGTCGAGGCGCAGGCAAATCAGTACACGCCGGTCGAACGCGTGCAGTTGATGGACGCACTTTCGGAGATTTCGTACGAGCAAACCTGGTTGGACTTCCTGGGTCCAGCGGTCAATAGTAACGGCGGCATTTTTCTGTATGGACCGCCGGGCAATGGCAAAACGACACTTGCCAAATGCCTCACGATTTTGCGAGGAGAAAGCATTTGGATTCCTCATGCAATCATCGATGATGGCATGATTATCAAGCTGTTTGACGCAGCCTATCATAAGCGAAAAGAAGTTGCGGTTGACAATAGCCTGGTCAATTTGCAGAACTACGATCGTCGTTGGGTGCGGATCGAACGGCCCACCGTTATCGTGGGCGGCGAGCTGACGCTCGACAATTTGGAAATTCGCCATGATCCGCGTAGTAACACGTGCGAAGCTCCGATCCAACTGAAGAGCAATTGCGGCAGTTTACTAATTGATGACTTCGGTAGGCAACGCGTTGCACCGGCAGAGTTGCTCAATCGCTGGATCATTCCTTTAGAGAATAAGATCGATTTCTTGACTCTGCCAACAGGCAAGAAGATCAGTGTGCCTTTCGAACAAATTGTTTTGTTCTCCACCAATTTGCAGCCCTATGACTTGGTCGACGAAGCCTTTTTGCGGCGTGTACCATTTAAAATCGAAATTCGCGACCCTGGCGTTGAAGAATTTATAGGTCTGTTCGAAAAGGCCTGTGCCACGATGGGCTTTCCATGGCGACCAGAAGTGATTCGGCAGTTACTGGACGTAGTTTTTCGCAATGGAAAAAGACCGCTGCGGCGTTGTTACCCACGCGATCTGTTGAAGCAAGTTAAAGCCTATTGCACCTATCGCGGCGAACCGCTCGATTTGCGAACGGACTATCTCCAGCACGCTTGCCGCAACTACTTTGGCAATCTTGGAAACTTGCCTACCAAGGCGGCGGATGAAAATGCAGTCAGGCGCCCTCAATCTCAGTCCGTGCAATTGCCCATTCGCAGCTCGCCAGCCAACAGTGGTGCTTCGCCACGTCCTACACAGCAGCGTGAATCGTCGACTCCTCAGGCCCAGCCGAGTATTCAGGTGACGGCACCACTGGTACCTGCCCTGTCATCTGTGCCCTTCGAACCTACGCGACCGCTGGCAGCCCAGTAGGCTGGTTGCCACCCCTGTCAGAAAATTAGCAAGGTATTTGTTAGCATGTCAATGCGTGCACCCACTAAAGCGGGCTATGAACCAATCGTCGGCTACACGCTGCGCAAGCGGCTGGGTGCCGGTGGCTACGGGGAAGTATGGTTGGCTGACGCGCCGGGCGGATTGCAAAAAGCGATCAAGCTCATCTATGGCACAGTAGATCAAGCGCATGCGACAAGCGAACTTCGCAGCCTACAGCGGATACGACAGGTCTACCACCCATTTCTGCTGTCCATCGAGCGCATCGAAATCATTGACAATCAAGTTGTGATTGTCACCGAACTGGCAGAGAGCAGTTTGCTGGATCGCTTTGAACAATGCCGGCGCAAGGGTGCTCAGGGCATCGATCGCGGACAATTGCTAGATTTCATGCGCGACGCGGCTGACGCGCTGGACTTCCTGGCCCAAAAACACTCGCTACAGCACCTGGACGTCAAGCCGGGCAACCTGTTGATTATCGCGGACCGTATCAAAGTTGCGGACTTTGGTCTGATAAAGGATTTGCATGACCAGAACCAGTCGTTGGTGAGCGGATTGACGCCGACCTATTCCGCACCTGAAATTTTCGATGGGCGGCCCGACTATCGCAGCGATCAGTACTCGTTGGCGATCGTGTATATGGAAATGCTGTCTGGGCAATTGCCTTTTCCCGGCAAGTCGACGGGTGAACTGGCGCGACAACACCTCACCATGGCTCCGGATTTGGAGTCTTTGCCACCCGCGGATCGGCCGATCGTGGCGCGGGGACTCGCCAAAAATCCACTTGATCGTTTTGGTTCGTGTCGGTTGTTCATCGAACAGCTTCTCAAGACACGCGGTGCCGTACTACCGGTGACACAGCTCAAGTCGACTCCGAGTGTTGGTGAAGCCACTGAGATCGTATCGACATCCGCCGAAGAGGGGCAAACGGCGACAGCGGTATCGTTGGTTTCAAGACAGTCGGTGCAGCCGGCTATCGATGTCCGGCCGCTCTGCAAGTCGTGGGTCAACCCACGTGCGATGTTCGTCGGCTTGGGCGGACTAGGGGGTCAGTCTTTGGTGAACATTCGGCAAATGGCCAATCGCGATTGCGACAATCGATTGGATATCGATGACCATGCGTGGTCTGCCATCGATACCGATGCGGAATCGCTGAATGCAATTACGACAGAAACATTGGATGGGCATCTACAAGGTCGTCATGCATTTGAAATGCGTCTGTTCAATCCGAGCGAGTATCGGGACGCTGAACCGGACTTATTCGGTCCATTGTCACGACGTTGGCTGTATAACATTCCCCGCAGTCTCAAGACCGAGGGTGTTCGACCGCTGGCGACGCTGGCGCTGCTGGATCATTATATGCAACTTCGTAGTCGGCTGGCGGCGGACCTGCGAGAACTGATTGCGAAGCATGAGCGAGATGAAGAGTGCGAAGAACCGCTGCGAATTTACGTGCTGTCGTCGCTTCACGGTGGAACCGGAAGTGCACTCCTGGCTGAAATCGGCTTTTTGATTCGCCGGATTACAGGTGAATTGGGATTTACCCATTATCGACTTTGTGCTTTGGCCGCTGCCGCCACTACGACTCATAACAACACTGCCAACCTGCACTCGGCCGCTGGGATTGCCACGCTGTCAGAGCTCGCCTACGCGATGGACGGTCAAAACGAAATTTCGTCCATCCACTTCAGAGATACCCTGCATGCGGTCGCATCGGCTCGGCCCTTCGATTGGGTTACATTGGTCGATGGAGGCCTACACGGCAATCGGAACGACTGTGAGAGTGCCTGCCGCGAGTTGGCATCGGCCGCTTGGCTTGATTCCCAATCTTTGATTGGCGCTGCTCTGAACCAAAATCGAAGTGACGCATCCGCACACTTTCAGAACTGGCTTCGTACGTCGGCTTGTTCTCCCATGGGAATTGCAACCTGTGGAACTGCAGCTGCGCTGGCGCGATGGTGCTGCGAGCAGACGCTGATTCATGCTTCGGAATACATGTCGCGCCCCAGGGGTTTGGCCACGGCCGATAATGGTAACGATTCTGCGACGCCGGATGGTACGCCAACCGTATCCGGCGATTTTCCGTTGACCAACCAAGCCAGTGGGGATATCGCAACACGATGGATGAATGAACTGGGTTTCCTGACGACGCAAGGCAGCTTTAGCGGCGAAGCGGGCAAGGTGCTTATCGCAGACTGGGGTCGCCGACTTTCAGACGAAAAGCCAGTTTCTGCGGCGCAATTGGCCAGCGACGTCAACGTTTGGAAGCACTCAGTTGCCAAAATCTTTAAGTTGCGTGTCTACAATTGGAAACAGATCGAACAAGTACAGCTCAATGCAATTGAAAAGGTCATTGAGTTCTACGAGCAGAACGCTACCCAGCTAACTCGCCTTCTTCAAGCTGAACAACCCAAACTGTTAGCACAACCTGAGCGTGTTGTCGCCTATTTGCGTAGGTTCAGCGAGGCCTGTATGCGACTTCTACAAGACTTCCAGCAAGAGGGGCGGAGACTCGCCATTCGTGTACGAAGTTGGTGTGATTCCATTAGCGCCGAGAAGTCGCTCAACGAAGCCTCATCGGACGTGAACTTGTCGGGCCTACCTCCAAAAATCCAATTATTGGTGAATCGGGTTAATGCAGTTCTTGAGTCTACCGTTCACTCGTTGGCGATGCAGCGAGTGGGATTCGGCGATCGTTCCGCTAAGCATTATGAAATGCATTATGATGAAAGCGAAGTTGCCACTGCCGGATTCAACCTCAAGTACATGCTGTCATTGTCCAACGACGTGCTGACACGCATAGCGAACGAAATGGGGATAACCGCCGATGAATTTGAAACGTCCGGGGAGCAGAATGCTGCGGCGGTGTCATTCAAACAAATAGGTTCGTTTGTGCCGGCTTTGACCCAAGGCGGAGCTAAGTTGCACCGTTTTCTGGTCGCGCCAGTCGAACAAGAACAGTTGGCGCTGACGGCTCTAAAGAAAGTGCGCCTCGAAAGCAAGACAACGCTTATTGGAGGTCGTCGTAGCCTAGAATCCCATTTATTTTGCGAAGCCTATGATCTTAAACTACATCAGTTGGTCAGCAGTCTCTGGAGGCCCTGCAATAAGACGCTGCAGCTTGCCGAGCGATTGCGAACCAGGGTCGATGTGGACTGGCATTCGGTTAATAAACTGCTCGAAGTCCCAGATTCAGAATTGCCAGGCGATTCGCTTAAAGTGGTCGAGCAAGTTTCTGTAATCGCTCCATTGACGGCCACTCCATCCGTGCTGTGCGACAACCTACCAATTCTAAATTAGTGAGCCAATGGCGCTAGCCGCAGTTTACGTGTTTGTTAGGTTGTTAGTTTCAATGGGTCCGCAGCTAGCCCTTTTGGCTAACAAAGTAAGGACTCGAGATTTACGCAAGCCGCCCGCCGACAAAGTCGCTGCTTCCCGAAATAGCCGACAGGTACAGTAGTTCGGCGTGGCCACACTGCTTGCCCTTCGTCAGTTCGCTGACTTTACGCATCACATCGCGCCGACTTATCTGACCCTGAAGCCAATGTCCATCTAGCACTGGCAAGCGACGTGTCGCTTGATCCAAAAAAGTCTGGCAGATGGTGAGCAGGTCCGTTTCGGGACCAATCGTGGGAGGATTCAAGTCCACAAACGGCATCAACCCCGCATCTGGGAGATTGTCGTAGGCTGCGTTGACGATCACGCGCATACACGAACTCTCAGAAAAGACCCCGAGAAAAGTACCGTTGGACTCGACGACCGGCGCACCGGAGATCCGCTTGCGAAGCAGAATGTCAATCGCCGAAAAGACGTCCAAATCCGGCGAAAGTGTAACGAGCTTTCGAGTCATCATGTCGCGAGCAAGAATTGTTGCACCAGTCATGTCGAGCAGCTCCATATGAGAGGAATGCCATGTGGCAAAGAGAAGGCGTGCACAGCATCCACTACTGCGATCACTCCCCCAGCCTATCAATAGAGCGACGTGGTAGCAAATCGTTTCAAGACTTTGTCACGGCTACTTTGTGAAGGACTGGCTTTGCTGGTCGTCTCAGAGACGCTTTAGTCGGGTTGGCCGGCCATTTCATGGAGCAGGCTGGTGATGACGAGCAGCAGGCGCGGACCGGCTGCATTACCGAGCTCGACCACTTCATGATGCGAAGTGGCTTGCGGAGTATCGGTCGAGGCCACATTGGTGATCACGGAAAAAGCAAGTGTGCGCATGCCGAGCTGCTGAGCAGCGAGAGCCTCGGGAATCGTACTCATGCCCACGGCATCGGCGCCGGTCCAGCGAAACATGCGATACTCGCTCCGGGTTTCATAGGTTGGTCCCAAGGTCGCCAGATAGGAACCCTGCTGAAGCAATATTCCGTTTTGACTGGCAACCGCTTTGGCGCGGCGGATAAGTTGCCAATCGTAGGGCGGTGTTCGGTGCGGAGTCTCGCGGGACGATTGAGAATTAGCATCCCACATCCCACGCGACCACAGAAAATCGATATGGCTGTCGATGACCATTAGATCGCCCGCAGCAAATCGCGTGTTGAGACCGCCGGCTGCATTGGTCGTGATAAGGACCCTCGCGCCCAGCGCATGCATGATATGCACGGGGTAATCAACTTGGTGGTTAGCAAAGCCTTCGTAGCGGTGCGCACGTCCCTGCATGAGGACCACAGGCACCCCCGCGAGATAACCCAAAACCAACTGCCCGCGATGGCCTTGAGCGTGGGTACGGCAAAAATGTGGAATTGCTTCGTAGGGAATGGACGACGCGTGCTCAACCTGCTCCGCAAGCGGTCCTAGTCCGCTGCCCAGGATGATGGCCACCGCTGGTTGCCAGAGTCGCTCGGCAAGTATCCGATCGACGGATTCAGCGATACGGGCGCGGTGACCTAGGTTCGGGGCGTCATTCGGAGTGTGAGGAGTACGGTGTGAGGAAGTATGGCTACTTTGTTGCGGCACGCGAGGCTACTCCACCAAACTCAGCACGATTCACAGTGGCTCAAAATGCCCATCACCAGCGCACGCAATCTAGGCTCGGCTTCGTTAGCAGTGGCAATTATCTTTGGAACGTCCGCCGGTTTGAGCGCATCCGGCAAACACATATCGGTAATCACCGAAAACCCGATCGTTTTCAGTCCGCAATGTACGGCCACGATAACCTCTGGCACGGTGGACATGCCGACCACATCGGCACCGATGGCTCGCAAGAAGCGGTACTCGGCTCGCGTCTCCAAATTCGGGCCAGCCACCGCCACAAATACACCCTTGTGCGCAACGATATCCTCTTGCCGTGCGATTGCTAGCGCTTGATCGACGAGCGCAAGGTCGTAGGGCTCGCACATGTCCGGAAACCGAGGTCCCAGTCGATCGTCATTGATGCCGATTAGCGGGTTATCACCCATCAAATTAATATGGTCTTCAATGACGACGATATCGCCGTCCTTGAAGTAGGGATTCATTCCGCCCGCAGCGTTGGAAACAATCAGCAACTGGGCACCCAGCGCTTTCATAACGCGGACAGGCAGCGTGATTTGCTTCAGAGAATAACCCTCGTACATATGAAAACGGCCTTCCATGGCCATGATAGGCAAACCGCAAAGATTGCCACACACCAACCGTCCACGGTGGCTGGTCGCAGTTGATTTTGGAAAGTGAGGAATCGTTTCGTATTCGATCGAAGCCTCGACATCAATTTGCTCTACTAGCGGGCCAAGCCCCGTTCCTAAGATAATGCCTGCATGAGGAGCTTTGGTCCACTGCGATCTAATGAATTTACAAGCATCCTGAATTTGCTGGTACAGTTCAAGCATTGAAAGCGCCGCGAGAAGCATTATGTTAAGCGAAGCGTGTGGCACGTCTTACGTCTAGGACCGCATTAAAGCATGGAGACGCAGGTTGTACAACACGGTCCATGACTACATTTTTGTCTAAAACATTGTCAGCCAGCTATCACAACTCTAACAACTTTTTTCGGAAGAATTCTGAGAATGCAACGCAGACGACTCGGCGGCTGTGGAATATCTGTTACTGATATTTGCATGGGTACGATGACTTTCGGTAGCCAGTGCGACGAACGCATTTCTCATGCCATTTGCGACCGCGCCTACGAAGCGGGTATCGACTTTTACGACGCCGCAGAGATGTATCCAGTGCCCCCGCAAGCCGAAACGTTTGGCCGCACCGAAGAAATTTTCGGCCGCTGGCTGAAGAGCAAACCTCGAGATCAACTGATCGTAGCTACAAAAATCACGGGACCAGGTCATGGCTGGTTTTCACCACCGGTCCGTGGCGGTCGAACTGCCTTAGATGCTCGGCAAATACGATGTGCAGTGGACGATAGCTTGCGAAGGTTGCAGACCGATTACATAGATCTATACCAGACACATTGGCCGGATCATCAGATGCGCTACGAAGATACCTTGTCGGCATTGGGTAAGTTGATGGATGCTGGCAAAGTTCGCGCGATTGGCTGTAGCAATGAAACCAGTTGGGGGCTAATGAAAAGTTTATGGGCTGCGGATGTTTACAAAGTACCTCGCTACGATACGGTACAAAACAATTTCAGCTTGATCAATCGTCGTTGCGAAAGTGAACTCGCACAAGTTTGCAGAATGGAGCAAGTAAGCCTTCTTCCCTATTCGCCGCTAGGAGGCGGTGTTTTGACTGGCAAATACAACGACCGACTTCCGGCTGGCGCTCGCTTCACAGAATATTTGCAGAGCGGAGGCCTACGGCAAAAAGCAATGGCCGAGAGATTCGTAAACGATCGCACGCTCCAGGCAACACGTCGCCTGGCCACCATCGCTAGCGATATTGGCACGTCGCTCGTCGCGCTGGCTGTGGCTTGGAGCCGGCAGCACGATTTTGTCGCGTCAACAATTATCGGGGCTACCAGTGTCACACAGCTCGGCCAATCACTGGCTGGGGCCGAATTACTACTTGATCGCGAAACACTTGAGCGCATCGACGAGATCGACAACGACATTCCCTGTGCCCTCCGTGAAGACGGCCTGCGCCGCTTATAGGCCTTGGCGAACCTCTGGAGTCAGTGATGGGTACGTTAGCGGACGGGCACTTCACGCGTTACTTGTGAGCCGTCAGCCGCCCCAGTCGGGCTTGTTCAATCCCGACAGCCAATACTTTGTCCATAGCTCCCGAGTCTGTTTTCTGCAATCGATCGCCACTAGGTCGCGCTACATAGCGAACGGCTTCGTCTGCTAGTTCTGCGTCGACATACACGGTTGGCTGTACGCCATGTTCGCTGATAGCCAGACCGCTGGGAGAGTAGAATTTGGAAACGGTCAATCGAATGCCGCTAGCCAGCGACTTGGTGTGGAACAGTCCCTGGACACTACCCTTGCCGTAGGTCGTTTGGCCAACTAGTGCGCCGCGATTGTTGTCGCGAATTGCTCCAGCCAAAATTTCACTGGCACTAGCACTTTCGTCGTCGATCAGCAGCACCAGCGGCACCTGCCACGTACCGCTACGAGTAGCCGAATAGTTTTGATTCTCGATGCCGTTCTTACCACGCGTGCTGACGATGCCACCTTCCGCAATGAAGCGATCCGCCACAGCGATGGCTGCATCAAGCCAGCCACCTGGATTGCCACGTACGTCGATGACCAGACTTTGCATGCCATCTCGATGTAAACTCCACAGGGCTGCATCCAGCTCGCTGGCGGTAGTCTTTTGAAAGCTGTTGATCTTTAGGTAGGCGATCCCAGTCGTCGCTTCTAGCATGCGTACTGCCTCAATGCTGGGCACTTCAACACGACGTCGCACGACGATGTGCTCAATTTCCGAACCGTCGGGCTTTCTGCATAGCAGCCGAACCTGGCTCTGCTCGGGACCTCGCAGTAGGTCTGCGGCGCGTTCAGCACCTACATCAACGCAGTTTGCAGCGCCGATTTCGAGGATCAGGTCACCGCTTTCCAGGCCAGCTTCGATTGCAGGTCCACCTGGAATCACATTTAAGATCCGCAGGGGAGCTTCGTGCGGCTGGAGTGCGATGCCAAGTCCCACAAAATTGCCTTCGATCTGCGATTCGACTTCGTTGAGCTCTCCCGAAGAGAGGAATGATGAGTAGGGGTCGAGCAGCCCAACCGCGCCAAAAACAAATTGCATAATCGTAGCAGCCGGAGAAATCGTTAGTTTTTCCTGCGCAATGTGAGCTGCATTGGCCACCACGGATCGTGCCTCGAAGCGATTGTTGACACGATTGGCTAGGGTCACTCTGTGGATCGAGGTTCGGAAATTTTCGATGACTTGAGGCGCCTGACCCTCCAAATGCCGTGCAAGAAAATCGGGCTCGGTAAGTGCTACTTCGAGGTAAGCGGTACCGCTGCGTACGATCTCGGTCATCGCCAGTGGCTCGACATAGCTCATCTCCAATCGAGCCAGAACTTCCGAGTACAGGTCCAGCGCCTCGGTCTCGGTAACATGCGCTAGCAGGTCTCCAATAGCCACATCGGAGTTGCGACGCATCACGTCATAGTGCAATCGTGAAATCAGCAGACGCCGCTTCAACTCAGTGTGGCTGGGGAATTTGCGGGCGGCAACTTCGTAGTGCTGAACTGCTTTGATCCATTCGCGAGCTCGCTCCAGATCAATCCCAGCCTGGAGCAAGCGGGTCGGATCAGCGACGACGGTTGAGTCGCTGCGGATGGGCTGGGCATACGCGTTCTGGATAGCAGCGGACGTAACGACCAATATGCACAGAAACGTAGCGCGAACAGCGGATTTCATGGGCTCTCTTCCGAGGAGTCGACTTCATGGCAACATGGAAAGGCGGACTCAACGTGTCTTCAACTCGCGATTGCATTCGCTGTGTGAAACTGAGGCGGTTGAGTCGCAAGTGGGCGAACACTTCTTCACACGCTTTGCAGCCGGATTCACCAGGAATTATCCTGCAAACATCCGACCCTCGCCGCGTGCTTCCATCCATGCGTGAAGTTGGCCCGTGGAACTATAGGTCGCAGCTTGATAAAGGTCAAAAAATCCGAGCGAATTTTTTGACGGCAAATCCAGCTTAACCCTCAGCGTCATCATGCAGATTGCTGGTCGTGCGCTTTGTTGCGGTTCGCGTGGCAGTACCCAATTCAAGTTGCCAAATGCAGTCTGGGAAACAGACGTGTCGCCGCCGAGACACTGCCGATTGTTGTATGCCTTGATTCTAAGGTCCCTAACCATCCCAAGTCGATTTGCTAGCGACCGGCACGTAGAATTGTGGATAATGACGACGTTAGCGCTGTCGGCGCACCAACCCAGAGGATCAAAAAATATGGATTTGAAATCAGTTTCCGTAAAGTACCTATTGGCCTATAGCTTGGTGAGCTGGGTTGCCATTTCCTCCTGTCTTGCCCAAACGAAAGAATCGGGGCCGTCGATAAAGTGGGTTAATGAACCGCCTGCTGCCCCGCTTCCGACAGGCGTCGTTCACCGCACGTTTGCGTGCCAAGCAACTGCCTGCCAGGTGGGTTACTGCATTTACCTGCCGCCCGACTATGCCAGCAGCCAAATTCGCTATCCGGTCATTTACAACCTACACGGAAATGGCGGCAATGAATTTCATGCATTCGAGGATGTGGCGATACTGCACGAAGCAATTGTCGCCGGTATGCTACCGCCGCTAATCATGGTGATGCCCAATGGCGGCAAGAGCACTTTTTATAAAGACTCCTTCGACGGCAGATTTCCGATCGAAACGATGCTGATTCGCGAGCTGATCCCACATATTGATGCAACGTACCGAACGGTTGCCGAGCGAAAAGGCCGTTGCATCGAAGGATTTTCCATGGGTGGGCGCGGCGCTACGCGATTAGCCATGAAATACCCGACGATGTTTTGCTCGCTATTCTGTCAGGCTGGAAACGTTCCGCGAACGCTGGCTGTGTATGACCCCCAGCGACCTGACGTATATCCCAATAGCTACTTGGGGCCCGAGCGTGAGAATTACGCAGACAATGATGCCTTTGAGTTGCTAAAGAAAAATCGCGACGAGATTTCCAAGCTGCGAATTCGGATACTCTGCGGAACTCTGGACGACGAACATATTGTTACAATCCGCGAATTCCATCAAGCCTTACTGGACGCCAAAGTCGATCATACCTACATCGAACTGGAGGGCTTCGCACATGAGCGGGCGAAGATCATCGAACATCAGCGAAAGCATTGGTTTGACTACCACGTCGAGTCGCTGAGTCAGTAGCCATCGTGATGACGATAATAACGTGCATTTAGAAAATCCAAGAGCTTCCGAGTTGCTTATTTAATGAACAAATCTCAGCGGTTTGATTGTGTTGTAATTGGTGCTGGCCACAACGGATTGGTGACTGCGGCGTACCTTGCGCGTGCAGGCAAAAAGGTTTGCGTTCTGGAACGTCGCTCCGTAATCGGGGGCTGTAGTGTCACCGAGGAATTATGGCCGGGCTACAAGATCTCGACGGCGTCTTACGTAATCAGCTTAATGCTCCCAGAGATTATCGAAGACCTAAAGTTAAGGCAAAATGGTCTGTGTATCCTACCCAGAAATCCGTCATCGTTTACGCCAACTCGCGACGGTCGACACCTATTATTGGGTCCGGACCAAGCCTTCAATCAGCAGCAGATTGCCAAGTTTAGCGCGCGCGACGCGGAGGCTTATCCGAAATACGAACGGCTGCTCGAAGCGGTCGCAGATCAACTTGAGCCAATTCTTTCGAAAACCGCGCCGGATTTGTTGCCACTACCCGCCACTTGGCGTAAGCGCACGATTGGCAAACGCATTAGCGATGCCCGAACAGGTTGGGAGCTTTACAGTGGGCTGGCCAAGCTGGGGGATCAATTGCCCGAAGCGATCGAGCTCTTGACTGGCGCGGCTCGGCCGATTCTGGAACGCTGGTTTGAATCCGACGTGCTGCGAGCCACCTTAGCCACCGATGCAGTCATCGGCGCATTTGCGTCCATTTCCTCACCGGGGACCGCTTATGTATTACTTCATCATGTGATGGGTAGCGCGGGGGGCGCTCGGGGTGTTTGGGGATATGTACAAGGTGGCATGGGTGAACTAGCCACCTCAATTTGGCGAGTGTGCGAGCAGCTCGGTGTGGAACTGGTCCGCGAATGCGAGATAGCAAGCATCGAGACTGCCGCCGGCAAGGCGACTGCGGTCACTGATGTAGCTGGGCGAACTTTTGAAGCGAAAGTGATTGCGTCAAGTGTTGATGCAAACTTGACCTTTAATCGTTTTCTTTCGGCTGACGTCTTACCACCAGAGTTTTTTCGAGCGGTTGGCAACATCGATTACTCCAGCGCCACCACCAAGATAAATTTGGCGTTATCCGAGCTGCCCGATTTTCGCGCCATCCGCGGAATCCAGGTATCGCCGCATCACCGCGGAACGATACACATCTGCGACAGCATTGATTGGTTGGAACGAGCCTACGATGACGCTAAATATGGTCGCGCGAGTACACAACCCATACTTGAAATCACCTTGCCCAGTAGTGTCGACCCGACTGTCGCACCTCCAGGTAAGCACGTCATGAACATGTTCGTCCAGTACACTCCGTATCAATTGGCAGGCGGTAAGAATTGGGATGACAGCAAGGAAAGTTTTGCGGATCGGTGCATCGACTTGTTAGTTGAGTTCGCGCCCAACATGCGGAATGCGATCGAGCATCGGCAGGTACTGAGCCCATTGGATTTGGAGCGAACGTACGGATTGACCGGCGGAAATATTTTCCAGGGTGCCATGAATTTGAATCAGCTATTTAGCTTTCGACCCGTGCCCGGCTGGTCCGACCATCGTACACCCGTGAAGGGGCTGTATTTATGCGGTGCCGCTTCGCATCCTGGCGGTGGCGTAATTGGTGCTTGCGGACGCAATGCTGCCCGAGCCATCCTCGCCGACCGCGCCTGTTAATCAAAGTGCTCGGAATGAACCAAGTTAGGCAGTTTAAGCAAATGAAATCGACCTTATCAGCGTCTGCTGCAACTCCGCTAACTTTCTGTTCACACAAAACACAGAACCCCCGTTGCCGCCTCAGTCACTTTTCGTGAGAATAGGGACCGCGTGTGGCACAAGCACCCATAGCTCAACTGGATAGAGCATCGGTCTACGGAACCGAAGGTTAGAGGTTCGAATCCTCTTGGGTGTATATTGCACCATTTCCACAGCCCTCACCGGCCATCACACCCCTGGTTTTTCCAGGGTTTTTTTGTTTCCCGCTGTTTGCTGATGGATTGGCTATGTGCCCTGATGTGCCCGAATTTGTGCCCGAGCTGGAAGGAATCCCCACTTCGAGCTTGGTTGCTGTCACGAAGTCGCTTTCGGTAACCTGCAAGTAGTGCATCTCGGCAACTGCTCCAGAATGCCCAAACCACTCGTTAAGTGCATGATTGGTAAAGAGCCCGGTTTGCTCCAGTTCTGTTCTGCGAGAGGCGCGCAGCGCCATGAACGGTTTTTGCCAAGGAGTCACTCCGGCTGCCTGGACGATCCGCTTGAACTGGGTTCTAAGATTCGATTCTGAGCATCGGTAACGCGTGATGATGTGAGCGTCGGCGGAAGTCTCAAGCCCAGGTGACACCATTGCGAATAGTATTTCTAGTTCGGCTCGCAGCTCAGGCCAGAGAGGAACAATGCGTTCTGACTTACCATAGCGTTCCGTCTTGGGCGATGTGACCTTGAAGCGATTGCGTTCCCAGTTGATAGCACTCCAACGAACGGCCAACGTCTCTGATGGGCACCTCAAGCCAGCAAAGCGACTCAGGGCAAACAACACTCTCCACTCTTGGTCGATGCAAGCCTCAAGAACACTTTGGGCCGTAGACGCATCAATGAAGCGGTTCTTACTCTTGTCACTTGATAGATCAATTTTGACTCCAGCGAAGGGGTTCTCAGACACGAGCTTGGACTTCATCGCCTCGCGCATCATCTGATTGCAACGCTTGACGTTTTGGCCCGCAGTATTGGGGCTCAGTCCCTCAGCAATCATCCATCGTTGCCACTTCTCAACCTCCCCTTGGGTAAATCCTCCCAGTGCAATGTCGCGTCCAAGGTACTCGCGAAGCTTGGCCACCGCCTGTTTGTAGTTCTCAGGTTTTTTCCAGTCAGATCGGGATTCAATGTAGTGATCGAAGTAGGCCAATAACTTGCGAGGTGCCTGAACACGCTCTCGCGACTCACAGAGACCGTATGCTGCCAGTCGGTCATAAACATCATCGTCGAGCGATTCAAGCCAACGCAACGTAGCGGGAACTGGCGGGCGCTCATTGCCATGACAATCTACAAGATGTTCAATGTGAGTCGTGGCGATTTCGGCTTCCGCGTTTGTCGCGCGTCCAAGTCCAACTGAGCAGCGCTTCGGGCCGATTAGAAACCGAACGCGATATGAACTTCCAGAGCGCGTGACACTAGCCATGCAAACAACCTCCTGATGGTTGATCCTGATGGACGAAAACACAGCAACGAGTCAGG
>JBGSJL010000271.1:0-4113 GCA_041741955.1 Pirellulaceae bacterium | reverse complement strand
GAGCCAGAGCCAGAGCCAGAGCCAGAGCCAGAGCCAGAGCCAGAGCCAGAGCCAGAGCCAGAGCCAGAGCCAGAGCCAGAGCCACCGCCACCGCCACCGCCACCGCCACCACCACCGCCACCACCTCCACCACCTCCTATGCTTTGAACGTTGCGAATGTTTTGAGGTTCAAGCAAGTTCGCGCAGTCGAGTTGGGCCGCGATACGCGGGTTGTCAACGATTTTTCGATTCGTCGGTCGATTATGGGACCGACGAGTGCGACGAGGGCTTCCTGCATTTTCGTGGCGGCCGTAGTCGGACGAAATAGCTTTTGATTTGCCTCGAGAGGGGTAAACGCCTTATACTAGGAGTCCGTGCTTCGCCTACTGCCTCCTACGATCTGACGAACTTATGGAAATCGTGGAACAAGTCAAACCACGCTTTGAGCAGCGCGCTGGCAACGCGGTGGCTTTCCTTAGCAGCCTAGTGTTCCACATCAGTTTGCTACTCCTGTTAGCTGGCTGGATTTACACGGCAGGCAAGCCCAGTCAGGGGATATTGTTGTCGGCGGATATTGGCCAGTCCGAGAGTGTTGCGTTGGATTTGGTTCAGGAATTCGATTTGGACCAGCAGGCCAGCGAACCGGCTCAGACGGTCGATGCGCCGGAGTTTTCGCTGGATGTCAATATCCAAAACCTGCTTGAGAGCCCCATGCAACCTGCCGATGCGCCGGGCTTGGTTTCCTTGAGTGCTTCGCTGGCTTCGCTTTCGGTCGGTGACGTATCTGAAAAACTTAGTTTGAAGGGGCGCGGACGCGGTGCGAGCTTTTTTGGCTCGTACGCGCATGGTGATCGCTTTGTGTATGTCCTGGATAGTTCCAGGAGCATGAAGGGCGATCGCTGGACCTACGCCTGCAATCAGTTGATCGACAGTCTCAACGGTCTCAAGCCGGAGCAAGAGTTCTTCGTGATTTGTTTTGATATGGAAACCAGTTTCCTGTTCAACGCGCGTCCCGATCGAGCCAAGTATGCAACGATCGACAGCACGATTGTCGCACGGGTAAGAAACTGGTTGCGTTCAAGGACGCTGGGCAAAGCGACCATGCCTGCCGAAGCTTTGCGATACGCTTTGGCTTTCAATCCGGACGCGATTTTCTTGCTGTCCGATGGCGAGCTGCAAGACGAATCGCTGTTCATGTTGCGGTTGTTGAATAATGCAGCCAGCACGAGCCGCCAGATTCCGATTCACACCGTTCATCTGTTCAGCCAAGAAGGCCGCTTTACATTGCAGCAGATCGCTCATGAGAATGGCGGCAGTTTCACGCCCATTCAAGGCCGGTAGTAATAGCCGCTGGACTAAAACTGCGTCTGGTATTGGCAGTGGAAAAAGTCTGCGTCGGCGGTCGTCAGCGAGCCAGGCGTACTGTAGTGTTCGCCCGAATTGAAGAACGAGTAGCCTAGTAGCAAGCTGTTCCGCTCATTGATCGTAACGGTCAGCAACGTATCGATCTCATGGCCCAGGTCTTTGCTCACGGCGGCGTTTCCAGTATTAAATAGCGTCATGACCACACAGCAGGGTGTCGTCGCCTGATCCGGAAAGAAGTAGTGGTACCACAGTAAGAAATTAATCCGCTTACCGATCGGCAAATAAACTGAAGGTTGACATCGTTGAGATTGCGACGTCCGAACAAGTCCATGAAACCGTTGTACTTGTGACCCAATGGAAAGTAATGATGGAAGCCATTGTCACCATTAGAAAACGGAGCAGAGTCGGCACCTGACGCCCAGTCATACCAAGCCCAGACCGTGGGCTTCCATTCAGGTTGCCATCATAGCTGCGCTCGCCGCCACAGAATTTGTCGAGTGGCAAGCACACTGTTGGCCGACCGGCTCCCATGCGGTGAGCATCTGCGAGTATTTGTGCAGCCCAACCATGGTGGCTTTACCGTCCCAGCCGATCTAACCAAGCCCATCATCATGATTGGGCCAGGGACTGGCATTGCCCCCTTCATGGCACTGTTGCAAGAGCGTGAAAAAACCAATGCGAGCGGCAAGAATTGGCTGTTCTTCGGTGATCAACACGCCGCCTATGATTTTCTCTACGAGCACGAATTGAATGCGTTCGTCGCCAGCGGCCTGCTGGCCCGTTTGGACACGGCGTTCAGTCGCGACGGCCAAAACAAAGTATGTGTGCAGGATCGCATGCGTGAAAACGCTGCCGAGCTCTGGCAATGGCTGAGCGAAGGAGCGCACATCTATGTATGTGGCGATGCGACCCGCATGGCGGCCAACGTTGATTGCGCGCTCAAAGAAATCGCCATTCAAGCAGGCAAATGGCACGAAGAGGAGGCAGCCGCCTATCTCAAACAACTCGCCCCAGACAATCGCTACGTTCGCGATATCTATTAAGGCAGCAGGACTGCTTGCATGGGCTCGATTCAACCTGCGAGCGGGCTTCGCAGTTAAACAATCCAAGTCCCCAGACTTCGGTACTTGCCGACTGAAGTCTGGCGACTTGAGCTATGAAGGGATTGAGCTACTTTTCTTGGCTGCCGACTGCGACGGGTTCTTCTTCGGGCTTACGCATTTCACCACGAAAGATCAACCGTAGAGGCTTGCCAGCATCATCCTTGACGGTTTCGACCACGATGGTATTTACACCTTCAAAGGCCCCCCGTAAGATTTCTTCCGCCAGCGGATCTTCGATACGCTGCTCTAGTGCTCGACGCAGCGGACGCGCACCGTAGTCGAGGTTGGCACCCTTCTTGATCAGGAACTCCTTGGCTTCGTCGGTCAGTTCCAATTCGTAACCTCGATCCAACAATCGCGTGCGAACTTTGGACAGTTCGAAATCGATGACCTTCTTGAGATCCTCTTGATTCAAGTGCCGGAAGATAATGGTGTCATCAAGTCGATTGAGGAACTCGGGACGGAAGACGCGTTCGATCTGCTCCATCACCCGCGCTTTCATGCTCTCGTAGGTGCTATTATCGTCCGACTTCTGAAAACCAAACGCAGATTCGTTTTTGATTGCGTCGGCACCCGCATTCGTGGTCAGGATCAGAATGACATTGCGAAAATCGATGTTGCGCCCGAAGGAATCCGTAAGGCGTCCTTCTTCCATCACTTGCAACAACATATTGAAAACGTCGGGATGCGCCTTTTCGATTTCGTCGAGCAGTACGACCGCGTAGGGCCGACGGAGAATCTTCTCGGTCAATTGACCACCTTCTTCATAACCCACGTAGCCTGGAGGCGCTCCGACCAAGCGGCTGATGTTGTGCTTCTCCATGTACTCGCTCATGTCGATATGCACCAGCGCATCGGCATCGCCGAACATATACTCGGCCAGGGCTTTGGCCAGTAAAGTCTTACCAACGCCGGTGGGGCCCGCGAATACGAAGCAGCCCGTTGGGCGACGTGGATCCTTCAAGCCGCTGCGGCTACGGCGCACGGCTTTGGCAACCGCTGAGACCGCTTGTTCTTGACTGACGACTCGCTTGTGCAACTCGCCTTCCATCTGCATCAAACGCGCACTGTCTTCGGTGCTCAGTCGAGTCAGAGGGATACCTGTCATTTTGGAGACGACTTCGCAGATCACATCCTCGTCCACGATGCCGTCGGTTTCACGGCTCTTCTCGCGCCAATCTTTGGTGATCTCTTCCTTTTTCTTGCGGAGCTTGTCCGCTTTGTCGCGGAGCGAGGCGGCCTTCTCGAAGTCCTGATTTGCGACGGCGTCCTCTTTGTCTTTGTTCAGCTTCTCGATATCGTCATCGAGTTCTTTGAGATCCGGTGGCTTGGACATATTGCGCAGACGGATCCGCGCGCCGGCCTCGTCGATCACATCGATGGCTTTGTCGGGCAGACAACGCGCTGTGATGTAGCGTTCGCTCATCTCGACAGCCGCCACGACGGCGTCGTCGGTGAACTTGACGCGGTGATGTTCTTCGTAACGCGGTCTCAAGCCCTTGAGAATTTCGATCGTTTCGTCTTTGCTCGTGGGTTCGACGATGATTTCCTGGAACCGCCGAGCCAACGCATTGTCCTTCTCGATGTACTTGCGATACTCGTCCAGCGTGGTGGCACCGATGCACTGTATTTCACCGCGAGCCAGCGCGGGCTTGAGCACATTGGC
>JBGSJL010000270.1:0-1959 GCA_041741955.1 Pirellulaceae bacterium | reverse complement strand
GCTGCCCGCTAACTTTGCGACACTCAAAGCCTTGAGCACTCCGGTTCCGGGCTGCATGAGCGAAGTCTATTTGATCGGCCGACCGATGCCCGATCAGGCTGAAACTTTCGAATTTGTTGCTGACTCCAACGCCGAGATCGTGCGGGGCTTGATCGCAGTGTTGCAGATGCTCTTCTCGGGGCAAAAGGCCAGCCAAATCCTGACCTACGACGTCGAAAAGCTATTCCGAAAAATTGGGCTCGACCAATTCGTATCTTCTCAGCGTCGCAGTGGACTGGATGGTATGATTCGCCGCATCCGCACGCTCGCCCAGGCCATCGAATCGCGCGAGCAGGCTGAAAAGCAGTAGAAACCGCCACAGGATCGCTGTATACTTGCAGCCCGCCCTACAGGATGCATTGGCCTCTAAAGAAGCGAAGATGAAAAGAGTTCGGGAGTTTTCGATCACGATCGTTATGCCAGACGTGGTTTACAAACGGGATGTCAGCGGATTTCATGAAAGTTGGAAGCAAGCCTACGAAACAGCATTGTCTGGTGCCGAACAAGTTTACCTCTATGACAATCAATTTCGTGAATCGCGAGTTGTCGCGATTTTCTCGGAGCGAAATCTCGAGCTGGACTCCAGTGGACTGCCATCCCATTTGGCGGATACGCGTTGGAAAGCCATCGAAATGCCCGAGAAAGTTGGCGAACTTCCACGAATCTTTGCCAATACGAACCGCACCGAATATGCATGGTGCTGGGTTGACGGGGCCAAGCTGGATGTGCCATTTCGGCTAAACTTTTTGGAACGCAAAGCGGAACTCAACCCGCACGGTCCTGCCGCATTTGGGCTCGGCATGTTGGCTGAGCTCAAAGACTTGCTTCGCAAATAGCCTCCCTTTTTCTGTGAAAGTTCGCATGATGCGGTTGGACGGACGCACCGCACTTGTCACCGGCGGAACGCAGGGCGTCGGTGCCGCGATCGCTCAATCTCTGGCCTCCGCCGGCTGCAATTTGATCCTGCATGGCTTGCACGATGACGCGCAGTGCCGCGCTACGCTGGATCGTTGCCGTGCCGCCGGTGTGCAAGCCGACGTGGTCTTTGCCGATTTGACGGCCGCACCGGATATATGCATCCCACAGTTAATCGCCGCGGTCGATGCCATCTGCGGTGATGCCGTTTGCGGAGATGCCACATACCAGGCTGTTAGTCTACTGATCAACAACGCGGGCACATTCTGCGAAGAACCGTTCCTGGAACTAACCCCAGCCACCGTCGAGCGGACGCTGCGCTTGAATGTGGTTGCGGGCCTGTTTCTGACTCAAACATTTGCCAAGCGCTGGATTCAAAATGGAGTCGCGGGTCGAGTCCTCTTCACGGGCTCGATTAACGGCGAATTAGCGGAACCCAACCATGTTGCCTACGATACCAGCAAAGGTGCCGTTCGAACGCTGGTACGCAGTCTGTGCGTGGCGTTGGCTCCACATAGTATCCGCGTCAACGCGATCGCGCCGGGGCTGGTTGTAACACCGCTGACGGCACGAGTCCTCGACCAGGATCCCGATGCACGGCGTTGGATGCAAATGCACACACCCAGCGGCCAGGTGCCTGGGGCAGAGGTTTGTGGTGGTGCCGCCGTGTTCTTGCTCAGCGATGAGGCCCAGCATATTCACGGCCAAACGCTGTTGGTCGACGGAGGTATGAGCGTTTGGCAACAGCCCGACCTGCCCGACGAGCTCCGCGGAAAATTGAGCTAGTGCTTTGACCAGAATAGTTCTTGGTGTTATCGAAGACACCGGAGGCTAGCGCCATTCCGCTCAATCATCGACATTTAATGTGGTCAAAGACACCGGAGGCTAGCGCCATTCCGCTCAAACATCGACATTCCTGGCGGGCGCAGAGGTAGGCACTGTCGTAGTAGGTGTCGCGCGTTTTTGACTCGCACCGCTAAGCTCCTGATGCATGCCTACGGCCAG
>JBGSJL010000269.1:0-1503 GCA_041741955.1 Pirellulaceae bacterium | reverse complement strand
TCGACAGGCAAATTGCATCAGGTCCGAGACTGGTTGGATATTGCGTTTGCACATGTTGGACTAGATTGGCAGGAGTATGTCGAATTCGACCCAAGGTTTTTACGCAAAGCCGACCCGCAAACTCTGGTTGGTGACTCGCGGCTGGCGCAAGAAAAAATCGGCTGGCAGCCGCGCAGCAGTTTTGAACAAATGGTGCAGCAAATGGTTGATGCCGAATTGGAGCAGACCTAATGGAATCCAGTTCAGCCAACTCCAGAGAGGGTTCTGTGGGGAGATTTCGTGGACTGGGGCTTGACGGGCTTCTGCTGCTGGCCGTTGTAGGCACGCTGCCGATGCTGGCTGTTTTCTGTTTAGATTTTTGGATTCGCACGGATTTTTGGTTTTTTCCGTTGTTGCTGGTTGTACCGGTAGTTCTGGCCGCTTGGTTTGGCCTTCGGCAGCGAACGGTACCTAGCGAGCTGGCCACGGCAGAAAAAACGGGGACGGAAACGGGCGGCATGGTAAAGCCCGCTTCGTCCACTCGCGATGCACGCCGTCATTTGCTGGCGGCGGTGCTGTGGGTGATTGGCGGTGTATTCGCTGTGCTTGCCGCCTGGCTCGTTTCTCCCTGGCTGGGCGTGTTGTCGCTTTTACTTGCCACAATGGGTTGGTTGCTCCTGCGCAGCGTGCAACCCTGGGAGCGGCTGGTGGGCTGGACCATGCCGGTATGGGTGCTGTTGCTGTTCCCACTGAGCGATGCGGCGGATTGGACGCGGCGCGTACAAAGCTCGGTGGTCTACTCGGCCAGCAGTCTGCTGGATTTGTCCGGCATTCCGCAAATGCCCAGCCACGATGCTCTCGATTTGAAGACAGCCAGAGTGCCGATTGTGCCCGTCTTCAGAGGCTTGGGTAGCCCCTACCTTTTGCTTTCACTAGCGGTCTTGCTGTGCATGTGGGTTCGCACCAGCTTCTTGATCGGTTTGCTCGTGGCGGTGACGGTGCCCGCCTGGGCGTGGCTGGCCGGATTGCTCAACGTGACTCTCAGCAGCGTATTGCTCGAACAGTATGACGTTTTTGTGTTTTCGGGCGCACGTCAATTTGCTATTCAGGGCGTCATGCTGGCGCTAATGTTGTTAGCGATTTGGTTGACAATCGTCGCCCTAAAAGGACTGCTGTCTCCTTTTATCGCCAAGAGTGCCGGTGTGGGAGCGATGCATGGGTTTTACAATGCGACGGTCCTTTGGCCGAAGCGCGATCCACTGCGAAAGCGTCGTAGTGGCGAAGCGGGCGGGCTGAAAAATTCGCCGCAACCATCTTCTTCTCATCTCCACGGCACCAGCCTGCTGGCCGTAGCGGCAGTCGGGTTCGTCGTCGCAGGTGTGCTGGGAGGCAGGCAAATTTTAAGTGGACCAGCTCTGGCTGCCACGCTCACACAGAGCGTAAATGTAAATATCGAGCAGGTGCTGAGCCGGCTTACGAAGGAAAGCTTCAAGCAGTCTGGGGAAATTAGCGGTGGCGATAACG
>JBGSJL010000268.1:0-1919 GCA_041741955.1 Pirellulaceae bacterium | reverse complement strand
ATTATCGATTGAGCGTGTTTCCCATCGAATTGCCGCCGCTTCGAAAACGTAAAGAAGATATCGCCTTACTTGCCGAGCACCTACTCGGAATTCTATCTCGGCGTCTTGGTAAACAGACGCCAAAATTTACTCAGGCGAATGTTGCCGAACTCGGGCGATACGATTGGCCAGGCAACATCCGAGAGCTGCAACATGTGCTTGAGCGAGCCTTGATTACCTCGCCCAAAGGCAAGTTGCGTTTGGAACTTAACTCGCCCGCGTCCACGCAGGTGACGACAACGAACTCCTTAACAATTGCAGCCGATGAAATCCTGACGGCGTCACAGCTACGAGCGTTCGAAGCCACCAACATACGTCGCGCGCTTCAAGCGTGCGACGGTAAAGTCTATGGCGAGACAGGAGCGGCAGCTTTGCTAGGCATGAAGCCCACGACGTTATCGTCTCGCATAAAAAGCCTTGGAGTTGCAGTCAGAGAGTAGGCAACTAGGTGGCCGGACCATGCCAACGTCGTATCAGAACCAGCATTTCGCTCTGTCTTTAATCTGCGCCGGCTGGACAACCCGACGCTGCGACAGGTTCTACCAAACGGACAGCGGTGAGAGCGACCTCCTCGGAATCTGTATCATTTTGACAACACCACGGCCGCGTGCATCGGAGCCCCATCTCCCTGCCTCGTAAGTGCGTAAGGAGGGCGTGTCATTGGTCTAGAAGGAAGGCGCGGAATGACGGTTCGTTCTGTCTCACATACTGGGCCCTACATTAGCCGCTCGGAGTTGTCAATTTGACTGCGGCTATAGCTTCGCTGAAGTCGTGAAACAAGAAGCGGTCGTTATTGGTCGTCGCGGACATGGGGTTGATTTGAAGGTTGGAAACTAGGTAAAGCCGGCGAGAACTCGGGCAGCCCACGCTGCGCTTCATGGACGGTCAACAGAAATTCTCTGGCGATGCTGACTGACCTTGCTTCGTACGGTTCGCCAGTTCACTCCCAACTTGCTGGCCGCCAAATCAAAGCGTCCTGTTTGATGATAGACGTGTGAGGCATATTCCTGTGTGACCTCTTCCAATGTGAGCTCACCGGCCAACAAAGCCTTTACGAAATCTCCCTCCGATCCTGCGGAATTAGTAAGGTTGCCATCCATCGCGCTGCACCCGACAGTGCGACTCGGTGGCCGGTTGGGCTTGCGAACCAGCACATTCCTGACGCACTGCTCGAGTTCCCGGATGTTTCCGGGCCAGGCGTATTCAGCACCAAGATTTTGCTCGATCCAAGTAACCGCTTCGGAGGCCAGCGCATCAACCTCTTCTGGCACATGCCGCAAGATTCGAGCAGCGATGAAACGCGTCAGTTCAAACAGATCTTCAGCGCGATCTGCCAACTGCTCGCGCAACGCGGGGGTTTGAATCCGATCGGCACACAAGCGGTAGTACAGATCCTCACGAAAGCGACCGCTTTTAATTTCCAACTCCAACTCCCGATTGGTAGCCGCAATAAACTTGCCTTCAAACTTGCGTGATTCAGTTTCTCCCACGCGAGAGAACTCCTGTGTCTGCAATACGCGTAGCAGCTTGACTTGAATCGACTGTTCGAGCTCGCCGATCTCATCTAAAAAGACAGTTCCTTGTTCGCCGCAAACTTCCAGCCAGCCCTTGCGGTCACTGACTGCACCCGTGAACGCCCCTCTGCAATGTCCAAACAACTCCGATTCGATCAAGGTTGATGAGAGCGCCGAAAGATTGACTGCCAGCAACTGAGGCTCATGATCGAACTTCTTCGATTCGGAGTTGAATTTCTGATAGCGTGATAAACCAATGGCCCTTGCCACTAGTTCTTTACCGGTACCTGATGGACCTGTAATTAGAGTCGTAATTTCTCCGATCGTCTTGTAAACGCCCCGGATGTAGCGGCCCATGTCATGGGT
>JBGSJL010000267.1:0-4672 GCA_041741955.1 Pirellulaceae bacterium | reverse complement strand
CAGAAGTTTAAGTGGCTTTGATTCTCTTTTGGCATGGCATCGAGCTCGGCAGTTTGAGCTCCTGACGGCCTGCGCGATGCGATCACCATGGTTGGCTTGAGCAGGCCGCCGCTGGCTGCTGGCTGTCGGAATGCATAGTTTTCATTATCCGCACCCCCAGAATCTATTGCGCTGGACAGATTGAATCGAGGTGCCACATAGGCCATGGCCTGACGTACCTCCGCTTCGCTCCAACCGTCGCTATAAGCGATCTTGATCCTCGTAGTGGCAAAATTCGCTTCCGCCACACCACGGCGAACAGCACCATCTGTGGGCGCTTCGTCCATTGCCAAACTCCCCCGCATGTCCTGCTGAGTTGGTTCGAGATGAGTTGTTTCGCTTTGAGGTGCAGCACTGCGAGCTGGTTCGCTTTGAGGTAGCTGCATGGCCCGACTCTTTGCTTGTGGCGGCGGGCTGCCCTCGAAGAAACTCGCTGCAGGCGGCGCGGCCATTTCTGCTGCTGACGCGGTGCCATCGGAACGTCCCAGGCTGTCCGGCAACTGCAGTTGAAGCGCACTGTCGCGATCTGTCGCTAATTCCGAGGCTTCACCTTTCACGGCCTCTTCCAGTTCACGACTGGCCGGTTCGTTGGTTGGCGCAGCGGCTTCATCGGGCGAGCGATTCGTGGCTAGCGACCGAGGCGCTACTGTTTGCCACAATCCATAAGCAATACCCGCCATGATTAGGAGGCAGGCTGTAGTCACCAGTGGCTTCAGCCAGCGCTGCTCGAAACGCTGCGTGCGGTGGAGTGGGCGACTGCGCAGGTCTGCTCGAATTTCGGCTGCGGAAAATTCTGAATGTAGTTCTTCATCCAGCGTACTAGCAATCGAATCTGCCGAAAGCGAACGAGGTTGTAGTTCGCTGTGGTAATCACCGAGAGTTGGATCCTGCGGCTGGGCACTCGCCGGTGCCCGCTGAGCGTGCAGCGTGGAAGCGACTCCGGCAGGCAGCACATCGAGTCGGTGACTGGGCCAAGCGGGAAGACTGCTCACCAGTCCACGGACGCATTGAAGATCGTTGAGTAATTGGCGGGTCGCGGGATCGCGCTCCAACTTTTGCTCGACCACTAAGCGATGCTCGGGCGAGAGTTCTTCGTCCAAATAGGCTGTCAACCATTCTTCGTGATAGTCGGATTGGCTTGCATCGAGGTTCGTATTGGGCGTATTCATTGGCCACTCAACCCAAGTTGGACTGCTTGCTGCTGCAAAATTGATTTCAGTTCCAGACGCGCGCGGTGCAGGCGACTGCGAACAGTTCCGATCGGAATACCCAGTGTGTCTGCGATCGCGTCATAGTCCAGGCCATCGAAGTCGCGCAGTAAAACAACGCGGCGACGCTCCTCGTCGAGCATCTCGATCGCCTGCCGCACACAGCGCTGTGTTTCATCGAGCTCCATCATTTCATCTGGCCTCGCTTCGACCTGGCGGTTGGTGAAACCATGGCTATCCAGGGCCACGTCCAGGCCAGCCTGCGGGAGTTGATTTTCCAGCCGCTTGCGGCGTCGATCGCTGAACAGCAAATTCATGGCGATGCGGGCCAGCCAAGTATAAAACTGCGACTCGCCCGAAAACAGTTCCAACTTCTGATAGGCCCTCACAAAAGCGTCCTGGGCGATGTCCTCGGCCAGTTCCTGGTCACCACACGCGTGCATCAATAAACCCAATAGCCGACGCTGGTAGCGCTCAACGATCGCAGTGTAGGCGGACGCATCCCCCTGTAGTGTGCGCTCAATGGCTAGTTGATCTTCACTCTGCATGCGTGACCAATGCTCGACCATTACGCTAGGACCAGACGCTCAAACCGCAACCGCAGTTCCAGAAAAGTCTATGATAGCACGAAGATGAGTGCTTTAGCAGAAGCCGGACGGCTTTGGTTAGGCGGCGGGACAAAACAAACGTACCGCTGCCCTAGTCGACAACGCGCACAACCAACAAAATCGTCGACATTGAGCCAGCAGGGGTTTGCGGAAGCGAAGTCTCCCAACCGCTGGACCGTTTGACGCTCGATATGTACTGCACGCCTTTCGTCGAGCCTGGAAATGGATTCGGAATGCCCGCAGGAGGCCCAGCCTGCGCATGAACGTCCAGAGCCACCGCAAAAGAATCATCGACGGTGAAGCGGCGTCCCAGGCTATGCAATATCTCGCGAATCAGGCTCGCCCGAGCGTCCATGGCCACGTTCAGGCTAACGTTGGGAAAGTTACCAGCATCCGCAAATATAGTTCGCAATGCTTGATCCAAATCGTCATTATTCGCCCGAATCACAAACACAATCGTGTCTTCAGCACCCGACTCGCTGGGCTGTACGATCATGCGCGTCTCGTCTAGCGTCTTAAGGACCGCCGCATTGGCCTGAATCGGTTCAGCCTGAATAATTCCAGCTTGATTCAATACATTGGCCAGCACTCCAAACTTCATCGCTTCTGCCTGAATCTGCACATCGACGATCAGCGCAAAAGCGAATCGCTCATCCTGCTTCATTTCGCCTACATATTCAACGGCCGGCACCACTTCAACGGCAGGCACAGCCGCCGCGTCTACAGCTGAATCGGGTGGAGCCGAATTTTGAACCAGGGGCGGCAGGGATTCCGAGGGCGTGGGCTGCATCCAACTTGGCAGAGCAACCAACAGCAACACTGCCGCGGCGGCAGCCAGGACACCTGTGGCGAGAATCCGCCTTAATCGAGTCGTCGAAGCAGCCACACGCAGCGTGGCGTTTCCATTCAACTCGGCGCGATGCTGAACCAGCTGGACAACTCGCCCCGCAAAATCAGGCTGTAGGCGGCTGCCAGCGACCATCCGCTGTCCCAACTCAAACAGGTCGCTTTTTTGGCTGCGAAACTGACTCAACCGCTCCCGAGCACGCGCATCGCTGCTCAGAGCCTCTTCGATCTGCATCAACTCAGATGGGCTGAGTCGATCGTCGATGAAGCCACTAAGTAGCTCGTCAAGTTTTTCGCCATCAAGTGGCATACGGAATCGGACTCCCAGCAGAAGTCTTCCCTACGGATGGTTCTGCCATTGGTAAATTTGTCTCTTAAGCTGCATTTTGGGATGTTACCGCAAACCTGTTAGTTCCCGAAAGGTCCACTTCCACGTAGAAAATCGCAAAAAAAATCACAAACAATGAGGACATGAACCCTATTTTGGGGGTGTCATGTCGTCCTCTAACCCCAAATTTCCAGATGCATTGTAGGAAATCAAGGATTGGAAACCGGGCCCAGATACCAAATCTGCCCGCCGAGAATCCAGAAAATGACTTAGGATTAAATGGGCTGCTAACCCGTCCAGCCGCTTTTTATTTTTCGCAGCGCTCAGTGTTGTCTCCTGGAGCAAACGCCGAGCCTCAGCCGTGGTAAATCGCTCATCGTACAAAGCGACGCTCAAGCCTGTGAGTTTAGAGAGCCAAGCCGCGAACTGCCGCACTTCGCCCGACTTTTGGCTCTCCTGGCCGTCGCAATGAATGGGTAATCCAAGGACCCAGCCCGCCAGTTGTTCCTGTTGGACCAGCGATTCGAAATATTGGCTATCGAGTTTTTGGCTGCGGCGCGTGTAGATATTGTAGGGAGTTACCCAGGTCTGGCTGGGGTCGCACATCGCAATGCCCATGCGCACGGTACCGAAGTCGATGCCCGCCAGCCGACCCGTCCGGGGAAATGGTGTCGGAGGTGGTGGCGAATCGTCCATCAAGCGAGGATTCCGAGGGGACTCTCATGCATTTAGATCGCACCCAGTCTTTCTCTCATGAATGATTTTCACCAGCTCACAGCAGTTAGGAGCTCACTTTGTAGCAGCAAAATAATTTTTTGGCAAATCGTGCGCGCCTAATTTGTTCGCCAAACGTTTGTTAAGGAGCAGACTGAGAGTGAATAGTCTCGAATGCGACTGCCGCAGCAGCCCGCTCGAGTGGACTTCGTGAAGGACATTGGCCGAATCGCTCGCCCGAGGCGACTCCGGCCAATTGAAAAAACTGTTACGCCGAGTTTTTTTTAGAGTTCTTCACGGCGTCCGCTCCAGCGGGTTCGTGTCGTCTAGCTTCTGTGTCGTCTAGCCTCTGTGTCGTCTAGCTTCTGTGTCGTCTAGCTTCTGTGTCGTCTAGCTTCTGTGTCGTCTAGCTTCTGTGTCGTCTAGCCTCTGTGTCGTCTAGCCTCTGTGTCGTCTAGCCTCTGGGATCGCGGCGTATCTTGATTTCTTGATTGCGTCCGACGCTCAGAAGGAATTCGGTTTCTTGTAGCAGCTGGTCCTCGAACTCCAGTCGTATGACTTGCCGCGCTTGCAGTTCAGCGATGGCCGCTTCGTGGTCGACGATAATGGACCGAGCGACTCGACGCACTTTGCCCCTACTAAGTGCAATCGTGAGGACCACCATGCAGTAGATGGCTAGTGGCAACAGCGACAGCAGCAGTGCGGTTAATAATAAGCTGGGTGTCGGATGCGGAAAGTTTTCGAGGTGCATCCGGTCGCCGCCAGTGAGCACATCGTAGGACGCCATAAAGTATTCGCGGTAGATCAAGACGATCGGACCGGCCATGAACATCCAGAACAATGCTACGCCCAGTATCGCGAAGCCTTGCAACATCCAGCCGGAGGTAGCATGGCGATCGATGGCCGAGTCGAATATCTGCTGCGAACGA
>JBGSJL010000266.1:0-50200 GCA_041741955.1 Pirellulaceae bacterium | reverse complement strand
ATTATCGATTGAGCGTGTTTCCCATCGAATTGCCGCCGCTTCGAAAACGTAAAGAAGATATCGCCTTACTTGCCGAGCACCTACTCGGAATTCTATCTCGGCGTCTTGGTAAACAGACGCCAAAATTTACTCAGGCGAATGCTGCCGATCTTGGGCCGGATTGCAGTTGCCGTTAATGCACAATGACGAACTGTCCGATGCAAGTTGCACGTCAGCCGTAAACTCGGCGTGGTGATTCAATCGCCTGCAATTGACGTGACCGAGTGAACCGAGGCGTCGAGCCCTTCCAGCTCTATTTCCTCCATGTATTTCCCGTTCAGACTGACTAGGGCCCAAAACAGTGGCTGAGGAACGCCGTCATTTTGGCCTCGTATTCTATCTGACCTCCGTTGCGTTGGGCGTGTTCGCCATCCCTCAGAAGAATATCTTTGTCTGGCCCGCGTGCGGCATCATGAAGCAGAGTGCACATGTAATCGGGCACCTTCGAGTCGTCTTTTCCATGAATAAAGAGCACAGGAGGCAGTATGTTTTCTCGAACCTTCTCCAGTGAACCGAACTTGTGTCGCACCAATAGGTCAAGCGGCAGTAAATATGTCAGGCAGTACTTCCATCGGGCTATGTCCTTGATGGAAGTGAATGTACTTTCGGCCACCAGACCACCTGCTTCTGGGTGGCGAGTTGCGAGGTCGATGGCGATTGCGCCACCCAGCGAATGCCCGTAGATCAAGATGCGTTCCGGTGGGATGCCAAGAGTCCCCGTCAGGTAATCCCAGGCGACTTCGGCGTCGTCACGCACACTCCCTTCTGTGGGTTTCTTTTTATCGAAGGTCTCGCCATACCCGCGATAGTCGATCACTAGAACATTGCAGCCCAGTTCATTGAGGCACGTTGCATGATGCAGGTTGTTGTGCCTGGTCACTTCCTGACCGTGCAAGTAAAGTGCCACCGGTGCCGTGTCGCTGGCGGGCAACCAGAATCCATTAACTGGAATTGCTGATTGATTGGTTGGAATCTCCCGGTCTTCCAATCCTAAGTCAGGAGGCTTATGAAAATCATCAAGACGCGTCGCCTTTGATTTTTCCACCGATATCGGTTTGAAAATCATGTCGTCCTGAATGCTCCAGAAATACGCTCCCATACCCAAGTATGACGCTACGATCAGGCAAACGAGCCTCCTGCTTCGGCGGTTCCTGCGCGATTTTTCTTTAATTCCGTTTTGCGATGGGCGCGTGCCATCATGGTTTCGTTCCAAGTCGTTCATTTCCGTAGATCAAACTCAGCCAATGGTGCGAATTAGAAGTTTCAAGTTACAGAGGACTAATTGAATCTCAGCGCAAACGCAATTTCAACCAGCCGTGCAGCCTCTGCGCACGTGGTGAAGACTCGCAAATGTAGGCGGTTGTGGCAAATATCACGGCATCGTCTCGCGGGCAAGTCCTCGGCGGCAAGGTAAGTAGTTGCGGCGGCGAGTGCTTCTCGGCGAGGCTGCGGGTCGGCTCTGGCAAGTTGGTCACGCATGACCGCGGCGTAGTCGTCGTAGCTGGTGCGGAAGGCGACAAACGCACGAACAGCATCCGCACGGACACGGGAGCTAACGTGTGCAAGGGCGGAACGAATCGCGGCGGTGAGGGCTGGAAGTGATGGCTCGGCAAGACTGCAAAAGTCGGCTCTGGTGCGTAGGTGCTCGGCGAACATGAGCCCAAAGATAAGGTCAAGCTCGTCGTCGGAATGCAGACAGTCGAGAAGGTCGGCGACTAACTCGGGAGAAACCGAAATGCGGAGAATATCATTGTCGGTGATTCCATATTTGCAAGTGCGCGGCGGTGGAATTCGGGCGAATAATTGTTCACGTTTCACAAGAGACAAGCGAAGTCGCTTAACTTTCATTGCATGTCATGCGTGATAGACCGCCCCAAACTATCGCTCATCGGTCGGACGAGTCAAGCCGTCGGCCAAAGGGAATCAATTCACTTCGTTGTCCTTGCCGTTGGTGACCGAGGGGCGGTGCGAAATGACGGTTCGTCATTACGCACATACAGGATAATTCACCAGCCATAGAATGCTGTCAGTTTGACTTTAATTCTGGAAGCCGCGAGGTGCGGTCGATGGATTACACCGACGCGGCGAAAGGCACTTCGTTCCAGCATTCGGATGATGCAGTCCGAGACGAGTTTTGAAATCCTCGCATTTGCAGGCGGTGAATCGGACCTCGGCAGCTTCCGTAAGAGTAATTCGCGAGGACGCCATGTCAGCTGGAACGGGACTAGAATCTCTGGCCTCATTTGACTTCCTAGTTATGACCCTCGCAATTTCGCCACCCTCGCAGCTTCGACCAAGCAACAATGGCAATCAAAACTGTTAGGACTAACTCGCTATTTCGACGACCCGCAGGTCGTGAGACAGTTGATCATTGGCATTTTGGTCGAAAACACACTAAGCCGTCGGGCTGGCAACCCGAAGGCTCAGGGAAAAGGAACGCTTGTTGGCAAGCGACCGAGAGTCGTATGTTAGCGGTGAAATCAGCGTCCAGAAGCGAATGGGGATAGATCTGTCTCTGCTAGTACAACGAGTAAGGCTTCATCGAAAATGTCGCGTGCATCATCGTCGGAAGTTCTTACCGTACGCTCCGATTGGACTGGCACGACAATCGAGTGACTTGAGTCGCGTAATGGGAGCTTGGTCGATCCAGGCAGGACTAGGGCTTGGTCGACTCGCGCTACACGCTCATCGCGGCGTGAATCGGAAGTGCGGAGGTTGGCTGCAGCAAACGCCGTCGCCGGCGGATTGGACTCTTCAAAATCCGGAGCGAGCGACAACGGAGCAGGCGTTAAACCAGCTGGCGCTGGCGGGAGCTGAGTTCCTGCCGGTGGCGGATCGGCAATACCTTGTGGATTGGTGTTGCCGGCGGCAAGGGAGAACGGGGACGTAGCGGCGACAGACGTGGCGACTGTTGTGCGAGCGTTGGCCAGACGATAGACCTTGTCGCTGCTGCTATCCACGATCCACATATCCATCGATGCGTTCGACGGGTCGAGCGTGATGCCGGTGGGACTGCCGCCGCCGCCGGTGATCGTCCAACTGGAAACCAATGCGTTCGTTGAGATCTGGTATTTAAAGACCTTGTCGGTAGAACTGTCGTTGACGACCCACAAGTAGGTTCCGTCGGTGACGATGCCTTTTGGATTGGTGTTGCTGCTATTCAGAGAGAAGCTATACCCACCGCCTTCGGCTCGCCAACTATTGTTTGAAATCGGAGCACCCAAGGCGACCGCATAGTCCAATGCTGCGGCGGCATTGGAATTGAGCAGGTCTGTTGTAGAGCCGCCAATCGACCGGATGCGTTCTGGCACTAACCTCACTTTCCAGTTGATGCCCGCTGTACCCACGCCATTGTTTGTCATTGCACCGATAATCTTTGCCATGTCGGTGCCGTGGGTTTGATAGACACCCCCCGATACTTCGGGTTTGGGATCGTTGTCGTTGTCGTGGAAATCCCAGCCGACGAGGTCATCGACCTTGCCATTGCCATCCTCGTCGATACCGTTCGCCCAGCGGAAATCGCGTAAGAGGTCGCCACCGTCAATGTATCCGTTGGCATTCAAGTCGGTGACAAAACTTGCGTTAGTTGCATGATTAAGATCGCGAAAGGTAATGAGTTCATCGCCGTCGGAGTCGGTCAAGCTAGCCGCTACACTTGGAGGTATTTCACCCTGGTTGAGCCAGATGTTTAAGTACAGATCAGGGTCAGCATAATCGACTCCCATGTCCAAGACAGCGACGACAGTAGCCATACTTCCCGTTGTGATGGACCAAGCCTCAGGGGCGTCCAAATCCGCGTCATATTGCCCACCGGTTTGGCCGGTATTATTCAGTTCCCACTGTTGCACAAACCCTGGATCATTCGGAACAACACCTGCCGGCAACCGGCGATCCTCCAGCTGCTCAATCCGCAACTGTTTCTGGAAACGTTTCCGAGCAGTCGCTTGGCTGCCTAGCCGGCGGGTGGTGCGTTGCAGCAATCGTTCTGGTCGCCTTAGAAATCCCATGACTGACTCCCTGTGGTTGGTGGTTTCAAAAGTTGTGCTGCAACATCCGTACGATGTGATGTTCGATCTAAAAGCTCGACGCACCAAATCGGCTTGATTTACCTAACCACCCGCTGGCTAGTTATCGCAGTTGATTTGGCTCAGAGAACAATGCGAGATTCAGCTCGAAAAAGGGTGGTGGATTCCGGAAATTTTCTGAAATACTTTTTTTCTCGCAGCTGACTCTCTTCAAACTGGCCACAATCCGGCTCAATTCGCCTTTGCATTAATGAATCGCGATGTTTGGCTCTGCCGTCGCTCCTCTGCCTGGTCCGCAATGCAAACGCTGGTCGCCCTGCATTTCGTTTCAAAAAATGCCGGTGTTAGCTAATGCGCCGTCTCTCGTCAAAACCCATCACGGAATTTTTTTGAAACTCATCTTTTTGTTTTTGGGTAGCCTTAGCCTTTAGCAAGTCGTCCCTGTCCGCACCGGGGCTTGTCCCCGTCGGACACCGTTTTGGCGTCCTAGCTGGCGACTCGCGACCGCGCCGGTAGCCTTCCCCCTCCGCCCGCGTGGCGGGCGGAGGGGATGGCTACAAGGTTTCGCGCGCTCCAGAGACCTTCGCACTCCAAAGCCTCAGCCGTCGGGGACAAGCCCCGCAAACGGCTGTGCGCGAGGCAAGTCGTGCGACTTTCCTTTGTCCGCACCGGGGCTTACGCCGAACACACCTTTGGCGTGCTAGCTGGCAACTTGCTTTGTCCGCACCGGGGCTTGTCCCCGCCGGACACCGTTTTGGCGTGCTAGCTGGCTTGCGACACCACCCGGTAGCCATCCCTTCCGCCCGCTTGGCGGGCGGAGCGGGAAGGCTACAAGGTTTCGCGCGCGCCCAGTGCCCCCCTTAGCACGCCAAAGCCTCAGCCGTCGGGGACAAGCCCCGCAAACGGCTGTTGGTTTCCCAACCTAGATAGGATAGACTTCAAACAACGCTAAATTAAATCTAGTCCACTGACTTTCTAATCCTTCGTGCGATCGAATGCCGTCCATGTCGCACGCCGTGGTAGTCGCCAATGACTGCACTTGAGCCGATCTATACTGCTGACAATTGCAATTTTGCTTACCAACTGCGCTGGGGAGTAACGATTTTCTGGCAGCGTCCAGTCGCTGACTCCTTGTGGTTTTCAGCTTTCGAAGAAGCACTAAAAAAAGACGAAATCCGGATTCTCTCGTGGCGCTGGTTGCGTACCGACGTCATGCAATTCTCTGTCAGTACGCGTCCGTTCGTCAGCCCCATCTTCATCATTCAGCGCATTAAAGGACGAGTGCAATATGCCGTTAGGCAATACGAGCCCAAAGCTCTGCGAGCTCACTACGCAATCCGCAGCTATGGCACGCAGGAGCGGGAAGTCATTGAAGCTTACATCGCTAAACAACCGTCAAAACATCCCATGGCGACGCAACGCTCACAACAAGTCTTCGAAGAGTTAGCATTCGTCGATAGCAACGTCGATTTATCCATCGCTCACAAGACCGAGCATGGCGACATTTGGTACAACTTGCACATAGTGCTGGTGCATGAGGATCGTTGGCGCGATGTCGATGCAGTACGACTAAAGAGCACGCGAGACATTATTTTGCGTTGCGCAACACGCAAGAACTGGAGGCTTAGTCGCTGTGCCATCTTAGCAGATCATTTGCACGCAGCACTCGGCTGTCAGGTAACGGATTCACCACAACAAGTTGTGTTGACGCTAATGAATAACATCGCGTGGGTTTATGGGATGAAGCCCATATTGTGCCACAGCGCGTTTCTAGGGACTTTTGGTGAATACGATCAGCGAGCAATCGTTGAACCGCGTTCCGTGCCAGAGCCTTAGCACGCCAAAGCCTCAGCCGTTGGGGACAAGCCCCGCAAACGGCAGTATGCGAGGCTCAAGTCGTGCGACTCTCTTTTGTCCGCACTGGGGCTTGTCCCCGTCGGACACCGCTTTCGCGCGCTAACATGCCCCTTAGCACCGCAAAGCCTCAGCCGTCGGGGACAAGCCCCGAAAACGGCTGGGCGGGAGGCAAGTCGGACGACTTCTTTTGTCCGCATCGGGGCTTGTCCCCGTCGGACACCGCTTTGGCGTGCTAGCTGGCGGCACGCGATCTCACGAGTAGCCTTCCCCTCCGCCCGCCACGCGGGCGGAGGGGATGGCTACATGGTTTCGCGCGCTAACATGCCCCTTAGCACCGCAAAGCCTCAGCCGTCGGGGACAAGCCCCGAAAACGGCTGGGCGCAACGCAATCTCCGATGCGGAGGACCTCGATGCGGACGTGCGCGAGGCTGCTGGCTAATTCGCATCGGGAGCCGGCGACGACTCTTGTATAGAATTCAGCCCGTCCTCTATTCCAAGCAACCCGGCAGCCTCGGCGCGAAAGCGGAGCAGTTCTTCATCCTCAGGTGCATTCTGATTCATCCACTCAACAGATTTGTCGTACCAAGTGCGAGCCTTTAGTTTCTCGCCGAGTTGCCAATGGGCCATGGCCAGAAAGAAGCCACTAAAACTAAATCCTTCCGCTGACAGCTCGATGGTTTCTTCAAGAACTTTGACGGTCGCCTCCCAATGGCCGTTGCGGTACTGCGCGATGCCCAGAGTGTTCTTGAAGCTTGCATTCTCGGGCGCGGACTGTACTGCCCTCATCGCAAGTTCTAAAGCCTTCGCTGGATCGCGCCATTTCGGATCGGGACATGTGGCGAGGTGCCAAGCCAGTAAATTAATGGCACCAGGGAAGTCTGGCTTAAGTCGAATCGCCTCCCGCTGCTCGCGGAAGGCTTCCTCAAACTGCCCTAACTGCATCAATGCAATGGACAGGTTGGCGTGCGCATGAGGCATGTCTTGTTTGAACCGTATTGACGTACGTAACACATCGACGGCTTCCTGCAACTTCCCCTGATGACGTAAAGTGATGCCCAGATTGTTGTAGGCCATCGCGTTGTCTGGTTCTAACCGGATGGCCTCACGGTGTTCCTTGACTGCCTCGTCCAACTTACCTTGTTTACTGAGTTCGTTGCCCAGATTGCTGTGGGCCACTGCAAAGTTTTGATCGAGCCGAACGGCTTCGCTATAGTCAGCAAAGGACTCGTCGTGTTTACCGAGTGCGTTGAAGACAACGCCCCGCATATTGCGGAGCACACCACTATCGGGTCGGAGAGCAATAGCGGCGGTGTAATAACGCAGGCCATCCTCGATCTGCGGCGGTTTGTTTCGTCGCAGACAGATTGCCAAGCTGATGTTGGTAGCAATATCGCCAGGATGCTTTTCCCATACTTGCTTCATGAAGGCTGTTGCCTGGTCGATCGACTTAGCCCTGACCAGTTCTGCACCCACCTGATTTAGAAACCGCACGGGTTGGCCGGAGAAATCGACTGTGGCAATCAACTTCTCCAGCTCCGCGCGCCGCAGCGACTCATCGTCCAGCTCGCAGGCGATTCGCACACTTTGCCGCCAAGGATCCAGGTCCGTGGCCTGAATAACAGCCCACAACCACGCGGCCGATGTGTCGCGCTGAACTTCTACGGTCCGCGATTCTTTGGCCGCCTTGGGCAACACCTCCAATCGGACGATCGTCCCAGGCTCGCCGTGCAAGAGCTGCATGATTTGCACCACAGTCATACCCGAAGTGCTGGTGACAGACGCTCCACTCCCTTGGCCGATACCGACAATCCGGTCATCCTTTTCCAAGCCACCTTTGCTTCCCGACGGACTTTCCGGCGAGACGTACGTCACTAAGCCGGAATCCGGGCTGTCTTTAAGGACGACGCCGATGGGGGACGCGCGAAGCGAGTGCCATTCGTATAGTGCCGCAACAATTTCAGAGCGCACACGCTCACGCCTATTCTTGATCTGGCTCGCAACTGTCTGCGGGAGTTCGCGTCCAATCACCAGCCCATCAGCGGTCAAGGCATCTCGTAGATGTTGAACACTCTTTTTGTTCGCAAAACGTCTATCCCAATCTAAGTTTGGCTCCGTCAGCCAAGCCGCATCTAAGGCCGCTAACAATTGACTATCCCGCTGTTCCAGATCCAGGTCCGATGCGAGTTGTCGGACCTGTGCGATAACGGTCGCGTCCGCATCTCCGGTGTCGACCAGCGCCTGGGCACGCTGAATCTGCTCTCGAGCAAGCGTCAGAGCAGTCTGGTTTCCTAACGTCGTTGTTGAGGTCTGACCACGCAGACGCGCTACCTCGGTCAGTACGTCATTGATTCCCCGCTGGACAAACAGTCGCCGCTGAGCCGCCTGACTCTCGCGAATCCCCAGCATTACGGACATTCCGGCGGCAACCAACATGGCCAACACCACGAGGCTCGTTGCTAGGACGGAAGCCTTATTCCGCCGAAAGAGCTTCTTCAGCCGGTATGCCGTGGAGGGCGGACATGCTTCGACTGGCTGGTCGTTCAAGTAGCGATCAATGTCGCGCGCCAGGCCGATAGCCGTTTCATATCTCCGATTACGGTCCTTCTCAATCGCTTTCATCACGATCCAGTCGAGTTCACCACGCAGCAACTGACTGAATTTGCTTGGCTCAACGCGATGCTGCTGGGCAATTGTGGATTGGTCCGCCGCTTTGAGCGTGCTGATTCGGGCGCTGGGCTTGGGCGGATCGACTTCGCGGATAATACGACGCATCTCGTCGTAGCCAGCTTGTTTAAGGGTCACTCGGTCAAAGGGAGTATTGCCCGTTAGCAGTTCGTACAGCAAGACTCCCAACGAATAGATGTCGCTGCGTGTGTCGATGTCGAGACTGCTCTGGCCAGCTTGTTCGGGGCTCATGTAGAGCGGTGTGCCTACCATCTGACTGAAAGCCGTGTACAAAGTGTTCTCGCTCAACTGCTGGCCGATGGCTTTGGCGACACCAAAGTCGATGACCTTGACTACTGGAAGCGTGTCGTGAATGGCCACAATTATGTTCGATGGCTTGAGATCTCGATGGATGATGCCCTTCTGATGCGCATGCTGCACGGCGTTGCAAACTTGCACAAACAGCTCAAGCCGCTCGCGGATGCCAAGCTTCTGAAGATCGCAATGCTCCGTGATGGGCGCGCCTTTTACCAGTTCCATCACGAAGTAGGGTAATCCTTTGTCGGTGGTTCCCGCGTCCAAGACCCTGGCAATATTCGGGTGGTCCATGAGTGCCAAAGCCTGTCGCTCGGCCTCAAAACGCGAGATGACCTGCCGACTGTCCATCCCCGGTTTAATAATCTTGAGCGCCACTTTGCGGCGCACCGGCTCGGTTTGCTCGGCGACGTAGACGCTGCCCATGCCGCCTTCACCAAGTAATTCGCGGAGTTTGTAGCGTCCAATGGTAGTGCCAACCCGCTCGCTTGGTGGACTCATGGCCAGTGTCGCTACAACTCCAGCGGCCGGAGTCTCCAAGAACGAGGTGGGTTCGGCTTCGATTTGTAATAGCAGAGATACACGTTCAAGAATCTCCGGACGAGAGCCGCACGCCGCCCGAAGGTAGTTCTGGCGGTCGTCGACCGATTCCAGGCAGAGTGCGGCATTGAAAATTGCTTTTTCATCGAGTTGTTGATCGTCCACCGCGCTTCTCCCGAACTGCTTTGAAGTTCACCACTACTCAATGCGAGAATCGAGGCCAAAAAGGCCAGAAGAAAATCAAAAACTTTTCAATTTGCGGGTATCGGCTAGGAAATCTGCATTTCTGCGGTCTGGTAGCCCAGAAACAACTATGCGCCAGCCGCTCCATCGCTGCTCGTTGCTTTCGAAACTCTCTACTAGATCAGAGTGGAACGCACCGAAGGACTGCGGTCACGCGCTGCCCCGCATCGCGGCACGCAGCCAAGTTTTTGCGTAAATCCAATCCGTCTTTGCCGTTGAAAGCGAGATCCCAAGTGATTCGGCGGCCTCGCCGATAGTCATCCCCACAAAAAATCGCAGCTTGACCTGTTCAGCCGCTCGTCGATCCTGGACTTCCAACTCCTCAAGTGCCGCGTGGAGCGCTAGAATATCGGGTTGGGGGCTTGATCTTGAAGTTCGCGAGACACGCATAGTGGTCCAGCAGCCGGGATTTCGCAGCCACACAATGGTTGTCGTCACAACGTTGCTAGACGCCGACGAGGTGACTGCCGAAGATTTAGCGGAGCTCTACCGTGCCCGCTGCAATGCAGAACTCGATCCGAGACCCTTAAGCAAACAATGCAAATGGACATCTTGCGTTGCAAGACGCCCGAGTTAGTGCGAAAGGAGATTTGGACGCACATTTTGGCCTACAACCTCATCCGTGCGATCATCGCCCAGGCGGCAACTCAACATGACGTACAACCACGCACAATCAGCTTCAAAGCAACCGTCCAAACTCTGGAAGCGTTTCAACCGTTGATCGCCATCCAAGGTAACCGTGACAAAACGCGCCGGCAGTATCTTTACCAACAGATGCTCGACGCCGTCGCCACTCATCGAGTCGCAGACCGGCCGGATCGAGTCGAACCGCGATTACGAAAACGCAGGCCCAAGAAATACGATTCGATGCTAGAGCCCCGGCAAGAGATCAAACGTAAGATGCTAAAACGAGTTAGAGAAATCTAAGTGCCATTCGTCGGTTCGACCTGAGCGAGTTGGCCCTTTCGAGGTGTTTCCCTAGATATGCCTGCCGAAACGTGCCGCGATAAACCGCGATTCGGCAGAAGAGCTGTCGTGGAAACCCGCCTACCTATGGCCGCTTTCAACACACTCAGCTTATTTAAAAGCTTTCTTTCCAATAGTGCGGCAGCACCGTCGAACTGCTAAATATGTCACAAATCAATCACATTCCGATCTTGCCTGCTGCGGTATGTTCGATCGCGCTGGTGATAGGGATGGCCGGACCGGCGGCCTGTGCTGATCAAACCGGGGCGCAAGCCCAATTCGAGGAGCACCGCGTCGAGTTCCACAACCACGATGTGAAGCTGGCTGGAAGTCTATTATTGCCAAAGAGCGAGAGACCGCTTCCAGCCGTAATCTTTGTTCATGGTGCGGGCCCACAGACTCGGGAGAAGTATCGGAAGCAGGGTGAATATTTCGCAAGCCAGGGCATTGCCGCATTGATCTACGACAAACGCGGAACGGGCGAATCCGGCGGAGCCTACGAGAGTCGTAAACCCTACGAAAATCTAGTTAACGACGCGCTTGCGGGCGTCGCATTCCTGAAGCAGCAACGCGAGATCGAACAATCGCAGATTGGTATGTGGGGGCTCAGTCAAGGCGGCTACATCAGCGCCGCTGCTGCATCCCGATCGAAAGACGTTGAATTCCTCGTTGCCGTGGGGTCTGAGGTGGCTGACGGCATGCTCTTCTACTATCGTGACAACTTGTTCCGGAGATATGGTCTGTCGGACACGTTGCGTGACGTGGCTGAGAAAGCGCAGCTCGCCGCAGATACTTTGTTTTTCAATTTACGAGACGAATCCCTTCTCTCTACATTTACTCCGAGAACCTATCCTCCGCCAGACGAATACGTGCATCCCGTGTGGAGTCGGGTTAGCCAGCCGGTGTTGGTTATGTGGGGACAACTGGATCAACACCAACCGGTCGGCGAGAGCATTCTGGGTTTGAAGAATTCTCTGGCTCACGCGAATAATCAGAAATGGACCATTGTTGTACTGCCGCAGGCAAATCACGATCTGGGAGTTTCCGAAACGGGCGAGCTTCACCGCCCGTCGCGCGGTTATCCACCTGGGGCATTGAAAACGATGACAGACTGGGTCCACGGAGTGATTGATGACCCAGCGCGCATCGCCACCATGAAACAAGAGGGCTCTGCAAAACAAGCTGGCGTTCTTTCAAAGCTGATGCGCTACGAAAAACTGCGCTGGGTTGGCAATGGAACCGTCCAAGTCGCACTCATTATTGTCTTCCTGTTCAGCTTTCTTGGCAACACGATTGCCGGTCTCTGGTGCGGTTTGTCCCGCCTATTGCACCGTCAGAAGGGTGCGGCTTTGCCGTCATCTAACAAAGTTCAAACCTTCAAACGGGCCGCCTGTGCCCTTAACCTACTCATCCTGGCCGCGATGCAAGTCGTCGTGCTATTGGTGATCGACCAGATTCACCCGAGTTGCCCGACTGTCCTGTTGTTCCTTCCGCTACTTGGAACGGTCTCTACGCTCGTGACCGTTGCCCTACTGGTTGTGCTTGCCAGGACTCGCCGCGAACAAGGATGGACAATGGCTCGAAAAATCCGCGGCTCATTGGATGTTCTTTGTTTGATCCTTTTTGTCCCGTACATGTTCTACTGGAACCTGATCGGTTTTCGCTTTTGAGATTTACTTCCTGCACAGACGAAGGGCGGTTGCGATTCGGTGAAGCACGCGTTTTCCAGAAATCAGCCCCGCACCAAATTGCGTAACTGCATAAGGTGGGCGTCCTGAGCACTGTCGCCTTTCCCCCAACTGCCTCTTCAGACACCGATGCACGTTCTGCAATCAGCTTTGGCTTTAGGCTCAGAGATTAAGAAGTCATCGAGCTTAAGCCTGCTGGTTTTCCGGAGTATCGGGCATCGATAGGGTGGAGCCATCGTATGCCAGGACGCGACGACCTTTCCAAAGCCAACGCTCGTGAGACTTGTCGTCCAACGCTTGTGCCGTTTTACGAGCGATATCCGAAAAGAACTTTTCGGGGAGTCGTTCTCTGGCTTGGCAATAAGCGCCTGTCTCGGATGAGCAGGGACGTTGTCCTTGTGAGAGCCTACGGAGGCTGCGACAATCGTCATTTGGATGTCTGCCGCAATCTGGATAACTGCATAATGTGGGCGTGTCCGAGGCCGTCCTGTGCGATCATTGGAGTGAATCGGCCTGATGCACGAATTATTCTAAATGTGGGCCTTTCAGCCACCGAGCTGACACGGGGCCGCAACTTCACTCAACTGGCAGGACGCGTAACCGTGCTGCCGGTCAGAACGGATCGAACAATACAGCAATTGCCGGCGGCATTGGAGACCAACAATGCCGACGACACTTGAATCAGTCCTAACAAAGTCCCCTCGCCAAGGCAGTCCAGCCCAACGAACCCGCGGGGAATACAACACGGCGCTTCGAAAGTGGTCGCGGTGAGGTTTCGAGGGACAATGCCCATGTTGTAGGCGCATTTTCTAGGAAGCCGATTCTTGAGCCGCGAAGTGCTATGTGCCCAAGGACGGGCACTGACGGTTCGTCTTGCGTCACTAACGGCGACGATGACGATGGGCCGAGATAACCTATCTCGCGCCATCCATTTGATGGTACTAATCGATTGATCTTGGTCGTGCAAACTGCTTTCGGTCGATGCCGCCGCCATCAGGAAGTAGATTCCCTCGGAGGACGCGGTCTTTCGGACCTCTGTAGCCTAGGGAGGGATTCAATGCGACAGGTGCAAGAGCTAGAAAGCGATGTTTGGACCGACTGCTATGTCGATGAATAGCGTCAACCACCAGTTCCTTGCAAGTTTCCGTTTCGCCGCCCGTGATTAGTAGGGTGAGCTCCGGGGAGACGACCACGCGCTTCGCTCGCAGTGTTGAGTCGCGGCTATCATCCCTTCGGGCGAAGCAATCGTTCACCGAAAAGCATGCAACTCTGGTTGATGATTGTCAGTAGACTCGGGTTCAATAAGTCCGCAGATTCTCGTCCAGAAATTTTTGGACGATGCTCAGACGCTCATCATCGTAGAACACTTGGCCTCCGTGGGCTCCGCCATGAATCACCTCAAAACGAACGGCTAAATTGAACTCCTTGTATTTGCCGTGCAATTCGTGCGATTGGTTGATCGGAACCTGCGGATCTTGGTCACCGTGAATCAGCAATAGCGGTGGATCCGTTCCATCCACGTGGTCGACCGGGCTTGCCAGCTTGGCCAGTTCGGGTTTATTCTCAGGTTTTGCACCTAAGAGCAGTTGCAGCGCTGGTACGCGGACGCCGAGCCCGTGCGGAGTTGACTGATCCAAGATAGTCATGAAATTGGTTGGCCCGTAAAAGTCGACGATGGCATGCACGTCCGACGATTGATCAACGTGGTCGCCGATCGTTCCCTCCAACTTTTCATTGCCGTTCGTAGTCCCAACCAGCGCGGCTAAATGGCCGCCTGCCGACGCCCCAGCAATGGCGATCCGGTCTGACCTGTAACCGTAGCGAGAGGTGAGGGAGCGTAGAAAACGTATTGCTGCTTTGATGTCGTGGACTTGAGCAGGAAACGAAGCTACGGGAGTCAAGCGATAGTCGACGCTTGCCACGGTATAGCCAGCTTTGACGAGCCCTTCCAAAGGCATGTTCTGCTTCGATCCACTACGCCATGCGCCACCATGCACCCAAACAACCAAAGGCGAATCAGTGACGTTCACGGGAAGGTGCAAGTCCAGCAAGAGCGGTGAAGCGCCCGCTCGGGCATACTCCATATCTTTTATCACCCAAGGATGATCCTCGTTTCTTGAGCCCGACCAGCTTCGCCGGTGTGCTCCCAGATTCGATTTGTCGGGCAGTGTCGCTCTGGCGGCAATCATCACTTCTTCGATCAACGCAATAGTTTTCGGGGATGGCCGGAAATTGCCAGGTCGGTAGCCGAGTGCAATGACTAGGGGAGTCCAACCCGCGCGATTCTCACGGTTCCAAACGTCGATGTTCGCCCCGCGTTCGACCAGCAACCTCAACAAATCCGCCCAGCTTTGATACGCCGCACCATGCACGGCTGTTTCTCCGTTATGGTCCACGGCGTTGATGTCAGCGCCGCGTTCGAGCAGGAACGCGATCGTTGCGATTGCTTCTTCCTCCGTACCAGCCGGCTCGTCCCCGTCTCCCAGGGCTCCGACGCCCGCCGCTGCCAATAATGGAGGAGCGCCATCGGCATTCGGTATAGTGAAATCTGCACCAAGTTCGACGAATAATTTCACCAGCGGCAGATCAGACGCTTGTGCGGCAAGCAGGAACGGTGTGGACCCGGAATAAGTAAAGCGCCCAAGGTCCGACTTGCCGCGCTCCAAGCGCGGGTTGATATTTGCTCCGGCGGCGACCAATATTCGGACCATATCGAGGCTACTGTATTTGCCCGAACCACGCGGAGGGGGATCGCCGTCGCCTCGAATCGGCTTACGAACCCAAGTGATTGCATGTAGAGCCGTGTAACCGGTCGGCTCGGCGTTCGGGTCCGCGCCAGACTCCAGCAGCACTTCGGCTAGTTCGAAGTGACCATTTTCGACAGCCATCAAAAGCGGGGTCATGCTCAATTTGCCGCTCCCAAACTTAAACCCCTGCGATGTCTGCATGACTGCGTTGACATTGCATCCGGCATCGAGCAGCCTCAGCGTTACGGCAGTTCGGCCCTCGCGAACGGCAAAGAAAAGGGCGGTAAAACCCGAGTTCAGCTGCGTGTTCACATCAGCACCCGCTGTGATAAGAGCGTCGACAACGTCAACGTAGCCGTCTGCAGCGGCCCACATAAGGGCCGTTTGACCTCTGTGCTCACGGGCGTTGACATCGGCTCCTTTCGAAATCAATAAATTGAGCGGGGCACAACGCCCAGTGCGAGCCGCCGTGATTAAGGCTGTTTCGCCTCCCGGAAGCGAAGTATTTGGATCAGCTCCGGAGGACAGCAACAAGTTGACCAGGTTCTCATTGCCATTCTGGCAAGCGAGCGAGAGTGGGGTGACCCCGTAACGATTTTTGGCTTGAACATCCGCTCCTGCTTCGACGATGCGGCGTGCCACGTCAGGCGCATTGTGGTAAACGGCCCAATGCAACGCGGTCATCCCATCAACTTGCGCGGCATTGACGTCGGCGTTGCCATCGAGCAACAAACGGACTGAGTCGAAATCGCGTTTTTCGGCAGCCTCCGCGAGTGGCGACTCACCTGCGATGACGGCTGACGACAGACACAGCGTCACCAGCAACAAAAGTCCGGAAAATTGGTTCATCCGCATTCTGCTCTCCACTGCGATACCTTGCTCTGGATTTCGCCCCATCAATAAGTGTCGCCTTTCGCTCCTAGGCTGTAAATTCATTGGTCGGTGCTAAACGGCGATGGGTTCGAACAACTCGTCAACTTTACCATTACTATCTGCGAAGGCATCCAATTGAACGCCAACTTTGTCCAATAGGGTGAGGTGTAAGTTGGCCAGTGGCGTCGCTTCCCGGAACTGAATGTGGCGGCCGCCTTGCATCTTGCCGGCCGCCCCGCCCGCGACAATGATCGGCAAGTTCGTATGGTCATGCACGTTTGGATTTCCCATGCCACTTCCATAGAGGTACAGTACGTTATCGAGCAGCGAGCCATTTCCTTCCGGTGTCGCTTGGAGTTTTTGAAGGAACTCCGCAAACAGCGAAACGTGGAAACGATTCACCTTCGCCATTCTGGCGATCTTTTCTGGATCGTTGCCATGATGCGTGAGAGGATGGTGCGCATCCGGAACTCCGATTTCAGGATAAGTTCTATTGCTCGTTTCGCGGGCCAATTGAAAGGTGATCACACGTGTCACGTTCCCTTGCAGCGCCAACAATTGAAGATCGAACATCAAGCGTGCATGATCGGCGTAGGCTGCGGGCACGCCAGTCGGTCGGTCGACATCTGGCAAGGGATTCTCCAACGCCGCCGCTTCGGCCCGCTGGATTCGTTGTTCGACGTCGCGCACTGAATGTAGGTACTCGTCAACTCTGCGCCGGTCCACGGGACCTAGCGTGTTTTTCAATCGTGTCAGTTCTTCGGTAACCGAATCCAGCAGACTGGCTTTCTCGCGCAACGCTTCTCGGCGTTTGGCGGAGTCCGCCCCCTCACCAAAAAGACGTTCGAAAACGATACGAGGATGTGCTTCCGCCGGTAGTGGTGTGGTTGGCGATGACCAAGAAAGGTTGTTCTGGTAGACGCAGGCATAACCGTTATCGCACTGCCCTACCACGGATAGCAGGTCCATGGCCAGTTCCAGTGAGGGAAGTTGCGTGTCTTGACCAATTTGCTTTGCTGCAACCTGATCAATCGTCGTGCCCAAGTAATAGTCAGTGCTCTCTGTTCTCTTAGCCGTGACAGCACTCAAGAACGATGAATTTGACGTGGCGTGCGTACCGGGATAGGCGTTTTTCAGCTCCAGGTTGGAAATGATGGTGACGTTATCCTTGACCGGCGCCAACGGACTGAGCGTCGGAGACAATTCATCAAGACGCTCACCGCCTGCGGGTGTCCAGCGCGTGACGTCACAGCCCATGGGCATGTAGACAAATCCCAGCCTGCGCAATTGATGCGGGCTGGCGGGAGTGTTCGCCAATGCGGTCATGGACGGGACCATCGCATCCAAAAGTGGAATCGACAATGTCGTCCCCAGGCCTCGCAGGAACGTTCTGCGTGGCAAAGCTTTCCTCATCACGATCATTGCGATTTCCCCATTTGAAACGGAACGCTTTTGGCAATTTCCAGGACGATTTTTGAGAAACGATAGTTTTCAGTTTTGGCTTCATGAACAACCCGGCGAACGGCCGGAGCATCAAAGTGTTCGATGCCGCGCCCCAACGCAAAGGTCATCAACTTCTCTGTCAATGTGTGCACAAACAAATCAGGCTGCTTGAGCAACGCTTGTTCAAGACCCGAGACACCGACAATCTCACTGCCGTCTAAAAGACTCCCCGTGGCCAAGATTTGTTCGCCCTCCTCGGTTTCACGCCAACGCCCAACGGCGTCGAAGTTCTCGAGAGCAAATCCGACTGGGTCGAGCAAATTGTGACAGCTGGCACAAGCCTCGTTAGCGCGATGTTGCTCGAGACGCTCTCGCACCGACAACGACGCAGAAACCGTGTTGTCAATTAAAGCCGGAACGTTCGGCGGCGGAGGAGGTGGTGGGTTGCCCAGTAGATTCTTCAGCACCCAGTGACCTCGTATCACGGGTGAGGTCCGCGTTGCATACGAGGTGACGCTCAGGATGCTGCCGTGTCGAAGCAGGCCACCTCGATGACTTGCTTCGTCGACCGCGACTCGGCGAAATCGGCTGCCATAGACGTGGGGGATACCATAGTGTTTGGCGAGCCGTTCATTGAGGTACGTGTAATCTGCCTTGATCAAGTCAAGTACACTGCGATCCTCGCGCACAATGCTCTCGAAGAAGAGTTCCGTTTCCCGGCGCAGGGCTTGTCGTAGGTTATCGTCAAAATCGGGAAAGAGCCGCATATCGGGAATGAACGATTCCAGGTTGCGCAGGTAAAGCCACTGGTCAGCGAAATTGCGAATCAGTGATTCGGATCGCTCATCCGCGAGCATCCGCCTGACCTGAGCCTCCAACACTTGCGGTTGTTGAAGGCGCCCGTCTATGGCGAGCTCTCGCAGTTCGTCATCGGGAATGCTGCTCCATAAAAAGAAGGAAAGTCGTGACGCCAATTCCAGCGGCGGTAGCTGGTACACGGTATCTGCAGCCATTCCTTCCGGATTACGTTCGATCCTAAAGATAAACTGTGGGTTAACCAGGACGGCGCTCAGTGCCTTTTCAATTCCCGCATCGAATCCGCGCTGCAAGTTGCCTTCGTGGAAGAAGGCCATCGGAGACTCCAAATCTTCTGGAGTAACTTCGCGACGATAGGCGCGGCGCATGAGATTCATCAGAATTCTCTCTGCATACTCGACTTCAGCCGCCTTGTCCTGCGGATAGCAAATAAAAATGCGGCGTCGACTCGGTGTATCGCCGCCCGGCTTTCCGTCGAATGGGCCGCGGATCGTAACTTGATAAACAGCTGGCTCGATGCGTGGATGACGGTAGTAATTAAAGTGCACGTTAAACGGCTGTCGAACTGTTTCCAAGAGCGACGATGGGCTCTTGGGAAAGACAACCGCCACCTCATGTGGACCGGCGGAAACTTTAAACCGGGCCTTAAGGTTCGCGTCGACCAATTGGTCGCTTGAACCTCTCGGCGGTGGTTCAATCGTAAACGCTCCCACTCTTTCTCGTTCCAAGAGAATCTCAAGTTGGTGAGAACCTCGCAGTCCCTCAAGCTCTTCGTTACGGTCTCGCATAAGCCAAGCTTGGACTTCGTACTCGCCGTCTTGTGGAAAGATGTGACTCAAGACGGTGCCGCCGCGCGTTCCAATGGGAGTGCCCGGTAGGTGAGCATCTTGGGTAATGTCGGGCCGAATTCGATAGGTCTTTTCCGCCGTCTCCTCGGCGCGATCGCCGACAGCTAATCGACTGATCTTCTGAGCAGCGGAAACGTAGCGTTCAAGCAAAACCGGTGAGAGACCGGTGACAGTCACATTGTCAAAGCCGTGGCTCGATTCGTCGCTGGGAAGCAGCTCGCTAACATCAACACTCAGGTCCAGGAGATCGCGAATAGCATTCTGATACTCCGTCTGGTTGAGTCGCCGAAAAGTTTCGGTCCGTCCTGGGTTTGGCCGTTCTGACGCGTGGCGATCCAGGTCGTTGGCCAACGCGGAAATTGCGAACTCATATTCAGTCTCACTTGGCCGGGGCGCTCCACTGGGTGGCATTTGCCGAGCTGACAGTTTCCGAACGACGGTTTCCCACTGCTGAGCATGATCGACCAGGGGCGCGCTCATCAGCTCGTCAATCGCCAGTTCCCCCTCCCGAACATCGCGATCATGGCAGTCGAGGCAATGCGATTTCATGAACTGCTTCAGACGCGTGGTGTTGACTGTCGCGAAGGATGATGCGGTTTGCGACTGTCCGAAAGACGTGGATGCCATCGCAAACGTCAGGCAAATGCAGAAACTAGTCTGTCGGTCAATCATGGGGCGCGTCGCTGGAAGGCAAAAGGCAGGAGGCGGACGTCAAACAGGATCTAACCATCGTGCGGAAAATAACTGTCGCATTTCCATAGTACCCATCAGGCTCCGCCGTGATGATCAGCAGAAACTCGGACAGTTATTTTCCGCACGATGCTAACCCACTCCATCAGTATGGACCTTTAATTCCGAATTGCAAGCATGCTCGATGCTCGGGGTGCTTATGAAGAATAACCCGAAAGCGGTTTGTGCAAACTGCCATCGCATCGCCGGCATGGAAAAGAGTGGTCCCAACTTGGATGGGATCGGCCAAATACTAACGAGCGGAATTAATTACGCATCTTCTTGAGCCCAGCCTGTCTATCAAACCAGGCTACGAACAGGCTAACGTGCTGATGGAGGATGGACGCATCGTCACGGGAAGAGTAGAGAAATCGAACAAGCTCACCTTGCGACTGCAGGACATCAAAGGCGAACGGCTGAACCTGCCGCGGGAACTGTTGGGATCGTTTGTGCGTATCTCTTTCCAGCGGATGATACGTATGTCGAATTTTCGAGCAAAAGTAACAGGCGGGCCGCATCCTGCCTGCTAGAATCCTACCTGTTCGATTTCATGCCTCCATGGACATCAGGCAATTTCTCTCGCAAGGGCCACACGATGTTACTTCGACGCCGATTCCTACAAGCCGCCGCCGCCTCACCACTCGCACTGGCCGCTATCCCGAGCGAACGCAACTGGGCGATAGAGGTCTCACCCGAGCAACTCGAAAGTGAGCTCTCAGAGATTCTCCAGCAGCCAGTATTGAGCTTGGAGCACATCCCGGAACCAGTAAAAATTGCATCCATTGACCTTCTACAAAATGGGAATACGTTCCTGTTGCGAACGCGATCCGAAGCGGGCTTGGAAGTTATCACGGTCCCTCATCAAGCGAAGATGAAAACCCTGTTTCCGATCTTGCTCAAAAGCGTTGTGCCCGCCTTTATTGGCCGCGATGCGCGCGACTTGGAATCGCTGCGGTGGGATGTTTATCGACACGATAGCAATTACAAAATGCAGGGCTTGCCGTTTTGGGTATGTGTGGCTGCAGTGGAAATGGGACTGTTGGAGTTGCTTTCCCAGACTGCAGCTCAGCCTCTGGCGAAGTTGTTTGGCGGCGCGCAGAAACGCGACATTGGCGTCTACTTTGCCAGCGGCAACCGCGGTAATCGGCCTGAGGAAGAAATTGAATACTTGCAGAGTTTGGTCGCGGAATCTGGCACGCGAGCACTTAAGTTTCGACTGGGCGGGCGGATGAACCGCAATGTGGATTCGTTGCCGGGACGTAGCGAGGCGTTAATCGCCTTAGCCCGCAAGACATTTGGCGACGATATGGTTCTGTACGCCGATTCGAACAGCTCCTACGATTCCGCCGAGGCGATTCGCATCGGCAGGATCATGGAAGAGCATCACTTCGGATTCTATGAAGAGCCTTGTGAATTTGATGACCTCTGGAGTACCAAAGCCGTCGCCGACGCTCTAACCATTCCTGTGGCGGGTGGAGAGCAAGAGTATAGCCTACATCGCTGGAAATGGACTATCGCCAGTCGGGGCGTCGACATTGTCCAACCCGATTTGCATTACGGAGGAGGCTTCATTCGAGCTGTTCAAGTAGCGCGGATGGCTGAGCAAGCGGGCATGAGCGTCGTGCCGCACATGTCGGGCGGCGGGCTAGGCTATGTCGAAGTCGTACACTTTGCATCTTTTGTACCCAACGCTGGCCCACACATGGAGTTCAAAGGCAATTCGACACTCCCCGTGCATTGCGAAAGTTCCTCGCTGAAGGCCGAGCGCGGTCTGGTACAGTGTCCGACCGGAATCGGGTTTGGCGTTACCATCGACCCCGAATTTGTAAAGAAAGCCAAACCATTGACGCTTTAAACCGCACGCATTCCCCAGCATGGATAGCTGTGAGCGAATCTAAGGGGTCAGAGCGAATCTAAGGGGTCAGGCTTATTTGTTTTACTTTTGTCACGGGAACGACATCAAAGAGGCCTGACCCCTTTGTTCTGCCCTGACCCCTTTGTTCTGCTCCCTTTGTTCTGCTTTGTTCTGCCTGACCCCTTTGTTCTGAGTTAATCCTGCGTTCCTGCGCGCCACGAGTTTATGTTACTCTCTAGTCGCGCCACCACCTCGGGCTCTTCGAGTGCCTGATTTGATTGCTCGTGCGGATCCTCGGCGAGGTTGTACAGGCGCAGCGGTTCGCGATCCCATTGATGGACGTTCTTATAGTTTGTCGTGTCCGTACCTTCGCGTCGGACCATGAGTTTCCAATTATCTGCAATACACCAGTCGTACTGAAGTGTGTCATCGGTATCGCCAACCGTCATATTGTGGATTGAATACATCGATCCAAAGATCGTCGCACGCTGTCCGCGAATCTCCGCATCCAACAAGTTGATCCCTGGCAGATTGGGCGGCGGATCAATCCCGCAAGCACTAGCAATGGTTGGGAACAGGTCAATGCTGTGGGCGAGTTCCGGAGCGTCGGCTGGTTTTAACTTCGCTGGCCAACGGATCATGATCGGTGTACGGATGCCTTTTTCAAATGGTGAGCCCTTGGACCGCAGCGCGAATCCACCCCACGCCTGCTGGTGCGGGTCGTGGCTGTTGGTCGACGTCGCCGCCCAGCCGTTGTCGCAAATATAGACCACGATCGTGTTCTCGCTCAGTCCGCGTTGATCGAGATGGCCGAGCAACTGTCCGCAGGTCTCGTCAAACCATTCGCACATGGCATAGTACTTGGCCACGTCCAGCGGTCGATCATCGACGGCATACTTGTCCAGCAAGCGCTGCGGAGGGTTGTGCGGCGTATGCGGCAGGAACGGAGCGTACCAAACGAAAAACGGCTTATGGACCTCGCTAGCCTGATCGATGAAATCGATCACGGGTTGCATGCTGTCGCGTCCAATCTTAAGACCCAAGTCGCCGTGGCGCCCACCGCGTTGCGGATCGCCATGCGTCATGCCGTGAGTAAATCCACCATCGGCGTACGAACCCTCCCACCATTTGCCGGACTGATGAGCGAGGTAGCCCGCATCGACAAGTGACTTTACGAAACTCGGCTTGGCATGAAAGCGAGCGCGGACGGGCAGGTCGAGCTGCGCCCGCATCGGGCCACCCTCTGCGTCGTTTCCCGTCACACCGTGCTGATGCGGGTACAGTCCGGTAACCATGGAAGCCAACGAGGGTCGACACAATGGCGCGGCTACGTACCCGCGCTTGAACAGCAGACTCTGCCGCGCTAGCTTGTCCAAGTTCGGTGTCTCGATCGTGGGATGACCCATAAACCCATAATCCGTCCATGCCTGGTCGTCGCTGAGGATCAGCACCACGTTGGGCGGCTCGGCTGCTGCCGTCGAGGCGAGCGACAGGAGTAAGAAAATCGTCGCACAAAGCGAGTAACTACGGTTTGTGGAGCTCATAGCTAGATTGCCAGAAGTTCGAGTCTAAAACCAGTCTGCAAAAGCGTGCCATCGGCGTTCACGTCGACAAGCGAATCCCCAGCACATAGTATGATAATCCCAGTTGCATCCGCAATGGTTGCGTGAAATCTAAGGGGTCAGGCTTATTTGTTTTACTTTTGTCACGGGAACGACATCAAAGAGGCCTGACCCCTTTGTTTTTTTCCCTGCCATGCAATGACAAAACCCGAGAAAAAAACAATGGAGGAGAAAAACACTTTAAAGACCGCACTTAGCCGCATTGCGGATGCGAATCAGAAAGTCACTATGGGTTCGGGACTCGACTCGAATGCCACGATTCCTCTGTGCCGATTCCACAATCGAAGCTTGGCGTCAGAGTTGTCTCAGCAGCTTCAGGCTAGCGGCATTCGGGTAAGGCTCAAACCCAATCGACTGTATGTAGAAATCCACGTGGCCTTCGAAGATCGTCACGCAGCGATGGCTGCGCTGGCTGAGTTCAAAACAACGCACTGCGACAGCCAACCGCGAAAATTTAGTCGCGACTACGACTTCGCCTTTGTCATTATGTTTATAGCGATTGTAATAGGTGCTTGGGCGGCGTTCGTGCCTGCATTCTCGAGACTCACGCCAGTGGCTATCCTTCTGACCGGTGTTTCGCTGGCGATCGTGGTCGAACGCTGGCACCGGCAATACCGCTTACACTCGGGACTGAAGTTTTCGATCTATGATATTGTGATGCTAACGCTCGTCGTCGCACTGAATGTCGCCGTCTGGCGGGCTGTTTGAGTCAGACAGGACGAAGTACTAAGGATGTTCGTGGGCGACGATGGATCCCGTGCGAGTATCGAGAACGTAGCTACGCCCATCGAAGGGGCAGATGGGTGGGTTCTCGCCGAGATACCGCACGTCGGCCAGTTCGCGGAGATTGCTGCTGGGCAACCGCGCAAAGTCGGCTTGGAATTGGCGTGTCAGCAGCTCCAGCTGTTGGATCCGCAGATTGCAAGATTCGCGTTTGACGCGGTCCGAAGGTTGTCGAACATAGGCCATAGTCAGTGCTGCGACCACAGATAGGACGACGACAGCCAGCATGACCTCCAGCAGAGTCAGGCCGCTGCGGCGTTGTGTCATTGAAGTCATGAGGCTATTCCCAAGAGTATCCGGTTGCTAAATGTTCGTATCGCTAAATGTACGTATTGCAAAATTTAGTCAGTCGTTGAAATCAGAAGTCCAGTACGTCGAACATCTTGAACATTGGCATGTACATGGCTAGTACGATCCAGCCGATGCAGGTTGCCAAGCCCACGGTGAGCACGGGTTCGATCAGGCTCATGGCACCATTGGTGCGACGAAGAAGCTGGCTTTGCATAAATTCGCAGCAGCCTTCGCAGGCCTTGGTAATATTGCCCGAGTGTTCGCCGACCATAATCAATTGACGGACCGCGCTGGGTATTAGGTATTCCAGCTCGTTCATGGCCACGCTCAGCTTGGTGCCATGCACGAGTACCGCCGCCATTTTTTCCAGCTTGCTGCGCACAAAACGGTTGCTGACTGTCATGCACGCTTGCGATATGGCGTCGACGGGTACGAACCCAGCGGCGCTCAGCGCGTGCACACTGCGCAGGAATTGCAGCACGGCGATATCGCGGACAAAGGATCCAATAAAGGGCACGCGGGTCATCACCCGATCAAACTTCATCCGCGCAGATGCACTGGAACGCACGCGAAGCCACAGCAAGATGGCAGCGACCAGCGGAATGAGTGGCACGTAGAAATGGCGTCCCACGGCACGACTCAGATTCGTGACTACGCTGGTAACCCATGGCAAATCGACAGCCGATTCCGCGTAAATCGTTTCGAACTGGGGTACGACCGTAGTCAGCATGAACGTCATCAAACCGCTGCCCGCCAGGATCACCATGGCTGGGTAGGAAAGTTTTTGGAATAGACTGTTGCGGAGTGCGATCCAGCTTTCCAGTTGCGATACGATTCGGCGGAGCGTGTCGCTGAGATTACCCGACAGTTCACCGAGCTTAACTTGCTGCACGATATTTTGCGGAAAGGCAGTGGGGAAAGCTGCGATGGCGGCATGCAGACTCGAACCTTCCACCAAACGACCATGCAGCTTCTTCAGAATCTTGCGATGCTTCTTCAACGAAGGGTCGCTCGAAAGCGCACCAAAGACCTTTTGCAGTGGCATACCGTTGTCGATCAAGGTACACGTCATGTTGAGCAGAGCTGCCAAATCGCGCGCGGGCAGCTTGGTGCGCTCCATCTTCTTGCGATCGGCTGTCAATTCGTGCAGCATGCTTTGCCAAAACGTCGGTTTGGCAGTATTGGATCTTGCAATAGACATAATTTTGGCTCTAGCTCATGGTCTTAAAGTAGACTTCATCCAGCGTCGTATTGCCTGCGATAGCTTGATACAAGCCGGCTTGAAGCAGCTCGGTCATGCCTTCTTCGATAGCCAACTCGCGGATTTTCGAAACGGGCAAACCGCGTTCGACTGCACTGACAACTTGACCACTAACACTCATGATTTCGAAAATGGGCATGCGACCTGCATAGCCCGTGTTCAGGCACTTGTTACAACCGACCGCACGGTAGAAAGTACTATTGGAGACGATCTCTGGGCTGACTCCCAGCCGCGAGATCAGTTCGCTACTAGGCTGCGTGGGCTGTTTGCAATGCGTACACAATTTTCGCAACAGCCGCTGGGCAATACTGCCGACCAGCGCGCCGGCCAGTTTGAAGTGATCGATCCCCAAGTCGTTTAGGCGGGTTACAGCGCTGGGCGCATCGTTGGTGTGCAGGGTGCTAATGAGCAGGTGGCCCGTCAAGGCAGCTTGGACTGCAACCGTGGCTGTTTCTTGATCGCGAATTTCGCCGACCATGATGACGTCAGGGTCCTGCCGCATGATGTACTTCAGCGCGTTGGCAAACCCTAATCCAAATTCGTTATTGTTCTGGATCTGATTGATGCCGGGTAAGCGGTATTCAACGGGATCTTCCACCGTCACGATATTCCGCGATATTCCATTTAACAAACTCAGCACTGCGTACAGCGTGGTGGTCTTGCCCGAGCCGGTGGGGCCGGTCACGATGAACATGCCGTGGGGGCGATCGATAATTTTTTGCAAGCGCACCATGTCGGTGTCGAGAATTCCCAGTTGCTGTAGCGAAAACGATTTGGAGCTCTCTTCGAGCAATCGCAGTACCAGCTTCTCGCCACCCACAGTGGGTATGCTGCTAACGCGAAAGTTGACGCGCTTCGAGTTAGCCACCACGGTCAGGTGGCCATCTTGCGCGCGGCGTGTTTCGGTGGTATTCATCTCCGCCATTACTTTGATGCGCGCGACCACAGCCGATTCGATGTGTTCCGGGATCGTCATAATCTGCTGAAGCTCACCATCGACGCGGTAGCGCACGCGCATTTCCGGTTTGTGCGGTTCCAAGTGAATATCGCTGGCGCCTGCATCATGCGCACCGCTAAGTATGCCTCCGACCAGTCGCACCACGGGTGCTTCTTCATCGTCGACAAGGTCCGCATCGATCACGACGTCGGAAATATCGATCTTCGACAGCTCTTCGAGTTTCATGTCGACGATAGTTTGTCGAGCAATGCTTCGACCGTCGTAGCCGCGATCGATGGCTTGCAGCAGTTCGGCTTCCTGAGCGATGACGGGTTCCACCGAGTAGCCGGTCATCAGTTCGACTTCTGCGATAGTTTCAATGTCGTCGGGCGCGAGCATCGCTAGCCGCAGCGATCGTCGATGGATGGCGACAGGCAAAATCTTTCGCGCTCGGGCTAGCTTTTCAGGCAGTAGGCGCATGATCTGCGGGTTGATTGCGCTGAGATCGATCTCTTGGTACGGAACCTCGAATTGCCGCGATAGGGCCTGTCCCAGTTGGGGTCGGGTAATGTCGCCGCGTTTGAGCAGCCAGTCGCCGAGCAGAATTTCGCGAGGTTTGTCGCGCATGCCCTCCGACAATTGCTCTGGGCTGAGAATTCCTTCGTCAATTAGGATATCACCGAGTCGGGCAAGCATGTCGTTTTTCCGTACGGGTCTGTTGCGAAGGCTGCAAGTTGCCTACTGGCCACTGCCCCTAAATGAACTCCAGACGAGTCCTAAGTGTTAGCGGTGCGTGGCCAATCGATGTTTACGGAGCAGTAGGTTGTCGGTTTTTTGCTGTAGAGTCACTGGGTCAAACGGGGTGATCAAATAGTCGTTGGCACCGGCCTTATACGCCTGCTCGACGAGACTCAAGTCGGTATCCATTGAAATGGCCAGTATCGGTAATTCGTCGGCGGAGAATGTTCGCCGAATTTTCTGAATGGCTTCCCAGCCTTGCATGTCGGGCTGTAGCGTGTCGATGATGACTAGCTCCACATGCGCATCGGCGATGGAAGAGAGCATGTGGCTGGAGCTCGACCAAACCGTAACTTCGTGCCCTAGCAGTTCGAGCCGGAAGGAAATTAGGTCCGCGAGCAGGCCGTCTTGTTCTGCCAGTGCAATTTTCATGATTCGAGGCTCGTCCTAACTCTGGCTGCTCGGAAAAACGCGTCTCGCACCAAGAGTTTGGCAAGAAACAGCAGATTGCTGGCGTAGCGCGGTGCCAACCGTCGCGGGTCGGACAGCGCACGGTATAGCCATTCGCAACCCAATCGCTGCCACAAGCGTGGTGCGCGCCGGGCGGTACCTGCTAGAAAGTCAAACGACGCCCCAAGCTGGATACTGAGTGGCACACCAAGTTCATTGAAGTTGTCGTAGATCCAGAACTCACCCTTGGGCTGGCCAAATGCGACCAGCAAAATATCTGTCTTCTCAACACGGATGCGCTGTAGCAGCTCGCTATGTTCGGCTTGGCTCAGCGCGCGGAACGGGGGCGAATAGCAGCCCGCGACGTTCAATTCGGGAAATCTGCGTGTGAGCTCATCGGCCGCAGCTCGGGCAACTCCCGGCGCGGCTCCCAGGAAAAACACACGATAACCGCGGTCTGCCGACAGCCGCGCCAGCTCTACGATCAAGTCGGCACCGGCGACACGGCAGGGCAGCGGCGTAGCTGAGAGCCTGCTTTGCAGTACGATTGGATGTCCATCGGCGATGACCGCTGCGCACCGGTGGTTGATTTCTGCCAGTCGGGGATGCTGCTGGGTAAGCATCAAGTAATTCAAATTGGCGGTAATAAAGTACTCAGGTTGGCCACGCAGCACGATTTGATCTACCAAATCGAGCGTCTGGGGCATGTCCAGCCGCGCAAAATCTGTCCCCCAAACATTCGACTTGGCTGGCAGCTTTAATTCGCGTGGTACCGGTGCCGGTCGGATTGCGGGAGCGGTAGTTGCTGGCACTTCAAGCGGGGGCGCCGCCACGACTGGATTTGCAAGCTCGGGACCGGCAGGCAATACAACGGGCACATAGGCCCACGCATTTGGCGCGTCCAGTAGCGTTGAACTGTTGTCATCGGCAGCGGAACTTGGAAGCATTTTGACGGTCTGCTGTGCTTTGGAAAACGGGATCGAGGAAAGCGAGTGTCAGTTTCTGAAGGAATATCTTTCGAGAGTCGTTCACGTAAACGTAGCTCACCGCTAAACTCTGGCAGTGAGTTTTGAGTAGGTAAGACCAAACGAATGGACCGCATCTGCGGGTTGTGACATTTGCACCCAATTTCCCAATTGAATAGCGCGCTGGTTGTTGTCGTGGAAGGATTCGGTACAGGGCTTATCGGAGCCTACGGTTCGAGCACAGCGATGACCCCAAGCATCGACGGCTTGGCAGCCAGCGGTATCCTGCTCGATCAATGCTTCGTTGACTCGCAGTGTTTGGCGTCGCAGCTCGCTAGCTTGTGGACAGGCCGTCACGCGCTGCAATCGCTTCGGTCTGTGCAAGCCGAGCAAGCTCCGACCGGCGACTGGAATTTGTGGCAGCAACTAGCGTCCAGGCACGGTCAAGTCGGTCGCCTGTTCACCGATAGCGAACAAGTTGCCGAGGCGGCCGAGCAGTGGGGATGCGAATCGGTAACGCTCATCAAGCCGACTTGGCAGTTCCCCGCCAACGACACGAACGATCAAGGCTCGTTAGACTCGGCTGCAAAAATCGCTCCGGCTGAAGATTCATCGCAATGCGCGTTGATGGAGTTATTTGCTGCGGTTGCCGACGAGTTGAGCGAGTGTCCACCCGGCTTGATTTGGATGCACAGTCGCGGCTTTCGACTTCCCTGGGATGCGCCATTGTCGTTGCGAACAGCATTTATGGATCCGGACGATCCACAACCGCCGCAGGATGTGTACCTGCCCAGCCAGGCGGTCGACGAAGACACCGATCCGGATGTGCTGGTCGGTTGGAGCCAAGTCGCAGCAGCGCAGGCAGCCGTCGTCGACGAGGGATTTTCCGCACTGCGGGACAAGATCAGCCAGCGGGCCGATGCGCCCGGTTGGTCCTGGCTGCTAGCCTCGCTAGGCGGGACACCGCTGGGCGAACACGGTTGGTTGGGTTGGAATCAGCCGCAGTTGCATGGCGAAGAGCTGCATGTGGCCGCGATCATTCTGCCGGCTGAGCGTTCGCGATGGAGCGTGGGTGTGGGCACTCGACGTCCCGAACTGTTCCAATTGCCGGACTTGGCAGCGACGCTGGCGGGCTTGCTTGATTTAGATTTTCCGCAGACCGGCTGGGGGAAAAACGTGTTGGAACTTGGGGCCGCAGAAAGTCCTACGCGGTGGCCTACACCGCACTGTTTGGCTATGATTGCCACAGCGCAGCAAACGTGGCTGCGAACGCCAGCTTGGAGTGCGCTATTTGATGGCGGAGCCACCGACGAACACAACGTGGCCGCCAGCAACGCGGCCGGCGCGCAGCGCGTGCGCTTGTGGGTCAAGCCCGAAGACCGTTGGGAGGTCAGCGAGATTGCCGATCGTCGTCGCGCAATCGCAGAGCGACTAAGTGAACTCGTCCGGCAATTCCATTGGGCCGTCGGCAAGGACGATCGCAGCTTATTGCCTGCACTGGATGACGAACTGAGCAACCTGCTTCGCTAAAAGAATCTGACTTTACTTTTACAAAGCCGTTGGCAGCTATAGTGCCATTCGATCAACGCACCATGAGAACCATCGAATCGATTCCAGCCTGGAAGACTCGCCGCAAAATTTTGGGGATGTCGGCTATCCTGTTGCCATTCGAGGAGTCTGGTGCAACCGACTGGACCGGCTTCCGAGGCCATGTCGAGCGAACGCTCAGCGCGGGCTTGGTGCCCGCCGTCAACATGGACACCGGCTATGCGAATTTGATCGATGAAGCAACCCGTGTGGCCGTTTTGCAGGAGACTCAGCGTCTGTGTGGCAGCCAGCAATTTGTGGCGGGTGCCTTTGTGGGCGATCGTCTCGGCGCGGCCTTCAACCTAGACGCTTACCTTACCCAGCTCGAATCGATCCAGGCGCACAGTGGCACGCCCGTAATCTTTCAGTCGTTCGGTTTAACCGCGTTGAGCGATGACAAATTGCTGGATGCGTATCGACGACTGGGAGCGGCGACCGAGCGATTCATTGGTTTCGAGCTGGGCCAAATGTTCGCGCCCTTCGGGAAGATTTATTCATTGGATGTGTATCGCGAACTGGTGAAAATCCCCGCGTGCATGGGTGCCAAACATAGCTCGCTGGATCGCGGCCTGGAGTGGCAGCGGTTAGCGATTCGCGACGAACTGCGTAGCGATTTCCATGTGTTCACCGGCAACGATTTGGCGATTGACATGGTCATCTACGGTAGCGATTACCTGCTGGGGCTTAGTACGATGGCACCCGATCTGTTCGGTCAACGCGACCGCATGTGGGAGACGGGCAACTCGCGGTTTTTCGAGCTGAACGACTGGTTGCAATACTTGGGCTTCTTTGCCTTTCGAGCTCCGGTCCCAGCGTACAAACACACCGCCGCTCAGTTTCTTAAACTCCGTGGCTGGATTGCCAGCAGCTTGACGCATCCGCACAGTCCGACCCGACCCGATTCCGACCGAGAGATATTGGCCAGTCTCATCGCAGGCTGCGGGTATTTTGCAAAATAGTGCTTTGTACGATGGCCTTCCAGGGCCGTCGAAATAAGCGTGGACGACGGCCTTGGAAGGCCATCGTACATTAAATCAACTGTCCGCTATCGCCAAAACGGCTCATGCCTGTTTTTGACTTTGACAAAGCGTTAGTAAGGAGACCCCAGGCCTAGCCCATCTGAATTTCATATCCCGCGCGATAGGGCCGCGCCAGCATGGCATTGGCTTGATCATCGCCGGTGATCTGCTGGGACTTTTCGTCCCAATTGAGTTCGCGGCCATCGAGCCGAGCCGAAATGCCGGCCAGGTGGCAAATGTTTAGCATGCTCATGTGGGAATGCACATCGGAGATGGGCTCCTGGCGACTACGTAAACAGCTCAAGAAGCAAGCCCAATGGGCCTTCCGCTCGTTGTCCTCCATCGGCAGTCCTTTGTAGACTCTGGCAATGGCCGATTCTGGGAGAGGGTTATCTTTCAGTTCGTCGACAGGTCCGCCAACCAGCTTCCCACGATTCACGAAGATACGACCCTTCTCGCCTTCGATGAGACAGCCGTTGTCGGTGTCGTTTCGAATGATCATTTCCGTGCCACCAGGAAAGGCAACGTTGAACAGAAAATTGGTGGCTGTATTGTAGCGGTCGTGCTGAGTAGGTTGTCCATCTTTGAAGGGCACTGGATGAGTGACCTTGCCGCTGATGGATAGCGGACCCGCGGTTTGCCCATTGAGGTGCAGGGCCCAATTCGCGATATCGACGTGGTGTGCTCCCCAGTCCGTGAGTTTGCCGCCGGAGTATTCGTACCACCAGCGAAATTCATAGTGGCAATTCGTGTTCGGACGCCCCTTTTGACCTTTGGCGGCCAGCCAGCGGTAGTCGGTTTGTGGTGCGGGCCCCAACCAACGATCCCAATTAATATTTTCTGGGACTTGGGCGACTGGAATGGACGGGCTGGTCGGTGCGCCGCCGATCGCGGCTGTGACACGCGTGATCTTGCCCAGCCGACCTTCGGCAACTAGGGCCATCGCTTTGACGAACAAGTGAAAAGTACTGCGCTGCTGCGTACCGACTTGCACAATGCGGCCGGTTTCCTTTTGCACTTTGCGAATCAACTTGCCTTCGTCGATTGTTAGCGTCATCGGCTTTTCGCAGTAGACGTCTTTACCAGCCAACATGGCTTCGACAAGCGGTTTGGTGTGCCAGTGATCGGGTGTGGCGATGTGGATCGCATCCAAGTCGTCGCGCTCGATGACTTTACGATAGTCTTCGTAGACGTCCGCTTTACCATCGCTCATTTTCTGATTGAACGCATCGCGGCGCTCGGAATCGACGTCGGCGATAGCCACGATATCGACCCATTGCTTAGCAGCCCGCATATTGCCTTCGGCCATACCGCCAGCGCCAATAATTCCGATCGCATAACGGTCATTTTTCGATTTTGTTTCTTGCGCGAGCGTTTTCGGTGTTGAAAAGAAATACGGTATGCTGGCCGCTGACGCTGCTCCGGCGGAGGTTTTCAAAAAGTTGCGCCGCGAGTTGCGGAGGGTTTTAGATTGGGAAGCAGGTGGGTTTGTGTTCTTGTTCATCGTGGCCTCGAAAACGGGCGGAATTGTGGTGGGAGTGGTGCGGCGCAAACCGTCGTAGCTGGGGTCGCCAGACTTCAGTCGCTATGAAACCGAAGTCTGGCGACTCAGGCTACAGCCTAACATAACCGTCCGCCCCGTTGGGGCTGCGCAATGGCGTGGTTCCAACTCCCAGGGCGTTGCCCTGGGCTATCACCGTTTGTCCCGTTGGGACATCTGTGCCGTTTGTTCCTTGGGGATATGTTTGCATGTGCCGAAGGCACTAACGCCGAAAGCCCAGGGCAACGCCCTGGGAAGCATTCCCGCGTCACCGCATGCCCCAACGGGGCAACATCCGCTCAATCCCAAACGCATTTTTTATCGAATTCGATTCCGTATTTCCTCAATAGTCGCCTGTATTCCTCCTGAAACGTCACTGTACGGTGATGTGCTTTTTGATTGTCGATGTATCCTTCGACACTGATTCGATGGGAAGGGCTAATCGAAAACATTCCATAGCCGCTCTGCCAGTGAAAGCCCTGATACTTGGAACTCTTTGTCTTTAACCATTTGGATGATCCTGTTTTGATCTCCTGAATCAAATCTGCTGGCGAGCAAGTTCTTGGGTGCGCAGCTAACAAATGAATGTGGTCTTCAACCGAACCGGCACGTAATAGCGATCCATTCAAGCGAGCGACGATCCCACCGATGTAGGCGTGAAGTTCATCACGGATCTCATCGTCGAGCAACGGATCACGATGCTTCGTTGAGAACACTATATGGACTTGAACGCTTGCAAGCGATTGAGGCACTGCAAAGTCCTTTCACGTAAAATAGTTCGCCCAAAATAGCCTGTCCGGATGGGGCTAGGTTCGGTCGCGCATATCTCCAACGCCAAAATATCTTACCATAGCATCGCCTGGGCTATTACCGTTCGTTCGATGGGGCCTGGATTTGCCGTTTCTCCGGTTGGGACATATTTGCATGTCCCTCGCAACTAAGAACACGATGATGCTTCACATCGTTAACGAACAAGAAACTCTCGAATGATTCTGAAAGAAATCAATTGAAACTGCTTTGTGCCGAATAGCCCAGCTAAAGCCTTGGTTCCAAAGGATGTGCGTCGATGCTGTCTTTTTCGCTCGGCGCGGTCCAAATAGTATCCACAACCTCAGCAACTATGAGCAGAACCATGCGACCGAATTTTAAGATTTGCCAGCGATTCGCAGCCGGACTACTTTGCAACTGGGTCCTAGCGCTGGTCATTGAGAATGGGGTTAGCGTTGCAGTCGAACGCCCGAATATCGTGTGGCTGATGTCGGAGGACAATTCCTGCCACTACTTGAAAATGTTCGATGCACACGGCACCGAGACACCGCGTATCGCGGAGCTAGCCGCGCATGGCCTCCAATTCAATCATGCCTTCTCCAACGCACCTGTGTGTTCTGTCGCTAGAACGACGTTGATGACCGGTTGTTACGCTCCGCGGATTGGCACACAGTACCACCGTCGGGCTGTGTCGGTGCCGATGCCAGACGGACTCAAGATGTTCCCTGCCTATTTGCGGGACGCGGGCTACTATACCAGCAACAACAATAAGAAAGACTATAACGCCGACGAAACAGTGGGCACCTGGGACCGTTCGTCGCCCAATGCGGATTGGCGAGCCCGCAAGGCTGACCAACCGTTCTTTCATATGCAGGGCTTCGGTACGACCCACGAAAGCTCACTCCATTTCTCTGAAAAAGTATACGAAACCCAAGCTACAAAAACCGATCCCGCCACAGTGTTTGTAGCTCCCTATCATCCGCAGACCGACCTGTTCCGGTATACCGTTGCCAAGTATCACGACAATATACGCGCAGTCGATCAACAAATCGGCGAAGTGGTCGACCGGCTGGCTGCGGACGATCTGCTAGAAGACACATTTGTCTTCTACTTTGGCGACCATGGAGGCGTCTTGCCTCGAGGCAAAGGCTATGCTTACGAAAGCGGATTGCATGTGCCGCTGGTCGTGCGCGTGCCTGAAAATTTCAAACATCTGGCACCGCAGGCGATGGGTAGCCAGGTCGACGGCTTTGTGCAATTTGTTGACTTCGGCGCGACGGTGTTAGCACTAGCTGGCATAGGCGTACCCGCGCAAATCGACGGCAGTGCTTTTCTGGGTGAGAATGTTTCGGCTAGCGAGGTGGCTGCCCGCGATACGGCGTTGGGATACGCGGATCGCTTTGATGAGAAGTACGATTTTGTTCGTACGCTGCGCAAGGGGAAATATGAATATGTGCGCAACTATCAACCATTCAATTTTGATGGCCTGCACAACAACTACCGCTACATCATGCTGGCTTATCAGGAGTGGCGTAAACTGTTTGAGAACGGCCAGCTCAATGAGACGCAGAGCGCATTCTTTCGATCGCGACCTGTCGAAATGCTCTTTGATATCGAATCGGATCCGCACGAAGTTCATAACTTGGCCGCCGAGCCGCAGTACGGCTCGGTGTTGTTATCGCTGCGCGAAGAGCTACGCTCGACTCTGAGAGCCATGCCGGACTTGAGCTTTTATCCAGAGAGCACTTTGGCTAAAGGGGCGCTGGATAATCCAGTCCGCTTTGGTCAGGAGCATCGTACTGACATTGGCAAGTTGATCGAGGTGGCCGATTTGAGCCTGTTGCCATTCCCGCAGGCTCGTGCGGGGATCGCCGAGGCGCTACGCTCCGCCGATGCCACTGAGCGCTACTGGGCGCTGATCGTCTGCAGTTGCTTTGGCAAACAGGCGATCGAGTTTGTGGAGGCGGCTCAGCAAGCGGCAGCCAACGACGCGGAGTTGCTAAATCGAATTCGCGCAGCCGAGTTTCTAGGCCTACTCACCAGCGACGATGGTTTCGCCTACGATCCACGGCCCGTGTTCATGGACTGCTTGGCAAAAACTCAGTCGCCGATCGAAGCCAACCTGATCCTCAACTCGCTGGTGCTGCTCAGGGATGGCGAAGCCAGAATCAAGTTCGATCTTCGCGTTGATAGCATTCATCCGGCAGCAAGAAAAGACGAGCTCCTCCGTCGGCTAGAGTACCTGTGCCCCGACGAGCGTTAATCGCTGACTTTGAGTAGCGCAAATTTCTTTTTGCCACTACGTAAGACGATCACGGATTGACTGGCTAAATCGGCTAACTGGAGTATGGTGTCCACGGTATCGAAACGTCGGTTGTTGACATAGGCCCCACCCTGCTCGACCGTTCTGCGGGCATCGCTCTTACTTTTGGCCAATCCCACCATGACGAGCGCGTCGAGCAGGGGAATACCGGCGATTAAAGCTTCGCGGCTTACGGTGGCACTGGGTACGTCGTGGAAAATCTCGTTGAGCTGTTGGTCGCTGAGGTCGGAAATCTCCGCACCGAAGAAGACTTCGGTGGCTTTATGAGCGGAAGCGATACCGCTGCTCCCGTGTACAAATTCGGTCAGCCAGCCGGCGAGTCGCTTTTGGGCCGTTCGCGTATGGGGTGCTTCAACCACAGATTTTTCTAACGACAAATATTCTTCGCGATCGATTTCTGTCAGAAATCGCAGGCACATGAGCACGTCGCTGTCGGCCACGTTGACCCAGTATTGATAGAAGGCATAGGGGGATGTCCGTTGCGCATCGAGCCAAACTGCGCCGCTGGCGGTCTTACCCATCTTGCGTCCGTCGCTGGTCAGCAGCAGCGGGCAGGTTAGCCCATGCAGCTGAACTCCATGCATACGCCTGGCCAAGTCGATGCCTGCCGTAATGTTGCCCCACTGGTCGCTGCCGCCCACTTGCAGCGTGCAACCGTGTACGCGATTGAGGTGCGCGAAATCATAGGCTTGCAACAGCATGTAGCTAAATTCCGTGTAGCTGAGTCCACTGTCGTCGCGCTCCAAGCGACTTTTGACGGAATCCTTGTTGAGCATCACATTGACAGGGAAATTCTTGCCGACATCGCGGAGAAAATTGATATAGGACCAACCACTCATCCAATCAAAATTATTGACGATCGTGGCTGGAGCTGCGGCTGTCGGCGAGAAATCCAAAAATCGCTGCATTTGAGCCCTCATGCCCTCGACGTTTTCGGCTAGGGCATCGGCCGACAGTAGCACGCGCTCCTCCGACTTGCCGCTGGGGTCACCGATCATGCCCGTAGCACCGCCCACCAACGCGATCGGCTTATGGCCAAACTGTTGAAAGCGACGCAGTATCATCATCGGCAGCAAACTACCGCAATGCAGGCTGCTGGCCGTTGGGTCAAAACCAACGTAGACGCTCTGCGATTGGACGAGCAACTCTTTCAATGTGCGCTCGTCGGTGCTTTGATGGATCAAGCCGCGCCAGCATAGTTCGTCGAGTATGTTGATCTTATTCATGTTGGGAATTGTTTGCTAAGTAAAACGTGGCTAACAGTATGAGCCGTTTAGGCGATAGCCTGTGATGACAAGGGTCGAGTGGCGACCCGAGTCGCGCCGCACAGCGCAAAGATGGTTTTTGACAGCCGTCTCAGTGAAATCTTCTCTGCTGGTAGATCTTCAGCCCGTTGAGTGCGTGATACAGCGCTCCGCAATCGAGTTCGGCGTCGCGCGTGGACTCGAGCACTTCGCAAATTTGTACCACAGCCGATTCGACCCAAGGTGCTCCCAATTCATCGGGCTCTGCGGCTAGAGCGACAAACTCCAGCACATGTCCCGAACTGGCCAAGACGGTGCTCAGGTCGGCTGTGCTTCCGGCTCGTCGAAAATAGTAACTGGATAGAGCTCCATTGCGTCCACTGAAATCTTTGGCTTTGGCCATACTCTCGGCGATAACTTGCCTCGCCCGCTCCCAGGTTGGGCTGTCCGCCAGCCCCAGTGCGTGTTGTGCGTTCACCGCACGAACCAGACCGGCCAAACGATGCGTACCTCCGCACGGGCTCTGGTCAATATCGTAAGTTAGTTCGGCTTCAACCAAGCTTTCCCAACTCAGGAAATCGCCACTGGCCACTTGCCAAGTCGGTTCGTCGGGAAAATAGTGCGTGAGGGCGATCAGCGTCCAACTGTATTCATCGAGGACGTTATTGCCCGAGTCGAATTGCGCTTGCCGCGCCCAATCGAGCACCGTGAATTTTTCTCCTTTAACGTCCAGCGGAGTGTCTAAGGGTAAATCGCACATGGCGAAAATAGCCAGCCACTGATCGACGTGCCCCTGCCCGATATAGCCACCCGGTTCCAAGCGGGCCTTGACGCCATGCCGTCCGGTTTTTGGCAGGACTTCCGATCCTGGCTGTAGCTCAAAACCCATCATGGCTCCCCCCGAGAATGCGTAATCCAGAGCACCGATATAGCCGCGATCCGGAGTGTCGATTCGCAGCTCGGTGCCATAGCTGATTACCCCGTGCATGATCTGCCACGCCGCATTGACTTCCGAGTTCAATCGACGCCCATGCAGCCCCTCATCGAGCACCCCAGCCGTACGCGACTCCAGCGGAGACACCATTTCGCCAACGTGCAGGTCATTCGCTCCGGAGGCCAAATCCGCCAAGCTCTCTCCGGCGCGCTCGAGCACTGGACTGCAACCCGCGAGTGCCAAGCCGAGCAAAAATATCGATCGAGTGGATTTCATCGCGAATTTCAAAATGGGAGCAGGGTCGGTATTAGGAGATTGCCCCAAGTCGACTATTCCGCAGTCGCGCTGGCAGGCAAGATACTGGTCGATTCTAGCGGCTTCACCAGCGAGGACGTGGGCGGTACTCCGCTACTGCCGAATTTTGTGAGTACCGAAAAATCCGCAAACACAGCGTAGATCGTAAGCACGCACGCGATCAGCAACCACCCCACGGGCCGCGCCAACTTCCAAGGTGTCAAATCGACAGCACCAACATCCGCTTGTACAAACTCGGTTTTGCTGGGCGCCAGTTCACCGATCACCAACATCATGATCAGGAGCCAGGCGAACACCAAGCCCAAAAATTGGTACTCGTGCATCGAGTCGACGACTTTATCAAAGGGAGAAACAAAGTAGCCGATGGCAATCATCAGGAAGCCTGCAACCAGAGCAACTTTGGCGGCGATGGGTGGCACACGCTTGGTCAACATGCCAATCAGTACCACCGCAAAGATCGGGATAAAGTACATGCCGTTCATCTTTTGCAGATAACCAAAAATGCTGGCAGTGTTCGCCAACATGGGTGCTAACAACATCGCCAGTAGGGCGACGGTCCATCCAAATATCTTTCCAGACCGGACCACCTGCTGCTCGCTGGCGGCAGGGTGCAACAAACTCTTATACATCCCAAGACTGAACAGCGTGCACGAGCTGTTGAGTGCCGAATTGAAACTTGACAGGATTGCGCCGATCATGACTGCCGCAAAGAATCCGGTCATCGGCGCGGGCAGTACTTTGTTGACCAACATGCCATACGCCTTATCGGCTTGGATATCCTGACCGGCAAAAATCGAATAGGCAATCATGCCGGGAATCACGAGGTACAGCGGCCCCAGCAATTTCAGCGCGCCGGTCAACAAGACACCTTTTTGACCCTCAGCTAGGCTGCTGGCACCAAACGTCCGCTGGATGATCTGTTGATTGGTTGTCCAGTAAAACAAGTTGAGTAGAAAAATTCCAGAAAATATTGTGCCAAACGGCACTGAGCTTTGCGCGCCTCCCACCGAATTGAAGCGCTCGCGTTGCTGCTCGATCAAAATTTTTGTACCGCCTGCAATCCCAGCGCCGTCGCCAAGTTGCGCTAGCGCGAACGCGGCAATCATGAACCCACCGACGAGCAGACCGATTCCGTTGAGAGTATCTGAAACCGCCACGGTTCGCAGGCCACCGAACAGAGCATAGATCGAGCCTAATATCCCTACGACCCACACGACCATCCAAATCGCCGCAGCGTCCGGCTCTAGACCCAGCGACGCGGGCAGGCTACCGAGCATCGACTTGACATCCAGAATGTCGGTCATGCCGCGAGCGCCCGAGTAGAGGATGATCGGCAGCAAAATACCAACGTAGGCCAACAGGAAAATTAAGTTCGTAAGTATCTGCGTCTGATGATCGAAGCGAATCTGAAGGTACTCGGGGACAGTCGCCACGCCACTCTTGAGAAACCGTGGCAGGAAGAACCAAGCCATGAAAACTAGTGCGACCACACACACCACTTCCCAAACCATCACGCAGAGCCCATCGGTGAAAGCGGCTCCATTGAGACCGACCATCTGCTCGGTTGACAAATTCGTGAGCAGCAGCGAGCCGGCGATCAACGGAAAAGTCAATGTGCGGCCCGCTAGGAAGTAACCGTTGCTGGTATGGTGATCGTCCTTGTGCGTAATCCACCAAGTCAAACCGCCCACGAGTGCCGTGAAAAAAACGAAGGAGAAGACAGTCAAGAACATCGAAGCGCCTCTCAAAGACAAGCAGCGGTACTTAGCGGGCCTAGAGTGTACCCTGTAGTCGAGCAATGGTTAAATGGGGCGCATGGCAAAGTTCTCCCGCAGTGAAAACTCTAGGGCCCATCTAGCGCATTTCGCGTGCTGGCGACTGGAGCAAGCATAGTCGATATTTTTCGTCGATCAATTTCTTATTAGCCCGCTCGGGGTCCACTTGTCCCCACGTTTCCCGGTATAGCTTCGCGCGCACCTCGCGCTGGATCTTCGAGTCGCGGTCGTACCATTTGACCGAGTAATCGCCGCTGCCAGGAAGTTTTTTCGGCAATCGAGCTAAATCGTTTTCTACTAGACTCCAAGCGATCACATGAAAGCGTCTGAAATCCGGGGACCACTCATAAAAAATGACCTGGTCGAAAGCATGTCGTCCCAGGTCATCGTAGAAGTGGTTTAATTCGATAAGGTCAACGCGATCGCTGACTTCTCGGCTCGAGTTGGGAGCGGGGCCGGCCGCATAGAGCAATAGCGGCAGTGATAGGCAGTGGAGTGTCGGTAAGATCAAACCCCTCGCCAGCGAGAGCGCGACGCGCGCGCCAAATACTTCGCAAACCATCCGTTGGCCTCCTTTTCCAAGGCGGCTGGGACCGGCAGGCTCTATTGGGGAAGCATCACCACTTAAATATGCAATGCTTCAGCCGTTCAACTTGCAGGCCACAGCAACAGTTTCGGAACCGTCTACGCTGAACGCCAACTTGACGATCATGACATAGGCAAAGTCCATTGCCCCGAGGTTCTCCCCAAGGGTGCGCCACGGGGCGCTGCAAGTTGCGGCCTCAAGAATCAAAGATTTCCGTGAGGAGAACATTGTGTAACTACGTTAAGTCGGACTTGCGCTGCAAGAGGAATTAGCCAGAAACGCGAATAAACGCCAGAAAATCCCGGTAGCCAGGATTCGTGAACCTCAGACGCTCTTCGCGATAGAAACTTGGGTAATGACACGGCTAGCGTCTGAGTTTCAATAGGAAGTAGAGACGGACAGACCACTAATCGCGGCGGGCCCACTGCTGGGCAACGAAGCGCTCGTTGGGACCGAAGTTGGACTTGTACTTCAAGTGCTGATTGGCTGGTACATACAAGCCAAGGTAGAGCCAGCGGTAGCCAATTGCCTTAGTCATCTCGACCTGCTGCAAAATCGCGTAGGTACCCAAACTGTACTGCGAGAAATCGGGATCAAAGTAACAGTAGACTGCAGACAGGCTGACGGCACCAACGTCGGTGATCGACACGGCGATAAGCTGTTCCTGGTGCCATAGCGAAAGTTCGAGCACTTCGGTATGCGAGTTGGTAAGAAATGCAGCGTACTGGCTGCCATCGACGCCCGATTCCTCCTGGCTCAAACGGCGCTCGCTGCGATGTCGATTGAACAATTCCAATCGCCGCGCATCGATTGTGGGAGCCGCGAATTGGGTGCGCAAATCGCGATCGCCAAGCTTCTTCGTTCTGCGTTGGGACCGGGTGGCCTTGAATTGGGAAGCCTCGATGCGCAGCGGTTCACACGCGGAGCAATTCGGGCACGCAGTGCGATAGAAATACCATCCCGAGCGGCGGTAGCCGGCTGCCAGTAGCAAATCGAACTGCTCGGGCGACAGCGACTCGGTGGGCACCCTCAGCGGCATTCTCGCCATCTGCTCCGGTAGATAGGAGCAGCGGTCCGTGTCGTCGAACACGGTGCGCAGAAAGTCTATGTCGGGCACTGCACGACCACTGCTGCAGCCTGTCCATGCGGCGTGAAGCTCAGCTTCAGTATATTGTTCTGCCGCGTGGTTTGTCGCACCGTACAGACATTGATAGGGCATTGGCTGTCGGGCACCGAGTAGCCCAAGGTAGGCAGTGTATATCCGCCGCGAACGGCCAGTACGCTGGCGGCCAGTTCGAACAACCCGCAGGCGGCTCCGGCGGTGCCGAAGTAGCTAGAGAAGGCTGTCACGGGTGTATCCTGCGCGACGGCAGTAATTGCCGCAGCTTCTTCGATATCCAGGTATTTTTCGGAAAAGCCCTGGGCTGATACGTGCGCCAATTGTTGCGGCGTCACCTCGGCCTGCTCCATGGCGTCGCGGGCAGCGCTGATAAGTGCCGTGCGGTTACCGGCGTAACGCCGCAGCGGCTGCCCACAACGACCGCTGTAACCTCGGAGCACGCCGACGATACTAGCGCCGCGACTGAGTGCGTGGCCGCGAGTTTCGAGCACCATCGCCACCCCACCTTCGCTCGCCGCGATACCGCGTCGGCGGGCATCGAAGGGGATGCAGCGTGGCTGTTCGTTGGTAGCTTCGTCAAAACCGTGCTGATCGTAGATACCCGGTGCACGGAACATCAAGCGTGTTGGCGTGACTCGCGCGCCGATACCACCCACCACCATGAGGTCGGCCGAGCCGCGCTGGATGATCGCGGCGGCTTCTCCCAGGGCCAGCAGGCCACTGGCTTCGTCTTGGGCCAGCGAGTTGTTGGGCCCACGCGCGTCTACGGCAATACCAACATGGCAGGCAGGCATATTCGGTAACGAGCGGAGCATCCAAAGTGGGAAGATGTGTTTGGCAAACCTGTCTCCCCAATTTGCATGGACCATCCGTTTGTCTTCGCCGCAGGCGATGATGGCTTGACATAAATCTTCGATGGCACCGGGGATCAATTCGGAAGCGTAGACCACGCCGATGCGCTCGGGATCGGGCGCTGCCTGGGTCAGACCGGCATCTTGCCAAGCTAGGTGGGCCGCGCTGTAAGCAATCTGAACTTCGCGGCCCATTACCTTGAGGGCCTTGCGAGGTGTGACGTAGAGTTTGCCATCGAAGTCATCGACGCTAGCGCCGTAGTAGGTGGTGCGCTCGGCATTGCTCAGCGTGATCATCCGACGCACGGCGCAGGTTTCTGCGAGCAGCGCTGCGCCAAACGCATCGCGACCGACGCCTAGCGGCGATACGACACCCATACCCGTGATCACGATATCGCGCTCGCCAACCATTCGTCTTGCGAATTCCTACGGAAAAAGATCACGGATTGCGAAAGGCTCTTGAACCCCGATTGTAACTACTAGTGAATCACCGGACAGACGTCAAACCAAGTGCGATCATCGGCGGCCATCCACTCGGCAGACGCGTCGGGCCCCCAACCCGCCAACGGATAAGTGTTCATGGCCGGTGCGGCGGGGCTGCGCCAAGCAGCGATGATCGGATCGACTATTTCCCAGGCCAGCTCGACTTCGTCGCTCCGCGCAAACAGGCTCGCATCACCGTTCAAGGCATCGAGCAAAAGCCGCTGGTAGGCGTCGGTTTGCGATTTGTCGTGGCCAGTATCGAAGCGGAAATCCAGACTGCTTTGGCGCAGCTTCATCCCCTGGTCAGGCACCTTGGACTGGAAATGGACTTGAATACCCTCGGCAGGCTGGATCTGGACTACCAAACGATTGGCTTGGGGCGTGGAATGTCGCCCATTGTCGAACAGCAGGTGTGGCGGCTCGCGAAAATTGAGGACGATTTGCGTCGTACGACAGCTCAGCGCCTTGCCGCTCCGCAGGTAGAAGGGTACGCCCTTCCATCGCCAATTGTCGATATTTAGTTTGAGCGCGGCAAAAGTTTCCGTGGGACTATTCGGCGCTACGCCTTCCTCCTGCAAATAACCCTCGTACTGTCCACGCACGCCGCAGTCTGCAAAATCAGCCCCGCGCAGCGGGCGAACTGCCCGCAGCACTTTGACCTTTTCATCGCGAACCGAATCGGCATTGAATTTGACCGGTCCCTCCATAGCCGTGATCATCATCAATTGAAAGATGTGATTCTGAAACATGTCGCGCAGCACGCCCGAGCGGTCGTAGTAGTCGGCTCGCCGGCCCACGATGACTTCTTCCGCAACCGTGATTTGCACATGGTCGACGTAGTGGCGGTTCCAAAGCGGTTCGAAGATCGCGTTGCCGAATCGCAGCACCATTAGATTCTGGACGGTTTCTTTGCCCAAGTAGTGATCGATGCGATAAACCTGATCCTCGCGGAAGACACGATTAATCGACTTGTTCAAAGCCCTGGCCGTTGCTAAATCAGTGCCGAACGGCTTCTCGATCACGATCCGTCGCGCACCGCTGGAGTCGTCGGCCATGCCAGCTTTCCCCAGTTGGGCCGCCGCCGTTTCGTACAACTGGGGCATGGTGGCCACATAGTAAACGCGATCGGTTGGCTTGGCTTGCTCAATCTCGCTTAGCCGCGCAGACAAATGGCTAAAATCCGCCTCGGTATTGATATCTCCAGAGCAATAGTAGATGTTGCTGGCAAATTTCTGCCAGGATGGAAGGTCGAACGAATCACCGACAAACTTCTGGGTCGAAGCCGTCAATTCCTCACGCCACTTGTCGTCTGAAAAAGCGCTCCGCGAAACGCCAACGATGCGAGTGTCCGCTGGCAATTTGCCCCGCTGGAATTGCAAATATAGCGCCGGTATAAGCTTGCGGCTCGTCAGGTCGCCGGAAGCTCCAAATATGACCATCGTCCGTGCCATGTCGCATCCTTCGAAAAATAGTGGCTCGTGGCAAATCGTGTTTGAGTGGCCTACCTAGCTGGGGCTCTTCGTTTAGCTGGGTCTCTTCGGTTGGCTGGTTCACTTCTCTAGCTGGGTTGTTTGCGCAGGTCCAACCATTCGGAGTGGAAAGTTCCCTCGCGATCGGTCCGCTTGTAGGTGTGCGCCCCGAAGTAATCTCGTTGGGCTTGCAACAGGTTGGCGGGAAGTCGTTCGCGTCGATAGCTATCGTAATACCCCAGCGCGGCCGAAAAAGCGGGAGTCGGCACGCCGAGTTGGGTGGCCGCGATGATCGCGGCCCGCCACGCGGCTTGGCTGTCGTCGATGATCTTTTTGAAGTAGGGATACAGCAGCAGATTTTCTAAATCGGGTTGCTTGTCGAAGGCCTCTTTAATGCGATCCAAGAACTGGGCGCGAATGATACAGCCGCCGCGCCACAGCAGTGCGCAATCGCCGTAGTTCAAATCCCATTTGTGCTCCTGGCTGGCTGCCTGGAGCTGTACAAAGCCCTGTGCGTAGCTGCAAATCTTAGATGCGTACAGGGCTTGGCGGACAGCCTCGACGAACTCTTGCTTCTTGCCAACCAACTTACTGACGGCACTTGCAAACTCTGGGTTGTCGCCCTGTTTGGGGCCCGAGAGTACTTTGCTGGCCCGCACGCGTGCGTCCTTGATGGAGGACAGGCCACGGGCGTAGACGGCCGTCGTCACCAGCGTACTGGGCACGCCCAGATCCAGCGCGAGCTGGCTCATCCATTTGCCAGTTCCCTTCGCGCCCGCCACATCGAGAATTTTGTCGACCAAGTAGCCGTCGGTGCCAGGCAAATCATCTTTGGCGCTAAAAATGTCGCGCGAGATCTCGATCAGGTAGCTCTGCAACTCGCCTTTATTCCATTCGTCGAATACATCGTAGAGCTCGTCGTTGGTCAGTCCGGCAACCTCCTTTAGAATTTGATAGGCTTCGCAAATCAATTGCATGTCGCCATATTCGATTCCATTATGAACCATTTTCACATAATGACCCGCCCCGCGTGGACCAACCCACTCGCAGCAGGGAATGTCTTCTTTGGGTCCAACTTTCGCGGAGATCGCTTGGAAGATTGGTTTAATTAGGGGCCAAGCCTCGGGGCTGCCACCAGGCATCAAACTTGGGCCCTTCAAAGCGCCTTCTTCGCCACCGGAAACGCCGGTGCCGACGAACAGCAAACCCTTCTCTTCGATGGCTTTGGTGCGGCGCTCCGTGTTGGTGTAGTGCTCGTTGCCACCATCAATAATGACATCGCCAGGTTCGAGGTGTGGCAGCAACTGGTCGATCAGGTCGTCGACGGCCGCGCCGGCTTTGACCAATGTCATGACCAAACGCGGCTTCTTGAGCGAATCGACCAACTCCTTCACACTGTGACAACCGACAAAATTCTTGCCTTTGGCCCGACCATTTATCAAGTCGTCCACTTTTTCAGTCGTGCGGTTGTAGACGGCAATGCGGTAGCCTCGGCTTTCGATGTTCAAGGCCAAGTTCTCACCCATGACTGCGAGTCCAATCAAGCCGAAATCACATTTCTCGCTCATCGTCGTTTTTGCTTTCTGGTTTTCTTTTTATGTGTTACCCTGCAAGAACTGAAGTCTAGTGACTCCCGCTTCGAGCAAATACCGCAGCCGCGACTTCGGCTACGGTAAATTAAATATAGTAAAGCCGCTCGCCCTGCAGGATGAGCTAGTTTAGGTAATCAACCGCCAAAGAAAACGGGGTTAGCGTGCTTCTTGCAGCGGAATCGAATTAGTTTCACGGCTGCACGAACCCGATGAAGCGGGCGTCGCTAGACTTCGACCTACGGGAACCGTCCTTCCATCCGATACAACCCCGAAACTTACCCTTGACGCCACAAAGCGCCCGCATTAGAACCATGGTCGACAGCCTTAGGAGCACAGTTCTTGATTGGTCAGCGGCGATTTCTTCCGGCTTGATCCAGAAACTCCCAAGCTTTCAAAAAAAGGCGTCGTAGCCAAGTGGCTAAGGCGGTGGATTGCAAATCCGCTATTCCCCGGTTCGAATCCGGGCGACGCCTCTTCTTTTTTGCTCGCTGCGCACGACCCTCGAAATTGGTCATAAATGCGCCGAGCGCTTGACAATTGCCTTGAGCTTGCATAGATTCGCGCGAGTTTAATTGTGTGGAGTTCCATAATTGACCCCGTTGATGGTCAAAATTTGCCGTCGGAACTCCAGTCTTAATAGCAAGCAAGCCATAACCAAGTCGTGGTTTGCGCGCCCGAGTCAAAGATTCAAATTGCATGATCGACCTTAGCGGCGTCGCCCGCCATCTACGTCTGAGTATTGAGCAAGTTCGCGTGGCCGCAGACCTGCTCGAACAGGGATACCAACCAGGTTTTATCCAGCGGTACCGCGCCGACGAGACCGGCAATCTATCGCGGGGTTCTCTATGGATCCTCAAGCTAGAGATCGATCGCCAGTTGCGATTGCAGGCTGCGCGGGAAAAGGCGGCGGGCCAACTGCCCAAGGATGCCGAACTGGATGTCGAAGCCAGAAAGTTTTTGGAAAAAGCGACGACCGAAGTCGAAATCGAAGCGGCCCTCAGAGCCTTTCGCTCGCGGCGGGCTTTGAGCCAAAACCAGGAGTCTGACAAACAACCCAGCCAATTGCTGGAAAAGCTCATCGAGTACCAGGGTCCGCCGATCGCTGATTTGACAGCCTGGGCTGCCGAACAAATGGCGTTGGATACGGTTGCCGCTGAAGTCGCGCTGCAACATGCCGCGCGGCTGGTCGGCGCGCTGATGCACAGTGATACCAGTCTCAATGAAGGCCTGCGCCGTTCGGTACAGCGGCGAGCCGATTTGACGGTCGAGCTGTGTGATTTGACTCACGCCGACGCGGCGGAAGCGGCCGACGAGGCCGCTCAGGCAGCCAGCGTGGCTCCGGCGTCAGATGCTTCGACGGCCGAGACTCCGGCAACAGAGACACCGATTTTACAGACACCGATTTTAGAGACACCGGCGACAGATGCTTTGGCGACAGATGCTCCGGCGACAGACGCTTCGGCGACAGATACCGTGTCTTCGGCGGCACCTGAGCAAACGCTGACGAAGCCAGTCGAAGATCTTGCAACCACCGAAGTCGCCGCTGTTGCCACAGAAGCGACTCAGGTGACTGATGCGCCACTGGAGTCTGCATCTGCGCCGGCGGAGCCAAACGCGGAACTTTCCGACTCGGATCCTACTCAGTCAGTGGCCAAAATCGAGTCCGGTGCAGATCTGGCTTTTGCAGGTAAAGCGAAAAAATCTTCGAAGGCGGGCGGCAAGGGCAAGCCAACCAAAACGCCGAAGAAACCCGTTGCTAAAATGACACCGCGCCAGCGGCGCCGGCGTTGGCTCATTGCTATGCTGCAGCCGATGAAATCGCTTAAGCGACCACTGGCCAAGCTCAGTTCCTACCAGCACTTGATGCTGGGACGCGGGCGACGCAGCCAACTTGTCAAAACAAATCTCAACTACGACAAACGCAGCCTGATTGCTCAAGCTCGAGATACGTTCGTCAGCGACAAGCACCCGTTGGCTCAATGGTTCACGCAGGCCGTGGAAGATGCGTTTGAACATTCGCTTCGTACGAAAACCGAATTGGATGCGGTTACCGACTTAGAAGAAATCGCTGCCGAGCGTCTGCTCGAAACTGCCGTCGACCAATTACGGCTGAGCTTGATGCAGCGTCCGGTTCGAGGGCATTGTATGCTGGTCGTCGACGCCGTGGGGCCCAAAGCGGCCGCAGTGGCGGTGGTGGATCCGGCCGGCAATGTGCTTGCGATCGACGAAATTCCCTGCTCTGCCAGCGCTGGTATTGTCAATCAAAACGTAGTGCGGCTGGGAGAACTGGTTCACAAGTATCGCGTCACACTGGTCGCGATGACCAACGGACCTGCCCGCCGGTTTTTGGTTCTCAGCCTTCGTGAACTGATGAAGCAGAGCGCTTCGTCAGGCCTGCGATGGACGATGGCCGATCGTAGCGGTGCGGACGCCTATGCCGTGAGTCGCTCCGCGCTGAAGGAATTGGCCGTACACAATCGCCGGCATCGCGCAGCCATTTGGGTCGCTCGCTGCCTGCAAGATCCGCTCAGCGAACTGCTCAAAGTGGACGTAAACCGCCTGCGATTGGGCAGCTTCCAGCGCGAATTACCGCAAGAACCCCTCAAAAAACTCGTTCGCGAAAGGATTGCCGACTGCATCTACCTACAGGGAATTGATGCTCGCAACGCCAGTGTGGACCAATTGGCCTGTGTGGCTGGAGTCGGCAGCCCGGAGGCTCAACAAATATTCGGGCTGTGCGGGCGCGGCGAGATTCAGTCGCGAAAAGATTTGCTAGAAAAGATAGCCGATTGGCCGGACGCAGATGCACGACAGGCCATCGGGCTGCTCCGCATATTTGGCAGCGATCAACCGCTGGACGCAACCACCATTCACCCCGACGACTATCGTTTGGCAGAACGCTTGATCGAGAACACCGACTTGGCGGCTCCGCCGAATGCTCCCGAAGGCTGGAGCCCGAAACCGCAAGCAGCCGCTATTGCAACCGCTAGTGTTAGTTCTAGAAGCGCAGTGGCTGAGAACCAGCCGGAAGGCTCGCCAAATTTAGCGCCACCGGAACCAGAGCAGCTTGAGTCGGAAGCGGTTGCGACTTCGGCGACCGATATTGACCAGTCGGAATCGGGAATTAGTAGCGAGTCAGTGCCGCCGACCCCAGTTGCCGCCGTCGAGCCGCCAGTGTCGCCACCGGCTGTGGAAGAGTCCACTCAGAGTGCAGTTACTGAAGCAAGCGATGCTGGCGAGATCCAAACATCCTTCAAACCCGTAGCGGAAACCTCGCAGGCTGCGGCTGCCAAACCCGAATATCCAGAGGATATCGTAGTTGCACCTTCAATTCCGCCAACCGTTGACGTAGAAAAGCTCGCACGCGGCTGGCAGGTGGGTCGGGAGAAATTGCGTTGGGTTGCCGGTTGTCTGCACGATCCGTTTGCAGACCATCGATTGTCTCGCCCACCGGTGCCACTAATGACCGAAATGCCTACGCTTGCCAACTTGCAGCCAGGCATGTGTGTGTGGGCCATCGTCATTGGTGTGGCTGATTTTGGTGCCTTCGTAGAACTAGCCCCCGACTGTAGCGGCTTGATTCACATCAGTCGACTTTCGCCAAATTTCATCGAAGACCCGCACCAGTGTATTCAAGTCGGCGACCTGGTCATGGCTTGGGTCGTCTCAGTCGACGAGAAGAAAAATCGGGTGGCACTCACGGCTCTTTCGCCCGCTGAGCGGGCTGCGGCCGAGGCCATTGCCGCAGAGCGCAAATCGGAAATGGATGAACATCGCCGCCGAGATCGTGGCGGTCCTGCGACCGGCGAGCGTCGACCCGCTGCGGTGGGACAAAGCGCCGGCGGCCAGGGGCAAAGACAAGGCCAGGGGCAAAGCCAAGGCCAGGGGCAATCGCAGGG
>JBGSJL010000265.1:0-6435 GCA_041741955.1 Pirellulaceae bacterium | reverse complement strand
CGATGCGATGACCACCGACCACGGTGTGATCAACGTTTCCATGCCTGAGAAGTAGGCGACAATTCCGGGTGTGGCCAAGCCGATGAGCACGCCGATGCCGGTGCCAAACAGCGACAGCGAGGCGGTTTCGATTAGAAACTGCAGGATGATGTCGGATTGTTTGGCGCCCAGCGCGCGACGGATACCGATTTCGCGCGTGCGTTCGCTGACGGTAGCCAACATGATATTCATGATGCCGATGCCGCCGACGAGCAGCGAAATGGCCGCAGTGGCACCCAGCACGAAATTAAAAATACGCTGTGTTGCTTGGGCCTGCTCGAGCAAGTCGAGCGGCACGGTAAGCGCATAATCTTTATTCGGATGGAACTTGGCGATTAGACCTTCGAGCGCTGCGGCTGTCGATTTGACTTGATGGCGATCGACGACCTCGATGGTGATTTGACTTAGCTCCAGGTGTTGGCGCGAGTAGCTGCCCTGCTCTGCTTTTTCCAGTACATCGCCAATCCGACTGCGATCGGTAGTCAGCGGAATGACAATGTCGAGGTTTAGATCTTGGGCCGATAGGCTAGAGCCTACACCCGCCGACGGCGTCTTGTAGCCGAGCACACCGACGATTCGAAAAAAGTGTTGCCCGCCAATTTGAATCGACTTACCCAGCGGCGACTTGCCGCGAAAAATCTTAGTTGCAATTTCCTCGCCGACGACACACACATTGTTGCGGTTGGCCAGATCGACCTGCTCCAGAAACCGTCCGCGTGCAATTTGTAGTCGGTTGGTCGTGAAGTAGCTCGGGTACACGCCGACTAAGCGGGCGTCGAGTTTCTCAGCGCCGTAGCGTGCTTCCTGCGGAAATTCTCGCAATGGAGTCACATCGACGATGGAGGTGAGTGTTTCTTGGATGCGGCGCAGATCGTCGTAGGTCAGTCCGAACTTCAATTCGAAGGAGCGAAAGTTGGCTTCCTGGTTATTGGCGGTGGGCTTGATACTCCGCACGATAATGTTGTTAACACCCAAGGCGGCAATCTGTCGTTGGGCCTGCTGGCTAGCGCCTTCGGCCACGGCCAACATGACAATTACGCTGGCCACTCCAAACACTAGGCCCAGCACGGTGAGCATCGAGCGCAATTTGTGCAGCATGATGCTACGAAACGCCATGTGCAGCATGGCGACGAGATTACCGTTGAGCATCAGGCGCCACCCACGGAGCCCGTAGCGGCCTCTGGGCTGGCTTCGCCCGCATCGGTCGAATTGCGTTCGACATCCGCAAAATCCAGTGTGCCGCGTTGGTAGGCATCCAAGGCGACGACTTCATCGGCAGCTAGGCCCTCGGTGATTTCCACAAAGGAATGCGTCATGCGGCCCGTCTTCACAGCTCGGCGCTCAGCCTTCGTCCCCGTCATGATGTAGACAAAGGTGCGTTGGAAGTGTTCGGTGATCGCTCCGATGGGAACGGCCACGACGTCGTTATACGTGCCAACCAAGATGTCGACCTCGGCGGTCATCCCCGGCTTGATAGCCATGCCTGACGGGATCGTTTCGATCAAAATTTTAGCATCGTAGTTTTTGGCATCGGAGTAGCTGCTGGCCGCCAGCTCTGACACGTAGGAGACAGTCCCACTGAGTTTGACGTCGGAGAAAGCGTCCAAACGAATCGAAGCTTTCTGGCCGACTTGAATTCGATCGACGACAGATTCATGGACCGTAGCTTTGACTTGCATATTGGCCATATCGGGCAAGTAATAGATATCCTGCTGCGAGCGGACAGTCGTGCCCTCGCGAATTCGCTCGGAGGGGTCGTACCAGCGTTCGTTGGCGTAGGCGACCGTACCGTCTTGAGTGGCGGTCATCGTGCATTTCTCTTTGATTGCCGCTTGTTCTTTAAGCTGTTGCTCGTAGAGCGCAACTGCATTCTTGGCATTGGCAACCGAAGCTTCGGCCTTGAGCATTTCAGCTTTGGCAGTCGTCTTGGCGCGTGCAAGTTTGCGTTTGGCTTCGACGGCTTTGGCTTCAAACTCGACCATCTTGCGATGGTACTCGTAGCGTTTGAGTACCTCCAACTTGCGTTCGTCGCGTTCCACCTGAAGTTCGAGACTGTTTTCGCGGAGCTGGTATTCGCGCAATTGCTGTGGGGACTTGTAGCCCTTCTTTACAAGCGCCTCGATGTTGTTGCGTTCATCTCGCACTTTTTCAAGCTGGGCCTGCGTTTCCTTGATAGCCCGCTCCAGATCGGCCTCTTCGGCCTTCGAGTCACCGTCGCGGTATTTTTCCAAATCCAGGTCGGCAAGTGTCAACTCCAGTTCGGAGGCAGCTACGTCGCTGGCACCTTTGTTAATCTGAATTTCTAGTTCTTGGTTAGCTTGGTCTAGCTTTCCTTTTGCCTCATTGAGTTGGACTTCTTTTTCGGCAATATTGCGATCGATCTCTTCGGCTTCTAGCAGAGCTACGATCTCACCCTTTTTGACAAAGGTGCCCTCGGCTTTGATCGACACAATTTTGTTCTGCCAGCCTGGGAGTTCGCATTTCCCGTAGACCGTATTTTGACTTTCAACAGTACCGCGTTCGACTACGCGATCTTCGATCGAGCGACGTTGCACCTTGTGGGTTGCAGCTTCATTGGAATCGGTTTGGTTCGCACCGATCCAATTGGGTAGGCCAACGGCGGCGTAGCCCAAGCCCGCAAGGGCCGACAGAAGCAGAGCGGGTCGCAGGAGAGTTTTCATGACTGCGTGCTGACTGAAAGACGGGAGAGGCGTCGATTGCCTATATTCTAGTCAAACGCCCCGACGTCTGCCAGATTGCGCTATCCTTTTAAGCGTTCACCCTTTTATTCTTATCATTCCAGGTCAGCCGACGGGGGAACGAGATCGATCAGCTTTGCAGGCCGCACAACTTGCTCAAGTGACTCGTCCACCATCTCGGGATTTGGCAATTCTTCGGGAAGTGCCTCATCCGTTTCGTCTGCTTCATCTGCAGCGTCCGTTTGCGGGTCGACCGGCGTCACCCAAGCTGGCGGAAAGTACTCCAGGTCAATCTCGTTGTAGAGGGCCAGGTCCTGCAAGCCGGTCTGCGCATTGAGCCACTCGCCCTGCTCATCCAAGTACAGCATTTCCAAGGCCACGAATAAGCGGATTTTCTGAATGCGATAGCTGACCCAGTTGGAAATCAAGTTGTTTTTTGCATCCACCATGTCTTGCAACGCTTGCAGCAGGAACAGTGTCAAGTTGGCTTCGGCGGAGCTGTTCGTTCGCAAATCAATTTGTGCCAAATCGACTTGTCGCGTGGCGGTGACCAACTGCTGGCGGGCGATCTGGAAATTCAGTCGTCGAAGTTTGAGCTGTCTGAGCACGGCGCGCACTTCATTGGCCACAGCGTCTTTGTCCGCGATAAAACCGCGACTGGCTCGCTGGTAGGCAATCTGCTGAGCGCGAAACACATTGCGTTCATTGAGTCGATTGAGCGGTCCATCGAATTGGGCTCCGACACGGTAAGTGTTGGCCGATGAATCGAAACGAAAGGCATTGTTCTTGCCGGGGTCGCTACCCAGCCCCACGCTACCGGTAACGCTCAAATCGCTTTGCAACGCATCGGCGGCCACTTCGACTTTGCGAAACGCATCCATGACAAAGGCTTGACTGTTCATGAGGTCCAGTCGATTGCGATGGGCGAAAGTAATCGCCTTTTGTTCCTGGATTTCAAGAGGCTCGATATCGACCAGAAAAATCCGAACTTGAGATTGGGCAACATAGATTTCCGAGATCTCCTCGCGCAATTGTTTGCCGACAGCATTTTGAAGCGCTTCTTGCGCAAGAATCTCGGGTGGTATCGAAGCGGCAGGTACACCGCTGGAGCGCTCCTGTGGGGTCGACGAAGGGGCGTTCGCATTCTGCGCTGCAACATCCGAGACCGGCGACGCACTCTCGACGGCTTTGTCGTAGGCTTCAATTTGCCGCAGCAGTCGTGTATCGAACTCCTGGCGATTGTCCATTGCGAGCTGTTGTTCGAGGAGGCGCGTCTGGATGCGTTTTGCGAGCGAGCGCTGCTGATCGAGGTCCAGGCGATCGTCTTGGCTGAGCTGCTGTGTGTCGGTGCTTTCAAGTCGCGCCATCCACAGCGCTAGCTCTTCCAGCAATGTAGGCAAAAGTTCTGCAGTGCGTTGACGTAGCGCAGCGTAGCGTTCAAAACCGTCGATGAGCACTTCTCGCGGTGCTTTTTCGGTGGATAGATATTGCACCAGCGACAGGTAGAGCGTGTCGGCTTCACGCTGTAGCTGCTCGACGGCAGGGTTGATCAACTCGAAAGGCCTCAACAGCGATTCATCGATTTCAAACGGAACCCAAGCTGGCAGACCGAGCTGAAATTTAAATTGATCGAGCGAAGCTGCCAGGCCTTGCTCGGTGGACAGCAGCGAGAGCCTAGCATTTTGATACTGCTGAAAAACTTGATCGACTTGGATTTGCGAAGCCATTTCCAGAGAGACGAGCACTTCGTATTCGCGCAGGTTGCGGCTCAAATTTTCCACATTGGTCTGAGCATTGCGAATGGCTTGTACCTGTGTGAGCAATCCGAGGTAGCCGCTGGTTATGTCTAAATAAAATGTGCGTCGAAACCGAGCGAAGTCGCGAACTTGATAGAGCAGATTCCGCTCGGCTTGAGTCAAATTCTCGAGCCGCACGTGGCGGAATGCACCGCGTAGCAGCGGCTGACTAAAACTGGTTACCAGCGCGGCAGAGCCTCCCTGAAGATTGCCTGAGCCAAAGTCCCAGAACAGACTATTGAGGATATTCGTGGCGAATTGACCGCCACCGGCCAGGTTTCGGGAAAAGCCCAATCGATCGGAAACTTGCAGCAGACGTTGATCGCCCAGGTCGGCACCGGTGGCGGTGAAACCCGTGCCCACACCTCCGGCCCATTGTGTATCGAATTCAAACCGATTGCCCGAAAGCGACAGGGCCGACAGATAAACTTGTTCAAATTGAGTTTGGTAGTCGCGACTGTTCAGTAGAGACAGGTCGATCGCCAGTGGCTGAGTCAATTGAATTTGGTTGTCGGCGTCGCGCGGCAGGTAGTCGATCCAGATAGGATTTTCGGTGTAACCCTGCGTGGGAATTTTCGAGTAGTACTTCGTATTGTCGTAACCGTCTGGGCAATCCATGTACTTTTGAGCCGCCGCATCGTCGAGCGGTTTCGGCGCGCACTCGAGATTTGCAGTAACCAGCATGCGCGAGCTAGGTTGCGGTTCCACGGTCCGCGCGGGCAAGTCCCAGAGTGGATCCAATTGGCGACTCTCTACCAGGCAATAGGATTCGCGGTCAGCGCGAATCCGGTATTGGGCTCGCGTACACCCGACGACTAGCACGATCGATAGGACCATGGCCACGCACAGCAGGCTCAGCCGTTGCTTTGCCATCGAAGCGTACCGTTCGCATGGGTGCTGTTGGGGAGGCCAGGGCATGCGAGCTTCGCGGTACAAAGGTTGAGGTACAAGTGTTTGTGAGAGATAGCATTGAGACCCGCGCGCGAGGAGGCGTAAAGCTTGTAATCGTCATTAGCGGGACGATCGATAGACTCAAATATTGGCCGATGCAAAGAAGGCTGGGAAACTCTACGATCGCCCCAAGAAGGAGCAGCGAAGTGGGGGGAATGGGTAGTGAATGCCTAGGTTAATACTTTGCTTGCATAGTTGACTGACAGGCCAAACGGACGACAATCAAGTTTGCTTTGACCAATTGTTATGCGACCATTTTTGCTTGGAGTTACTAGTGCAGCACCTGGACCACCTCAAGAATCTCGTCATCATGGCGGCTGCGGACGGGAAGCTCAGCGAACAAGAAATCGCGTTGCTAGTAGACCGTTGTGCAGCCTTGGGGTTGGCCGAGGAAGACCTCGAAAAGGCCATCGATTTCGCGCTCAGTGGTAGTGCCAAGCTGAGGTTTCCTGTCGATCGAACAGAGCAGAACAGTATGCTCTCGGACCTGATTCGAATGATGGCCGCCGACGGTAAACTAAGTGAAGTTGAAAAGCGACTGTTCGCATTAGCAGCTGCCAAGATGGGGATCGAAAAGACGGATCTCGATACGCTCATCGATAAACTAGTTGGCAAACGGGCATAGTCCCGCTGCCTTGCCTCGCTAAATCAAACAGCCGGCGTCTTCATGCCGAGCATTGTTTACGTGCTGGCTGACTTTCTTAGCATGAAAAAAATCTTCCCTAGCCGGACCCAGTAGACCGAATGCGGCGCTGGCATCGCATTGCGGATCGAGCCAACTCGCAGCAGCCTCCTCTTCGAGTGGAACAGGCATGCGATCATGAATGCTGGACAGCCTGGCGTTGGCGGCGGTGGTGACAATCGTACAGGTGCGGATGGGCTGGCCGGTGGCCCGCGTGTTGACTTCCCAGAGTCCTGCCAACTGCATAACGCCGCCGGTTGTGGGTGAG
>JBGSJL010000264.1:0-2859 GCA_041741955.1 Pirellulaceae bacterium | reverse complement strand
GATCGCGGCCACTTCGTTGCGATCGAGTTGCTCAAAGTGGCTCAAGGAAAAGACGGCAGCTTGTTGTTCAGGCAACTGCGCCGCCGCATTACGCAACCACGCCGCAAGTTCGGCGCCAACCACGTGATGATGTGGCTCCAGGTTCGAAACGTAGTGAGTCTCGTCAAACTCAACGCTCTTACGTCGACGGCGTAGCAGATCGATGGCTCGAGTCGTTGCCAGCCGCGCGAAGAGCCCTGACCAACTTTGGATTGGCCCCGCTTCTTGAACGCGTTTGGCGTCGATGAAAACCAACTGCGAAACGTCCTCCGCATCGTGTTCAGAGCCGAGGATACGGTAAGCGATGCGAAAAACACGTTCCGCATGACGCTCCACAATCTTAGGCCAATCAGGTGGATGTTCTTCGGCCATGGCAACTCCTTGGTGAGTGGTTAAGTGTCGGACTATAGAGAAGTCGCACCCGGCCGGCCAACATAACCCAGAATTCTCCACTTTTTAGCAATTCTCTCGATATGATTGCGTCCATTTGCAGTTGCTTCAGACTCTCCAGATCAGCGTCTGTCACCGTCGTTTTGGGAACCGTTGATTATACGAGTGCGGACTCCTACTCACAGCGTCGTGAGAAAAAGGTCTGTACAATAAACGCAATGGCCATCCGCACGTGGTGACGATCCATGCCGTGGACGACGCTCATCACGAGGTAGCCGGAAAACCTGTCCCGCCCTATCTCGTAATGGAATGCGTCGTTGGTCAGTCGCTACAACAGAAACTGGATCGGGTCGGCACGTTGCGATTGGCAGAGATTCTGCGCATCAGTCGCCAAATTGCTGACGGGTTAGCCTCAACGTCTACTTCGATCTCTGTCTCCAATTCGGACTGCAACTCCTCGACGACAACCCGCAAACAATCGCAAATTGCTATTTCACGCCCCACAACCTCAAAGCTCACTGCCAACGCGTAACGAGCTGCAGAATCTGGATCTTTGCTCCAGCATTCGTGTCCCATGAGCGACATACGACAAGGTCCCTTCGACGAGGCTATGGCTCGGCGGCAATAAAACCGAACATTGAATATGGAACAAAGATTCTTAGTTGACAACGCGCAAGGACGGTACCACAAAGGTGATACATTGGTAAACCTAACAAGGAGGCTCCTGCATGATAAAGAACTTCGTTAAACATGGGAACAGTTGGGCGGTCGTCATCGATCGGCCTATTCTCGACCTGCTGAACATCGATCCCGAATCGCAGATCGAGTTAACGACCGACGGTACATCCATTCAGCTCGCGCCAATCAGTGGTTCTGACACAAAGGCTAAAGTGCGAGCGGCTCGCGCTAAAGTTAATGCGAAGCATTCAAAAGCATTCAAAAAGCTAGCCGAATAAGCGATGGTTCACTTCCTGGAGTTGGACGATTTGCTCGAAACTCACGCATTCCAAATTGCAACCTACGGTGGTCTGACAACCGGACGGAACTTAAGATTTTTGGCACTAGCCCCACATGAAGCAGTGCGCAGAATTCCCTTGCGAAATAGAGAACGTCAGGCTTTCCTACCTAACAGTTTATAGGAAGACATAGCGACTAATTGGCGAACTACTCGGGAAAGGCGACGACTTGTCCGTCAGCGCGGTCGCCGAGCCATTGATAGGTTCGCAAGTTGTTGTTCTGCGAAAAGAAATGGACGCTCCCATCACCCAACGCGAAATTCGCTCCGCCAGTATGTAAGCTGCCAAAGGTGGCGTCTAAATTTCCCCAGGGACTAAGTGGCATGGCGTTCATGGGGGAGACCGTGTTGCGCGTCGAATGGAAACCCCAACGCCAACCGGTACTGTCGGTCCAATTGCGATGCTGGGTATCGCGATGGTTGGTGTATTTATCCCCCGCCAAGATGGTGTTGCTTGATCCATCGGGCATATCGCGAAGTCTCTATCAATAGGGCAACGCGTTTCATCAATAAGTTACTTAGTAGGATGGTTTCAGGTTCGCGAAAACTAATGCCAATTACAGCTCGACGCGCCAGCGAGTGGGTCTGTGGTTCTTAGACCTTGCGGTCGTTGCGAACGCAACAAACTGGGCGACCCACTCGCTGGCGTGTCGAGCTAATAATGGAGCCATGCAGCATACTCGTTGGACGCCAGTAGAGTTGACAACGTGGCAAAATAACTGAACTGAAATACGCAATAGCGGAACAGAGGCACACGTATTTATGTTAACTTCGAGATGAACTTTAGCTGATCCCAGGAGAGCCACGATGATCCACGAGAAAACAAACCGCCGCAGTTTCGGCAAGAGCAGCGTGCTGGGGAGCGCCGCGCTCATCGGATTCCATCTCGGTGGTGGTGCGTTGCGATCCCAAGACAAGCCTCGCGGCAAAACACAGCGGTTGGGGATTGGTGCGATTGGACTTCGCTATCAAGGGAGTGTGATACTCAACAAGGCTGCCATGTACGGGGATGTCGTCGCCGTGTGCGATGTCGACAAGAACGTCCGCGATCCAGTTAAGGCAGCCTTCGGAAGTACCCCTATGGATTACGAGGACTATCGCGAACTACTGGCGGATAGAAATGTTGATGTGGTGACGATTGGAACTCCTGATCATTGGCATACCAAGATGGTCATCGACGCCTGTCGGGCTGGCAAGGATGTGTACTGCGAAAAACCACTGACGCTGACTATCGATGAAGGGAAAATCCTGCGCGATGTGGTCAAGCAAACGGGGCGCGTGGTTCAAGTCGGCTCGTGGCAGCGCAGCGATCATCGTTTTCGCCAAGCGGTAGAAATGGTACGTCAAGGTCGGATCGGTCCCTTGCGAAAGGTCGATGTCATCCTAGGTAAGAACGTGTTGGGGGGGCCGTTCGA
>JBGSJL010000263.1:0-22025 GCA_041741955.1 Pirellulaceae bacterium | reverse complement strand
TGCGAATTCAAAAGGGGCCGCGCCAACGAGTCAAGCGCCAACGGCTCCAGAGTCCGGGAGGGAGTTTTCAAAAGGGGCCAGCGCGCCAACGGGTCCGAACGCTTCTGAAGCGGAAGATGACGAGCCCAAATCGCTGGATGTAATTCCGTCCGCTCGCAGCGGATGTGCCATCTACCATGCTCAGGTCGTGGCGGGCCTGAAGCAACAATTAAGCGCGCAGCGGATCTATCAGGACCTGGTGACGGATCACGGTTTTAGCGGTAGCTACTGGAGCGTGAACCGCTACATCAAACGGCTCCGCAAACGGACTGAATTGCCTTTTAGGAGAATGGAGACAGGGCCGGGTGAAGAGGTACAAGTAGACTTTGGAACCGGCGCACCTTGCATCGATGCCGACGGCAAGAAGCGACGAACGCATGTGCTTCGCGTGGTGCTCAGTCACAGTCGCAAAGCTTACAGTGAAGTCGTGCCGCGTCAAACGACCGAGTGCTTTATCGCTGCCATTGAGAACGCGTTCCATGCATTCGGCGGAGTGCCTCGCACGATGGTTGTCGACAACTTGAAAGCGGCAGTCATCAAAGCGGATTGGTTCGATCCAGACATCAATCCAAAACTGCTCGACTTCTGTCGACACTACAACACGACGGTGCTACCTACCAAGCCTTATACCCCTCGACACAAAGGTAAGGTTGAACGTGGTGTGGCCTATGTCCAAGAAAACGCGCTCAAGGGCCGTGTCTTCGAGAGTATCGTCAAGCAGAACGAGTACTTAGCCAATTGGGAACGTAGCGTAGCCGACACACGAATTCATGGAACCCTCAAGTGCCAAGTCGGCAAGCTCTTCGAAAGTGTAGAACGCGTCTCATTACAACCACTTCCGTCGGAGCGATTTCCGTTTTACCACGAGGCACGGCGCGTGGTCAGTCGCGATGGCCACGTAGAAGTCGCCAAGAGCTACTATTCAGTTCCACCGGAGTATGTGACCTGGGAAGTCTGGTCGCGGTGGGACGGTCGCATAGTGCGAGTCTTCAATCAACGTTGGGAGCAGATCGCCATTCACGCTCGAGTGGAGCCAGGCAAGTACAGCACACTTGACGCTCACATAGCCAGTGAAAAGATTAGTGGTGTTGAGCGGGGAATCGCGTTTTTAGTTGTAAAAGCAGGGAAAATCGGTCCCCATACGGCTACCTGGGCGCATGCCATGGTGGCCGAGCGAGGCCTTCAAGGATCGCGTGCACTGCAAGGCCTGTTGGCACTGAGCCGTAAGCATGAGAGCGCGCAGATTGAAGCCGCCTGCGAAGTGGCCTGGTCCCACAAGAGCTTTCGACTGCGCTCGATCAGAAAGTTGATCCAGCATCATGGACAAAAGCAAACCACCTTTGAGTTTCTGCAAGAGCATCCAATGATTCGTTCGACCGAGGTATATGCGCAATTCGTGCATGACCTAATTCAAGGAGGAGTATAGAAGATGATTGAGAAAAACTTGGCAGACATGCTGCGCAAGCTGCGACTATCGGGCTTGACTGGTTCGCTGGACATGCGATTGCACGAGGCGACAGCCTCCAGCTTATCGCATCGAGAGTTTCTGGAGTTAATCTTACAGGACGAACTTCTGGTCCGCGGTGATCGACAGATCGCGCGACGCATCACGTTGGCCAGCTTTCGCGACGTACGACGATTGGAGGATTTCGATTTCTCGTTCAACACATCCATCAAGAAATCGACAATCTTTGATCTGGCTACATGCCGCTTCATACGCGAGCATCGTGATCTTCTAATCGTTGGCCCTCCGGGAACAGGCAAAAGTCATATCGCTCAATCCATCGGCCACGTCGCCATTCGCGCTGGCTTAAACGTCTACTATCGATCAATCTTCGACCTAGTCCGTGACTTCCTTCACGACGAAGCCATGGAAGGATACGAGAAGACACTACAGCGATACCTGAAGCCCGATCTACTGATCATCGACGACATGGGGATGAAGCAGCTGCCAAAGCGGTCGGGCGAATATCTATTCGAGATTGTGATGCGTCGATACGAATTGCGATCGACACTCATGACCAGCAATCGACCGCTCGAAGACTGGGGCAAGTTGATCGGAGATACACCCAGTGCAACGGCCATTCTTGATCGCTTCCTGCATCACGCCGAGGTCCTAAAGTTCACTGGTCGCAGCTACCGTCTGAGCGATCGCCAGGAAAATTCAAAAGGGGCCAAAGCGCCAACGGCTAAGCCTGCCGATGAAGATGATGGAAAACAGAATTCAAATGGGGCCAAAAAGTAGAACTTACTAAACAACTGAACACTGGGGGCATTTGAAGCGCCAATAGGTGGTCCCTTTTAAAGCGCCAAATGACAGTTTGATGGCCATTTTGCTTCGGCCAATTGAAGTGCCGCAGACAATTCGCTATCGTCAAAAGGACTTCGGTAGACTTTCCGGAGGGAAAGTAATGTCCTTGTTCCTTGTACTTCGTACTCTCCCAATCGTGTACCGCCGCGATCATAGAGTACGACCAGTATTTGATCGCAGCCCTCGCCAGGTGCATGCCTAAGTTCTGCTCGAACCGCGATCCCGCTAAGCTCTGGATGCTCAATTCCAAACCGAGTAATTGCGCTCTTAACTACAAACTTACAGAACCTAATATCGCTATCCGTTACTGGCGCGATGATATCTGTATCTTGCCGAGACCTGCCTTTGGACTGCGTGTCGGCTTTCGTATGACGGCTGTCTTGGATCATTTAACTTCTCCTTGTTGAAATCGGAAAAAAGGTAAACTCTTTGATCCAGAGCGATGCCTAAAAATCTCGGGGTTTGGGGCAGCGCCCCTAAGTTTCGAGCGCGTCGGCACCGCCTGGGGTCACCAATTTCGCTCCACTAAGAGCAGTAGCAGGTGACTTCATGAGGTTAGGTGGCAAACGAATACAAAAGTGAGTCGTTCAGAAAACGAAGATACGCAGACAAAAGAAGCCAATTCCTTTGCCGCACAGGGTTTACGAATTTTCCAAAAAAAAGACGCAGAGAGAATTCAGGCGATCGACTTAGTCTTTGTTCGCCAGTTCAAACTTTGCAAAGTTTAGAACCCGCTCCAAAGCCTGCTTGCTAATTTGGGTGCAGGCATCAATCAACTGAACGATTTCGTCGGGGAGCATCACGGTAGGATCTACCCCGTTTTGAGCGCGCGTCGTTTTTGTACCACGGCACTTACAAAAGCCACAATTCCCAGGAGAATCTGCAGGAGGTTCGAATCCCTCCCCATCCGCATTCTTCTCGGAACGTAGTTTCAATGGTCAGTCGCCATGTGTTGGTCGTTCTGTCGTGTGCAGGAATCCCCAAGTGAGTTACGTGATTTGCGTTAGACATCCGTTGATCGATCATCACCTTACGATTCTCCGAGATCAACAGACTCCGCCTTCGATCTTTAGGCAACAAATCCAGCGACTGGCAACGCTGCTGGCCTACGAGGCCACCGACGACTTGACTCTGGAGCCAAAAAGTATTCGGACTCCAGTCGCAGACATGATGGGGAAGCAGCTGGCTGTTCGCATCGCGATTGTGCCGATCCTGCGAGCCGGCTTGGGTATGGTGGATCCACTGCAAGAGTTGTTGCCCGAAGCGGAAGTCTGGCACTTGGGCATGTACCGCGACGAACGCACGGCGATGCCCGTGGAATATTATTGTAAGCTGCGAGAGGGTGGCGCGTGCGACGTTGGGTTTGTGCTCGATCCCATGTTGGCGACTGGCGGCAGTGTGGTCTCGGCCATCGAGGCCCTCCACCGCTGGGGTTGCCCCGATATTCGCGTGCTGAGCATCATCGCTTCGCGGCCAGGTGTCGAGCGACTGGAGCGCGAATTTCCGATGGTCAAAATCTATGTCGCAGCCGTCGATCCGGAATTGAACGAGCACAAGTTTATCGTGCCTGGACTGGGCGATGCTGGCGACCGCATCTTCAACACGCCTCAATAGTGCAGCATTTCAAGGCGGCTAAATTTGCTGTAACCGTTCACGGCCAAAGGCCGTGAAGGGTTGTGGTTTTTTGTAGGGTGGGTCAAATCGCGATAGCGATGAAGACCCACCGATACTGCAACCAAATAAAAATGGCTGGTCATCGTGGCCTATCGGCACACTCGACCCACCCTACATCTACTCGAAAGATTCGAAGGCAATGGAACAAGCCCGTCAGTTGCCTGTCCGGCTAAGGAATCCCAATCGGCAGATCGATTCCGTAACTTTCTAATTCGCTGGCAGCTAGCTGGCCATGTTGCAGCGCGAGCCAGATTAGCAATCCCTTTTGGGCGTGCATACGATTGCCAGCTTGTTTCACAACTAGGCTGGCAGGGCTGTCAATCACTTCGTCGGTGATTTCTTCGCCGCGCCGAGCTGGCAAGCAGTGTAGGACTTTACAGTTAGGCATTCCAAGGCTCATTAGTTTACCGTTCAATTGGAACGGCTTAAACGCTGCCTGACGCGATGCCATTTCCGATTCCTGACCCATGCTGGTCCAAACGTCCGTGTATGCAAAGTCGGCATCGCGCAAGCCTTCGCGCGGGTCATCGCTCTGGTCGATGTCTGCATTGGGGTAGCGGGCTACAATTGAATCGATCGTTTCCTGGGGCATGAAATACGATTTAGGGCCTAGCAATCTAAATCGCATGCCTACCATGGCACAGCCCACCGCAAGCGAACGGGCGACATTGTTGCCGTCGCCAACAAAAGTAATTTGCCGGCCGTGTAGTGGGCCGGCAACTTGGCTCATCGTCAACAAATCGGCTAGGGCTTGGCAGGGGTGCGACTGGTCCGTCAAGCCATTGATGATCGGCACGACGTTGAAGCTGGCCAGATCTTCCACCGAGGTGTGACACTTGGCGCGACAAACGACATAGTCGACATATTGGGCCAGCACGCGCACGAAGTCAGACGTAGCCTCGCGACTTTGCCAACCAACTTCGTCGCCTAGGAACATGGCGGTACCGCCCAATTGGCCGATGCCCGCTTCGAAGCTCACGCGAGTGCGCAAGCTAGGTTTTTCGAAGAGCATGGCCAAGACACGTCGGGCAAGCCAAGGCGGTCTATGACCCGACATGAGCAAAGCCTGCACCTGCTCGGACAGGTTTAAAATTGCATGTAGTTCCTGTTGGCTTATGTCGAACAGGGAGATCAAGTGTCTCAATTCTCTCTCCTCACGCTAGACTTCTGTTCGTGTTACGGCTTGTTCAGCCGCATGTTCGTGAATCGTGTTCGCCATTATTTCCATACCTCGACGAATTTGGTCCGGCTGAATATTCATGGCAGGCAACAGCCTCAAGACACGTTCCTGAGTACAGTTGATAAGCAGCCCCTGCTCTAAACACTTTTGAACAATGGGCGCACCGAGAAATTCCAACTCGATGCCGATCATCATGCCCGCTTGGCGGATCTCGCAAACGCCATCGCACTCGGACTGGAGTTGATCCAGATAGCTCGCGAATAGCTCCGCGTTCTGAGCAACTTGCTCCAGTAGCCCATCTGCTTCGATGGTCTCGATCATGGCAATACCGGCAGCGGCCGCAATTGGGTTGCCGCCAAATGTACTGGCGTGCGTGCCGGGTTTTAGACTCGGGGCAACCTCGCGAGCGGCTATCATCGCGCCACCCGCGATACCACCACACAGCGATTTGGCCAACGTGAGAATATCGGGTTGGACATCAAAGTATTGGTAACCAAACCAATGGCCAGTTCGCCCACAGCCGGTCTGCACTTCGTCGAAAATGAGCAGAAGATCATGGTCGTTAGCAAGCTGGCGAAGTCCCTGTAGGTATTCACGACTGGGGATCCGCACGCCGCCTTCGCCCATAATAGGTTCGATCATGATCGCAGCCGTCGCCGAGTCGATACGCTTTTCAACCTCGCCGAGATCATCCCACGGAGCGTAGCTAAACCCTGCCAGCATCGGACCCAGACCGGCGTGGTATTTGGGTTGTGCGGTGGCTGCTAAAGCGCCCATCGTACGTCCATGAAATCCGCCTTGGAACGTAATAATCTTGTAGCGATCGGGCCCTTTGTGAAGCCGTGCGAGCTTGATGGCCGCTTCGTTGGCCTCCGCTCCACTATTGCAGAAAAACACTTGACCGTCGAAAGCTCGCTGGACCAACATGCGCGCCCAAACGCCTTGCTGGGTCGTATGCCAGGTGTTGGGCACATGGATCAAGCGCGCCACCTGCTGCTGGACCGCTTGCACAATTCTGGCTGGGCAGTGACCCAACAAATTGCAGCCCCAACCGGGGAAGAAGTCCAGGTACTCGCGATCTTCACTGTCCCAAACCAGCGAGCCTTCGCCGCGGACCAAGTTCACGGGGTAACGTTGATAGTTGTGAATCACATATTTTTCGAACAGTTCTTGAGTTTGATCAAAACTTAAATCGATGCGGCTTGTCATTTTTAGTTGTCTCGTCCAAAAACAAATTAAGGCAGCGGTGATTCGCTGCCCCAGCAATTTTCAAGTAGGCAATGCTTCAAGAGGCCTTTAAGTGCGGGCGCGTGAGCATGATTTCGGTGCCCACTCCGCTGGTCGTGAAAATCTCAAGCAGCAACGAATGTCGCAATCTCCCATCCACAATATGGACTTGCCTGACTCCCTTCGTAAGTGTCGAAAGACAGGCCTCGATTTTCGGGATCATGCCGGCATCAATAACCCTGTCCTTAATCAACTGCTGAGCTTCTTCGGCGGTCAAGGAATGAATGATTGTCGAAGGATCCTTCCTGTCGCGGCGCACTCCATTGACATCGCTCAGGAAAACCAGCTTTTCCGCGCCCAGTGCTTCGGCAACGGCCATGGCGGCCGTGTCGGCATTGACGTTGTATTTTTGCCCAGACGCATCCACACACATCGAGGGAATCACTGGGACCTGATTCGCGTACGAAATGCTTTCGATCACATTTCTATCCACTCGCGTAACTTGACCCACAAACCCTAGATCGAGCTGACTTCCATCATCGTCGTCGATCAGCAGTTTTTCACCGTACAGGACATTGGTATTCGCTGCAAAGTTCAGGTTGACGGCCCGCCCACCCAACCTTTCGATTTCATCGGTCAAGTGTTGTGTGATTTCGCCCGCGAGCACTTTCTCGACGATGGCCAGCGTGGCCGAGTCGGTCATACGACGTCCCTTGATCCACGTCGGCGTGATCGCGGCTTGCTCCATAGCGCGATTGATGCCCGGACCGCCGCCATGCACGATGACCGGCTTCATGCCGACCGATTCCATGAAGATCACATCGAGCAGCAAATGATGGACGGCTTCCTGGTCTTCTAGTAGGCTGCCCCCAAGTTTGATAACCGTGGTTTTGCCGCGGAAACGACGGATCCAGCCCATCGCTTCAATGAGTGTATTTGCCTTGGCGATTGCGTCTTGCACTTGAATTCGATCCTCGGTCTTCGCTCAGGGAAAACACGAAATACTAATCCATTGTCGAGCCCTGAGTCAATCTGTCCGCCTATGACTTTCGCTGTAAACCCACAGAATTACGCCAGTAAATACACAGTAACAGTGGCTCACGCCCAATGCCTGGGGTTGCTGTCAGCCTCTGGCCTGAAGCAATGCTCTAGCCGCCGGCCAGGGCTGGCACAATCAGCAGAGTCTGGCCGTCGGCCAAGTGCGTTTCCAGTTCGTCCAGCTCGCGAATACTTCGATCGCCAATGAATATCTGGATGAAACTGTGCAATTGCTGGTCTGCCCCGAGCAGTTTGGGGCCAAGTTCAGGAAAGTGGTCAATCAGCGCGGCTAAAACCTGCCCAACGGTTTCACCGGCCATTTCTACTTGCGATTGTTGCTCGGTAAACAAGCGTAGGTTCGATGGAATCTGTACACGGATCGCCATGGCACTATCGACCTAAATGGGAGCAAATAGAACAATCCTTGAGTCGCTCGACTCTGAGCATATGAAAGTTCATGTCGCGTAAGTCAAAACGCAGCAGCCGACCGATCAGCGGTTGACCTAAACCCGCGACGACTTTGATGACTTCCATCGCGGCCATACAAGCGATCGTACCGGACACGGCCCCGAACACTGGGAACTGCCGCGTCCAGGTCTCGGGGGTCTCGGGCAATAGGCAGCGGAGACAGGGCGATTGGCCAGGCAAGATCGTGGTGATCTGCGCTTCGAGCTCGTACATGGCGCACTCCACCATGGGTTTACACTGCCGCACGCACTCTGCGTTCATTGCAAAACGTTCGGCGAATAGCGGAGCGCAATCGACGACCACATCGCACTGATCGACTAAGCCCGCCACGTTGGCTTCGCAAATATTCTCGCCGATGCAGATGACCTCCACATCTGGATTTAAGTCGTGCAAGCGACGTTGGATCGAATCGATGCGTGGCTTGCCGATCCCGGCGTGTGTCATCAGCAACTGCCGATTCAGGTCGCTGGGCTTTACATTCCCAGCGTGGGCGATGACCAGCTTGCCCACTCCGGCGGCGGCCAATTGGTAGGCCACTAGGCCCCCGACTCCTCCACAACGGGAGATCATCACGGAGGCGTTTTTTAATTTGAGCTGCCCGCTTTCGCCAAAGTCGGGTACCCACATTTGCCACTCGTATGTGGCGCGGTCGGTATCGGAGAGTTGCTCTGCCATGGACACCACTACACGTCCAAATTGCGAACTTCCAGGGCATGTTTCTCGATAAAGTGACGCCGTGGTTCGACTTTGTCACCCATCAGTACGCGAAACATTTCGTCGGCAGCGGCTGCGTCGGTCAACGTAACTTGGACCAAGGTACGATTGGAACGATCCAGCGTCGTCTCGCGCAGTTCCTCTGGATTCATTTCGCCAAGACCCTTAAAGCGAGTAACTTGCATGCCCTTCTCTCCGGCAGACCGTATCGCCGGCAGCAGGGCTCGTAAGTCATCGATGCCAGACCGATTTTCGTCGCGGTTCAAATGGAACTTGGATTCTGTCGAGCCCGTGCGTTGCTCGGGAATCAAGTCGCGAATGGCGAACCCATGTTCGCTGAGGTCTTTCAGGCCCGAGTTGATGGTTTTCACTTCGTGCATTTCGACATAGTGAGCCAGCAATCGCTCTTCGTCTTGCGCTTGGGTTGCTGAGTTATCGCCCAAGCCTTCTTCGTTCCCAGTGGTCTCTACTTGGATGCGGCCTTCGAGCGTCAATTTTTCTTTCTCGATGAAGTCTTCGAGTGTATCGCGAGTGAAAAACCAGTGCGTGTCATTGCCGACGGTCAGCAGAAAAATCGGCAGGCGGTTGGTTTCTGTATCCATGCGTTCGGCATGGGCTTTGAGGTTCACACCGCGTCGCTCCAGAGCGAGCAGCGACTCTTCCATTGCCGAAAGCGTTTCGCACAGCCGTCGCATTGCCGTTCCGTCTACCCGCGAACCATCTTCCAGCTCAAGCCAGCAGTCCGCTAGCCCGCGTTCGAGCAGTTGAGTTTTCATTTCCTCTTCGGTCTGGACGTAGTACCGAGTCGACTTGCCGCGGACCACACGAAACAGCGGCGGCTGCGCCAAGTAGACGTGTCCACCAGCGACCAAGTGGTACATCTGGCGATAGAAAAAACACAGCAGGAGCGTTCTAATGTGCGATCCATCGACGTCGGCATCGGTCATGATGATGACCTTGTTGTAACGCCGCTTGGAAATGTCTTGATCGATCCCGATGCCGCAGCCGATGGCCTGGATCATGCTCTGAACTTCTTCGTTGGCGAGTACCTTATCTTCGCGACTTTTGTAAGCGTTGATGATCTTGCCCCGAAGTGGCAAAATCGCTTGGAAATCGCGGAATCGGCCACCTTCGGCGCTGCCACCCGCCGAATCACCTTCCACCAGGTAGACTTCGCATTCCTCCATTTTGTTGCTAATGCAATCTCGCAATTTTCCGGGCAAACCGCCGCCGCTTAAAGCGTCCTTGCGCTTGCGCAACAAGTCCTTGGCCTTCTTAGCCGCTTCGCGAGCCTCACATGCCAGCAAGCCTTTTTTCACTATGAGCTTGGCGTTTTTGGGGTTCTCTTCCAGATACTTTTGAAGCGATTCACCCACCGCGCCATTGATAATGCCTTCGACTTCGCCATTGCCGAGCTTGGTCTTTGTCTGCCCTTCGAATTGCGGATGCGGGACGCGGACACTGATTACCGCCGTCAGGCCTTCGCGGAAGTCGTCGCCGGTAGGTGCCAAGTCCTTGAACAAGTTTTCTTTCTTGCCATAGTTGTTCAGCGTGCGAGTTAGGGCCGAGCGAAAACCGGAGACGTGCGTGCCGCCTTCAATGGTATGGATATTGTTGACGTAGGACTGAACATTCTCGGTGTACTCGGTCGAGTACTGTAGCGCGATTTGGAAACTGACGCCATCGCGAGTATCCTCAATCAACATGACGTCTGGGTGGACTGCATCGCTGGCGCGGTTCAAATGCTCGACAAACTCGACAATGCCACGTTCATAGTAGAATTCGTCGCCCTCGTTGACGCGCTCGTCCATGTACTTAATGCGCACCCCGCTATTCAAAAACGCCAGTTCCTGGAGACGCTTGTAAACGGTGTCGTAGTTGAATTTTGTATTGATGAAGATGGCGCTGTCGGGCTTGAATGTCGTTTTGGTGCCGCGTTTGCTGGTGGTGTGTCCCATCGCAACCGGGGCGGTTGCAACCCCACGTTCGTAGCCCTGCGTCCAGACATGTCCCTCGCGGGCCACTTCAACTTCGCACCATTGCGACAGAAAATTAACGACCGTGACGCCTACGCCGTGCAGTCCTCCAGAAGTTTCATAGGCCTTTTTCTCGAACTTACCTCCGAACTTTAGCACCGTCATTACGCCTTCGAGCGTACTGACTTCGCGTTCCATCTCTTCGCTCAGTTGTTCGTGCTTGGAAACGGGGATCCCGCGACCATCATCTTCGACTGTGACAGAGCCATCGGAGTTGATGCAAACCGAAACCGCCTTGGCATGTTTGGCCATCACTTCGTCGATTGAATTGTCGACGACTTCGTACACCAAGTGATGCAGTCCCTTAAGCGTCGTGTCCCCGATGTACATGCTCGGTCGCTCGCGCACGTGCTCGATATCGCTTAAGTGCTTCAAATCGCCCGAGTCGTAGGACGATGCATCCGCTTTGGTGGGATTGTCGGCCGACTGGTCACTTGGCTGCTTTTCGTCGCTCATCCGTTGCCTTCCGACTTGACGCCGGATCCTATCTAATTGCGAAGGGAACCTAAATTCCAGAACAAATGTGCGTGCCAATCGTACCCGCGAATTTGGGAAAAAACGCTGTGACCGCATGGCACTTTTGCGAAACCTCAGACGGACCGAAATTGTAGCAGAAAGCGACCGATTTGACTGGGCCCTGTGGTCGCTTTAAGTGCTGCTATGCTAAGATTTTGGCTGTTTTCAGAACTTGTTGCGACCCGCTAGAACTCCCACCTGTCCGGAGTCTCTGCGCTGTAACTTCGGTAACCACTTATCCGGCCTTTTGGGACGATTCAGGCGCTGCGGTAGAACTGACTCGCGCCGCTCATTTTTTCAGGAAGCGCTCCGCAAAGCCATCACGAAAGTTGACTAAATGAATGCCCAGAATTCAGCGTTCGATCCCATTGAACCGCAAGTGCAACGGCCTTCGGGCAATAACACCGGCTTGGTAATCGGCTTGGTCGCAGCACTGGTCGCAGTGCCGATGATGTTGGTTTGCGCCGGAGTCTTGGTGGCTTTGCTACTGCCTGCCGTGCAAGCAGCCCGCGAAGCGGCTCGGCGTATGCAGTGCTCCAATAATCTGAAGCAAGTCGCTTTGGCGATGCATAACTATCATGAAACTTACAAAACTTTTCCACCCGCGTACACGGTCGATGGACGAGGCAAGCCACTTCACAGTTGGCGGACTCTGCTGCTGCCCTTTATGGAGCAGAAAGGGCTCTACGATCAGATCGACCAGTCGAAACCATGGGATGATCCAGTCAACCTGCCGTTCACGAAGGTCGCAATTGCAGTCTACACGTGCCCCTCGACCAATCTACCGCCCAGCTCGACCACTTACGTTGTGGTCAATGATCGCAGTGGCATCTTCTCTGGTGCACAGGCCTGTACGCTAGGTCAGGTCACCGATGGAACGTCAAACACCCTGCTGGTGACAGAAACCGACGAAGCCAATGCGGTAAATTGGATGAGTCCCCAAGACATCGACTTGCCTACTTTCCTGGACCCAACTGGCGTGCGGCACGCGCACCCAGGCGGAACGCAAATGTCATTGGCTGACGGCTCGGTCCAGTTCTTGTCAGAACAGGTGGATGGTACCACGCGCGCAGCCATGGTGTCTAAGGCTGCTGGTGACTGAGGTTCACGACAGGCGTTACAAATCCGCAAAAATCCAAACAATGGGACTGGCGGATTAGTAGTGGGGAGGTTTTTCCTGTTCAGGATCCAGCGGCTGTTCTTTGCGCTGGTCCTTCAGGTCCTTCACGCGGCCTTCCAGGGCACTCACTGCCCTCTGCATTACGAGCAACTGGCGCGAATGATCCACGACGACTTCATTGAGCTGCTCGCAGAGTCGCTGCTGATAGGCCAGCGCCATCTCTAGCTCAATAATCTTGGCGGGCAGATCCTGCGAAAGATTCGACATTACCACTTGAGTCCAAACTGCTCGCCGCTGCCCGCATGGCCAGTACCACCTTTGAGCGGACCACGGTGTTTGGGCAATACTGGCTCAGGACGTGGTTCTTCGACCTCGGGCTCGCTGCTGGTCAGCTCTTTGGCTGCTTCTGGCGCGGCTGTGACGGCTTTGAGAGACAAGCTAATCCGCTGTTGCTCTTCGTCGACGGACAAGACTTTCACATCGATTTCTTGGCCCTCCTGTACCACGTTGGCAACGTTGTGTACGCGGTAATGGGCTAGCTCGCTGACGTGAATCAATCCCTCCACACCGGTGGCGATTCTCACAAACGCACCGAACTCAGCGATCCGGGTGACGGTGCCGTGGACTAGCGCACCAGTAGGAAAGCGGGCGTCGATATTCTCCCAGGGATGATCCTGTAGCGAACGATAGGAGAGGCTGATCTTGCCCGATTGCTCGTCGAGTTTATCGATGCGAACTTGGATCTTCTGCCCCTCTTGCAGAATCTCGCTGGGGTGTTTGACGCGTTCCCAAGAGAGTTGGCTGACGTGCAGCAAACCGTCGACGCCACCGATATCGACAAATGCGCCGAAGTCCAGGATCTTGCGGACAACGCCTTCCACAGCCGAGCCGATTTCCAGGTTGGCCAGCCGCTCTTCGCGTTTTTCCTTCTTCTCACGCTCCAGGACGGCTCGGTGCGAAAGCACCAAATTGCCGCGTCGCTGATTGGCCTCGGTTACCACGCACAGAATTTTTTGTCCGACCATGTCGGCTAGGTTTTCGATGCGGTACTCGGCCGCTTGGCTGGCGGGGATAAATCCATCGATGCTTCCGACTTTGCATTCCAGTCCGCCAGTATTGGCACCGGTGACCATCGCTTCGACCACTTCACCTTCGTTCAAATCGCCCCAATCGGAAACGTCAACCGCATTGCCAGGCACAGTGACTTCGTACAGCCCCTCATCCGCCAAATAGCCGCGGACAATCACATCCAGTTGCGCGCCGACTTCCGGAACTGTTTCGAAACCCAGCGCGGGAATGACTGCTTCGTTGGCACCGCCCAGGGATATGAATACGAACTCGCCGTGGGCCTTCATGACTTTGCCCTGCATCCGCTGCCCCTCGGTCAGCTCGTGCCCGACCTGCAGCATCGCATCGCCGACCAGTAATTTGTCGAGGTCCGAATTGCCGAGTGCGGCATTCAGCTCTTGTTCGAGATCCTGCGATAGCGGCTGCCGCGTCGAGGGACTTGCAATTTTGGGCCGACGATCGATGGGCTCGGGAGTTGGGATGGCCGCGTTGCCCTGCCGGCCAGGCTTGGGTCGATTGCCTTGTCGGCGAGGCGCTCCGGAACTGTCGGAATCCGCATAAGCCGAAGTTGGGGATTGAGTTGTCTGCGATTGAGTGGCTGCAGTCGCATCCGTAGACGGGTGCGATTGAGGACCGCGTTTCGGTTCTGGGCCGTTTCCTGCCTGCCGCGGACGATTCGCGGTAGCGGTTGCCTGCTGGCTCATGCGCATTTGGCGGATTTTGTCCAAGCTCAGCGGTCCGGAGGCTGGCGGACGCTCCACTTCCTGGCTGTTAGGCGTATTGGATTCATTGTCCGCCACGGTGGCTTGCGCGGCTGCGGCCGTTGTCGCGACTTCGTCCGTCGCCTGGCTGTCTGGCTGCGTTTCAGGGGTTGGGACTTGGGAATCTTCGGAGGAACCAGACATCTTTTAGCGACCTATGTGAGACGATAACGATTCGCGATCCGGTTGCATGCAGTTCAGAACCCACTGCGAAAGCCAAAACAGACCGCCCTGCGATTGGCCCTATTCTAACCGCCTTCAAGCCCTTTCCAACGGCCTGTCCGCGTCTGGTGCGGATTATCGCCTCCTGCATCGCGAGGCGAAAAACGCTTGAAGCGGTTTTAAGGGTACTTGCGGTGCGTTTTCAGCAACAGGTGGGGCCAGTTTGGGGAATCCTACCCGCGCTGCCCGTAGAAGCTAGATGTCATCTTTGGCGCGACCCACCAGCTCCCGAAACGTTGCCCGCGTTGGCTTGTGCAAGGATCGAGCGAAGGAGCCGTCTAGGTCGCGAATTGCAATAAGTTCGACGACGTCCGCAAAATCCTTATGAGTTCGCCGCCTACTCCCCGTCCCGCAAGCGATCTTCATCTCGATCAAACGCGATAGTCTAATGACGGTCAGGCCGTCGCGCTGCTCCACATTCAGCTCGCCTGCCGGTTCTGGAATGTTGACTTCCGAACCCTTGCCCGCTTTCTCGCCCGCGATCAGAATCTGGACGGCAATGCCACTCGAACTATGGAACTCTTTACCCCGATCGTCCCGATGATACGATTCGGCCATCAGCAATTCTTTCACAGCCGTCGAGTCCGATGCATTGATAATTAGATCGACGTCGGTGGTATTGCGTTGGTAACCGTGGAGGCATACCGCGACGCCACCGCAAATCGAATGCGGAATGTGAGCTTGTTCAAATACGCTGTGGCAGTGTAGGGCTATTTCCCAAAGTGACTCATTGCCAAGCATGGCGAAGGCCTTTTCTGTTCCAACTATTTTCACCTTTAGGATCCTACCCTTCCGCCTGCACGTTGTCGCCGTCTTCGGAAACGACACTCGTAAAATCGACGTTCTGGTAAAGGTCGGCGAGCACGAGTTGGCATTCAATTTCAGGCAGCGGAATGATTGCATCTGCACCGACATACGACTCGCGGTCAAAGCCGTTGTCGTTTCGACGATAGACCAAAGCTGCTGCCATCGACTGTTCAACGAGCACGTAGACGCACAAGGAATCGATCGACAAGTAGGCTTCGCGCTTCTCGTATTCGTCAACTCTCCGCGTCGATTCGGAGACAACTTCTAAGATCACCATGGGTGCGTCGTGAAACGCATCGTTCGGCGAGTTGGGGGAGCATACGACTGAAGCATCGGGATAATAGAACCGAGTACCACGACTCAGCCGGATGCGAATCTTCATGTCCGAATTGAAGACTTCGCAGCGCCGTCCGCGAAGTTGTGAAAACAGCAGGCCGGTCGCGTTTGACGCGATCCGGTTGTGGGTCACGGTTCCACCTGCCATCGCGTAGACAACACCGTCAACGAACTCGTGTTTTCGCTGGGTCTTCAATTCGCCCAGCAAATATTCTCGGACGGCGATCGGTTCAAAATGCGGCAAACTACTCATGTCTGTGATTATATCCAATATCGATGACTATTAAAAGTCTTCAGAATGGTTCCCCTGGCGAGAGTCGAAATCGCAAATGAATGCAAATGCCACAGTCACTTCAAATTTTTCCGCATTGCTAAATGATTTAGGCGGGAGCCCCGTTGCGCGAGGTTGTAAGGTTCCGGTGCGAGGACACGCAGCCATTGAGGATCAAGCATATCTCAACAGCCAAGTTGTGCGAATTGCTTGGTCAATACTTGCCGCACAACAACCTCGGACTGGTTTTTCGCCTCTACGAGGTCATGCGGATGTTGGAGACACACGTTCGTGGTCCGAACGTGTTTTACGGCTAGCCGTTGATTGGGTTTGATGGCGGCATTAAACAATGCGATGTGCCGAACAGACCTACTACTTATCGGACGTTTTCATGTGTCAGGGTAGGATTTCAGAGGCCGTGGTACCGTAACCTGATTTTGCCTCGCTCAATTACAAACGTAAATTGAGGTTTAAGGTTGGGTCTATGTGGGAAGACAAATGTCGACCTCGCCAACAGTATGTCAGCGAAACTACGTTCTTGAATGTAGCCTCGTTCAAGAAAAAACCACGGTACGCTACTACACTCAAATCCCCAGGCGATCTTTTTCCAGTAGAGGCCACCGTTCGGATATTCTGATGCCTTTCTGTACTCAAAGGAGCAATCGTCAGACTCAATCACAGAATTCACCCGTTCAAATTCCTCGTTCCTGATTGAGCTGCAAAACGATTGAAATGTATACGATGGCCAGGTGACCCACGCGATACACAACGCAACCAAGACTGGCAGCAATAGAAGAATTCGCAATGAGAAGCGTAAACGCATGCTAGTCGTAGTACTTGGTTTGTTGCTTCGCCAAAATACTCATTGTAACGAATCCCCCAAAACCTCACAGAATACACCGCCCGAGCGCTTCTGACTTTCAGTGCTTTGCACCGCCGCCTCCAGCAAATCCAGGCTTTCGCCCCATCCTGATTTAATGCATGATAAAGGGAGTTATGATGCACTAAACAGGGAGGCTATTTGCCGCAGAAAAAAAATGTCTTCTGCAGCGATTAGAAGTGGCAAGTGGTAATTAATTTTGAGAGTCGCTGAGCGGGCGTGACCGTGGTGACAGGAGTATTTAGCGCGAGCGAGTTTTAGTCGCGAAGCGACGACCTACGCAAGCCTGGGACGCGAGTCCCAGGTCTGATCAAAGGATTAGGCCGAAAGTCGCGGAGCGACGACATGGGCTTTTCACGGAGAACCGGACCACCTGGCGTCGCTTCGCGACTTCCACACGTTGGGCACTGGTACCTAGGACTTGCGTCCCAGGCTTTCACCTGCCGTCCTTTGGGGCATCTATGCCGTTCTCGGCAAGTGCCCGGATCTAATCACTGGGATTCACGGAGACGATCCGCGCCAACTATATGCCGAGTTGTGCGATGTGGTCGATGAAGTTGTCCGCCAATTCGAATCGTCAGCCCGCCCGCTCCCCCCGAGTCGTACCCGACCGATGCAAGAAGTCAATTAGCAACTTGCTTCGCAGTATTGATTCCTGACACCTTTGTTCCACCTCGAACCGTCCTCATGCACGAAGGCTGCGCGCTCCCTAGGGTTTCCAACTCGCCATTCAGCCTAATATCGACAGGCAAATCATAAGAACTGTGGCGACTTCGACCGGACTTCGGTTTCATCAATCCGGCAACTTGCAATTGGCTCCACTTAAGCCTACTTTGTCGCTGGGTAATGGCTTTGGTGGCAGGTGCCGAACCTTACGATTACTCGATTCTTTCTAATCCCAGTCAACCAAAGAATTGTTGCTCGCCGGAGGAGCAACCCACTTGGCAATAGAGTGTGTAAACTACCCGTAGTTCCCTCAATCGCGACGAAAATGGAGTTGACTACAAAGCCCGATGTACCGCTTGCGAAAATTTTCAGCACTAACGCTACTGTTTACGTTTCTAACAGCTGTTCGAGCAGAAGACACTTCAGCTGGCAAGGTGATCGTGGGAGCCTACGTCAACGACACACAGTCTCTCAATCTGCGCGAGCACAGCTATTCGATGGACATCTACGTGTGGTTCCGTTGGCGTGATCCATCCTTTAACCCTACTGATACTGTCGAGATCGTGAATCCGAATGAACTTTGGGGGCACGTCCGCAACCACCAATATGAGCAACCTCTGCAGTTGCCGTCCGGAGAACTGTATCAGGTGCTGCGAGTGCAGGGTAGATTTAGCCACAAGTTCTTTTTCAACAATTTCCCCTACGACCGCCAGAAGTTGGTCGTGGAGTTTGAAGACTCGGTCAACGAAATTAATCGGCTGGTGTTTGTGGCGGACGAAAATCCCATCTCCATCAATCCGCGGCTGGTGCTTCCAGGCTTCCGTGTCGGCGTTCCCAATTTGGTAGTTGAATCGTTCGCATATCCGACCGATTTTGGTGATACGCGCCGAACCGAGCCGAACGCCTACTCTCGTGTACGAATCGAAATACCCATTCGACGGCCCACTGTGACTTCAACCCTCAAGATGCTGTTGCCGGTGTTGTGCGTCGTTTTAGGCGCATCGCTCATGTTGCGGCTTAAAGTCACCTATATCGATGCACGACTGGGCGTTGGGATCACATCGCTGCTAACCGTCGTAGCCATCCAGTTGGCGGCAAATGAAACGATGCCCAGTGTCGACTATCTGGTACTGATGGACAAAATCCATCTGGCCGCCTACAGCTACGTCTTGGCAGGGCTAGGTATCGTTTTAGTCACTGCTCGACGACTTGAAGATAATTCGGTTGAGGCGGCACAGCGATTTCAATGGAAAGGCTATTGGATTTCCAGCCTGCTCTTCGTCGTTGTGATTAGCGTACTGATAGCGCATGCCGTCGTGCAGGGGTGACCACATTCCTGGTGATATTGTTAGCATGAGCGACTGGAGGCCTAACCGTTTGATGGAGCCGACGGCGCGTTGGTCATCTTGGGAAAATCTGAGGAACGAGCGGGTCGCGGCTCAGCGCGAACGTTATTGCCCATTTACGCGCCACGACGAATCTGGCACAGAGCAGGGCATTGACGCAGGCATCGATTTTGGACAACGCACGGAGCGACCTAGGCGTCTTGGTTGTCCATAATCAAGGCTTGACGTCCTTAGCCACGCATCGGCAAGCGTCAGAAGCTTGGCACGCTGACCGAAACGGCCACTCATTTATCGTTAGGTGAGCACGATGTTTAGGTTTTTGAAGAAGTTGTTTGGCAGCTCCGAAACAGATGCATTCGGCCTGCCGCCGGCTTGGTCGTTTAGCGATGCCGAGCCCGAGGCGTACCCCCATCCCCACCGGGTCGACTACGAATTGGATCTGTCGACGTGGCGATATCGCGTTAAGGAAACCTTCTGCAACAACGACCCCTATGCCGAGTCCGAGATATCTTATGCGCGGATGGAATACGAGGTGCGTCGATCGCCTGCCGGGCAATGGGAGGTAAGATTACTCGGACGCAACGGATTTTTTCATGATACTCCCGAAGCTTGGGAGGCGGCTCCTGGGCGTTTCTTGAATGCCTGGGAACAGGCCTGGGCCGATCGCCAGATAAGCGACGATCGAACTTAGGCTTTCGACCGCCACAACGGTTCGGTCGCCATTCATCATATTGACAACCGCGATCTGCCCAGCCCGCTCGTGAGAGCGAGTCCAGGGACCGTTGAGCGACCGCCCGAAAGCGCTCATGACCCAGGCCGGTTCGTCATTTGCGATTTAATTCATAGGCGGAATTCATATGTACCGAATCACCTTCAGAGCGGCGAACATCGCTTGAATTCAGTGCAAGTGCGATTGAAGGTCATTTTTTCTAGTATGATAGCGGCCGAATCCTTTTTACGAACCTGTAATGGCAACTTCATCCGATGGCTTAGCGATGTTCCGCCTGCAGCTCCCCCTGATCATATCCGTGTTGGCTATCGGCTCTCTGGTCCCGGCCGCGCAAGTCGAACCGGCTGCAACTATCGAAGAGCTCTCTAAACGAGTTCGCGGCCATCTCGACGATGCCGACGTGCCCGGCCTGATAGGCGCTATCGTCTACGGCGATGAGATTATTCGGCAAGCGGCGATTGGGTTTGCGGATCGGCAGTCCAATCGACCTGTAACGAACGACACCCTCTTCCGCATCGGTTCCGTCTCCAAGACTTTTGTTTCTTTAGCCGTCATGAAACTTGTAGAAGACGGACGCATGAACCTTTCTGAGCCGATACGCAGGCTCGCCCCAGAAGCGGGAGTGATAAATCACTGGGAAAGTACGCACCCAGTTGAGTTGGTACACGTCTTGGAACACACCGCTGGCTTCGATGACATCCATATTCGCGACTACGCCTTCAATGACCCCAAAGTCACAACGCGTGGTGGCATCGAATTCAACTCCACGTCGCGCATCACTCGATGGCCCCCTGGCACGCGCATGGCGTACTCCAATATGGGACCCGCAGTGGCCGCCCTAGCGGTCGAAAAGGTCACTGGCGAACGCTTTGAGGACTACGTCAGTCGTGAGGTTTTTGCACCTCTCGGCATGTCGACAGCGACTTACTTTTATAATGAAGCCGTCGCCACGAGTTATCGCCTCGACGGGTCGGTCGAACCGTATTCCCATATCCCGGTCCGTTCGTCGGGCGCCATCAGCGCATCCAGCGGCGACTTGATCCAACTAATTAGAATGTTCAACAAACGCGGCGAGGTTGGCGACACGCAGTTCCTCTCCCCTCAGTCGATCACGCGTATGGAGACACCGACCACGACATTCGCCGCTAGAGCCGGGCTTGTTGTCGGCTACGGTCTCGGTAACTCTTCCAAGCAGCGAAGCGGCTTTGTATTCCAAGGGCATGGAGGGGCGATAGACGGATTTCTGTGCGTTTACGCCTATCTGCCTAATTTCGGTAGAGGCTACTTCCTATGCATCAATCGCGGCAGCGACGCACTCGGAGCTATCGAGGAAGAGGTTGTCCGCTATGTTACCAAGGACTTGTCGCCGATAAAGCCAACGCCCAAACAAGCCATGCCGACGGATGAAATTAAGAGAATTATCGGCGTTTACGAGCCCCATTCGCCAAGAGCGCAACTGACAGCCGACCTCGAGCGACTATTAGGCGTCGCTAAAGCCAGCGCCCAAGGCGACGTTCTGTTGGTGGGCAGCGTGTTCAGTTCTGGCGAGCGTTGGTATTCCGTCGGAAAGAATCAATTTATCCGACCTGGAGACGCATTGCCTTCGCTGATCTTTGTCACTTCGCCCGACAATGAAATGCTGGCTCAAACGGATCAACAAACATGGCGCCGTGTCAACCCTTGGCTGGCCTACGGCCGGCTGATAGCTGTTGTTGGATCGCTGCTTCTCGCCCTTTCTACGTTGCCTTATGCGGCAATCTGGCTGCTGCGAATGCTTTGCGGCCGAATGCGAGGCGTCTGCCAAATGAACGTGCGCATTGCGCCCCTTGTCGGAGTGGTTGTCCTTATTGCGTGGGTGACCGTCGTTCTCACCAGCAGCGACGTGGCAACGCTAGCGCGTTTCAACTGGCGAACCACTTCCATATGGCTGGGCTCAATTGTTTTTGCATTGATTGCAGTGTGCTCACTTTTCAACGTCGCAAGGACATTCAAGGTTCGTCGTCAGGTGGGTTGGTTTGCCTGGCATCACTCGCTCGTGGCGTCGATCGCCTTAGTAATATTGGCCGGATTCCTTGCTGCATCTGGCCTCGTTGGCCTCAGAATATGGGCCTACTAGCGAGGCGGAGTTTCGCGCGCATGGAGCGTGATCCGATGTTTGCTGGCCAGCCTTGCGCGGCCTTGAAATCCACCTCTGGCATCAGCCGACTGGAGGCGTTCGTGACTTGTGAGGCCACCCATGAGGGCGTGTCCTTACGCACGAAGACTTGCATTGATGATGTATCCCTTCACAACAACTAAAGCAAAATCCTATGACACCTTTGAAAATGAAGCTTCCTGTCAGTTGGAATGTAATTCCCATATTTATTAGGTTATTACAGGCGGTGGCGCCGATGGGTGCAAGAGTTTCAGTAAAAGTAGCACTGCTGTCAGTTCTTTCAGCCGTCATCCTAATTCCGGTTCCTGAGAGTTTTGCCCAAGGTCCACAGACGCCCAGTTGCGGGACTTTCGTAGTCGAAAAAGATACAAAGATCCAAGGGCATGTTTTTAAGCGTGGTAAGTATCAAATAAATACCTTTGGCATAGCTTGCGAAAAGGTCATGGGTAAATACGGATTA
>JBGSJL010000262.1:0-8632 GCA_041741955.1 Pirellulaceae bacterium | reverse complement strand
AGCACTGCCAGCTGATCGCCAACGTGAATTGCTTGGCATCCTGACCAATCATCCTAGCTTCAAAGAAGATTTCCAGTTTCCCGAAAACGTCAAGAACAAAAAACGCTGGTTGGTCGGTCGCGCCGGATACTGGCCGGATATGCCTGCTGGTTTTCCGGAGTATCGGGCATCGATAGGGTGGAGCCATCATAGGCCAAGACGCGACGACCTTTCCAAAGCCAGCGATCGTCGGACCTATCATCCAACGCTTGTCCCGTTTTACGGGCAACGTCTGAATAGAACTTTTCGGGGAGTCGTTTTCTGGCTTGGCAATAAGCGCCTGTTTCTGCTGAGCAGGGACTGAGTCCTTGGGAGACGCGATGGGCAATCAAACGAGCAACAGATGCACGACAGGAATCATCCTGGCTCAATACTTGCCCGAGGAATACCCACAGCGTAACAAGCGGTGAATAAACTCGGTCGAGCCAGGCAAAGTTCAATGCTTTCAATGCTTGCTCTACCGTTCGCTCCGACAGCACATCCGTGAATGGCAGTTTGCCGTCCTGCAAGAATTGTCGCTGTAGAAATCGTACTTGCGGGCGAAGTCGTCCATAGTTAGAAAAGGACATCTTGAGGCCTCCGTGCCAGGAATGGGTGTGTGATAACTCCATTTAGGCATGTGAGGCCTTTTTTCCCTATATCAATTCAGGTCAACGACTTACGTAGAACTACGTGCCATTCGTGGGCGTGACCTAAGCGCGCTCGAATCTGCCGAGGTCGAAAGGACCGAAGCGAGTTTGGTAGTTGAGTTTGGCGCGTCGGTTGGACCAACCGACGCGAGTTGGAGAATTGTCGTAACTCGCGGAGGTGTATTCGACCTCGGTCGCAAACTGATTTTAGCAATCCAGCGGTGGAGTGAGACACCTCGGTGCCAAATTGCATCAAAGCGACGTGCGGCACGACGAATTGTGAGACGGCACTATTGTGAAACTGAATCCCCTTGACCAAAGCAGCTTTAATGTCGTTCAGTCTTCGCTTATGACCGACCGCAAATTGAAGTTTTGCTGATTCGCGTGCGCTGCAGGGAAGTGGTTTTGTGAGTTGGCTTTGGACGTTGGAGTATGAACCTGCGGTCAAAACCGGAATCTCCGAACTCGAACGGGTTTGACACGCCGACTTGCAACATAAACAGCACAACTCCTGCTCGATTCTGCAGATTCTGGACAAGCTCGGTCCTACGGAGGTATCTCATTTTCCGCCAGCTCCTTACCAGATGTCACAGCTTCCAGAACACTAGCGACTAATCTAGAAGTTCATAACTTCAACCCTAAATCGACGGGCGGTCGTGCAAGACGCGTAGAGAATGCAACTTGGCCGAATCGGATTCGAACGGAAGCACCAGCCAAGGGCATGGAGTCCAGCAATGGTAAAATCCTTTGAATCCGCAGTTACCAGTTACCTAAAGCTCGCTCGCTATCAACAGCAAGCGTAGTCGAGTATGCCACGCCGATAGATCTCAGTCTGCCGATCGCCTCGTTTTCGAGATATGACGCAGCAAATGCTTGCAGCTGGCGATTACTGTTCGTCAAACGATGGATCGCCTCGGGCCGTCACAATGCAGGTTATCGCTGCGAATCCGCCAAAGATGGCCGGACTGAGAAACGGGTCTATCGTCAATACAATGGCAGCGACCGACCATGCAACTCCGAGCCATCGATATGCAATCCAGAAGTTCCCACTTTTGGCAAAGAACGTGACGGAAGTGATCGCCGCCCAACATGGATAAAAAACTTCGACCGTCCGAATGGTGACTGCCGACGATAGAATTCTGCAGGCGGTCAAGCAAGCGATCGTAGCACAGAAGTGACCAATCCACACAGACCACAGTTCACGACGAGCAGGGTCTGTGGTTCGATTGGATCGTTGACTCGCCGAAAAAGTTGCGAAGAGCGGGCCGTAACCCCAGAGCATGGCCAGCCAGATCCACGCTTCGTGCGCATTCATTTGCAGGAGAAATGACACGATAATTCCACTGATCGCCAGCACGGGCGCAACAACGTAGACGAGCAATTTCCTTAGGCCCGGAAAGTGTCGATTCCAAGTCGGTCGGCCCAACCAAGCGGTCAATTCTTCCGCCACCTCTCCGGCCGAGCTGTAGCGGGCAGAGGACTCAAACTCCAGACACCTTTGACAAATCCGTTCAAGTCCGATGGGAAGACCGTAATTTTGCTTTTGGGCAAAACGCATGTTTCGCGCGACGACATCCGCGAGTTGTTGCTTTTGATTCCGGCCTTCGTGACACGGCGAACACCCCGCCAATGCTGACCAAAGCGTTGCTCCTAGAGAGTAGATGTCCGACGAAACACTTCGAATCGACCCAACATCCTCGGTTTCCGCCTCGGACAACGCAGCCTTTGCGAGTTCAGGAGCCATGTAGGCGGGCGTGCCAGCTATGTTCTGGCTATGGCCGTCTGGGGCGACCGTGTCGAACTCAGCGAGCCCAAAGTCGCTGATAAGGGGACGATTGCTTTCTCGCTCAATGAGAATGTTATGCGGCTTGATGTCGCCATGAAGTACCCCTCGGCGATGAACAGCATCAATTGCTCGAGCGATGCACTCCATTGTTCTCGCAATCTGTTCCGGCCCTAACGATTTTGTGATGCTGCATTCGTAAAGCGTAGGGCCATCCACCAAGAGCATAGAAAACCAAGTTCGGCCATCTACTTCACCTACTTGATAGACGGGAACGATGTGTTCGTGTGCAACGCGAGCTGCTAGCCGTGTCTCTTGCTCAAAACGACATCGTAGCTGTATTACTCGCTCAGGCGCGACGCTAGAAAGTCTGTCGGGACGGATGACTTTAATGGCGTCCGTCCTTTGAGTCTTAACGTGCTTGGCTCGGTAGACAACTCCCATACCCCCACGACCGATTTCGACTAATTCGTCATAGTCGTCAAGCACCGGTGGCGATTCCCTTGAACAAAGGGCCGTTCGAATTGGCGCGGTAATATCGTCCACTACTTGAAATAGTCTTTTGTGCGCCTCAATGTAGGCCGCATCGAATACAAGTCTGCCGTCTCGACTCGAATCCAATGGGCCAACATCATTTTCGATCCAGCACTCTAGCTCGGCAAGCGTCTCGTCACTCGGCCCCTGCTGCTCCTCAAACGAATTCGCCACTTAGGCTTGCCCTTGCGTTTCCATGGCTGCAACCAAATGCTGACGCCCTCGATGAAGCAGTCCGGCTACGGCGGGTTCAGTGAGACACAGTGCTTGGGCAATGTCCCTGAGGGAACATCCTTGCAAGTGCTTCATGATGACTGCTGCTCTTTGATTGGATGGTAAGTCTTGCAAATGATGCAAGAGGATTGAGATCTGCTCGTTTCGTTGGGCAATCTGGCTAGGCGATGTCTGGTCCGCAACCAATACTCTGTCCAAACGGTCGAAGGAGTCGGCAAGCTCCGATGTTCTTACTCGGCGTCGCACGTCTTGCTTCTGGGTCTTCAATTGCTTGACGGCATCAAGCACATTGTGCTTTAAGCATGTTCGTAGCCAAGCATAAAACGGTTTGCTCTCCGTTTCGGCCAGCTTGTCCACGTGGTGATGAGCCTCCATGAGCGTCTGCTGGACGAGATCGGAGGCCTCTAAATCACCTCGCAACGCGGGTGAAATCATCGCCTCCGCAAGTGTCAGCAAAATGGGCCGAAAACGTTCGATATTCTTAGTAAACGGTGTCTCCATTGGCTCCACAGGTTAAACCTTGGTTGGCAATTGCCAAAATCTTCGAAGTTTCCGGCGTCGGCGGCGCACAATCGAACAGGCGTTCTCGCTTGGTGTTATAGCAGAGCAAAAGCACCCTACTACGATTGAGCCCAACCTATGCATTTGAATTTCGGGAAAAATGTTGAAGTTACGCCACAAAGAAGCTATTCGCCAGCGAGCGAACGGGAGGTGCTTGACATCCTGGACCGGCATCGTGGCCAGCGAATCCGAGTCATCGGACGACTTCATTCTTGGAGCAGGATCATCGAAACCGACGACGTCCTTCTGGATTTGCGGAATCTCGATCAAGTTGAACCTTCCACAGAGGGCGGCGTCTATTCTGTTCGCGTCGGGGCTGGCTGCCAGATCAAACGTCTGCTCTCAGAGTTGCAAATCAAAAAGCACTGGACGCTACCCTCCGTTGGCTTCATTACCGAACAAACCATGGCGGGAGCCATTTCCACCGGAACCCACGGCTCGGGTAAACATTCTCTATCGCACTACGTCTTGAGTGTCCGCATTGCGACGTACGATACCGACAGTGGCAAAGCGGTGATCAAGGAAGTGAGCGACGGCGTAGCATTGCAGGCTCTCCGTTGTTCGCTCGGCTGCTTAGGCGTTATTGTCAACGTTCAAGTGCAATGCCGCAATGCATACCGCATCGAAGAAAGTTTTCATGAATACGACAAATTCTCGGACGTTACTGCCGCCGAAAAAGCCAGCCCGCTCCAACAGTTCTATTTGGTTCCCTGGCGCTGGACGTACTTTGCTCAGCATCGTCGCGAAGTCAACGTCCCGTCGTCGACTCTACTGTTTGTCTATCAGTGGTATCGTTTTCTATTTTTGGATATTGGTCTGCACTTAGCGCTGCTCTTCGCAGTTCGCGTTTTGCGATTGCGTTGGGCGATTCGAGCAATGATAGGTCGAATAGTCCCGTTCTTTGTGATTCTAGATTGGCGAGTGGTCGGTCCCTCCAACACCCAGATGGTTATGGAGCATGAGTTGTTTCGCCATATCGAACTCGAATTATTTGTACAAAAAAGCCAGTTGGATTCTGCGATGGAGTATTTACAGAAAATATTGGAAGTCGCCGGAGGTACTACGAGTCGGAAGGACCGGGTGTTTCAAGAGCGGATTGCTAGGCTAGGGATGGCGGACGAATTGGAGAAGATCTCGGGATCGTACTGCCATCACTATCCCATTTGCATACGCAAGATACTGGTCGACGACACACTGGTTTCGATGGCAAGCCCGTCTTGTCGCGACCTGGACATCGCTATCGCCAGTGAAACTGTTCATGAACCTTGGTACTCCATTACGCTTTCTAACTTTGAAAAGCTGGAGAACCGACAGGCATTTGAAAGTGTTTGCCAATTTCTAACTCGCAGCATGTCGCAATTGTTTTGCGCGCGACCGCATTGGGGTAAGCTCTGTATACTAACCCCTAAGGAGTTGCGTGACCTGTACCCTCGCTTTTCAGAGTTTCGACAAGTTTGTTTGGATTACGATTCTAACCGCGTTTTCCGAAATCGCTGGACCGACGAGTTGCTAATGGATGCATAGAAACAACGCTCAGGTAAAGTCCAAGAGATTATCGAGACCTCGGCCGTATCGACGTCGAACAACTAACTCTAGGCTAGCTTTGTGTTCAGCGTGGGTTCTAACCTTGATGGGAGATTGCTTTCGGGACGCTGCGCGGCCCCAGCCGGGCATTTCTGAAAAGCGATTTCACTTTTTGAGCCAGCCGAGTTCGACGAGGAAACCGTCGGCTTCAGCGAGGGTCTTGGCGAAATCCTCGCCTCGATTGAAGAAGCCGTGGCCTGCATCGTCGTAGCCGACTAGTTTGCAAGGCCTTTCTGCTTTCTTCATCTCACTCTCGAACGCCACAACGGAGGCGTAGGGAACTGTGGTGTCTTTCTTGCCATGAAGAATCAAGGTCGGCGGCGTGTGCGGGCCGATGTGATGGGCCGGCGAGATTACCTGCGCCTCCACGCCTAATCGCTCGACGCTTAGCCCAGCCTTGGCCTCTGGTTGCCAGTTCGCGATAGGAGACAGCGTACAGGCGGGGTTGAAGAGGATCATGGCATTGGGACGTTCATCGCTGCCGATACCGCTGATCGTACCAGTGCTGGCTGCGAGGTGACCTCCCGCGGAACCTCCTGAGGCGGCAATCTTGTCGGGATCAATTCCGAGACGCTCGGCATTTTCCCGGACCCAGGCGATGGCGGCCTTAGCGTCTTTCACACATTCCATTACTTCCACACCTTGCCGGGACTTCAGGCGGTAGTCGGCGGAGATAGCGATCATGCCGCGCTCTGCGAAATGCCGTGCTTGTTTCTCGAACTGGTCAGGTGATCCCGAATTCCAACCACCACCAAAGAAGAACACAATCGCGGGTTTCGGCACTTTGGGGTCCGATTCCCCGAAGATCCAAAGCTTTAGCTCGGTGGAGTCAATCTTTCGGTAGGTCTCGACGCGGGCTTCCTGCAATGTTGGTGAATTGGAAGGCTGAGCGAACAGCGGAACTGTGAGGAGGCCAAAAAAGAGAAAGATGATGGATTTCATTGGATCGCTGGATTCTTGTCAAAAACAGGGACTGATAACAAATCTGCATGCGGCGATTGTAACCCGGGAGAATCGCCAATCCTAGCGTGAGGTGGTTCCCTCGGTGACCGCAACTGCTACACGCCATAGCGCGTGACGATTCCTTCCCGCGTGCGAGCACAGCGACTAAATGCAGAGCCAGGATACATCCTGGCTGAAGGTTTTTGACCAGTCGCAGGAAGTTCCCCACACTCCGTGAATTCGCACCGGTTTGGCACGCGAATGGCACTTAGTTAGTCGTAACTGATTTTCAGCGAATGGTCTATCCGAAAAGAGCCTCACCTGCCTAGATGGAGTTGTCACACTTCCATTATTGGCAGGGAGGCCTGATCATGAATATTCTGAACCATGGACGGTTTCAGCAACGGATCAAATTCTTGAGGCGACAGTTTCTTCAGGACGATAACTTGCCGTTTGCTAAAGTACTGACCAGCACAAGCATTGCAAAAGTTGTTCAATCGGCAGGGCTGAACTGGCGAGAGCGCATCTCTTCTCACCGATTAGCACTCTCTGGGTTTTTCTAGGGCAAGTTTTGAGTGCTGATCATTCTTGTCGTGCGGCTGTCGCACCTAGCAGTCCGCTTTTTTGGGTACCCAGAAGTTTACGAACTACAATTCTTCTGCGCAATGCGTTTGTTTATCAGCTAGAATGCGTGGCATGACTGAAGTCACTCAAGTTTTATCGGCAATGGAACAAGGCGATGCCGCTGCAGCGGAGAAGCTGTTGCCATTGGTTTACAAAGAACTGCGTAAGCTGGCAGCGGTTCAAATTTCCAACGAAGCACCAGGGCAAACGCTGCAGCCGACAGCGTTGGTGCATGAGGCCTATATTCGTTTAGTGGATAACGATCGCGCACAGCAATGGGACTCGCGTGGGCATTTCTTCGCGGCGGCCGCTGAATCGATGAGGCGAATCTTGGTTGATCGGGCACGACGTAAGTTGCGTCCCAAACATGCGGGAGATCGGAAACGCATTGACTTGCAGCAAGACTGGCCGGCGGACGATGCCAGTTCGCGGCAACTTCTAGCGCTTAGTGAGGCGTTGGATCAACTCGAGCAGGAGGATCGGTTGAAGGCTGAGCTAGTAAAGCTCAGGTACTTTGTCGGCATGACTGAGGAAGAAGCCGCCAGATCTTTAGGGATATCCAGATCGACGGCCTCGCGTCACTGGACATATGCCAGAGCTTGGCTGCGCTGTGCGCTGGAGGACAACAGCATGGGTTAGAATCCTATTTTTTCTAAATTCAGTGAGGCGCGGTGGGTAGAAAACTCGCATTGTTAAATATGTAAGATTGTTTTTTAAGGAGCTCGCTATGGACCAAACCTCACTGAGTGTCGATGCGATTTTCCAGGAAGCGCTGGAGAAAGATTCGCCAGCCGAACTGAAGGCCTATCTCGACCAAGCGTGCAATGGCGATGTGCAGCTCCGCGACAGAGTTGAGAGACTTCTCCAAGCCAATGTAAACGCGGCTAGTCACATCCTGGATTTACCACCTTCCGGACTGGCTGCGACGGGGGCACGCGAAATGCCAGCCACAGAATCGCACACGACGGGCAACATTGGTACGCAGATCGGTCCCTACAAACTGCTGCAAAAGTTGGGTGAAGGCGGCATGGGGACCGTCTACATGGCGGAGCAGAAAAAGCCCGTCGCACGTCGCGTAGCCTTAAAGATCATCAAACCTGGCATGGATTCCGGCCAAGTGATCGCCCGCTTTGAGGCTGAGCGCCAAGCACTGGCCATGATGGATCATCCCTGTATCGCGAAAATATTTGACGCAGGCGCCACGAGCCAGGGTCGTCCCTATTTTGTGATGGAATTGGTCAAAGGCGTACCGATCACACAGTACTGTGATGAAAATCACTTCACGCCCAAACAGCGCTTGGAATTGTTCGTTCAGGTTTGTCAGGCGGTGCAACACGCCCACCAAAAAGGAATTATCCACCGGGATATCAAACCTCAGAATATCTTGGTCGCGGACTACGATCACAAAGCTGTACCGAAGGTGATTGATTTCGGCATCGCCAAGGCAATTACCCAAAGCTTGACGGAAAAGACACTCTTTACCGAGTTTGGCCAACTGGTTGGAACGCTCGAATACATGAGTCCCGAACAGGCCAAACTCAACCAGCTGGACATTGATACTCGCACCGATGTCTATTCGCTTGGAGTATTACTGTATCAATTGCTGACCGGTGTGACTCCCTTTGAAACAAAGCGACTGAGATCCGCAGCCTTTGATGAGATGCTGCGGATTATTCGCGAGGAGGAGCCGCCGAAGCCCAGC
>JBGSJL010000261.1:0-5078 GCA_041741955.1 Pirellulaceae bacterium | reverse complement strand
GCGAACGTCGATGGCAGCCCGTCCGAATGGACCGGTGACGAACTCCGCCAGCACGCTCACCAGGCGATTGCACCTCAATTGAAGGCCGACCATAGCGAGTTCGGTGAACGTTTCGGTACTGCGATGGCGAATTCCAAAGCGTCTGACGACTTGGATGAAGTCTTGAAAGCTGCGAAAGCGGGGCGAGTCGATTCGTTGATTGTTTGCCAGAGCGATGAGCATTGCGAGCAAACGAATCAGGCCGTCCTGGAAACACTGCGAAATGGCGGCGATGTGATGCAATGCAGCCCCGAATCCATGCCCTCTGGAGCAGCCGTCATCGCCGCGATTTTCCGCTTTTAAATACCGTTGCCGAGTTTGTCCCAAACTCGTTCACTGCTTATCACTAAGAATCCGGTGGGATGCCGGAGCTACACTAAGGAACAAATCATGGCCTTTGCCGAACCCACCTTTGACACCGATCTTGACGTTGAAGGCTTCACGCCAACCGATGCCGAAAATCAAAACATCTCGTCCGAAGTCGATCGAATTCGACCGCTCGTGCAAGATTTCCCGACTCAAATTCTCCACATCAATCTGAAGTACAACACCAACAGCGAAGAGTATGAAGTCAAGCTCGCACTCGTGCTGCCTGGTCAAACCTTCGCGACCGGCGACGTCAGCGAGGCTTGGGAACCGAGTCTCGAAAAGAGTGTTCAAAAGATGATTCACCGAATCGTGCACTACAAATCGACGATGTCCGGTGAGCCCGAGCAGGCTCGCAGCGCAGCAGGTACGACGATGGAAGTCGAACCCAATCGGCGAATGGATGGCAAGCAAGTCACAGCCGCTATCGAGTCAGGCAATTACACTGAGTTTCGCAAGGCGATGGTTCCGATCGAAGAAAGTTTGCGTGATCGAGTTGGCCGGTGGATTCAGCGTTATCCACAGATCCAAGCCAAGATCGGTACGCGATTCACGATCGCCGACATCGTTGAGGAAACGTTCATGTTGGCATTCGATCGTTACAGCCATTGGCATCCAGAAATGTTTTTCGGCCAATGGATCGAAACGCTGATAGATCCGGCGATGAAAGCGATCGCTCACGACCCCGAAGGTGAGTTGGAGACGATCAGTTTCCAGCGAACCTGGAACGAGATGTAAACTCATCTTCGTTCAACCGCGTGGACAACCTCGCCAAAAGCAGGAAACAGTTTTCCTATCGTTCACTCACGAAACTGCCTTCTCAATCGTTGCCTTTACGAATGGTTGCGCTGGCAATGGCACGCTAGTTGCCTATCACCAAACTCTCGACCTATTTTTCTAGTGAAGCGTGATGATGGGACAATCATGAAACAGGCTATCTCGCATATTTCACTCTATTTCTTGCTGTCCATCGCAACGATGGCGAGTGGGCAAGATGCACAACCGGCTTCGACGGTGGCTGGCAGCGCGGGATCGGACGTGCAATCGACGAGTCTGATAGCAGTCGTACAGCGCGCGATCGTCGATCAAACCAACGAGTTTCGCAAGTCGAATCAGTTGGACGCCGTGCAGCGTGACGAACACTTGATGCAAGCCGCTAAAAATTTTGCAGAGTTCATGGCGCAAACGGGTAAGTACGGCCACCGAGCAAACGGCATGACACCTGCCCAGCGTGCGGAGGCGGCGGGCTATGACTACTGCGTCGTCCGTGAGAACATCGCTTACCGAACGAACACCGGCGAGGTCACCGCCGACAGCCTGATCGAAGTGTTTGTCCAGGGTTGGATCGACTCGCCACCGCATCGTGAAAACATGCTCGCCGACTATATCACTCACACGGGTGTGGCAGTCGCGACAACGGATGGCGTCACGTTCTACGCGGTCCAAATGTTTGGACGGCCCAAATCGGCGTCGTTTCGATTGAAGCTAACCAATGATTCAGACGAAACCCAAACGATCGTCTTTGAAACCAATGACCAGAAAGAAGAAGTTGAGTTGCAGCCAAGGATGATTGTTACTATGACAAGGTGCATTCCGACAAAAGTCTCGTTAGCCGGTAGCAAAAAAGTCAAAAAAATTGGGTCCAATGCAATGCTCAGCGTGACGATCGATGGACTGGTGGATACTGACCAATAACCGTAATTTCCAAGACCTAATCCGCTCTCGAACCTACGAAACGGTGCGCGCATCCTCCTAGGGAATTACATTACTCAGTTTCTCCGGCGGGGGCGTGCGGACGTCCCAGACCAACCCCACGAACGCTAGCAGGCAGATAAGGCAATAGCTCATATCAATCTCCCACCAACGAAAGCCCTGATTGGCGCTGCTTTGGTAGTGGTGATGGTTGTTGTGCCATCCCTCCCCCAGCGTCACCAGCGCGACGAACCAGTTATTCCGGCTGGCATCGCCGGTTGCAAAGCGCCGCCGGCCCCAGAGGTGGCAGGCTGAATTCACCAGGAAGGTGGCATGGTGTGACAAAACGCTGCTGACGAAAATGCCCTTCATTCGCAGAGAGGTTTCCGCTAGGTCATCACTCGTGTTAACGACTTTTCGGTGCGCGCCCGTCCTTTGTCGCTGAAGTTCGCTGGTTGATTGCGCGACTTGTTTCGCCAAATCCACAGTAAGAGATTTCATACTAATTCTTTCATTGCGAAACGTGGTTCGTTTCGTGATCATTGGCTGGATTCTTTTTCGTTAGCCCCGTGGCTCCTGGCCAGTTCATCTTTGAACGGTGTGCCGGAAGGTTGACTGTTGCCAACCTGGTTGGCACCGGCTGCGCCGAAGTGGGGTCGTGAGGCGCGGGTGTAGTGCGGGGTGGTTACTCAAGTCATTCACTCCTTCGATGGTGATGTTGGAATCGTGTCGGCGCCCACGTCCCGGATATACCCATTCAGTTCGTCTGCCAAAGATGGGACTCGCCTCACCGTCACGCAGAAACGGTAGATCGCCGCCTCAATGACTCGACGAACTGAGCTGCTAGTTCCTGTGATTGGAATTGAATTGTCCTACCGCCATTTTGGTCACATCCTGCAAGAGGCTGTCCGCGGACTCGTCGCGCAGGTCGTCAAGGAACAGAACGGATTGCGGGTCGCCGGCCAGATGCTGTTGGCGTTCGGGGTTGACTGTCACGTAGTGAATACCATCCCCATTTGCCTCTACCAGCCACCGGTGCAACTCGCTCAGCCCGAGTTCGCCGATCTCGTCGGACTCACCCCAGCCGGCCTGATCGATATATTCCTGCGCTGCTTGGCGGCCCGTGAAGAGCGCGACGACCTCCTCTTCGCCCGAGTCGCCGGCATGAAAGACTGGCGTCTCCAGGACACTTCTTCCCCTTTTGGCAATGACGTAGGCAACTGTCGATTCGTTGTCCCTGGTGTGGTCGGATCGCTTCTCATCCAGTCGGGCGCCGGCAGCCCAATTGGCCTCTTGCGCCGCTCGATCGAGTTGGGCTGCGGAAGAGTGTTTAGCGTCCGCAGCTCCTTTAGCAGGCTGAGAATTGTAGATCCGTTGGCTTCTATCACCCACTTTCAAGACGCGCATGCGATTCCGCATCTCGCCTTCCTCGCCGGGTACTCCTCGGCTGTGATAACCACCCGGCAGGACAGCCTTTGGGCCAGCAGAATCGACACTGCCCGGAAGGCGGTTTTGATTAGAGTGTTCCATTTGTCGCTTCTCCATTAATAGATGTAAAATTTCCCATACGGTTGACTTGGTTACGCCTGATCCCCGGCGTAAGACGTGCGACCTTTCGAATCATCCAATCGTCCCAGAGTGCGCTTGAGAGTTTTTTCAAGTTTGTCGGCAGCACCATCGAGTGCTTGTTCGAGACTAGATCCATCAGCGCTTACCTTAATCGGTTGCATGCCAGTCAATCTCGCCTCCAACACACATCGTTTGTCGCTGTCACCCGATTTTTGACTGCCGTTCTCATCCGACAACTGAACTTCCACGCGCGTAATCCGGTCGCTAAACCGCGATAATTCGCTTTTGAGTGTCGATTCGACCTTAAGTGTTAGCTCGGCGCTACCCTCGGTTTGATTGTCTGTGTTGACCTGGATCTGCATTGTTAAACTCCTTAACAGGGTTGTTTTGGAACATCAAATATCGTTGAGGTAGTACACCGCAGCATCCAAACCATTCGTTACTCTCTTTGGAAAGATTGTCCGTAAAACTGGGTGCCGGCAACATCGAGCGAGCAATGAAAACGAGGTGGTGGATTTAACCACATACCCTGGGCAATCGGTGAGTACTACGAACTAATCAGAAAATCCGCTCGGGAAGATTATTGTTAGGCCGCTTGGCCTTATGAACTTTCGAGGAAGAACTGCACGGCGTAGCGACTGAACTCAGCGGCGTTCTTTACTCCGAGTTTTCGCCGAATATTTTCACGGTAAGTGTCAATGGTGTGCGTGCTTAGGAAGAGTTCCTCCGCAATCGCACCACTTGTTTTCCCATTGCCAATCATGCGAAAGACTTCCAGTTCACGGTCGGTGAGCAAATCGATCGGATCGGTCGAATCGGCCCGGATGCCAAGTGCGTGGGAGACCAATCGCTGTGTAATTGCTGCGCTGATATACCGTTCGCCGCTAAGGACGGTGCGAATGGCTTCAATGACCTTTTCTCCAGAGTCTTGCTTGTTCAAGTAGCCGAGTGCGCCGGCACGCAACGCCCGCTCGGCGTATAGCGATTCCTGAAATCCGGATGACACGAGCATCTTTACATTGGGCGCTATGGATTTGATGCGTTTGATTAGCTCAATACCATGTCCGCATTTTAGCGAAATATCGACAATCACTAGGTTGGGATTGGTTTGTTTGACCAGTTCGATCGCTTCGTCTTCAGTGGAGGCTTCGCCGCAGACGTCGAGATCGGGAAAAGCCGATATGCGCAGCCGCAGTCCCTCTCGAACCATCGAATGATCATCCACAATCAAAATCTTTGCTGGCGATAATACGTTAGCCATTTTCAACTTCCTCATGCAAAACTAGGCATTTCACCAGAGTCCCGCCGTCTGGTTTGTTTTCTATTTGAATTGCGCCACCGATCAGGCTGGCTCGATACTCCATCGTTCGCAGTCCCATTCCAATAGTCGAAGAACCACTTCTCGGAATGGC
>JBGSJL010000260.1:0-11077 GCA_041741955.1 Pirellulaceae bacterium | reverse complement strand
GGATTCTTCGCATTAACCGCGTCCAATAGTACCCTGACTGTTGGGCCTGGACTGACGATCCACGGTGTTGGTTCAATCAGCAACTTTGGAACCAACAATACGGTAATCAACCATGGCATGATCAAAGCCGATGGTGCTGGCCTGTTCTCGGTCGCCACTGATAATTTCACTAATGCCTCTGATGGTAGTATTGAGATTCAACCGAGTGCAATGATGTCGATTAATCCCTCTGGAACCTTCAACAATATCGGGACAGTCGCTGCGAAAGGTGGAACAGTATCAATAGGAGGACTTGCGAATCTTGTTGGCAATACTTTGACGGGCGGGATATGGAAGGTAAGTGCCGGTGGAGTATTACGTCTACCGACAGCAGTCTACGTCAATAAGGCAACAATTTCACTCGATGCACCTAACTCAAACGTCTATGTCGGCGCGAACGGTTCCGTCGACGCTCTAGCTGGGCTCAACAAAAATGATATGGGTGCGTCGCTCCTATTAAAGAATGGTCGTTCCCTCAATTATCCCATGAACTTCACCAATTCAGGTACGTTGATTGTTGGGACCGGAAGCTCGCTAGGTAGTCCTGGTTACAGTTTCTCACAGGATCAAGGCAGTACCAACGTCGATGGAACTCTCAATTTCACGAACGGATTTAACTTAAGTGGCGGAACCGTGACCGTTGCAGGCAGTCTCCTAGGAAATGTATTGAATAGCGGCGCAACGATTGCGATAGGTTCTCCGATCGGCACTCTGGCTATCAACGGTGACTACACCCAATCATCCGCCGGCACGCTAAACGTTGAGATCGGCGGCGCTGCCGTGGGGACGGGCTACGACCGTCTTGCTGTTTCAGGAGTCGCAACTCTCGACGGGACTCTCAACGTAACGCAGGCAAATGCCTTTGGCCCTAATCTCATCCAAGTGTTCAGTCCATTAATATTTAGCAGTCGAAACGGAAACTTCGCAACGGTCAACATTCCAGCGTACGGTGGAAATCCATTCTTTAGCAGTTCGATAACTCCAACTAGTTTCGTGTTAACTTCGCTCATTCAATCGCCGGATTTGGTTTTCAACAATTTAACAATCCCGACCGCACGCAGATATGGCCAAGACCTTGCCGTTACCTTTTCAGCTACGAATACCAGCAACACAATAGCGATTGGCGGTTGGACCGATTCGTTCTACCTGTCGAGTGACACAATTCTTGACGTGAATGACCTATTGTTTGCGCAGAAGTTTCACTCCACCAACCTGGCTGGATTGGCGAGTTACACCGATACCGTAACCGCTCCAGTGCCAGCTATCAGCGGCGGTGATTATTATGTCATTTACTCGGCAAATACACCGGGAAGTTTACCTGAGCCCTCTCGAGCAAACAATGCATCGGCATCATCGACCACCATCGCTTTGTCATTGGACACCAATCCACTCGCGCTGAACCAACAAACGATCGGGACCCTCGAATCGCCTTATGCAGTCGATCGCTGGACATTCTCTGCGTCCGCCAATCAAATCATTTCCCTTGGCGAAATACATACTCAATCGACCAGCGCGGTTCGATTCAAGCTGACCGGACTGGGCGGCTTTATCGGATTCAGCGACCTGACATCCAACTCGGATGTGTTTACTTTGCCGACAACTGGATCGTATACATTGGAGGCAACCTCCAACGCAGGCGGCACCGGTAACTACTCGTTCAAAATCTTTCAACTCAATTCGACTCCACTACAACTTGGCGTCCCGTACTCTGGTGTTCTGACAGGTAGTGGATACAGTCAAATATTTAGATTGGCAGTACCGCAAGCCGCACCGTTGCGAATCCAATTTGACGGTGCGAACAACAATGATCAAATCAATATCTATACCAAGCTTGGCTCGCTTCCCACGCGCCGCGCCAATGACCAGCATAGTGAAACCACCGGTGCCGATCACATCATCGACGTGCCGTTAGCAGCGCCCGGCGATCTATACATAGTTGTCAGTGCCGATAACGTAACCAGCCCCAGTAACTACACCATCCGGGTCGATTCGGAACAATTATTGTTATCACGAATTTCTCCCAATAGTTTTGTATCGGGGACTGCGCATGCGACGGCCATCATCGATGGGCTGGGATTCCTGCCGGGAACACAAGTCGAACTCGTTCCCCCTTCGGGTCCGACTATTCCGGCCCAATCTGTAGCGGTCGATAAGCCGACGCAATTGAGTGTTGCTTTTGATCTCACAACGGTTGCCGTCGGTGACTATGGCGTTCGCGTGACTCTTCCGGGAGGTGTGAACAAATTGCTTGCTTCCGGATTCCATGTCCAACCTGCGGGCGCAGGAAAACTCGAAACCAATCTAATTCTCCCCTCGGCCTTGGGACGCCATCAACCGGCAACACTATTCCTTCAATACGCCAACGTTGGAGCGGCCGCCATCGCCGCTCCGCTTATTCAAGTTCACTCGCAAGACGAGGACAATAGCGATCGTCCTCTATTGACCTTAGACAAAAATTTACTTGGCCAAGGATTGTGGACTTCGGCGATCCCTGCCGGTTTTGCGAACGAGGTGAGCATCTACGCCACGGGTGTGATTCCCGGATTGCTGCTGCCCGGAGAAAGCATCTCCGTTCCGATTTACTACGCTGGCTTACAACAACCATGGGATTTTTCTGATACTGGAATCGAGCTTGGTATTAGTCCGATCGATACGTCCGACACGCGATTGATCGATTACCAGACGGATTTCGAAAAGCCCGATTGGATCACGGCCGAGACCTGGCCTGCAATTCTCGCCAATTTGAAAGCGCAAATTGGTCCAACCTGGGGTGACTATGTCGAGATGCTCTCACGCAATTCAGCATACCTGCATCGTTTTGGTCAAGACGTAAGAGATGTTGGCGAGCTGTACCGATTCGAAGTGCAAAAGGCAAACGGACTGAGCGCGGTCGGTACTCTTTCATCGTCGGTCGATGCCGCCGCTCCGTCCGCTGGGATTCCGATCACCTTTGATCGTTCGTTCGGAAACACGATCACATCACGCTATAAGATCGGACTCTTCGGGCGCGGCTGGGACGCACCTGCCCAAGCTTACCTCGAAAAATTTCCCGATGGGACGTTACTCGTTCACGAATCGAATGACAGCCAACGGCGTTTCCAACCGGACATTCGTCGCGTCGGAACTTATTTCAGCCAGACCGGCGACTTGGCGGTGATGAAGGACGTCAGTGGCGGCGGGTATGAGTTAACCGAAACAAGCGGCTTTAAGAGTCGTTTCCGCGCCGATGGGAAACTTGACTTCATTCAAGACATCAACGGCAACCGAGTCACGTACGGCTACTCGGGAATTCGACTGACAAGTACGACCAGTCTCAGCGGCAGCTCGTTGACCATCGCCTACAACGCGGCGGGACTGATCAGTCAAATCACCGATTCCGTCGGCCATATTACTACGTATGCGTATGATGCGACGAACAGCTTACTCTTGAGCGCTACCGGACCTCAAGGAACATCCAGTTATACGTATAGCATCGGCAATGACGCCGCTCGAGAGTATGCATTACTTACCGAGACCGCGCCGGATGGATTGACCATCCACTACGAATACGATCCGCAAGGACGTCTTACTGCGTCTTATCTCGACGGGAATATCCAGCGAGTTAATTTTGCATATGATGGAACAGGTAAAGTCAGCAGCAGCGATTTAGCTGGTGTCGCGAGCCATGCATTCTTTGATCATCAAGGTCTACTCGTACGTAGCGAAGATGCGCTGGGGCACTATGTTGTCTACGAGTACAACGACCTTCGGCAGTTGATTAAGACGACAGACGATCTCGGACGTACCGTTAGCTACACGCGCTGCGATTGTGGACGTCCCAAGACCATCACCGATGTCTATGGACGGACGATTCTTACCTTCACACTGGGTGGCCCGAACAATCAACCGCTCGCCTTCATCGACGCGAACGGCAACGTCACGAGATATGGTTACGACACGGTCGGAAATCCGACCTCGACAACTTATCCCGATGGAACTGTCGAAAGCGCGACCTTTGACGCAAACGGAAATTTCGATACGACCACCAACCGTCGCGGACAGCTCGTCGATCGCACGGTGAACACGGCCGGTCAAGTCACCCACGAAGAGTGGTCGGACGGCACGATTCGCGACTACATTTACGACGCCCGTGGTCGGCTAAAACTGGCGACCGATTCGATGAAAGGAACCACCTCACTCGCGTATGACACGGCCGATCGATTGACCCGCATCGATTATCCAAACGGACGGTGGATTGCATACACTTATGACGTCGCAGGCCGCCGCACACAGATCGCCGATAACAGCGGTTTCGCGACAAACTATGAATACGATGCGTCAGGCCGCTTGTTACGACTCCGTGATGCAGGCAACGCTTTGATCGTTCAGTACACGTACGATGCCGCAGGTCGGCTTTCTCGTGAAGATAAAGGGAACGGAACCTACACGATCTACGGTTTCGATGCCTCGGGCCGCGAAACAAGCATCTTCAACTACGCGCCTGACAGCTCGGTCAATTCCAAGTTCATCTACACTTTTGATGCGGCCGGTCGTCGCGATACGCAAGTAACGATAGATGGACTATGGACATATTCCTATGACTTAATCGACCAACTGACGCGAGCCGTCTTCGTATCGACAAACCTGAGTATCCCCAATCAAGATCTCAACTACGAATACGACGCGCTTGGCAATCGCATTCGGACGGTTCTCAATGGCGTCACGACGAACTACATCGCTAACAACATGAACCAATATACGACGTCCGGTGGCACGACTTTTACCTATGACTTGGATGGCAACTTAACGAACGAGGATGGGCCAAACGGAATCAAGCAATACACTTTTGACCAACTCAATCGTCTGATTCGCGTACAGACGCCGCAAGGCACTTGGGATTACGAATACGATGTACTGGGAAATCGCACCGCCGTCGTTGAAAACGGAGTGCGCTCTGAATATCTGATCGATCCGCTGGGGCTGGGTAATGTCGTCGGTGAATACAACGGTGCAGGCACTCGCATTTCGAGCTACACGCATGGCCTCGGGCTTGAATCTTCCGCGGGAATAAATGGTAACGCATTCTATGACTTCGATGCCATTGGCTCGACGTCAGGACTGAGCGGGGTGACGGGCAGCTACGTCGATCGCTACGCATACAATCCTTGGGGTGAGAGCTTGCTTCGCACGGAATCGATGGAAAATGTATTCGAGTTTGTGGGACAGTTGGGAGTTATGGAAGAAGGGAATGGATTGACCTTTATGCGAGCACGGTTCTATTCCAATAACGTGGGACGGTTCATAGGTCAGGATCCTATTCGACTAAGTGGAGGCATCAACCTCTACGTATATACCAACAACTCTTCTACGAATAGTGTAGACCCATCGGGCTTACTAAGTTGCGAGGTCGCACAAGAACTATTTTCATACGGCACGGCGATAGCCGCTGGGGGAGTTGCGACCGTTATACTTGTGCCGATTCCGCAAGCAAAATTGTTTGGACTTGGCCTCGCGATAGGCGGGGTTGCAATTCAATTCTTTACTTTTGATGATGTCACTTCCTGTCGAAGCCCAAAGCCCAAACCGAATCCTCAACCCTCTCCACAACCTAAGAATCCGCGAGATTGCAGTGCACCACAAAAACCGACCGGCTTTGCATTTGACGCTTTTTCGAAGGGGCCCGGTGGCACATGTAATCCACGTCCACCTATTCCAGTACCGATGGCGATGGATCCAAATGAAAAATTTGGCGCGGTCGGGTTCGGTCCTCAAGCTTATATAGATTCCGAAACAGCCATTCCGTACCGAATCAACTTTGAAAATCTCGGTCCTGGGAGTATTCCTCCACCAACCACACCGGCGACGGCGCCGGCTCAGCGAGTCGATGTCACCGATAAGCTAACGACTTCTCTCGACTGGAACTCACTCGAGTTCACTGATTTCGGATGGGGTGATACGATCGTCGCTGTCCCAAGCGGACTGACATACTATTTCGCAACCGTTGGAATGACGCTGAATGGGAAATTCTTTAATGTCGAAGTCGAACTGAGCTTCGATAAAACGACGGGTGAAATGTTGGCGACTTTCCAATCAGTCGACCCGCTGACGTCGCTGCCTCCGGATGTGCTAACTGGATTCTTACCGCCAGAGGATGGGACAAACCGTGGCAAGGCCCATGTTAGTTTCACGATCAATCCGAAAGCAGGCTTAGCGAGTGGCACCGAACTCCGCAATGTCGCGCAAATCCGCTTCGACTTCCAAGATGTGATTGCCACCAATCAGATCGATCCGCAAAATGCCGCTGCGGGAACCGACCCGAATAAGGAAGCGCTCAACACCATCGATTCCGGTAGGCCAACTAGCATTGTTAACGGTCTACCGCCGGTATCGAGTCCCAGCGGCTTCACGGTCACCTGGTCAGGCAGCGACGGCGCCAACGGATCGGGCATCGCGACCTACGATGTCTACGTGTCCGACAATGGCGGTCCATTTTCATTGTGGTTGGCTAACACAAAGTCTACATCCAGTACTTACGTGGGACTGGCCGGACATGTGTATGGATTCTATTCTGTCGCAACCGACAATGTGGGTTACTCGGAAATCATTCCACCGCAAGCCGATACGCAAACGATCGTGGTGGATATCGTGCTGTCAGCGGTCAGCCTATCTGAAAACCTGCCAGTCCTTTCGAACGTGGGTGAACTGACGGCTTTGTTCCCGACCACTGGGCTGCTTACTTTCGAACTTGTTCCAGGGCTCGGAGGTGATGATAACGCGAACTTCGAGCTCGCTGGCACTGCGCTCTTTTCCAAGCAAATCTTCGACTACGAAAACAAGAATGCCTATACGATCCGGGTACGAGTGAGCAACGCCGAAGGACAAGGTATCGAAGAGGTATTCTCAATCCTCGTCGACGATCAAGCTGAAGTCGCCCGAATCCAGATCAATGATGGGGGGGCACAACGTTCGTTGGTGCGCGAGCTGACAGTTGCCTTCGATGGACTGGTCGACTTCACGGATCTCAATCAGGGAGATCCACTGTCCCGACCCTTCCAAGTTCGAAAGCGAGGTCCAGCCGGTGGACTGGTGGATACCAACGCGAGCGCCACTAATGTCGGCGGAAAGACAGTGGTCATGCTTACTTTTTCTGGCGTGTTCACAGAGGACTTAGGTTCTCTGAAAGATGGCAATTATGACTTTGTGATCAATGCATCGAAGGTCCGTCGCAATGGACAGTTGCTGGATGGAAATGCCGACGGAATGGCTGGCGGCGACTTCCTGTTTGGTCGCGACCTGCTAGACCACGCAGTCGCCACCGACAAGTTCTTTCGCTTGCTTGGTGACGTCGATGGAGATGCGTCAGTCGGTAACAGCGACCTGGCGCTGTTCAACTTGGCGTATCGCAAGCAAAGGGGCCAACAAGGTTTTAACGAGGCGTTTGATTTTGATTCCGATGGTGTTATCGACAACAGAGATGTCAGGCGAATGACAACTCAGTATCGTAAACGCATAACCTTTAACTAGAGATGAATGAGTCATGGATCGAATGATCGGAAGCATAGGCTGCTTGGCAGTGTTGTTAGCTTGGGTTGGAGAAGTTCGCGGCGATCTCATCCTAGCGTTCAGCCCAGATGGGTTAACCCAGCAATTCAATGTGAAAGTAGGCGACAGCTTCAATGTTGACCTGTATCTCATCGAAACGACAACCAACGACTTAGCAACTTACGGTTTGCTGGGCTTCGGGACACGTGGGGAGTTTTCTAGCGCCTTCATACAGGCGACAGGCGGTACGGTAGACTCCAGTTTTCCGTTTGTTGGTGGTGGTTCCAATCCAGACTTCTCCAACGAAGGGCAAGTCGACGTGTTTGGCGGTGCACTTCAACCCCCCAAGTCGCCTGCAGTCCATTTGGCCACTCTCGGATTCACCGCAGTTGGCAGTGGTACAACTGTCATACGATTCGGCGACCTAGACTCAACCTTTGACGACTTTTCACTCAATGACCCATCTGTTACGAGTCTCGATCGGAGCGTCTTTGGCTCCACGCTTTTGCAAACACATGATGTTACGATTAACATCTCCGCAGTGCCCGAGCCTACATCTTTTTTTCTGACGATATTTGCTGCCGTTTCGCTTGCTGCTCGTCGATTTCGCGGTGCCGCTAGACTCACAAAAACTGGGGGTGGTGCGGCGCACGCATCCTAGGACAACATCTCCGAAATTCTTTTTCTTGGCTAAGGGAAAGTGGACACTCGGTAGAGCGTTAAGACGGCGGTTGATCAATCGATTCTCCCGCTCTGTTCGTTTGCGGTGCAATGCATTCTTGGTCCCAAACAAAACTTCGCTATTTGAACGGAAACGACAACCATTCCTTCGCTTCTTTCATGGGAACGTTTACTGGCCTCACCGAGCAAGACTGTAACGCTGGGCGACGACCGGCTTACCGTGCCACAGATACTGGCTGTCGCACGAGGTTTCGCCGGAGTCGAGTTTTCTAAATCGGAAGCCGTTTTGGCGCGAATTGAAGAGTGCCACTCGCGCATGATGGCAAACGTGCGAGATGGAATTCCTGTCTACGGATGCAATACAGGTTACGGGGCTCAGGCTGCAAAACGCAGGGAGGAGGGTTCGGGATTCATTCGCGATTGGTGTGCAAGGTCCATCTCAGAGGCTATCTGTGCCATCGATGTTTCCGTCGGACCAGCCTTTGATCGCGACGTCGTTCGCGCAGGCATGTTGATTCGAATCAATATGCTGATGGCGGGTGTAAGTGCCGTCAAAATTGCTGACTTGGAACTTATTCGCGGCTTACTGAACCGCAACTTAACACCCATAGTCCATCAGTTTGGCGGCCTCGGTGCCTCGGGAGATCTTGCGCAGAATGCGCGAATTGTTAGTGTTCTACGGCAGCTTCGAGGGGCTAAAGTCATTGATGCTTCAGGTCGGATTGTGGAGGCTTCAGAAGCGATGGAGGCATGTGGACTAGCATCGTTACAACTAGACCCGAAAGCTGGATTGGGTTTGTGCAACGGTGATAACTTCTCGACAGCTATCGCATCGCTCCTTGCTGCCGACACTCTGCGAATTTTGTTGGCCATGATTGCGACCTCTGCCATGACGATAGAAGTTCTTTGTGGCACAGACCGAGTATTTCATCCGATGCTCTCGGCGCTGCGTCCCCATCCGGGGCAAGCTGAGATTGCTTATCTAATGAGAAATTTGTTGTCCGGCATCGGCGTGCCCAAAACCGTTATCGCAGCTCGTACGATGCTCGAAATGAATCCATTCCTGGATATCCGGGTTTACCCCATGGGTGTCACGGAGGAGAACATTCATGATTTCTTTGGCAGTGGCGGAAAGTTGGATGTCTTGGTGGAAGAATGCGACTCACTTTGGATGAAGATCCAATTGCGAGAAGAAGCAAGAAGGCGAGCCATCCCTGTGGTGATGGATACGAGCGACCGCGGTTTGCTCGATGTCGAACGCTTTGATCTGGAGAACCATCGACCACTGTTTCACAACCTGATTGGCGATACTTCGTCCGAATCCATCAAGAACGTATCAGCAGCAGAACGCATTGGCTTTGTACTAAAGATTCTCGGAGCGGATCAACTCAGTCCGCATGCGAGTGCTTCGCTGCTTGAAATTGGGCATACCATTTCAACTTGGCCACAATTGGGTTCAGCGGTCATAGCGGGCGGCGCTGTCGTCACGGATGCAGTACGTCGAATTCTGTTGAATTCCTTCACCGATTCTGGAAGATTTTCTGTCGATATCGAAACGATTGTTGCTAACGGCGTTGGAAAATTGAGTTGCAATCCGAAGCCCGAACAAAATGCAGTCCTCGCGCCCGTTCACAACATGCTGGAGAAGCCATGGTTTACGCCTACCGGAACTTTAACCGAACAAGAGTTTACGTGGCTGGTGGCCCATGCAAGTCTTGCTCCGTCGGGCGGTAATTCTCAGCCATGGCGTTTTTTGCTCGACGATGGTTCGGTACTCGGATTCCTAGCAACCGAGCGTCGCAGTCCGATACTGGACTTTAATTACACCGCATCGCTACTAGCGCTGGGTGCTGCTGCTGAAAACATGATACTGGCAGCCCCAGAGCTAGGGCTCACGCCAGTTTTAGAGACTCTTCCAGGGCAACCCGCGACCGATCCCATTTTTCGAATTCAGTTCTCTCGGGAAACGGAGCCTTCGCAGAGCGCCGAACTTTTCCGAGAAATCGGCGCGCGGTGTACGAATAGGCGACTCGGCAGTCGGCAAATCATCGAGCCTGCGCATCTTCAAGCCTTGCGTGACGAAGCCAACCAAGCGGAGACAACGTTACAAATCCTGACCGCCCCTTCTGACCTCGACGCCATTGCAAATATAATCGGCTACGGTGACCGCCTCCGCTTTCTCTCGGAGTCGCTTCATGCGGAAATGATCGGAGAATTGCGATGGACTGCCGCAGAGACGTCATCCAGACGAGACGGGATCGATGTAAACACTTTAGAACTATCCGAAGGCAATTTGGCGGTGCTACGACTACTTTCGTCCTGGCCAACCATGGCGAGATTGCGGGCCATTGGCGGCGGTCGCGGACTGGAATCGCCAAGCCACGATGCGATCGCTGCCGCTTCCGGTGTGGCACTATTAAGCCGGCGCAGGACTGGAGCAGCAACGCATTTCGAAGGTGGGCGTGCCCTGCAACGCATTTGGTTGCGCGCGACATCATTGGGTCTATCGATCCAGCCAATGTCGGTGTTGGTCTACCTGTTCGATCGATTCGAAAACAGTGAAGCTCAAGGATTGGACGAGGACACACAGCAAGGCCTGCAATTCTTGCTTTACGAATTTCGAAAATTATTTCCTCGTGAGTGCATGACTAGCGATCTACTTTTATTCCGAGTCGCGTATGCGGAGCCAGTCAGTGCGCGGTCAAATCGTTTAGAAATAGAACAGATCATCGTTCGTGGAAGCGCAAAAGCAACGAATCGAATTATTGCCGCCAACTCGCCGTAGGCGTAACTGTTTGACGTCTAGCCGCAGGCGTAACTGTTTGACGTCTAGCCG
>JBGSJL010000259.1:0-24699 GCA_041741955.1 Pirellulaceae bacterium | reverse complement strand
TAAATCGCTGGATCCATTTGGCTTGTGCGCGTTGGCGATAGGAAAGCTAGGACAAGTCCCAGCACTCCAAAAATGGCAGCCTGTGCGACTTGTGGCCGCTTTGGTTCTTATTTGGAGTGCGTGCGACTTGTCGCCGCTTTGGCTTGCCCAAGTGGTTGAACCAAACGGGAATTCGCTACTTCTTTTGTATCCAATCCGTCATCGCATCCAAGACGACCGGAGCGATGGTTTCTTCAATGTCGGCGTACTCGTCGATTCGGCCCGTCGAGCTGGATTGAAAAAGGTGATTCAGATTGGGAAAAACGCGGACCTCGAAGTCTGGGTTTTGGCCAAGCGCCAGGGCCGCTCGGATAGCAGGGGCATTGATCAAGGGGTCGACCTGGAGATCCTTTTCGCCGAACAACGCTAGCACTCGGCATTGTACTTTGGCCAACGTGGGTGCCGGTTCATACACCATGAAGTACTGGAACCATGGTGAAAGTAGCTGCCCCGATGCCGCTGCGATAATTTGTTCTGTGGCTGAGTCGTCGAACAGGCTTAGCTCCGAAGTCAGTTTCTCCCGCGCTTGTGCGGCGAACACGTCTACTGAAGGTAGCGGACGCTGAAGGCCCAATTCAATCAAGGTGGACTGGATTTTTAGTTGACGCTGGAACTCCTCTTCGGATACGCCCGCTGCTTTTAGTAGCAATCTATTTTGGCTTAGCAGAATTTCTTTCCCGTTGACGCCGGGTCCAGCCATCAAAATGATGAATGCGATTGAAGGGGCCTGGCTGGCTAGCATGGGCGCGATCAGTCCTCCTTCGCTATGACCGCACAAACCGACGCGTTTTGGGTCTACCCGGGGTTGCGAGCGCAGGAACTCGTAGGCGGAACCGACGTCGCTGGCAAAGTCTTGGCTCGTCGCTTGTGCATGGTTGCCCTGAGATTTGCCCACACCGCGATCGTCGAAACGCAGACAGGCGATTTGATTTCGAGCCAAGTGATCCGCCAGCACCCAAAAGGGTTTGTGGTCGAGAATGGTCTCATCGCGGTCCTGCGGCCCCGATCCGCTGATCAGGACAACTGCAGGCACAATCTGGTCGCCGGCGGGGATCGTCAAGATTCCCGCCAGTTCAATACCCGCTTCAGAATTCGTGAATTTAATATCCTTGATTTCGTAGGGAAACGGCGGGAGCGGAGTTTGCGGTCGCTGGGGTGGTTTTATGGCGCGCGGCTCGGATTGGGTTAAAACCAGTTCCAACGATGCAAAGCCCTGCTTCCATTCACCCTCAATGATTAATCCGTCGCTACTCAGTTTCCCCGTGTAGCTTCCCTGCACTCCAGGCACCTCAAAACGGACTTGATCTCCATCGCGAGACATCGTTGCGAGGAAACCACCAGCCTTTTGCGAGACGCTGTCGAATAGTACGTCGCCTCCATCGAGTTCGATGAAGGCCACATCCAGTTTTTGAATGATGGCGTTTAGTTTACCGGTCCAATAAGTTTTGATTGCCCGCTCTGGCACCGCCGCGACCCGCTCAAAATTCAATTCGAACTCTGCTCCATGCTGGCGATAAATTCCGGTAGCAACTTGTTCGTCCTGGTGCAGCTTGGCAGCGTAAACAGCTTGCGTTGCTTTCAGTTCAAACCCAAACTTGCCATCGCTCCGCGCGACTGAGTCCAAGCGAAACTTGGCGCCGCCCTCATCCAGACTTTCCAACTGGCCGCCCCACGCTCCCGTTTCATCCTGCTGCAGACGAACAACGAAACGGAAACGGCGCACCTTTGCATCCAGTTGGCCGAACCATAGTTCAGGGGATTGCTCCGCCGCTACGTTGGCAGTCGGATTGTTGTCAAGCTCCGAAGGGACGACCGCTCGGTCCTGCGACATCAGAGGGTTCAGCCGTTGCCACGCATTGAGCGCTGCTAGGACCAGGAGGCAACGAATTATGCAAGTAGCTCGCCCCATAAACAACCCTCTTTGTGTAGCAGAATGACTGTAGCCGGAGTCGCCAGGCTTCGGCTTGAACCACCGGAGTCTGGCGACTCAAGCCTCGACGGTTACGAACACAATTGTCGGTCCCCTTAGTGTAGCATTCGCTGCGTTCAATTGCGGCCAAAGGAAGCGCCTCAATTCATGCTGCATTCTCGACAGCCCGTCGCGCCCAAAAGGTTTGACGAAAAGTTTCACATTATTGGCTTGACAGCAGTTAGACGATCGTTAGACTGCACTTAGCGGGGCTTTGTTCTACACTAGCACCTTTTTCGCTGCGAGCTTTTCTGTTTTTGTAGCGACGAAGCAGCGTCGACCATCTTGTTTGTATGTTTCACACTCTTGCACAACTTGGTTGCTTCAAATCACAAGTATGCCGATTTTCGATCGGGCTAGTTTTCGTTTTGACTGCGTTGTTAGGGCGTTCAGACGCCGGTTGTCACTACGGGCCCAATGCCCCTTCGATGCTTTCTGAAGCAGAAGGTGATCGGCTTGTGCTGACCGTAGAACGCTCGCTTCAAAAACGCCGCGATGTAACTGTGGTTTATGAGCAAGGACAGTTCAGTTTTTTCGCTAGCAAAGGAGCCATTCCTTGTAATGGACCCACCTGCGAGCAACGAAAATCGGAAACTTCACTAGCACCTGCCGATAATAGCGAACGTCAGCCAAGCACACAGGCGGTGCGCTGCAAAAACAGACTGGTCGCTCCAGAGCGTTCTGTCCGATCTGAGTCTGCGCAAGATCAGCATGAGCTGGTCGTATCTATGGGCGGAGTTTTCCGACCTCCACGCGGGTAGTCGTCTACCCCTCTTTTTAGTCACGCATGTGTTGCGAGCAGAACTCCATGCACATGTTGTTACGAGCCGCTAGGGCTGCCTGTACCCGTTCAATCGAACGGTTCAAGTCCAGTTGGTTGTCGTGTCCAAACTTCGCCAGCGTTCAGCGTCGGTTGGCACATTGCGCTTAGACCCATACTGATATCCCATGGGCCGTAATTTCGGTATCCATGGCCGTATATATCTGCACACAAACAACTCCGGTCGATCAACGGCTGGCAATTCCAATAAGGTATTTCGGATGTTATCTCATCAAACACAGCGACGTTTTCGAGCTTCAAATGTTCGCCCCGCTTTTACTCTGGTTGAGCTCCTAGTGGTCATCGGGATCATCGGCATTCTCGTTTCATTGCTACTTCCTGCAGTCCAAGCCGCTCGGGAGGCCGCCAGGAGAATGCAGTGTTCCAACAATCTCAAGCAATTGGGTTTGGCGCTGCATAACTACGAATCTTCCAACAAGCGTTTTCCGGCTGGAAGAAACCAACTCCGGCATTCTCCCCACTCTTCCCTTTTGCCTTTTATCGAGCAATCGAACGTTGCAAACCTGATCGACTACAACGTAGCTTGGGATCACGCCAACAATGCAAAAGCTGCAGCAACCGGGATCCCAGTTTTTCGTTGCCCTTCCGATCCAATTACAAAAGTACCTGCCGCTTGGGGATCGACAAACTATCGCTGTAATCAGGGTTCGGGGATACTTTGGGGATTGCCTCCCACAAATACCAGCGACCCCAACTACGGTATGCCCGCACCCAACGGTGTTATGATTCCCAATCTATACCTGGGATTCCGCGACATTGTCGATGGCACGTCGAATACTGCCGTATTCAGCGAACATGGCGTCGGCGACTTCAGTAACGAAGTTTCCAGCTTGACCGATACTTTCTGGCCAAAGACTCATCCTGCTAACGCCGACGAGGCATTCGCAGACTGCAAGTCAATCGATGCCACGGACCTATCGTTCCAACGCGTGAGCGATGTGGGTGCACCCTGGATGAATGGCTACCACTCGACGACATCCTACTTTCATGCTGTTCCGCCCCAACAGCGCTCTTGCATGTTTCCGCCAGGTCTCATCGCCACCGCAGCCCAGAGCTATCACACCGGCGGTGTGATGGTCGGTCGCTGTGACGGGTCCGTGTCGTTTGTTTCCGAAAATGTGGCTATCCAATTGTGGCGCGCTATCGGAACTCGCAATGGCAGTGAAGTCATCAACGGAGGAATCGAATAATGAAGTTTTCCTATTTGTTAATGCTTTGTTCTGTAGTTTGCGGTGTCAAAACTCTCGATGCCCAGAGCCAACCATACGCTGTCGATGCACCTCGCCCCATCCCGTTAACTCGCCCGGAGCTAAAGCAGTTTATCGAAGACGTAAAATTTCGAACTCCACGAATCCCCCTGCCTGAACTGACGGACGCAGATCGCCAAGTTCTTGGAGAGCAAGTCGACAGCTATGAATCGCGACTCAAATATCACTTTCTGGGTGAAGCCGTTTCAGGTCTGAATCGTGGGTCTCGCGGCGGGGGACCCAGACCTCAGCAACCCGACATGACCCTAGATAACGGGTTTAAGGTCGAGCTCTTCTGGATTGTTTCGCGAACCAATAATTGCCAGTATTGCCTCGGGCATCAAGAGTCCAAGCTGCTTGGGGCCGGTCGCAGCGAGTCCCGCATTGCAGCTCTTGATTGCGATTGGTCCGCTTTCACTCCAGCCGAGCAGGCTGCGTTCGCGTTTGCCCGCAAGTTCACGTTTGAGCCACAATTGCTTACCGCGACGGATATCGATGCGCTCGGTGTGCATTTCAATAAGCTGCAAATCTTAGAAATGTGCCTCTCGATGGCTTGGAACAATTCGATCAATCGTTGGAAAGAAGGGGTTGGAGTACCGCAAAATTCCGATGAAGGCGGCTACTCGCGCATGGCAGGACGTGGGATTGAAAGTAGTCCAATCGCTAGCGACCCCAATCTACCCAGGGGCACCTACCTAACTCCGACTCCGGTCGAATTTCAAGAGAAGCTGACCTCGGTCGCTCCTGTTTGGTTTGTCGCTGAAAAAGGCCAAGCAACCAATAAGACCAAGTCGATACGGCAGCCGCTAGAGTCGTCTGACTTCGTACTCGAACAGTTGCACAGGGTCACCCAGCGCGAATCGCGATTGCCCCTAGTCGATGCGGCACAAACAAAGAGCTCCTTGGGCCTCGGCGAGGTAGAAGTACAGAATTGGATGCGGCTGCTTGCCAATTTTCCAGCGGAAGGAAAACGCCGCGCACAACCACTTATCGAGTCTACCGGTGTCAGTGAGCTTTCTCCACTATTGCAAGCCCAGCTCCGCTGGATCGTTGCTCGACAAGATCGGGCTTGGTACGCGACAGCCCATGCCTGGAAGCTACTCCGAGGCCAACAGCAAAATCAGGAGCAGATATTTGATCTCGACGGGAGCTTGGACCGCTTCACCCCGCGCGAGCAAGCCCTGTATCTACTGGCAAAGAATTTGGCCACTTCACCGGTCGTTCTTACAGATACCCAAGTTGGTCGAGCCGTAGAACTTGCCGGACCTGCTGCCACAGTTCAAACCATTAACTTTGTTTCGCAGTTGGCCGCTTTCAATCGACTGACTGAAGCGGCTGGATTGCCGTTCGAGTCTGCGATACCCTAACGGATCGGTACGCATTAACTAGCAACTTGGTGCGTTTGCAATCCGGCTTCGTCGGTCGGTCGCTGACGCCACCAGGATGCCAAGACGGACCCTGAAACGCTCATCCACGCGCCGAATATCGCGCCCGCTAGCGCTGCAGGCGGACTGTTCAAGACGCTGGTAGCTAGAGCCGTAGCCATGCCGCCATTTTGCATGCCAACCTCGATAGAGATCGTGCGACTTGTCGATTCGTCCAGACCGCAAAGCCGCGCGCCGAAATAGCCCAAAGCGTAGCCGATGCCATTGTGTAACATCGCGACCACGATCAGCGCCGCGCCCACTTTGAGCAGATCGTCGCGCGATTGGGCTACGATGATGCCAATCACGATGCAGATGGCCAACATGGCTACACTTGACATCCAACGCTCCAGCCAGGGACCACCGCAATTTAGCCTCACTAGACAGTAGTTGACGGCCAAGCCAGCTACTATTGGGGCAATGGTAATGGCCAGAATCGACCACATCATCTTCAGAAACGAAATCTCCAATTCACTGCCCACTAGCAGACTCATCGCCAGCGGCGTGAGGATTGGGGATAGTAAGGTGGAGCAAGCGGTCATCGTCACCGAGAGCGCGACATCGCCGCGGGCTAGGTACGCAATGACATTCGATGCGACTCCGCCAGGGCAAGCACCTATCAGTACCACTCCCGCAGCAATTTCCGGAGTAAATCCGAATAAACGGGCCAGCCCCCAGCCTACTAGTGGCATTGCGATAAATTGCAGCAACATCCCAACGCCCACACTTTTGGGAAGCAGTAACACGCGAACAAAGTCTTGAAGGCACAGCGTGGTCCCCATGCCAAACATGATGAGCTGAATCAGCGGTACGACATAGTTATTGGCGGGTCCGATCGGCCAGGCCAGGAAAACGTCCGGCACCCACATCGCCAGAACCACACAGGCTAGTACGAAAAAGGAGAAGGCGAAAGGCTTCATAGCAGATTGCGATCCAGCATGCGGTAATTAATGGCCTCTTGAACGTGGATCGAACTTATATCAGCGGCATCTTCTAGATCGGCAATAGTCCGCGCGACGCGAATGATCTTATCGTGCGCACGCGCCGAGAGCCCTAGTTCATTGCAACTGTCTCGCAGCAGATTCAAACTGGTTTTGTCCAATTTGCAGAACTCGCGCAATTGGCGACTGGACATGTGCGCGTTGTACAATCGCGTATGCTGGGGATTGGAGATTCCCTCAAAACGTACCGCTTGATGGCTTCTGGCGCTTTCGACACTAGCGCGCATGGCCTCGCTGCTGGTCCCACACTGGGCCGACGATAATTCCTGGAAGGGAACTGCGGGCACTTCGATGTGAATATCGATTCGGTCCAGCAGCGGCCCAGAGATCCGCGCCATGTAGCGTTCGATCTGCGGTTGGCTGCATGAACAATTGCGACGTGGATCGGTTCGAAAGCCGCATGGGCAAGGGTTCAGCGCCGCCACCAACATAAAGTTCGCTGGGAACGTGGTGCTTCTCAGCGCTCGAGATATGGTCACCACGCGATCTTCGAGCGGTTGCCGCATGACTTCGAGCGTGCGTCTGTCGAACTCCGGCAATTCGTCCAAGAACAGGACACCATGGTGTGCGAGGCTAATTTCGCCCGGCGAGGGAGGGCTGCCACCACCAACCAAACCCGCATTGCTGATCGTGTGGTGGGGCGAGCGGAACGGTCGGATCGCCAGCAGTGGTTGTCCAGGTTTGAGCCGTCCCAGCGAGCTATAGATCCGAGTCGTCTCGATCGACTCTTCTGCCGAGAGTGTCGGCAGGATCGATGGCAGTCGCTTGGCCAACATGGTCTTGCCCGAACCGGGCGGCCCTAGCATCAACAAATTATGCGCGCCCGCGGCACTGATCGTTAGTGCGCGCTTGGCGACCTCTTGGCCGCGGACATCTGCAAAATCCATGTCATAGCGACTGAATTCTTCGAAAATCTTTTCCAACTGACAGGGCTGCGGATCGATTTCCAGCGTGCCTGCAAAAAAACCCACTGCCTCGGTCAACGTTGAAATTGGTATGACATCGATCTCGCGCACCACCGCCGCTTCGCAGGCATTCTCGCTGGGTACCAACAAACCCTTATAGCCCGCGTCGCGGGCCGCCATCGCCATCGACAATGCGCCCTTGATAGGCCGTGTATGTCCCTCCAATGCCAGCTCGCCAACTACCGCATATTGCTTAAAGAAATCCGACTCAAATTGCCCGCTGGCAGCCAGCAGTCCCAGAGAAATAGGCAAATCAAACGAAGCCGCCTGTTTGGGTAGCTCGGCGGGCGCCAAGTTGATCACGACACGATCGTTGGGCCGCAGGAAACCGCTGTTGACAATGGCCCGCTCGACACGATGCACGCTCTCTTTGACCGCTTGTTCTGGCAAGCCAACCAGCATCGTTTTTGGCATCGATGTCGCCGACACATCGACCTCGACTTCGACCGGCAATGCGTCGATACCTAGCAGCGATAATGTAAAGAGCTTAGCCAACATGAACTCAGATTCTCCGGTACTCGGACTCGCATCGAGACCGGTATTGTGCCCAGCGTCACCGCCACAAGCAACAGCCCCAGCAGCCTAAGATCGCCGAAACAAAAGGTAGACGGACAAGACCTGCGTTTCCTTACAGTCTTACCCAGTAGATTGTTGAGCGGACGCTACCCCTGGGTTTTGTATACTCCACATTTGGAGTGCGTGCGACTTGTCGCCGCTTTGGTTCACCACAGAGCCCGACGAAAACTGAGATAGGTTTTCAGCTAGAGAAGAGAGGGCAGTTCGCTGGGGTGCGTTCCGCATCAGACATCGCGGTATGAAAAACCTTTTCGGTCGCAGTGCAGACTGTTCGTACCTCGTTCGACAAGCGTGGCTCATCGGAGTCAACATCGCGACAATACGCAACAGTTCGGATTTGAGATCGAAACGTCTAGTCGATGATGGTCAATTTGGTATTCTGCCATTTTTGTTTGATTTCGATTACGATAATGAGCACGAACGCGAACCAAGGCCGTGTGCAAATCCTAAGACCCTGAGTTAAAGCTGGCATGGCCCTTCAATTCTTCGAATGTCCCAATTGCCAGAAGAGCTTACGCGTTGGCGCGCATGCCTGCCACCACTGCCATGCAGTGGATGAAAATGATTGGGCCGATCCAGACGCCGCCACGGAGTTTGCCGCAGGTGGCTACTCGCACGACGAATACGACGAACCTATTGAGCCGGCAAATAAGTGGTGGCGCCGAATTGTCGTTCTGGAGGTGTTGCTGTTGCTGCTGAGCTTCTTTTTACAAACAATTGCATTCTCGGCATTGTAACCCCTCGGTTTCTCTCAGAACGACGATGTCCCCTACTGTAGTTCTTTCGCGGCAGTCATTGACGTTGAGCGTCCCCGTCGCTACACGTCTTGTCGCTTACTGAGGTACTCGTGAGAGTCTCGATGTACACGCCACATATGCACATTGCCGTTCTAGCTCTTGCGTTCCGTGTCCCTCAGAATTCCAATGCCGACGTGTTTCAAGTCGAACTCCCGGCTGGCACGCAACTTCGAGACATCCGCGGGATTTCTCCAACCAAAGAAGTGTTGTCTGAACCGAGAACGCTCGGCGCGACAGCTGCTAAATGAGCGATTGGCACTGCTGACTTTTGCCCTTACTGATTTGCATCTCAAGCTTGGCAAGAAAATGGGAGCATGAATATCTATGAGTCCCAACTATTTTCTTGCGCCCATTTTCCCGCCAAATTCTTACCCCAAGACGGTGTCCCATAACTGTTTTTCCTGCTTGATCGCGAGGGGCGTTACTTAGCCGGGTGGGTACTAGGGAGCAGGCTTGCGTTGGCGCGGCGTTTGCAATTCGGCCAATGCGATTTCTTCGATTTGACATGGAGCGCCCTCTGCGGGGATCGCCGCGCCGGCCGTCCACAACACGCCATTGACGACCAACTGCCGCATACCAGGGAGGGACCAAGCTGCGTGAGCATCGAGCCCTGTGAACGCAAACGAACGCGCCGGTCGGTGGACTGATGGCTTTGTCGGTCGGTCGTAGGCCCAACCTACGATATCACCATCCAGCCCAGCCCGACTGCCTGCATACTCCTTACCTGACCAAACCAGCGGAGTGATGCCTCGCATCTGCTCGACGAACACCAATGCATTTAACCAGCCATCATTGATTTCCCAGGGTGTGACGCCACGTGCGATGGGATGATCGGGAAAATCGACGTGCTTGCTATCCCAGTGGCCACGCGCCGATGGGCCAGTCAAGTAAACACCTCCCAGCCAACTCTTGGCTTGGGCACCAATTTCGTCTGGGTAGTCAACCGCTTGATGGAGCATCACCAAGCCAACGCCCGCGTCGACCATCGATTGGACTCTACTTAACCGCTCTGGAGTCGCCAAAAACTCTTGTTTGCCACCGCCGTCGGTGTAAAACACGATCGTGTCCGCACCTTCCCAAACGCTCTCGTCACTGGGCCAACCCTCGGTGACTTGCACCACTTCAACGCCCGGAGTTTGCTTGAGAAAAAATTCGAGCGCTTTGCATCCCGCCAGGTAATCATGATGCCCTAGTTTGTCGATTTTTGCCGTTTTCCCGGCAACCAACACGATTTTTCGATAGGCAGTTGCTTCCTGGGCTCGGCCTACCGCAGTTGCGGTCGCGGACAAAGTCAAGAACCATAGTAGACATGTTAGGTTGGCAACTGGTTTCAGTAGCAACATGCTGTTCCTCGGAAAAGCAAATTTTTGGGGCGGGTGATTGTTGGCCTGAAGTTTAACGCAAAAGTATGCGCGAAGCGGTCGAAATTCCGAGACCCCTAGCAAAAAGCGATTATTGCATTCGGACTGCCCAATTTCGACAATGCCCCAATGGCGCTTAGGCAATAGACTTGGCCTGCCGAAGCAACTGATTCGACGAGTCTGTTGCAGGGGATAGTTGAGTCGCTACTCGTGGAATTACAGGGGGTTACTGCGGGAAAGAGCGTACATGTAGTGCCTTCGGGGTCATGCCTTCGGGGTCACAGCTTGTTCGTGGGCATTGGCCCCCCTTCCATCTGTCCATCCGGATGGACAGATATTTCCCAGCGAAAGCTGTGACCCCAGTAAGTCTCAACTTCATTTGTACCGACCGACTCAGACACGTGATCTGCCATGAGCGTATCCGGCAGGCCACTCGCGGGGCGATCAAAAAGGCGAACTTCTTCATCGAGGAACGCAAGCAACTGCAATACTTACGCTTTGATCGCCGGATGACTCACGCAAACTTGCTCAACGTAATCCGCTCTTACCGCTTTGTCGCCGATACGGCGGGCGTTGTCAAAAAACAGTTGCTCGCTAATTTGCAGACCACTCACTTTAGAACTCCCGGAGCAAAAACCTTTGATGAAGGGCGACTCTGGGAGACAATCCGGAATTCGAGTGCCGATTCCCTACGGCATTCCCAATTTTTTTTTGGCTTTTTTCCTAGACCCGTGTCACAGTTTGATTTTGCCAATCCTTACTAATTCTTCACTGTGACAACGCATTAGCGACCGTTCGCCTCGATAACTTTTTCATCAACCAGTTATCGTTAAACTTCAAAGAATTCGCAAAATCCATAGAAACGGCCATCTCATTCTTCAATTCTCAAATATTGCGAGCAGTGATGAACCTCACGTCAGACTAAGAGCCTACGTTTCTGAGTCGGTCCCAGCTCTGACAAGTTAGCTTCGAAAGCAACAGTCCACGTTCGCGGCGGTTTTACCGAACGCGTTGTTTCCAATGGGTTATAAAAATATGCTAAACTCGTTTCGTCCTTTCGACGATTTTCATGTTTCGGCGCGGGAAGTGTTGCGATATTTGCATGGGAGATTCGGATTTGCCCTGTGGATGGTAACCCGAACGTCTGGTGATGATTGGATTGTATTGCAAGCCGAAGATCACGGGTACAACGTCCAACCGGGAGATGTCTTCAAGTGGACGGATTCCTTTTGCTCGCGGATGGTGGAAGGCTTAGGTCCCTGCATTGCTCCCGACGCGAACGAGGTCCCTGAGTACGCGTCCGCTCCCATTGGCCAACAAGTGCCCATCGGAGCCTACATAGGCGTGCCGATGGTCAATCGTGATGGCACTTTGTTTGGTACGCTGTGCGCCATTGACCCTGCACCCCAATCGCAGGAATTGGTCAAAGAATTGCCGAAAATCGAGTTGCTTTCTCGCATGCTAGGCGCGGTCTTGGCCAATGAACTCCGCGCCGAAGCTGAAATGAGGCGCGCCGAGCAGGCGGAACAGCAGGCGGAGATCGACTCTCTAACAAGTCTTTTCAATCGTCGTGGCTGGGAGCGACTATTGTTGGCCGAGGAAGCTCGCTGTGCTCGCTACGGCCACCCCGCCGCGGTGATCTGTATCGACCTTGATGGATTCAAGCACATCAATGACACACTAGGGCACAGCAAGGGAGATGAGATGCTGGTGACCGCAAGTAACGCGATCCTTTCGGCGTCGCGCGAAGGCGATGTCGTTGCTCGGCTCGGCGGCGATGAGTTTGCCGTGCTAACAATCAATTCCAATCAAGCCGAAGCCTGTGCAGAACGACTGGAAGTAGCGTTATCAGCGATCGGCATTAAGGGGTCGGTGGGGGCGGCGCATCGGCATGCATCGAAGACACTTAAAGATGCTTATGTCGAGGCAGACCAGCGAATGTACCAGCATAAACGCGAACGCCGCGCTGCATTGCAGGAGGCAGTGTTGACACTGCAATTAGATCACGGGTTACAATTAGATCACAAGTTATCTGTAGCTATCAGTCAGCAGGTAGTGTGAAATCCAAAGTCATCGCTGACAACAGTGCGCTTACCTCGACTGTCGATTGTGGCAAACGACGAACCGTTGTCGGACTTGCTATACGACATCGACCGATGAACGCGAGTGCGAACAGGTACCAAGCAACGATTCGGTGGGGTAGGGTAGCAAGGGACACTCAAGTTTATCGGCTAGCTCCAGGCCACCCGTCGTAGGTAAAACGTAAGTGAAGGCCAGCGTCGTGCCCTCGGTGCCCCCGGGGTCACAGCTTGTTCGTGGGCATAGGCCCCTTCCATCTGTCCATCCGGATGGACAGATATTTCTAAGCGAAAGCTGTGACCCCAGTGAGTCTTTGACCCCAGTGAGTCTTTCTCAGCGAAAGCTGTGACCCCTGTGAGTCTAATGACCTTTGGTAAGACCTCAGTCTTCGTCGTGCTGTATCGAACGCCAACCAATGGCAGCACACGGTGTATGGATCCTGCTGTTGTCGAAAATGGTATTATGAACTACTACTTGTAGTCTGGTTGTGAATCAGAATTCCTATCCGTGGTTGGTTTTCCTGAAAGTCCAGATCAAGCGCGCACTTGAACGGTCTTAGTGCGCATGAATGCTGCTGAATTAAACTCGGCCCCCATCTAACAGGCTTGACCGAACTGTGGGCTAACACGACGCCTACAAGCTGTGAATTCATGTATCACAACCCACTCATACTCGACCAGAAGCACGTCGGATTCAACGAGTTGGTGCGTGGTGATCCAGAAAGTGCAATTCGGTTCATCGAGAATTTGGTCAAGACTTGCTCTGCCAATATCGAAACGAGTAAGGCGGCATATCGCTATATGTTGCTGTATGCGACCTACAGCTTTCCCTATTTGGATCTCAGTTACGTGACTGAGCTATACGGGGCATATCAATGGGCCATTGAGGATCCAGCGACGCAAAATCTGATCTCTGAACGGCTCAATGCGCGCCGACGATTGGAGCACTATCAGTCGCTCCATCAAGCTCGACCAACGCGCGAGACGGAATTCAACGTCGCAGATGTCGACATCCAGGTTGCGAAATTCCCGACCTTCTGTATGTCAATTCCCAGACTCGCGGACCGAAAGCGGCGTATGGTTTCGCTGCTCATGGAAGTAGACTGGACACACATCGAGTTTCGCGGCGTTGATGCACTCGAATTGTCCGACGTGCCATCGTTCATCCGATTCAATACGACACGCGGAACTATCGCCAATATTGCAAGTCACCGCGATGTTTGGAGCCGCATAGTCAGCTTGCACGTCCCCGCCGCAGTGATTATCGAAGACGATGTCACGTTAACAGGTCCGTTGCCAATTGAAAAACTGGCTGACGAACTTGTCGATGTCGATATCGTATTCTTGAACAATCGTGTCGTTCCGGACTATAGCCTCCTTTCAGAAATTCCTTTGGACTCATTGTCATCGAGCCTCGTGCCGACGTGGTTTGGTTGTGGAACCGACGGCTACTTGGTAACTCGCCGCGGCGCGCAGAAGTTGCTTGAACTGTTTGAGTGCGCCGTGGCACCCGTCGATGTGCAACTAATGGCTCACCTGGAACCCGAGATACGGGAACAAGATCTGGACGCCTGCCGCATGCTCCGGCGATCCAACTTGAGGCTCCATTCAAAACGCATTTATCCGTTTCTGGTCGAACATCCCGCCATCAATTACTCGACGTCCGTGAACCGCATGTTGCGTAGCTTTAGCCCAGGATTGTGGGGCAGCGAGCAGCGAATTTGAGTGAGGTGAGCACGGATAGCTCCCGATAAAAAGTTGGCTCACAATTCACATCGACTTGCGACGGGGTTATTTGGAAGTTCACTAAAGTAAAGTAGGAATGATTTATGGGGGTCTTCCCCTCGGGGTCAAGCTCGTGCCCTCGGGGTCATGCCCTCGGGGGCACAGCTTGTTCGTGCCCTCGGGGTCACAGCTTGTTCGTGCCTTCGGGGTCATGCCTTCGGGGTCACAGCTTATTCGCGCTTACGTTGCCCTCGGGGTCACAGCTTGTTCAGGGTGATGCCCTCGGGGGGGTGATGCCCTCGGGGTCACAGCTTGTTCGTGTGCCCTCGGGGTCACAGCTTGTTCGTGGGCATAGGCCCCCCTTCCATCTGTCCATCCGGATGGACAGATATTTCCGAGCGAAAGCTGTGTCCCCAGCATCGGTGCCCTCGGGGTCCCAGCTTATTGCCGTATGCCCGCGGGGTCACAGCTTGTTCGTGGGCATAGGCCCCCCCTTCCATCTGTCCATCCGGATGGACAGATATTCCCCAGCGAAAGCTGTGACCCCAGTGATGTGACCTGTCCATCCGGATGGACAGATATTTCCGAGCGAAAGCTGTGACCCCAGTGATGTGACCCCCCAGCGAAAGCTGTGCCCCCAGTGATGTGACCCCAGTGATGACCCCGCCTAATGGTCATGACTGGTCGTCGAGTATTTTGACCGCACGGGCACGGGGTTCCGGTGGTCGAACAACAGCAATGTTTTTCGCATAGCGAGATGGATTTGCTGGGCAGGCGTGTGGTATAGTAAGACCATGAGTACCAAAACCGTCAACGAAGTCGAGATTTGGACCGAGGTGATCAATCCCGATAGGCACGACATGTCTGCGCCAGAGGCAAACGCGGTGCTGCGTTGGGCGTTTAATGAGGACGCCAAATCAAAAATGGAAGAGCTGGCAGAGCGTAATGGACGAGGCTTGCTATCCGAGTCTGAGCGTGAGGAACTGGAAGCGTACGTCAACGTTGGGCAGGTCGTCGCCATAATTCAAGCGAAAGCTCGCTTGTCTTTGAAGCATAACGCTGGGATCGACACCGAATAGTTATGCCGCTTTCTCGACGTCAGCAGGTCTGGGAAAGAGCAAACGGATGTTGCGAATACTGTCACCTTCCGCAGGATCACGATCCTCGTCCGTTTCATCTTGACCACATTCGTCCTCAGAAACACGATGGTCCCACCGTCGTCGAGAACCTTGCTCTGTGCTGTGCCGCGTGCAGCATATTCAAAGGTCCGAACCCTGCGGGTTACGATCCCAAGACGGATGTGCTGCATCCGCTATTTAATCCACGAACTCAGCGATGGCTCGACCATTTCGCATAGAAGAAAGGAACACTGGAAGGACTGACGGCAATTGGACGAACGACGATCTCAGTCCTGCGAATCAACGAACCTTTGCGGATTCGACATCGCCTCCTGTTGATCGAACTGGGCGTCTTTCCACCCGAATTGCCATCGCGGTCTGGCGCTTAATTGGGTGTTCTGGAAGACGTGCTGCTCAAGAGCGGTCATGGATACCGAGAGTATTGGCTGTTAGGGGAATTGACGTCGAAACGAACCGCTAATTCGGCTCGCATCGGGTACAATTCCAGCATGGTATCACTCACCTACAAATCTGCAACTTTTCCCCAACACCCTCTACGCGGGCGCGCGCAAAATCATAGATATAGATTGGGTGCAGTGCGTTGTTCTAAGTCCAATATCCAAATGACATTGCGCCGATTAACTTATGACGAGTACCTTCGATTGGGGTCTTGCTCCAAAGATCCGATCGGGTTTAGAGGCAGCAAGCATGCCCTCGGGGTCACAGCTTGTTCGGGTCGCATGCCCTCGGGGTCACAGCTTGTTCGTGGGCATAGGCCCCCCTTCCATCTGTCCATCCTGATGGACAGATATTTCCCAGCGAAAGCTGTGACCCCAGTGAGTCTAAAGCTTTGACCCCAGCGAGTCTCACGCTGTGACCCCAGTGAGTCTCACGCCGTTTAGAGCGAATAAAGCCATCTCGACGGCTTTCAACGGTTGGTCATTTACTTGCACACTGCCAGATTGAACGATCAATTTTCCGAATCGCTTTCATCATTTGAACACGGTCCCTTCCAATCGCCTGATGGCCACCTTACTTGGTTGGCCTGCGGTATCGACGACATTATGCCTTTGCATCCGTTAGAATACCATGATGACAGAGGCACAATTAGTGGCGTTGGCGATAGTGCAATTCTATGCATGATGACATTTGGTTTCGACTGGCATTGGCCATGGTGATCGTTATCACGATGGCAATTGGCATTCCGCATCGAATAAAGGCGGCTGCGTCCGGTGAGCGAATCTCTCGCAAAGAGGAAGGCTATCTTTTGGCCGTGACACTGCGAGTTGCAGGCCTGCTTCTGGGGATCTTTACACTCGCACATCTACTGTATCCCACCTCTGTCTCATGGGCAGTAAAACCGATTCCTTCGTGGCTCCGATGGCTCGGCGTGGTCTCAGCTTTTGCAACTATGCCGTTGTTCTACTGGACGCTGGCTAGTCTTGGAAAAAACCTGACTGATACCGTGGTGACTCGAAAAAATGCCATGTTGGTGACGCATGGTCCGTACCGCTGGGTGCGACATCCGTTTTATGTTTGTGCCGCTTTACTTATGGCATCCGTTACCCTACTCACTGCAAACTTGCTCATCGGCATCGCAGGCCTGTCGGTCCTTATCTTGCTCGCGATTAGAACTCCTAAAGAAGAGCAGCTGCTGATTGAACGATTTGGTGATGAATATCGACGATACATTGAAACAACGGGCAAGTTCATTCCTAGATTTTGAGTGCTCTCCGGAATACAAGATTACGCGAGACGCAAGGTAATTAACAAACTCGCAACCATCATGACGAAGGACAATCAATGACAACAACGCGATCGGTAACACTCCGAACTCCTGGCGTCGGCCAATCTCTGGGCGTTGTCGGTGATATCTACCGCTTCCTTGCCACGAGTGACGACACCAATGGCAAGTATGCGATGTGGGAAGCCATCGTTCCTCCTGGCGGTGGTCCTCCTCCGCACATTCACAGTCGAGAGGAAGAGGGTTTTGTCGTAATCGAAGGCGAGGTCATATTTCAGGTCGAAGACCAGCGAATCGTCGCGAAAGCTGGAACCTTTGCAAACATTCCTGTGGGAACGCTGCATTCGTTCAAAAATGAAAGCGGCCAACCGGCAAAGATGATTATCACTGTGGCACCGGCGGGACTTGAACAAATGTTCTTTGAAGTCAGTACGCCGTTGGAGATAGGTGCCACCACTGCACCGCTGCCATCGCCTGCGGACTTCGAAGCGCTGTTGAAAGCTGCTCCCAAATACGGAATCGAAATTAGGGTGCCTGAACATTGACCATGGTTGGAGTCGCTGCCAAAAATCTGCAACAGACAATCCTTAATGCAGCAGTCGTATGTCCGCTCTTCGGAGTCGGCATAGTTTCCAGATAGGTTCGAGTGAAGGGTTGTAGGTAAGTTGGCAGATCGCGGGCGGACCCAAGACGCTCAGAACAAGGCCCGAGCTCAGCGATCGGAGCTACAGGGTCAAGAGACGTTAATCGCCGCCCAGCAGGACCGATTGCTAATCCTTCGCAAACCCTAGTACGCCAGAAATGGCTTACGGCCGGTTACGCTGAAAAACGCAAGATCATTGAAATCGTCTGGTTGAACTGCAAGCTTGTCGACGCAACTCTTTGCCCGACAATAAGAAAGCCCTTGGACGTACTCGCCGAAGGGCCTTTTGTTCCAGATAGTGGAGGATAAGGGACTTGAACCCTCGACCTCTTGCATGCCATGCAAGCGCTCTCCCAACTGAGCTAATCCCCCGAGACGAAATCGGTCTACTATCCCTGCGATGAAAGCAGCGGTCTAGCAAGCCAGAAAAAAATATCAGCTAAGTTGGCCCGTGTCAAGGAGCGTGGTCGGGCGCCCGGAAATTCGATCGGTCACCAGCCACAGGATTTTTTTCCAGCGTTGTTTACTCGTAAATCAGTCGAGGAGCGGGCGTGGGTTGATCGATCACGGAAATGGCTTGCAGCAGCGTCCGCTTGGCTTCTTCAACCGCAGAAGGGTGCCGCGAGAAAATGCGAACTATGGGCTGAGAGCGCTCGACGCGCTGGCCGATGCGCACCAGCATTTCTAAGCCCACAGTGTGGTCGACTTGGTCGTGCAGTTGCTGGCGGCCGCCGCCAAGGCCAACCACGGCTTGTCCAATTAGCTGACCATCCATCGATCCGATCCAGCCATCAAACGGCGACTCGAGAATACTCGCGCTGGCCAAGGGCAATTGTTCTACAAATTTGCCTCCCTGCATTGCAATCATTTGTTGGTAGCGTAGGAAACCACGGCCATCTGCCAGGGCCGCCTGCAATTCCCCAGTGGCGACATCGAGACTATCCCAGCGGCCAACAGCAACCAACAACTCGGCTGCCAAACGAAGGGTCAATTCTTTCAGGTCGTCTGGGCCTAAGTTTTGCAGTAGTTGCACCGATTCATTCGCTTCGCAGGCGTTTCCAACCATTCGGCCCAACGGCTGATTCATATCCGACAGGATCGCGCGAGTGGTAACCCCCATCCGTGCTCCGGTTGCGCACAGGCTATCGGCTAACCGACGCGCGGTTTCCATGTCTCGCATGAAAGCGCCCGAGCCGAACTTGACATCTAAGATCAATGCGTCGAGCGACTCGGATAGCTTCTTGCTCATGATGCTACTTGTGATCAGAGCGATGGATGGTACCGTGCCTGTTACGTCGCGCAAGCTGTAAAGTTTGCGGTCGGCGGGGGCGATATCGGGCGTTGTACCCGTGATGACACAGCCAATGTTGCGAAGTTGATCGTCGATCTGCGAGCGAGTTAGGTCGCAGTTGAATCCTTGATAGGACTCGAGTTTGTCCAGCGTTCCTCCGGTAATTCCCAGTCCCCGTCCGCTGAGCATGGGAACATCGACTTCGAAACAGGCCAGTAGCGGGGCAAGAACCAGGGAAACTTTGTCGCCAAGTCCGCCGGTGGAGTGTTTATCGACGCGCGGTCGCTCGCTAACTCGGACAAGTCGTTGACCACTTTCGAGCATCGCGTCGGTCAAGCAGGCTGTTTCTGTAGCATTCATACCACGGCACAGGATGGCCATTGCCCAAGCCGATAGTTGATAGTCGGGAATCGAGCCGTCGACCAGTCCGCCAATCATGCTGCGGATCTCTGCGGAGGACAATTCTTGGTGGTCGCGCTTCTTGGCGATGATTGAAGCTGGTTGCACGTTTAGTTTCTTTGAGTTGCCAAGTTAATCTATTTAACTGGAAAAGGCAGCATTTTGATGCATATCAGGCGGAAAAGGGCGCCGCTCGCCTTGCAAAGCTGGGTATGTGAGAGAAACTGTGAGTCTTTGTGCTTAACAGCGCAAGTCCAAGTTGGATTGTGGAGATATCGAATTGCGATTGTACCAACAGAACCAAACGATGCTTAGACTCGCCAAAACGGCCATCGTGATGGCAGGATGTTTTTGCCTTTCGACCCTGGCTTCAGCGCAAAACGAGTCCTCTCCTAGCGACTCACTGCAGCGACCTGCGGCCGCTGATACGTTGCTTCCAGCCCCGATCGCACCGCTCACTCAAGCTCCCGATTCAAGCTCTCAAGCGATCCAAGCCTTGGTTATTCAGGCGATGAACAGCCTGGACGCCTCCAAGATACCGAGTTTATCCGATTCGAAACAGCGGCTACTCGGCACCATCGCAAGGCTGGAAAACTATATCGTGCCGGCGAGTTCGAATGGACAGGCATGGGGCCGATTTTTAGGGCTGGAGTCCTTGAAAGAGGAAGTCGAGCGGGAGTTTCCCAGCGTCGATGTGCTCGCAGATCTACAGGCCAACATGCGTCAGAACTATCCTGGCCTGGAGTATCCGCCTTTCGTTGAGCTCCGAGATGCCATTTCTCAAATGGTGCGGGCGCTGCGCTACGGATATGCTCCAGAAAAATCGATCCAAGTGCTCAACGGCAAGTTAAAACAACTTTTGGATGCAATGAACCAACCTGCAACCGCTGGGGCCGGAACAGAGCGGAGTTATGAGATCGGGCTCATTGCAAATTATCTGCACGAGATGAACCAAGCTCCTGCGGCAGTCGCGGGAATGCACCAACGCTTTGGAACTCCAAATGTGCAAATCTATGCGCGGGAGTCGCTGCTGAATCGAGTTTTGATGCGACCTGTCTCTCAGCCCAGTCCGGTCAACGAGTGTTTGCTGGGCACTCGCATTATCGGTCAGGCTTGCCTAAACGGCTCGGTGACCGTGGATGTGCAGCCCATGTTCGGTGGTGTCTCGATGAATCTCAACTTGGCTGGCAATATGACGACCAACAGTCGCGGCTACAATCGTGGTGTTGTTATCGGCAGCACGGCCAGTTCTCCCGTCTATGCATCAAAACAAATCGTAGTCTCGCCGCAGGGAATCTCCTCCATGCCCGCCAGTGTGGCCACCAACCTGCAAACATCGATCAATTCGATCGACCATCGTTTTCGGGTCGTCCGCCGAATTGCCCAAAAGAAAGCGGCTGAACAGAAACCGCAAGCGGATTCGATCGCTCAAGGACGTTTGCAGAGGCGAATCCAAACGCAATACAACGACCAAGTTGAGCAGCAACTGAGCAAGGCCCGCGTCCAGTTGGCCACTTTCCAAGGAACGCCTCGGCCCGAACTGACCCGGCTCGAACTATCCAAGCCATCGTTGAGTGTGTATTCGACGGCCAGTTCAGTCCAGGGTGATTTGAAGCAGGCAACGAGCTTCCAAATCGCGGCTGAAAAACCATGTGGCATCGCAAAACCTGCCCTGAGCGATATTGTTATCGAAGCTCATCAATCTGCGCTCATCAACGCCTTGGACGTCCTGGTTGGCGACCGCACTATTCGCAATACCGAGCTAGATAACTTCGCTCGACAAGCCTCACTCGCTGTCACCGAAGAATTAAAAAAGGAAGCCGAGGGAGAGCCATGGTCGATTACGATGACCTCCTTCCGTCCCGTGGAAGTTGAGTTTGATGATCAACTCGCACGAATCAAATTGCGGATCACGAAAATGTCGCGTGGCGATCAGTCTTTGGAGGACGATGTCTTGGTCACGGCCACGTATTTGCCGAGCTTCAACCAGGGCGTGCTGACGTTGGATCGACAGGGAGAAGTAGAAGTTAATTTTGCGAAAACCTCGCGTGGCTTGCGAGCTGTGACGCTGCGTGCGTTTCTGAAAGGCAAGTTTGACGCCTTCTTCAAAGAACGTTTTGTGACCGAGAGGATTGACTTGCGAAAGTCATTCCCGAACGCTCCGTCCCTGGCAATCGATTCAATTAAACTTGACGACGGTTGGGTCCAAGTTGGCGTCCGCTAGTCGGTTACTTCAAATTTCTTCGCGGACCAGCTCGCACGTGCGATCTATTATTAGCAGCCGCGTGAACGTGGGTGCGATGATGGACGTGTTGACATAGGGAACTTGCACACGGACTTGTACGCTCGCCGAGCGCGTTCCCAAGTTGCTTGGCGTGACTGTAACGCTGGCGCCACGAATCCTGGAAATGTTCAAGATGCGTTGGGCAGCTGCTGCGCATTCGCTGGCCTTGGCACCTGGTACGATGCCCACGCGGGCGCCTTCGTAACAGGCCGCTTCGGTCGCATTAAAAACCATGTTGGCATGTCCGAGCTCGAGCGCGGCGTACAACAGTAGGAATAGCAATGGTAAGGTCATTGCAAGTTCGACAGTGGCCACTCCGCATCGCGGCTTAGTCTTTCGGCTCGTTCTCCGCTTCATTGCAGGCTCCAGCAATTGCTATTCAACTAAGGTGACGGAAAGTGTACGTGCGATCGCTCTAAAGGCTGCAGCTAGGTCGCTTGCGTCGTCCGCATGAATGTGGATGCCACCCAGGGTCGCCTGGGCAACAGTCCGCATCAATCCCTGTTGGGCCGCACTGCTGAAGGTAATGGTGTGTACGGTTTGACCGCGCGCGACGGCGGTGGCGACAGTCGCTGCAGGGCTGGGCCCGGTATTGTGAATGCCATCTGTCATGACGATCACCGTCTTGAATGCAAAGCTGCGGTTCAAAGGATCGAAGACCAGCGAATCGCTGCCCATACTTAGGGCATTGCCAATAGCCGTCAAGCCGTTTGGCGTGAAGGCGTTGACGCTGTTGCGAATGGCCGCAAAGTTGTTGGTTAGGTTCAGTTGCTTGGTGGGTGTGGTCGAATAGCTGATGAGCGAAAGCTGTGTGCTAGGTGCCGACGCTTGAACTTCATCTAAGAAAATATTGACGGCGTCTATTAAAGCAGTTAGGCGTGTCCCCGATCCACTGGCGGCCGCCATCGATCCAGACACATCGAGCACCAGAGCAACGTCGCGAACATTCGACGAAGCAGTCGCGGCCTGCACGGGTTGAAACTCGGTTGCGGCAAACAACTTTGCGAAAAACAGCGCGACGGCACCGTCGGCAGCCGCGTTGTCGCGCCGACCCTGAACTCGCATCGCGGTGAAGGGTGCTCGATTGGGAACAAAAACAAATTTGCCAGCGCTGGGCTGCAAGCTGCCGACTTCGATATCCCCCGGCTGTAGCGTTAAGCCATTGCCAGCGACCATGTTTTCCTCGGCGATGTCAACTGCAGCAGCGCGGGCAATAGCGGGATTCTGAGTTCTGGAAAGAGCCTCCGAGCCAGCTCGGGCGGCGGCGTCGGTAGCGGTTCGGAGCTCGGCCCGCACCATGTGCATGTAAGCGACGTCCACGCTAAAAACCACACCAACCAGCAAAATGACCAGCGAAACGGCGACCAGAATCATCATCGCGCCGCGTCGGCTTTTGAGTTGTCGTGCGCTCATGATGGCGTTCCTGTAGGGCTCAATATCGAACGGTATGGATATAGGGGTCGTGCAAGCTCGTTGATGACTTGAGCTTTATTCTTTCAGCATCGTGGCCTGAGCCTTGATGGTGAGGCCATTGAAGGGGCCAATACCCGTGATGCTCTTGGAATCACCTGGGACTGAAACCGAAACCGAGAATTTGCTGCCGGGTGGCAAGCTTTGCACATTAGCAGGCGTGAATGTGATCGTGGGCCTCACTACGCCACGCGAAGACAGCACTTGTTCGCCCAGTGTTTGGGCGTTGGTTTGAACGCCATTTGTCTTAGCGGCGGCCTTGGCCGTTTCGTAGGCGGACTGTACGACTGCTTGACGCAGAAAGAGCATGTTAGCTCCCTCCAAGGCTGCGAATACCAGCAGCACCATCACAGGCAAGCAGACCGCCAATTCGACACATGCCGTTCCGCGCTTATCGACCGAGCTTGAATGGGGCGATTTCATCTTGATGCTCGCATGGATGCGTGTTGGTCGTGTCATACAACTGTGTTTTGTGACCGTGTCATGCGATGGTGCGGTGCGACGGTATTTTGCAACAATCGCTATGCCTTCGATTCGGAGGCTCGCGTTGCAACCACATTGAAGTCCTCAGACAATTCCCGCCAAAAGTCGTTCTCACGGAAAGATAGTTGCGTGACTTGCTCGCCCTTGGCCAGCAGATGAATCGACTCGCGCAGTCGCAATACCGGACCGGCAAATCGATTGCTCAATTTCATGGAGTCGTAAACAAAGGTTGGCAAAATTGCCAACATTAGGATTACGAAAAACGCATACTTGTTCCACAGCACTGATGCGTAGCCCGCCAAGGTCAAACTGGGATCACCCAGGAAGAATTCCAGCGTTACCAGTGAAATGATCGAGAGCAAAAAGAAGATGCACCAATGGGCTACGATGCGACGTGCCAATGCACCTTGTACGATTCGATCTACATAAACTTTGCCGCGTTTGTTACTCAACATGGATTCCTCTGAATTCACTTGCTTTGGCGGGTATTTCGATGGGATGCACTCCAGGTAAATTGCCTTACCGGCAGAGTTTCACCTGTCAGAAGATTAGGACATGTTTGCCAACGGTGTCGGATTGGATAAGCAGCTACTTTGTAGATTTGACGCCATTCCCGTGGGTTGCGCAATGTGTTCGGTTTACGCAGGCAGCAGCCCCGCTGCCTAAATAAAATTTCTGGATAGACGAAATTTTCGGTGGTGTGCTTTAATTTGAAGCTGAGTGGGACTTGGTTTTATTGTCGCATCAGGTTTTAACGCTACAATCGGCGTTTTCGATCGAATTCTAGGATCGTTTACCCTGGCCGAGAGTCGTCTCCTCAGATGCGCGTTGTCATTCTCGAAAATCCCCAAGCCGTCAGTGCTCGAGCTGCGGATATTGTCTGTAGAGCTATAGAGGCTCGGCCCAACATGGTGCTGGGCTTGGCCACCGGCGGTACGCCACTGGGCACCTACCGCGAGCTGGTGTCGCGTTTCCAGTTAGGCCAAGTCAGCTTTGCACAGGTCACGACCTTCAATTTGGATGAGTACGTCGGTCTGCCCGCCGAACACGAGCAATCTTATTCAAGTTTTATGGCCACGAATTTGTTTGGCTTGTGCGACTTTCGCTCCGACTGGAGCTTTCTGCCCAATGGCATGTCGAGCGACCTTGAAGCAGCCTGCGAGATCTACGAGCAACAAATTGCCGCAGCGGGAGGCATCGACTTACAATTGCTGGGCATTGGGACGGATGGCCACATTGCTTTC